>NZ_DAMCTG010000003.1:142996-173424 GCF_032113835.1 Achromobacter sp. | reverse complement strand
GCCGTGCCCAGGCTGCTGTCGCCACCCACGGACAAGGTGCCGCCAGAGAGCCGGGTCTCGCCGCCGTAGATGTTCGGGCCGGACAGCACCAGCGTGCCGCCCTGCGTCTTGTCGATGCCGCCCGCGCCGCTGATGACCGCGTCGATCTCGGCCGTCACACCGGCCAGCACGCGGATCTCGCTGCCGCCCGCGCGGGTGTCCAGTCCGCCGAGCGTGCCGTTGCCGTGCACGTCGCTTTCCAGGCGATAGCCGTCTGCCACGAACTGCAGGCCGTCGAAGGACTGCGTGCCGTTGACCAGGATTGTGCCGCCGCCCGCGGTGTTGAATACCGCGGTCTTGCCCGCCCAGGCCGCGGGGATGGAGCCGCTTTCGTTGTTCCAAAGCGTGGCCGCGTCGCTCCAGGTTCCGCTGCCGCCGCTCCAGGTCTGCAACTGGTCCGAGCCGGTGCTGCCCAGGCGCAGATCGATGAAGCCCGGCAGCGTATCGACCACGGAGACCGGCTGATTTGCGAACGCGGCGGGCGCCGCCAGGTTGTTGGCTAGCAAATTGCCGCCGTAGCTGATGAGCCGGTAGTAGCCGGGGCCTGCCGTCAATCCCGGGTCCAGCAGCGTAAGACCGCCGTTTAGCGTGACATCGCCGGTCACGTCCAGGTGAGAGCTGGTGCCCGCGGAAGGCGTCGCGCCGGGGCTCCCCAGCCCGTACACCAGCGTGCCGCCGGCGTTCAGATTCAAAGGTCCCGCCACCCGCAGGCTGCCTGTGGGATTGCCGGGGTTCAGCACGCCGCCGGCCGCCACGGTCACGCCGCCCACTCTGCCGGTGCCGGCCAGGGTCCCACTGGCGCCCACGGTGACGCTGGAGTTCGCAGCGGAACCCGTGACGAGCAGCTTGCCCGCTTCGATGGTGGTGCTGCCGGTATAGGCATTCGTGCCCGACAGCGTCAAGGTGCCGGCGCCTTGCTTGATGAGGCTGAGCGTGCCGGACATGCCGCCGGAAAAGACGGTCGAGCTATTGTCCGAACCCGCCCGTAACGAGACGCCGCTGATGCCGGAAATCGCGCCGGCGCCCGATATCGCGCCAACATTTTGCGAGCCATTCAGCGTCACGGACGCACCGCTATGAACCGTGAGCGCGCCCGAGCCCAGGGTGTTCTGGGTCCAGGCGGTCAGCGTGCCCGCGGAGACCGTGTTGCCGCCCGTATTGGTGTTGGGCTGGGTATAACTGACGGAACCGGAACCCAGCAGGGTGACCGTTCCCGTGCCGCTCAGCGGCGTCGAAATGTGCAGGTCGGACACGCCGTTGTTATCGATGAACATGCCGCCATCACCCACGGCGACCTCGCCGGCCGAAAACCCGCCGAAGAGCGGAAGGGCGGAACGAGCGCGCACGCCGCCGCCGTCGAACCGGATGCTGCTTGTCCCGGCGCCCGGCGCCTTGGTTATTTCGTCCGCGGACACATAGCCGATGCCGTCGAGCGGCGTACCGGTCACTTCCAGGTGACCGTTGCCGCCGCTCGTGCCGAATCGGATCTTTCCTGCCGTCAGCGTTGCGCCGTTGGCGACCGACACCACAGCGCTGCCCGCCGCTCCCAGATCGAGCGTGTTGCTGACGCTGAACGACGATACGGCGCCGCTGAGGGCGACAGTGCTGGAGCCTGTGCCGGTGGTGGCCAGCAGCGCATTGGTGGCGGTCACTCTGCCGCCCGAAAGTACGTCCAGCGAGCCGCGGCTTTGCAGGCCAAGTACGAGGGTCTCCGTGTTCCAGCCAGAGCCCACGCCCTGGACGGTAGCGGAGCCAAGCGCCGAGCCCCCCGCCGTCCCGCCCAGCATGGCCGTGAGCGTGGTCAAGACGGCGCCGCTGGAGACAGTCACGCCCGAAGAGGCCCCGAAGCCAGCGTCCAGCGAGGACGTCGAAGATCCCAGGCGTGCGCCCACGCCGGAGAGCGCCAGCGTGCCCCCATAGACCAAGATGTTGCCCGACATCGGATTGTTGCCGGTCAGCGTCAGTATGCTCGTCTGCGTTTTGCCCAGCATGCCGCCGCCGGTAATCGAGCCGGCATACACCCGGTTGTCGGTGCGGCTGAAGTTCACAACGCCCTGGTTGGTGATATTTCCCATCACGGAGCCGGCAACGCCGCTGCCAATTTCCAGCGTGCTGCCCGCGGCGATCGTGGTGCCGCCCGTGTAGGTGTTGTCGCCGGTGAGCCGGGTGGTGCCGGCGCCGTTGATCGCCACGGATCCGGATCCCGATATCCGGCGCGAAAACTCGTACAGTGCATTCGACTGGTTGAAGTTGATTTGCCCGTCGTTATTGATCGGCAGGAATCCCACGATTGTCCCGCCAGCGGCAGCCGCGGGCGTGGCGTTGCCCACATTCAGTGTCCCGTTGCTACGTATCGTGAGGCCGGCGTTCGTTGCCAGAAGCGTCAGTGTCGAATCGCTCAGATTGAGGACGCCGGCGCCGCCGTTCGCCCCGCCGCCAAGTTCCAGCCCACCGCTGGCGTTGTTGACGCCGACAAAAAGTTCAGACGCGTTGGTCAGCGTGAGGGTGCCGTCGCCGCCTAGTCCACCCGTGCCAAGGCCGTTCGCGCCGCCCACGAGGAGGCTCCCGCCAACGAACAACCGGACGTTGTCCATGTTCACAAGACCTGCGCCGCCCGCGCCGCCCCGGGTGGAAAAGAAGGCGTTTCCGCTGCCGCCGCCGCCTGCTCCGCCGATGAACATGGCCTGGTTCACCAAGAGCGTGCCGGAAGACAGGAAAAGCGAACCGTTCGAGCCGGCGCCGCCCACTTGGTTGACGCCGCCAGCGCCGCCGCCGCCGCCGCCAATGCCGACATAGTCGTAGGTGCCCAGCGGGGTCGTGATGGAGCTGCCGTTGATCGTGCCGCTTGACGGCACCACAGCGCCTGCCCCGGGTGCAGTCCCGCCCGAAGGCGCGCCCGACGCGTCCACGACGGCCGGGCCGTTTGCGCCGAACGTTCCGCCATTGCCCGCGCCGCCAATGCCGCCGTAGGCGCCGTTGCCCCCGTTGGCCCAGGCCCCGGCAGAGGACGCGCCGCCGGGGCCGCTTACGACGCCGCCGCCGCCTTGGTCGCCAGCCCGGTTGTATGTCCCCCCGCCGCCGCCGCCGCCGATCCCGCCGCCGCCACCGCCGCCGATGAGATTGGTCGTGAGATCCGCCGCCCCGCCATTGCCGCCGCTGCCCACCAGGAGGTTGGCCGCGCGCGCTGGCGCATTCACCAGCGGCAGGCTGAGCGCCGCCGCCAATGCGAGGCAAAGCGGCCGCACGGAGAACTTTGCGGAGGGTTGGCTAGGGATTCTGATACACATGGCGCGGACGGTACGTAACTGAATGACTCAGCAAAGTAACCGAAAAACGCGCCATTGTTACCAAGAATTGGGAATTGATTCTGACCTGGCAGCGGCAGGGCGTGCCAGGCGGGCGGATATCGCCCCGCAGACGCGTCAGGCCGCGCCCAATCTCCACAGCGACGTCATCTCCTTCGACCGCGCCGCAAACAACGGATCCGACGCGTCCCGCGCCTTGCCGTGCACCGGCCGCGTATCCAGTTTCTCGATCACCCGCAGTCCGGCGGCCTCGATCATCTCCAGCAACTGCTCGCGCGTGCGCAAGCCCAGATGCTCGGCCAGGTCCGAAAGAATCAACCAGCCTTCCCCATTCGGCGTCAGATGATCCTTCAGTCCATTCAGGAACCCGCGCAGCATGCGGCTGTCCGGGTCGTACACGGCATGTTCCAGCGGCGAGCTGGGCCGGGCCGGCAGCCACGGGGGATTGCAGACGATCAGCGACACGCGGCCGTCGGGGAACAGGTCCGTCTGTTCGACGTCCACCTGTCCCGACAAGCCCAGACGTTCCAGGTTCTCGCGCGCGCAAGCGATCGCGCGGGCATCCGTGTCGGTGGCGATGACGCGCTTGCCGCCGCGGCGGGCGATGACCGCAGCCAGCACGCCGGTGCCCGTGCCGATATCAAAGGCCACGCTGCCGCGCGGCATCGGGGTATTGGCGATCAGATCCACATATTCGCCGCGCACCGGCGAGAACACGCCGAAGTGCGGGTGGATGCGGTTGTTCAGCGCGGCAATTTCCACGCCCTTTCTGCGCCATTCATAGGCGCCGATCAGGCCCAGCAGTTCGCGCAGCGACGCGACGAAAGGCGTATCGCCCGGCACGTTCGCGGCCTCGCAGGCAGGATGCGCGTCGGGCGCGCGGCGCAGGGGAATGGTGTGGCCGGCATCGAAGGGAATCAGCAGCATGCCCAGAATGCGGGCGCGCTGCGACTGGACCTGACGATGCTGGTTGAAGGCCTCGAGCTGGGTCTCGACCGGTTTGCGCGGGCGCTTGTCGACGCGGCGCGTGATGGCCTGCAACAGCTGGCGCGCGTTCTGGAAATCGCCGCGCCACAGCAGGCCGACGCCTTCGCAGGCGTGGCGGTAGGCCATGTCGGCGGTCAGCGTGTCGTCGGCGACGATGACGCGCTTGGGCGGCGTGGCGCCGGTTTCCGAGTGCCAGCGGGCCGAGCGGGCGACGCCGTTTTCTTCCCAGTGCAGTTCAGGCGCGTTCAAAGTGTCGCTCCAGCGGGGAAATGGGGGAAGGGCAGGATCATGAGAAGTGGCACATAAAAGATAAGGGCGCGGGCTGCCAATGTAGCAGCTTCGCGCCCTGGAACTGGCGCGCGGCGCATGCGGCGCCGCGGCATGTTGGGGTCAATGGAAGAGGACGACGGCCTTTTGCAGCGTGATCCAGATGCCCCACGCCAGCGGGATGCCGACGCAGGCCCACGCAAAGGCGATCAGCGCGGGCGGCGTGCGGAAGTTCGACTTGCCCACGCCGTGGGTCTCGGCGGCGACGGCGCGCTCGTGCGCCAGCGCCTTCTCCTTGGCCAGTTCCTCGTCGGTCATGAAGTACTTGGCGTTGACCGGGCGGATGGCCAGATTGCACAGGAAGCCCACGACCAGCATGCCGGCCAGGATGTACATGGTGATGTCATACACCTGGGCGCGCGGCACGCCGATGGACAGTTGGTACTCGCGGATGTAGTTGACGAGGACCGGGCCGAAGATGCCCGCCGCGGACCACGCGGTCAGCAGCCGGCCGTGGATGGCCCCGACCATCTGGGTGCCGAAGAGGTCGGCCAGGTAGGCCGGCACGGTGGCAAAACCGCCGCCGTACATGGACAGGATGACGCAGAAGGCGGCCACGAAGAGCGCCAGGGCGCCGATGTGCGCGGTCCAGGGGATGGCGGCGTACAGGAAGAATCCCAGCACGAAGAAGACGAAGTACGTCATCTTGCGGCCCAGTTTGTCCGACAGGCTGGCCCAGAAGAAGCGGCCGCCGATGTTGAAGAGGCTGAGCAGTCCGGTGAAGCCGGCGGCGATGGCCGCGATGGCGGCGAGCTGTTCCTTGTCGAGCTGACCGAAACCCAGTTCAGGCTTGTCGATCAGGCCACCGCCAAACACTTCCTGCAGCAGCGGCGACGCCATCCCGAGAATGCCGATGCCCGCGGTGACGTTCAGGCACAGCGCCCACCAGACCAACCAGAACTGCGGCACGCCCCAGACGCGTTTCACGTGGACGTGGCGCTGCGTGATCATGACGTTGTTGACCTGCTTGGCGGGCGGCGTCCAGCCGGCGGGCTTCCAGCCGGTGGGCGGCACGCGGTAGCCCAGCGCGCCCGACATCATGAAGATGAAGTACACCAGCGCCATGGTCAGAAACGTCTGCCAGACGCCCGGCGAGGTCGGCGTGGCGAAGTGGCGCATCAGCAGGTCGGCCAGCGGCGCGCCGATCATGGCGCCGCCGCCAAAGCCCATGATGGCCATGCCGGTCGCCATGCCGCGGCGGTCCGGGAACCACTTGATCAGCGTGCTCACGGGCGAGATGTACCCCAGCCCCAGCCCGATGCCCCCGATCACGCCCGACCCCAGCCACAGCATCCACATCTGGTGCAGGTAGATGCCGATGGCCGAAATGACCAGGCCGCCGCACCAGCACAGCGCCGACACGACGCCTGCCTTGCGCGGGCCGGCGCGTTCCAGCCAGCCGCCCCACAGCGCGGCCGAACATCCCAGGAGCACGAAGAACAGGGTGTACATCCACCCCATCGTCGAGATCTTCCAGTCACAGCTGGTGGTGAAGAGCTCGGCCACGAGACTCATGTCGGGCGGGCAGGCCAGCGGTTTCGCGCCGCCCACCACCTTGGACAACGGCAGCCAGAACACCGAGAACCCGTAGGCCATGCCGATGCACAGGTGGATGGCCAGGGCGGCCGGTGGCACCAGCCAGCGCGAGAAGCCCGGCCCCGCGATGGTGCGTTCTTTGTCGAAAAAACCCGGCCTTGAGCCGGGTAGGTCCAGGGTGGCGCTACTTGCCATGATGTCTCCTCAGGGGTGCGGCTTTATAGCGTGCGTCGCCCGGAAAAGCCCGGTGACGCCGCCTCTTTTATGGATCTGTTGCTGTCCTGCCACTTCGGGGTGGGCCGTCATGAGGCGGCCCGGGTGCGCTAAGCGACGCGCGCAAGCGGGGTGAGGCGCTCGCGATGTTGGGTGACCGCCTGCAGCACCAGCGGATGCAGTTGTTCCTCGCCGGCATCCCCGTCGGGGCTGCGCGCCAGGAAGTCCAGCAGCTCGTTGCGCATGCGCGGTTCCCAGAATTTCTGGATGTGATTGGTGACGCCTTCCAGCGCCTCGGGCCGGTCCGGCATGGCGTCGAAGAACTGGCCGATGCGGTTGGCCATGCGGATCAGGTTGACGATTTCCATTGCTGTCTGGCGTCCGGTTCAGGTAAGGATGCGTTCGGGGTGGGTGTAAATGGCGGCGTCGCCATCGCGCGTGAAGCCCAGCAGCGTGACGTTGGCGTCGGTGGCCAGGCGTATGGCCAGGGCGGTGGGGGCGGAGACCGAGGCCAGCACGGCGACGCCGGCGGAGGCCGTCTTCTGCACCATCTCGAAGCTGGCGCGGCTGGACACCACGACGATGCCGTCGCTGCCGTTGACCGCCTGGCGCGCCAGGGCGCCGGCCAGCTTGTCCAGAGCGTTGTGGCGGCCCACGTCTTCGCGCACCAGGGCCACGACGCCATCGGCGCCCGCCCACCCGGCGGCGTGCGTCGCGCCGGTGATGTCGTGCAGCGTCTGGCGCGTGCGCATGTCGCGCATGGCGGCCAGCACGGCCTCGATGCGGACCGGCGCGCCATTCGTTACGGGCGCCACCGGCCGCAGCACTTCGGGCAGGGTTTCCACGCCGCACAGGCCGCAGCCGGTGCGTCCGGCCATGGCGCGCCGCCGCGTCTTCAGGCGCATTTCACAGGCGGACGAGATCTCCAGCTGCACGACGATGCCGCCGCATTGCGGCAGCAGGTCGATGCCGCGCACGTCGCTGACGCTGCCGACGATGCCTTCGGACAGCGAGAATCCCACGGCAAAGTCTTCCAGGTCCGCCGGCGTGGCCAGCATGGTGGCGTGGCTGATGCCGTTGTATTCCAGCGCCACCGGGGTCTCCTCGGCCACAAAGTCGGTCTCGGCGTCGGGGGCGATGGCCCCCGAGCGCACGCGGATGACCTGGGTCGGCGTGCAGTCGGGGCGGGCGGTGGTCGGCGTAGGCATGGGATCCCTGGCGTGCTGGCTGTCGGTTACTTCCCGGTCAGCGCCGCCTCGGACTCGCGCGAGCGTTCGCGCAGGAGCTTTTGCTGGATATCCGCAAATCGCGACCATTGCCGCTGCCATTCCGACGGCTGCGACACGCGCGTCACCTGCACGGCCGTGACCTTGTACTCGGGGCAGTTGGTCGCCCAGTCGGAGCTGTCGGTGGTGACGACGTTGGCGCCGGACTCGGGAAAGTGGAACGTGGTGTATACCACGCCCGGCTGCACGCGGTCGGTCAGCGTGGCGCGCAGCACCGTTTCACCGGCGCGGCTCTGGATGCCAACCCAGTCGCCCTCGGCCACGCCCCGGTCCTCGGCATCCTGCGGATGCATTTCCAGCACGTCCTCGCCGTGCCACATCACGTTGGGTGTGCGACGGGTCTGCGCGCCCACGTTGTATTGCGACAGGATGCGGCCGGTGGTCAGCAGCAGCGGGAAGCGGCGCGTGCTGCGTTCATCGGTAGGCACGTACTTGGTGATCATGAAGCGGCCCTTGCCGCGCACGAACTGGTCGATGTGCATGATCGGCGTGCCGTCCGGCGCGTCGTCGTTGCACGGCCATTGCAGGCTGCCCAGCTTGTCGAGCTTGTCGTACGTGACGCTGGCGAACGTGGGCGTAAGCCGCGCGATCTCTTCCATGATCTCGCGCGGGTGCTTGTAGTTCATGGGGTAGCCCAGCGCGTTGGACAGCGCCACCGTCACTTCCCAGTCGGATTTGCCGTTCTTGGGCTCCATGACCTTGCGCACGCGCGAGATGCGGCGCTCGGCGTTGGTGAAGGTGCCGTCCTTTTCCAGGAACGAGGAACCCGGCAGGAACACGTGCGCGTACTTCGCGGTCTCGTTCAGGAACAGGTCCTGCACGACGATGCACTCCATCGCCGCCAGCGATGCCGCCACGTGCTGGGTGTTGGGATCGGACTGCACGATGTCTTCGCCCTGGCAGTACAGGCCCTTGAAGGACCCGCCCAGCGCGGCCTCGAACATGTTGGGAATGCGCAGACCCGGTTCGGGCTGCAGCGTGACGCCCCAGTCCTTTTCGAATTGCGCGCGCACGGTGTTGTCCGAGATGTGGCGGTAGCCGGGCAGTTCGTGCGGGAACGAGCCCATGTCGCACGAGCCCTGCACGTTGTTCTGGCCGCGCAACGGGTTGACGCCCACGCCTTCGCGGCCGATGTTGCCGGTGGCCATCGCCAGGTTGGCAATCGCCATGACGGTGGTCGAGCCCTGGCTGTGCTCGGTGACGCCCAGGCCGTAATAGATGGAGCCGTTGCCGCCCGTGGCAAAAAGGCGCGCCGCGCCGCGCACGGCCTGCGCCGGCACGCCCGTGATCTCTTCCATGGCTTCCGGCGAGTTCTCGGGCAGCGAGACGAAATCGCGCCATTCGCGGAACGCCTTTTCCTCGCAGCGCTCGGCGACGAAGTCCTCGGCGATCAGGCCCTCGGTGGCGATGACGTGCGCCAGCGAGGACAGCAGCGCGGTGTTGGTGCCGGGCCGCACCTGCAGGTGGAAGTCCGCCTTGATGTGCGGCGAGCTGACCAGCTCGATGCGGCGCGGATCGATGACGATCAGCCGCGCGCCTTCGCGCAGCCGGCGCTTCAGGCGCGAGGCGAACACCGGGTGGCCGCTGCTGGGGTTGGCGCCCATGACGATGACCACGTCGGTGTGCATGACGGAATCAAACGTCTGCGTGCCGGCCGATTCGCCCAGCGTCTGCTTCAGACCGTAGCCGGTGGGCGAATGGCACACGCGTGCGCACGTGTCGACGTTGTTGGTGCCGAAGGCGGCGCGCACCAGCTTTTGCACCAGCCAGGTTTCTTCGTTGGTGCAGCGCGACGACGTGATGCCGCCCACGGCATCGCGCCCGTATTGGCTCTGAATGCGGCGGAATTCCGAGGCCGCGTAGTTGATGGCCTCGTCCCAGGACACTTCCTTCCAGGAATCCGTGATGTGCTTGCGGATCATGGGCTTGAGCACGCGTTCCTTGTGCGTGGTGTAGCCCCAGGCAAAGCGCCCCTTCACGCAGGAATGGCCGCGGTTGGCCTGGCCGTCCTTCCAGGGGACCATGCGCACGACTTCCTGGCCCTTCATCTCTGCCTTGAAGCCGCAGCCCACGCCGCAGTAGGCGCAGGTGGTCACGACCGAGTGCTCGGCCTGGCCCATCATGATGACGGTCTTTTCCTGCAGGGTGGATGTGGGGCAGGCCTGCACGCAGGCGCCGCAGGACACGCATTCGCTATCGAGGAAGGGCTGGTCCTGGCCGGCCGACACGTGTGAATCGAATCCCTTGCCGGAGATCGTCAGCGCGAAGGTGCCTTGCGTTTCTTCGCAGGCGCGCACGCAGCGGTTGCAGACGATGCACTTGGACGCGTCGAAGGTGAAGTACGGGTTGGACTCGTCTTTTTCGGCCTTGAGGTGGTTGGCGCCGTCGTAGCCGTAGCGCACGTTGCGCAGGCCCACCACGCCCGCCATGTCCTGCAGTTCGCAGTCGCCGTTGGCCGGGCAGGTCAGGCAATCGAGCGGATGGTCCGAAATGTACAGTTCCATCACGCCGCGCCGCAGGTCGTGCAGCTTGGGGGTTTCGGTAAAGACCACCATGCCGTTTTCGGCGGGCGTCGTACAGGACGCCGGATAGCCGCGGCGGCCTTCGATCTGCACCAGGCACAGGCGGCACGATCCGAACGGTTCAAGGCTGTCGGTGGCGCAGAGCTTGGGGATGTTGATGCCGGCGTCCGCGGCTGCGCGCATCAGCGACGTGCCTTCGGGGACGGTGATCTCCTGGCCGTCGATGGTCAGGGTGACGGTCTTTTCGGACACGCGCGCCGGCGTGCCCATGTCGCGATCGCGCTTGATGACGGTTTCTAGCATGGCGGTCTCGGGTTCAGGCCGCGTGGGCGGCAGACTGGGAGGACTCGATGCCGAAGTCCTGCGGAAAATGGTTCAGCGCGGACAGCACCGGGTAGGGCGCCATGCCCCCCAGCGCGCACAGCGAACCGCCAAGCATCGTGTCGCACAGGTCGCGCAGCAGATGCACCCGCTGCTCGCGCTGGTCGCGGCTCTGGTTGCCGCTTGCGATCTTGTCGATGGTTTCCATGCCGCGCGTCGAACCGATGCGACAGGGCGTGCACTTGCCACAGGACTCGATGGCGCAGAACTCCATGGCGTAGCGCGCCATGCGCGCCATGTCCACGGTGTCGTCGAAGGCGACAAGGCCGCCGTGGCCGATCATGGCCGAGATCTGGATGTAGGCCTCGTAGTCCAGCGGCACGTCCCATTGCGATTCGGGCAGATAGGCGCCCAGCGGACCGCCCACCTGCACCGCGCGCAGCGGCCTGCCGGACGCGCTGCCGCCACCGAACTCATACAGCAGATCGCGCAGGGTGAGGCCAAAGGCCTTTTCCACCAGCCCGCCGTGCTTGAGGTTGCCGGCCAGCTGGAACGGCAGCGTGCCGTGCGAGCGGCCCACGCCGTAGTCGCGGTAGTACGCCGCGCCCTTGGCCAGGATGATCGGCACAGTGGCCAGAGAAATCACGTTGTTGATAACGGTGGGCTTGCCGAACAGCCCGGAAATGGCCGGTAGCGGCGGCTTGGCGCGCACCACGCCGCGCTTGCCTTCCAGGCTTTCCAGCAACGAGGTTTCTTCGCCGCAGATGTAGGCGCCGGCGCCCTTGCGCACTTCCAGGTCGAAGCGGCGGCCGCTGCCGTGCACGTCGTCGCCCAGCCAGCCGACGCTGCGGGCGCGCGCGATGGCGGCTTCCAGCGTGGCGATGGCATGCGGGTATTCGGAGCGGACGTAGATGTAGCCGTAGGTCGCGCCGACCGCCAAGCCGGCGATCGTCATGCCTTCGATCAGGACGTACGGATCGCCTTCCATCAGCAGGCGGTCGGCGAAGGTGCCGGAGTCGCCCTCGTCGGCGTTGCAGACGATGTACTTGGTGTCGCCGGGCGTGCCCGCCACGGTCTTCCATTTGATGCCGGTGGGAAACGCCGCGCCGCCGCGGCCGCGCAGGCCGGATTCCACCATTTCGTCGACGATCTGGGCGGGCGCCATGGCCAGCGCGCGCTTCAGGCCCTGCAGCCCGCCGTGCGCCGCGTAGTCCTGCAGGGACAGCGGATCGATCACGCCGACGCGGGCGAACGTCAGGCGCTCTTGATGCTTGAGGTAGGGAATGTCCTCGGTCAGGCCCAGGCGCAGCGCGTGGTCGCCGCCCGTCAGCCAGCCGGCGTCGAACAGCGACGCCACGTCTTCCGGTTGCACCGGGCCGTAGGCGATGCGGCCTTGCGGCGTGGCGATTTCGACCAGGGGTTCCAGCCACAGCAGGCCGCGCGAGCCGTTGCGCACGACCTGCACGGACAGGCCGCGCTGGTCGGCGATGCGTTCGATGTCGCGGGCGACGGTGTCCGCGTCCATGGCCAGCGCCGCGGCGTCTCGCGGCACGTAGATGACGACGGGGGCGCTCATGGCGTGTCCTCCAGCGTGCGGGCCAGCAGGCGATCGAGCTTGGCTTCGGTGACGCGGGCGTGGGGCTGGCCGTCGATCATGACGGCGGGCGACTGCGCACAGAGGCCCAGGCAATACACCGGCTCGAGCGTGAAGTTGCCGTCCGGCGTGCTGCCGTGGAAGTCACAGCCCAGCGCGGTGCGCGCGTGGGCGGCCAGGCGTTCGCCGCCCATGGACTGACAGGCTTCGGCCCGGCAGACCTCGAGCGTGTGGCGCGCGGCCGGCTCGGTGCGGAAATGGGGGTAGAACGTGATGACGCCGTGGACTTCGGCGCGGGAGAGGTTCAGGGCCTCGGCGATGGTTTGCACCGCCTCGGCCGGAATACAGCCCAGTTCGTGCTGGACCGCGTGCAGCACCGGGAGCAGCGGGCCGGGCTGGTCTTGCAGCGGGGCCAGGATGCGGGCCGTGGCCGCGATGGCCGGGGTGGTGGATGCCTGGGCGGCGTCCAGGGCCAGCTTGCCGCCCCGGGCCCCACCGCTGGATGCCAGATCGGATTTTGCCTCGCGCAGGTGCACGTCGGTCTCCTCCTGTGTTGCGTGACCCCGTCAACGGGGGCTTATGTGCCGGCTGAATCACGGTCAATTAATATGTTTAAAAAAACATATAAACCGCGCGTTCGCCGCGTTATTTGTGTACTCTAACGAGGTACATGAACGCCTTCAATAAGAAATAAATGACATATAAGTTCCGAATCGGCCTGCGGCCGCAATGGACATTGGGCGGAGACGACGAGGCGACCCCCGTGCCGTTGCAGGACATGCTTGCGCTGCTGGCGGCCATCGACGCCACGGGCAACATCTCGGGCGCCTGCCGCGCCTGTGGTCTGTCGTACCGGCATGCCTGGGGCGTGTTGCGGCGCTTCGAGTCCATCTTCGGCACGCAACTGCTCATCACCAACCGCCGTCAGGGCACGCAGCTATCGCCCTTTGCGCAACGCCTGCTCTGGGCCAACCGCCGCATCGAGGCGCGACTGATGCCCACGCTGGACAGCATGGCGTCCGAACTGCAAGAGGAACTTGAGCGCCTGCTGCCCGAAAGCGGCCCGCACTTGCGCCTGCACGCCAGTCACGGCTTTGCGGTGGAATCGCTGATGCAGCACATGAGCGGCCGCACGCCCGGGCTGGAACTGCGCTATCGCACGGCCATCGAGGCGCTGGCGTCGCTGGAACGGCACGAATGCGACCTGGCGGGTTTCCAGGTGCCGCTGGGCGATTTCGAATCCCCCATCATGGAACGCTACGCGCAGTGGCTGCATGCGGACGACTACATGCTGATCCACCTGGCCGTGCGCAATACGGGGCTGTTCGTCACCGCCGGCAATCCCAAGCAGATCCGCGGCATGGGGGACCTGGCGCGCCGCGATGTGCGCTTCGTGAACCGGCAGATCGGTTCCAGCACGCGGTACCTGGTCGGCCTGATGCTGCAGCGCGCCGGCGTGTCGATCGGCGAAGTGCAGGGCTACGAGACCAACGAATTCACCCACATGGCGATTGCCGCGCACATTGCCAGCGGCATGGCCGACACGGGCGTGGGCGTGGAGACGGCGGCGTGCCGCTTCGGACTGGACTTCATTCCCTTGGTGCGCGAGCGCTATTTCTTCGCCATCCGCAAGGCGTCTTTGGACACGCCGGCCATGCAGGATCTGCTGTCCATCATGCGCGGGCCGGATTACGTGGGTTACGTGGGCCAGCTCGTGGGCTACGACGCCCGCGACACCGGCCGGCTGCAGTCTTTGGAAGAGGCCTTTCCCCGTGAACGCGCGCCGCGATCCGCCGGGATATGATGTGCCAATGAGCAAAGTGATTTTCCTTGCCGATCACCGCGGCGCGCCGCTTTCCGTGGCGCCCGGGGAACTGCCGCCGCCCGGGCAGCCCGCGCTTGACCAGCGCGCGCGTCCGCTGCGCGATCTGCGCATTTCCGTCACCGACCGCTGCAACTTCCGCTGCACCTACTGCATGCCGCGCGAGGTCTTCGACAGCAGCTACAGCTTCATGCCGCATTCGGCGCTGCTGTCCTTCGAGGAAATCAGCCGGCTGGCCGGCATCTTCACGCAGTTGGGCGTCGAAAAGATACGCTTGACCGGCGGCGAGCCGCTGCTGCGCAAGCACATCGAAAACCTGGTCGGTATGCTGGCCGAACTGCGCACGCCGCAGGGCCGGCCACTGGACCTGACGCTCACCACCAACGGCAGCGTCCTCGCGCGCAAGGCCGCCGCACTGAAAAGCGCCGGGCTCACGCGCGTGACGGTCAGCCTGGACGCGCTGGATGCGGCCATGTTCCAGGGCATGAGCGACAGCGGTTTCACGCCGGACGACGTGCTGCGCGGCATCGATGCCGCGGCGGACGCGGGCCTGGCGCCCGTCAAGGTCAACATGGTGGTGCGCAAGGGGCTGAACGACGGGCAGATCCTGCCGATGGCCGAGCGTTTCCGCCATAGCGGCCACATCCTGCGCTTCATCGAATACATGGATGTGGGCAACAGCAACGGCTGGAACCTCGATGAAGTCGTGCCGTCGCGCGAAGTCCTGGACCGCATCGGCGCCGTCTATCCGCTGGAACCCGTGGATTCAGTGGAAATGGGCCGCGTGGCCGAACGCTGGCGCTACGTGGACGGCGGCGGCGAGATCGGCGTCATCTCCAGCGTCACGCACGCCTTCTGCGGCGGCTGTACGCGGGCGCGGCTGTCGCCCGAAGGCAAGCTCTACCTGTGCCTATTCGCCCACGAAGGCCACGACTTGCGCGCCCCGTTGCGCGACGGCGCGACGGACGAGGAACTGGCACGCATCCTGGCGGGCATCTGGTCCGCGCGCGGCGACAACTATTCCGAGCTGCGCGGCCGGAACATGGCGGACCCGTCCCGCAAGATCGAGATGAGCTACATCGGTGGTTGAACCGTCAATTGCACGCGGCGCTGTCGCCGGGCTGATCCTGGCCGGCGGCCAGGGCTCCCGCATGAACGGGCAGGACAAAGGGCTGGTTGTCTTGCGCGGCGAACCGATGGTGGCGCACGTGGCGCGTTGTCTGGCGCCGCAGGTGGGACGCTTGATCATCAGCGCGAACCGGCATGCGTCGGCGTACGCGCAATTCGGCGAGGTCGTTGCGGACGGTGCGCCTGAACTGGGCGAGTGGCAAGGCCCGTTGATGGGCATCGCGGCGGCGCTGTCGGCGGTTTCCGTGCAAGATGCCCCCGCCCCGCAATGGCTGATCGTCTCGCCGTGCGATACCCCTTTCGTGCCCGCCGATCTGGCAGTCCGCCTGATCGGAGCGGCCCTCGCTGCAGATGCGTCGATGGCCTACGCCGTCGCCCACGGCCAGCGGCATTCCGCCTGCATGGCGCTGCACACGGCGTTGCTTCCCGAATTGCTGGCCTACCTGCGCGGCGGCGACCGCAAGGTCGGGCTGTGGCAGGCGAGGGCGGGCGCGGTCGAAGCCGTGTTCGACGACGCGCCGCCGCACGCCTTCATGAACGTCAACACGCCAGAAGATCTGGCGCTGGCCGAACGCTACGCCAGCCAGTGACGCAGGTCGTAGTACGAGACCGGATCCCGGTCCTGCACCAGCACGTCCGCCGGCAGGCGCGCCAAGCCGGTGGACCACGGCAATGAGCTGATCACGCCCGACCCCTGGTGGCCGTACGGCACGAGTTCGCTGCCGCCTTCGTCCGCCACGCGGCACTGCACACGCAGAAATTCCTCGCGGCCATCCTGGCGCGGTTGCGCGGTGCGCAGCGGCAATTGGCTGACCGGCGGGAAGATGTCTTCGCGGCCCTGCATGCGGCGCATCAGCGGCGTCACCAGCGTGGCAAACACGGCATAGGCCGACACCGGATTGCCAGGCAGGCTGACGACGGGCTTGCCGTCGATCTGCGCCAGCGCCACGGGCTTGCCGGGCTTCATGCGCACCTTCCACAGCGACAGTTCGCCGCCCAGCGCGGCAAGCGCCGGCTTGACCAGGTCGCGCTCGCCAACGGACACGCCGCCCACGCTCAGGACCAGATCGCAATCGGCCAGCAGGGTCTTGAAGGCGGCCAGCAGGTCGGCCTCGGTATCGCGCGCGTGCAGCACGTGGACGGGCAGGGCGCTCATGCCATGCACCATCGCCGCCAGCATCGGGCCGTTCGAGTTGTAGATCTGTTCCGTGGCGCGAGGCTGGCCCGGCAGGACGAGTTCGTCGCCGGTGGTCAGGATGCCGACGCGCAGCTGGCCGTAAACCGGAATGGTGGCCATGCCTTGCGAGGCCAGCAGCGCAACATGCGCGGCCTGAAGCAGCGTACCCGCCGGCAGCAGCGCGGCGCCGGCCATCGTGTCTTCGCCGCGGCGGCGAATGTGCTGGCCCGGGCGCGGCTCGCGCGAAATCTGAACGTGGTTGTCGGCTTCGGTCGTGTCTTCCTGCATCACGACCACGTCGGCGCCCGCCGGAATCACGCTGCCCGTGAAGAGGCGGATGGCGTGGCCGGGTTTGAGCGGCTCGGGCACGTCGCCCGCGTAGCAGCGCTGCTGGATGGGCAGACGGGCCTCGGGGCTCCAGTCGGCCAGGCGCAGGGCATAGCCGTCCATGGCGCTGTTGTCGGCCGGCGGAATGTCCACCGTGGCGTCAAGATGGGTGGCGAGCACACGGCCGCTGGCCTGCGTTAGGTCGACGTGCTCGGTGCGTTGGAGGGGGGAGCCGGCATTGGCCAGCAGGGTCTGGGCTTGATCGAAATCCAGCATGGGTCAGGCTTCTTCTTCGCGGTTCTTGAACTGTGAGGCGAAATTGCAGGGGCCGTGGCCACTGTCGAGCTGCTCGCGCAGGATCTTGGTCCAGGCGGTCTCGCACGCATTGTTCGAGCCCGGCAGGCAGAAGATCAGCGTCTGGTTGGCCGACCCCGCGAATGCGCGCGACTGGATCGTGGAGCTGCCGATCTCGGTGTAGGAGATCTGGCGGAAGAGTTCGCCAAAACCCGGAATCTCGCGGTCCAGCAGCGGCATGATGGCCTGCGGCGTGTGATCGCGATGCGAGAAGCCCGTGCCGCCGGTGGTCAGGATGACCTGCACTTCCGGGTCGGCGATCCAGTCGCTGATGACGCGGCGGATCAGGTAGATGTCGTCGCGCACGATGTCGCGCCGCACGCACTGGTGACCGGCCTGCGCCAGGCTGTTCGCCAGCAGGTTGCCGGACGTGTCATCGCCCGCGCTGCGGGTGTCGCTGATCGTCAGTACGCCGCAGCCCAACGGGACCGGGATGGCTTCGCTCATGGATTTTCCTTTTTATCGGCAGTGTCTTCGTCCCAGGCGTCCGTGCGGTCCTGGTCGGATTGGCGCTGTTCCACCCAGAAGCTGTCGCCGCCCGCCAGGGTTTCGCGCTTCCAGAAGGGCGCGCGCGTCTTGAGCGCGTCGATGATGTATTCGCAGCCGCGGAAGGCGTCGCCGCGATGGGCGCTGGCTGCCGCCACGAACACGATCTGTGCGTTGCGGTGCAGCGCGCCGACGCGGTGCACGATGACGGTGCCGGCCAGATTCCAGCGCGCGCGGGCGGTGGCGGCAATCTCTTCGAGCTCGCGCTCGCACATGCCCGGGTAATGTTCAAGAAACAGCGTATCGGTGGGGGTGTCCGGCGCGTAGTCGCGCACGTAGCCCACGAAGGTGACGATACCGCCCACGCCGGGGCCGGCGGATTCCCGCAGTGCGGCGGTAAGCGCCGCGCCGTCGAAGTCGGCTTCCTGGACGCGAATCATGGCGTCAGCCTCCGGTGACCGGTTCAAATACCGCGACCTCGTCGCCCGGGCGGATCGGGGCGGTGGGCTTGGCGTGCGTCTGATTGATGGCCAGCTTCAGGCGCGTGGCCGGTTCCAGTTGGGGGTAGCGTTCGCCCAGCGCGGCAAGCAGCTGCGCGCCGGTGGATTCGCCCTGCACGGGCCAGGTTTCGGTGCGCTTGCCGACCAGTTCGGCCACGCGCGCGAAGTACAGCAGATTAATCGTTGCGCCATTCACCGCTTTTACCTCCCGCCTTGTACTTAAGGCGAACTTGTTCGATCACGATGCCTTTGTCGGCCGCCTTGCACATGTCGTAGATGGTCAGCGCGGCGACGCTGCACGCCATCATGGCTTCCATCTCGACGCCCGTCTTGTAGCTGGTGCGGCAGGTGGAAAGGATGTCAATGCGATGCTCGGCGTCGTCCAGTGAGAATTCCACGCCGACGAAGGACAGCGGCAGGCTGTGGCACAGGGGGATCATGTCGGCGCAGCGCTTGGCGGCCAGGATCGCGGCCACGCGCGCCGTGTTCAGCACCTCTCCCTTGCCCTGGCCCGGCTGGGTCAGCAGGCCATAGGCCACGGCGTTCATGCGGATGCTGGCGGCGGCGACCGCCACGCGCTCGGTATCCGTCTTGGCGATGACGTCGACCATGCGGACCTGGCCGGCTTCGTCCAGGTGACTCAGGGTGGGGGTGGTCTCGGACATGGAAATCGGGATCAAGAATTGTTAATGAATGAAAAGAGCGGGGCCGGGCAAGCCGGCCGGGTCCACTGTTCCGCCTATGATAGACGAGCGTTAAAGGGGGCGCGATAATCGCGTCTGCAGTCAGTGGAAGGTTGGATCGCCTTCAATATGTATCAGGAGACTTTCAATGCCCGTGCGGATGCCCAAGCTACGGTTCACCCGACGCGCCGGCAAGATTCTCCTGGGTATTGTGGCGTTCGTGCTGATTCTGTTTGGCGTTGCAGCATGGCAGGTGCCGAAAGTGCTGCACGGCGTCTTGACCGACGATGTCTCGAAGATGATCGGCCGCGACGTTTCCGTCGGCAAGATCACCTTCAATCCCTTCACGCTGACTGTCCGCGCGCGCGACCTTGCCGTGGCGCAGCCGGACTCGCAGACGCCGCTGCTGACCTTGGCCGAACTGGACGCCAGCGCATCCTGGACATCGCTGTTCTGGTTTGCGCCGGTGGTCGATCGTCTGACGCTGCGGGAGCCTAACATCGCCATCGTCCGAGAAGACGTCCTGCGATTCAATTTCTCTGACATAGAACAACGCGTCGCCGAATTGGCCGCCGCCAAGCCTGACGAGCCGCCCAAGCCGGACGAAGGGCTGCCGCGTTTCTCGCTCAACAACATGGTGATCGAGAACGGCTCGATCACGCTGGACGACAAGGTCACCGGCCGCAAGCAGGTCGTGGACGAGTTCGCCATCGGCATCCCGTTCATCTCGACCTTCGGCTACGCCACCGACATCGACGTGCAGCCGCGCCTGCATCTGCGCATCAACGGCAGTCCCTTCGACCTGACCGGCGTGGCGCGCCCCTTCGACGTGGTGCCCTCGTCCACGCTGCGCGTCGCCTTCAATGGCCTGCAGCTCGAAAAATGGGCCGACGTCTGGCCCATGCCGCTGCCGTTCAAGGTCGAGAGTGCGCTGCTGGATTCGAACCTGCAGGTCGTGTTCGAGCAGCCGAAAGACGCGCCGCCCAAGATCCGCGTCGTCGGCGACCTGGGCTTGCGCCGCCTAGACCTGCGGGATCCCTCCGGCGGCAATCTGGCCGCGTGGAGCGCGTTGACCGTCAGCCGGCTGGAACTGGAGCCGATCGCGCGACAGGTGTATATCGGCGAGGTCGGGCTGTGGGCGCCGCAGATCCACGTGCGGCGTCATGCCAATGAACATCTGAACTGGCAGGATGTCGTCACCGGGCTCAAGGCGCTGGGCGGCGTGGAACCGGCCGCCACGCCCGTTCGGGATGAAATGCGCAAGGCCAGCGGGCTGAAGCCGCTGGCTGCGAGCGAGACGCCTGCTGCGGCTGGGGCAGCTGCTGCGCCTAGCGAACCGACTCCCACCCCCGCGCCCGCCGAATGGAAGGTCACCCTCGACGCTTTCAACCTGCATGAAGGCGAGGTCTACGTCACCGACGCGGTCAGCAAGCTCGACTACGTGATGACCGGCCTGGCCGCCACCGTCGAAGGCGTCGAGCTGCCGCAGCAGCCGGACCGGCCCATCAATCTGTGGCTGACCATGGACAACAGCACCGATGGCGGCTGGTTGCGCGCCAAGGGGCCGCTCGTCATCAAGCCGCTGTCGCTCGACATGAACGTGCGTCTGGGCAACGTGGCGCTCGCGCCGCTGGCCCCGGCGGTGCGAAGCGCCGCGCCAATCAGCCTGCTCGACGGACGTCTCGGCGCTACCGCGCAGCTTCACGTGCGAGAGAAGGGCGGCGCGATCGACGCATCCGCCACGGCCGTCCAAGCCGACCTGACACAGTTCAAGGCCCGCGACGAATCGCTCAAGCCCGCGCTGGACATCGCGATGCAGTCCCTGCGCGTCACCGCCGACCGCCTCGCCATGGGCCCCGGCCAGAGCAACTTCACCCTGGCCGCCGCCGGCGTCCAGGGCGATGGCAAACTGGACCTCAAAGGCGTCTTCACCCCGCAGCCGCTCACGCTCAAGACCGCCGTCGACCTGTCTAACCTGAACGTCGCCAGCTTCGCGCCGTACTTCGCCTCCAGCCTGAACGCCACCGTCCGCGCCGTCACGCTGGGCGCCAAGGGCAACGCCGAATTCACCGCAGCCGCGGGCAACATCCCAATGAAGGCCGTCTGGAAGGGCGCTGTCGACGTCACCGACCTGGACCTGCAGGACCGCGTCAACAAAGACGACTTCCTGAATTGGAAGCGGCTGGGCTTTACCGGCATGGACATCTCGGTGGCGGGCGACAAGATCGGCGCCAAGCTGGGCGACATCGCGCTCGAAGACTTCTACGGCCGTATCCTCCTTAACGCGCAAGGACGGCTCAACGTCATGGACCTGGTGGCCGCGCCTGGTCAAGCCGGTGGCTCCATCACGCAGGACACTCAGACCCCAGCCCGCAGCGCCGATACGCCGGCCGCGCCGCCTGCCGCCGCCCCATCCGCCAAGGGCGGCCGCGCGAGCGCGATGCCCGACATCTCGGTCAACAGCGTCACGCTGACCCGCGGCCGCATGACCTTCACCGACCGCTTCGTCAAACCCAACTACGTCGCCGAACTGTCCAGCATCGAAGGCGGCATCACCGCCGTCTCCTCCACCAACCCCCAGCCCGCCAAGGTCAAGGTCACGGGACGGGTCTACACCACGGCGCCGCTCTCCATCAGCGGCGTCGTGCAGCCCTTCGCCCAATACCTGTCCCTGGACCTGAAGGCCTCCGCCAAGGGCGTCGACCTGCCGCGCTTCAATACCTATTCGGCCAAGTACGTCGGCTACCCCATCAAACGCGGCAAACTTTCGGTCGACCTGGAATACAAGATCAAGAACCGCGCCTTGCAGGCCACCAACCACGTCGTGCTCAACCAGTTGACCTTCGGCGACAAGACCAACAGCCCCGACGCCACCAAGCTGCCCGTGCTGCTGGCCGTCGCGCTGCTGAAGGACTCGCGCGGCAACATCGACATCAACCTGCCGATCTCCGGCTCGCTCGACGACCCCGAATTCTCCGTCGGCGGCATCGTCGTGCGCGTGCTGATGAACCTGGTCGTCAAGGCCGTGACCTCGCCTTTCAGCCTGCTCGCGTCCGCGTTCGGCGGCGGCGAAGAACTGTCCTACGTCGAATTCGCGCCCGGCAGCGCCGTCCTCACCGAAGACACGATTCAGCGCATCGAGACCCTCACCAAAGCGCTCACCGACCGCCCGGCCCTCAAGATGGACATCAGCGGCCGCGCCGACCCCAAGACCGACTCGGAAGGCCTGCGCCAGGCCTGGGTCGACGCCAAGATCCGTGCCGCCAAGGCCGCCGACGTCGCGCCGCGCGGCAAGAAGCCCGACCCCAAGGGCGTCACGGTCTCCGGCGCCGAACGTGCCAAGTACCTCGAAGACGTCTACGATGACGCAGACCTCAAGGACAAACCGCGCAATTTCATCGGCATGGCCAAATCCGTCCCGGCCGCGCAGATGGAAGCAATGCTGCGCGAGGCGGCCCCGGTCGGCGAGGATCAACTGCGCCAATTGGCCGATGCCCGCGCGCAGGCGGTTTATGAGAAGTTGCAAGCCCAGGAAGGACTCGCGGATCGCGTGTTCATCGTTGCGCCGCAGCTGGACGCCGATGGCATCAAGGACGAGGGGCAACCCTCACGCGTGGACTTCTCCCTGAAGTGAACTCGGCAGGCCCAGGCAGGGACGCGAGGCGCGTCCCCCCGTGCCCGTCTTTTACCAGGAGATTATCGATGAAAGACCAGGACGACGCGCAGTTCGACAGCCTGCTCCCGCCCTTGCGGCTGGACCGCCGAGGCTTCCTCGCCACCACCGCGGCGGCGGGATTCTCGCTGGCGGCAGGCCCGGTGGCGGCGCAAACCGCCGTCACCACCGACGCCAAGGGCCTCGTGGCCGGCAAGATCGAAATCCCCACCTCCGACGGCAAGATCCCCGCGTTCCGCGCCGCACCGGACGGCAAGAAGAACCTGCCCACGATCATCGTCGTCCAGGAAATCTTCGGCGTGCACGAATACATCCAGGACGTCTGCCGGCGCCTCGCGCACCAGGGCTACCTCGCCATTGCGCCGGAACTCTACGTGCGCCAGGGCGACCCGTCCAAATACACCGAAATCCCCAAACTGCAGGCTGAAGTCGTCAGCAAGGTCCCGGACAAACAGGTCATCGCCGACCTGGACGCCACCGCAGCCTGGGCCGCCGCCAACGGCGGCAACCCCGACCGCCTGGGCATCCTGGGCTTCTGCTGGGGCGGCCGCCAGGTCTGGCTCTACGCCGCCCACAACCCCAAACTCAAGGCCGGCGCCGCCTGGTACGGCCAACTGGCGGGCGATCCCACGGAACTGAAACCCAAGTCGGCGCTGGTCATCGTCAACGACCTGAAGGCCCCGGTCCTAGGCGCCTACGGCGGCAAGGACGCCGGCATCTCCCAAGCCGACGTCGACCGCATGCGCGTCGAACTCGCCAAGGGCTCCGCAGCCGCCAAGGCGTCCCGCATCGACATCTACCCCGAAGCCGGCCACGCGTTCCACGCGGACTATCGGCCGTCATACCGCAAGGCGGAAGCCGAACAGGCGTGGACGCGGATGCTGGATTGGTTCAAGCAGAACGGGTTGTAAAAGACCCAAGCCCGCGAGCGAAGCCCCCCTACATGCGCAGCGGCAACCCGCCGACGCAAGACACTGCGTAAGCCCCCGAAGGCCGCCCGCGCGGCCAACCGGGGGCGGGCACCGCAAGATCTTCGATCATCCACCGCCGTGGGCAAGGACCTGAAGAACCCAACCCGCCCCGACGACCGCAAAGATTCAAAGGTGCAGCCCGGTGTGCCGGCCGCCTGGGGGGCGCGGGGCGTCGATAAGCCCGAGGGAATCTGAAGGAACCGCCGAAGGCGGTGACGAAGATGACGACGGGGAAGTCCGGAGCGAAGGCTCCGGACCGCAATCGTGGCCCCGCGCCCCCCAGGTGGCCGGCGCGCCGGGCGTCAAAAGAACTCAAATCACGCCGCACAAAAACAAAAGCCCTACCGAGCCTTCTCCCCCGGCAGCCCATCACTAACCTCCGCCAGCGCCCGCTTCATATCCTCGTACTTCATCACCCGCTCGCTCTGAAACCCGCCCAGCACCCCCCGGCACCCATCCACCCCAGACCGCTTCATCTCCTCCATCATCGTCTTCCCGTCGGCCTGCCCCTTCGCAAACGCCGCATCGAAGCCGCCCGTCGGAAACCCATATTCCTCGGCATACCGCGTCAGATTCTTCCGAGCCGTCTCCTGATGCTGCGCCAGATCAGGCTCTGAAGCCCCGCAAGAACGCGCCGCGCCGTTGGAAGCGCCAGCAGCGATAACGAAGGAGTCGTATTGAGCCTGCTCCGCGGCATCGGGAGCCGCCCACGCCGGGGCAGCAGCGGCCAGCGTCAATGCCAGCCCGGTCAGGAATTTGCGCATCGAAAGTCTCCCGGTGAGGCCCGCCGCGGCACTCAGCCTCTCACGGCCGCATTGGGCGATGTCTACCACGGCATTATGGCAACCGCGCGTTTCCTCCCCGTGTACTCGCCGTGTGGAGTCGTTTCGAACTGTTCATCTTCTTTTCGCCTTCCGCCAAAGGGAGCAAGCCGGCCGTGCTCGCACTATGATGGGGGCTGTGAGGCATTCCTGCCTCAATGCATTGCCCCCTTTCATCTTGGAGATCTACATGACGATCAAAGTCGGCGACCGCGTGCCCGATGGCACGTTGACCGAATTCATCGAAACCGAAACCGCCGGTTGCTCGCTCGGCCCCAACGCGTTTCAGGTTGCCGACCTGACCCGCGGCAAGACCATCGCGCTGTTTGCCGTGCCGGGCGCCTTCACGCCCACCTGCTCGGCCAAGCATTTGCCGGGTTATGTCGAACAGGCCGCCGCCCTCAAGGCCAAGGGCATCGACGAAATCTGGTGCGTGTCCGTCAACGACGCCTTCGTCATGGGCGCCTGGGGACGTGAACAGAAGACCGACGGCAAGGTTCGCATGCTGGCCGACGGCTCCGCGCTGTGGACCAAGGAACTCGGCCTGGAGCTGGACCTCGTCCAGCGTGGCATGGGCGTGCGCGCGCAGCGCTTTTCCGCCCTGATCGTCGACGGCGTCGTGAAGCAACTGAACGTGGAAGCGCCTGGCAAGTTCGAAGTCAGCGACGCGGCCACCATGCTCTCGCAAGCCTGATCCCCGCAGGTTCCTGTTTTACCGCCAGTGTTGCGGGCCGCCCCGGCGGCCCGCGACGCTAGCGCCAGCAGCGGTTGTCGACGCCATGCTCTCCACGATCTCTTCGTTTTCGTCGCTTTATTTTGCGACCTTGCTGATGCTTATCGGCACGGGTCTCTTCAACACCTACATGGGCCTGCGGCTGACCGCGCAGTCCGTCAGCGAAGTGTGGATCGGCACCCTGATCGCCGGCTACTACCTCGGGCTCGTGTGCGGCGCACGGCTTGGACACAAGCTCATTATCCGCGTCGGCCACATCCGCGCGTTCGTCGCGTGCGCCGCCATCGCCACCAGCATGATCCTGGCGCAGACGCTGGTCGAATCCATGCCCCTGTGGCTGGTGTTCCGCATCGTCGCCGGCATCGTCATGGTGACCGAGTTCATGGTCATCGAAAGCTGGCTTAACGAACAGACCGAAAACCACCAGCGCGGACGCGTGTTCTCCGTCTACATGGTCGTCTCCGGCCTGGGCACCGTGCTGGGCCAACTGGCGCTCACCGCCTACACCACGTTGGACCTGCGCCCGCTCATCCTGGTCGCGATGTGCCTCGTGCTGTGCCTTGTGCCGCTAGCCGTCACCGCGCGGTCGCACCCGCCCACGCCGCTGCCCGCGCCGCTGGACGTAAAGTTCTTCATGCGGCGCGTGCCGCTGTCCATGACCGTGCTCTTCGTGGCGGGCAATCTGTCCGGCGCGTTTTACGGCCTGGCCGCGGTCTATGGCGCCAAAAATGGCCTGACCACATCGCAAGCCGCCGTCTTCGTCGCAGCAGCCGTGACCGCTGGCCTGCTGTCGCAGTGGCCGATGGGCTGGCTTTCCGATCGCATCAACCGCGCGGGTCTCATCCGTTTCAACGCCTTGCTGCTCGTCCTGCTGCCTACGGTCATGTGGGGCTGGATTGCATTGCCGTTCTGGGCGCTGGTCGCCATGTCCTGCGTTTTCGGCGTCCTGCAGTTCACGCTGTATCCGTTGGGGGCGGCGTTTGCCAACGACCATGTCGAGTCCGAGCGGCGGGTCGGCCTGTCGGCGGTGTTGCTGATGACCTATGGCCTGGGCGCCTGTGTCGGGCCCATGATCGCCGGCTTCATGATGTCGCTGGGCGGACCCGCCATGTACTACGTGTTCATCTCGGCGTGCGCCGTGATACTGGTCTGGCAGGTGCGGCCGACGCGCGTCACTGGCGCACACCAGGTGGACGAGGCGCCGACGCATTTCGTGCCGATGCCCGACACGCTGCAAAGTTCGCCCGCGGCGGCGGTGCTGGATCCGCGGGTGGATCCCGAGAACGACATCGCCATGGAAATGGTGCAGCCGGATCCGTCCGCGGCGCCGGCGCCGCCGGAGGTTGTCGTGGATGCGGCGACGGCAGATTCGCTCGCCGCCGACGCGCCGTTAGACGGATCCAACGACGCCGGCGCGGGACAGGATGCACCGCCGCATGCATCCCCGGGCGCAACCGCCGACGCCGAACCCGAACGCCAACGCCGCACCGGCACCTGAAACGCCCCTACCAGGGCGTCATCAGCAGAATGGCGGACAACGCCAGCGCAATGCCCAACACGTTCACACGCGTGAGCGGTTCTCGAAACGCCAGGGCGCCCACCAGGGTGCCCAGCGTGATCACTCCCATGTTCATCGACGCGAACACCAGCGCGGGGTGTTCCGGCAGCGACTGGTGCGCGCGCACGTAGGTCAGGATGTTGCCGAAGTTGGCCAGCCCAAGCGCCAAGCCCGCGGCCAGATGCCGCGCCTGCCAGCGCACCCGGCGCCACAGCAGATGCGCCAGCATCAGCGCGCCCGCCATCAGAAACGCCAGCAGCAGGCCGCCCGCAAATGCGGTGCCCGTGCGCGCAACCTGCTTGAACAGGATGTCGATCACGCCATAGCCCGCCCAGACCACCAGCGGCCATAGCCACATCGCGCGCCGGTCCTCGGCCGCCGTGGCTTCCGATAAATGGATGCGCGGCGGCTGGCGCAGCAGGCAGAAGAGGGCCGCGAAGGCCAGCGCGATGGCCGCCAGCTTGCGTCCCGTGACCGGCTCGCCGAACAGCACGAAAGCGGCCAGGAGCGGAATGAAGAGCGACAGGCGCTGTGCGGCGTCGCTGCGCACGATGCCGGCATGCCGCAACGCGGCGGCCATGGCCAGGAAGACACTCGGCAGCAGCACGCCCAGCGCGGCCAGCACCAGCCAGGGCGTTTGCGGCGCGAGCAGGCGCGCCGGGTCGGGGCGCAGCACGAGCCAGCAGAGCAGGGCGGCCACCGCATAGTTCATGGCGATGGCCTGGCGCACGTCCACCTGCCATCGCCGCGCCAGTTTGAGCATCACGGCCACCGTGACGCTGCAGGCCACGCTGGCCGCCAGATACAGAAGACCGGGCGTCAACGGCACGCCGCCTCCTCGCGGTGATCGTGAGCGGTGGCGTCGACCCGCATGCCGAGGCGGTCGAGCAGGCGCTGGTCTGCCGCCATCTGCGGATTGGCGGTGGTCAGCAGCGCATCGCCATAGAACATGGAATTGGCGCCCGCCAGAAAGCACAGCGCCTGCAGCGCATCGTCCATCGCCTCGCGGCCGGCCGACAGCCGCACGGCGGCACGCGGCATTGCGATGCGCGCCACGGCGATGGTGCGCACGAACTCGAACGGATCGAGGGCTTCGACATCGGACAAGGGCGTGCCTTCGACCTGCACGAGGTTGTTGATCGGCACGGACTCGGGATAAGGCTCCATGCTGGCAAGCTGGGCGATCAGGCCGGCGCGTTCGCGGCGCGATTCGCCCAGGCCCACGATGCCGCCGCAACACACGCTGATGCCGGCATCGCGCACGCGGTCCAACGTGTCCAGGCGGTCCTGGTAGGTGCGGGTGGAGATGATCTTGCCGTAGAACTCCGGCGAGGTATCCAGGTTGTGGTTGTAGTAGTCCAGGCCGGCGTCCTTCAACTGTTCGGCCTGGCCTTCGCGCAGCATGCCCAGCGTCACGCAGGTCTCCAGTCCCAGCGCCTTGACCGCGCTGACCATCTCGGCCACGGCGTCCAGGTGATGCGGCTTGGGACTGCGCCACGCGGCGCCCATGCAGAAACGCTGTGCGCCGCCGGCCTGCGCCGCGCGGGCCGCGGCGACCACGTCTTCCAGCGGCATCAGCTTGTCGGCGTCCACGCCGGTGTCGTAGTGCGCCGATTGCGGGCAGTATGCGCAGTCCTCCGGACAGCCGCCGGTCTTGATCGACAGCAGGCTCGACAACTGGATGACGTTGGGATCGAAATGGGCGCGATGCGTCTGTTGCGCCCGGTGCATCAAGTCCATGAACGGCAGCTCGTAGAGCGCCATGATGGCGTCGGCAGTCCAAGCCGAGGCGGGCAGGCGCTCGGGCGCCGTCGGGACGGGAATGTACGCAGTCTGCATGATCGGTGGCTCCTTCGTTTGTGCCGGGATCTCGCCGCTGGGCTTGATGGCCTAGGCGGGATCGGCGGATCGTAAGAAGGGGCGGCCGATTTGTGCAATGCACGCGATAACGCTGGATTTAGCGCGTGATTGGCGACCGATTCAAAGAAAATGGCCGCTTTTGAGCGGCCGGCCGTTCTAACGCGATGGCATCTTCGGGGACGCGAAGAGGGTGGATATTTTGATTCAAATTGTAAATAAGACAGACCCTACTCAGGACTTGCCCTGTTTGTCCCGGTTGCGCGCGCTTTCGTGACCCGTGATGCCGCGATCCCGCGCCCAGACGATGGCGGCGCTGCGGCGATGCACGCCGATCTTGCTGTAGATCGTGGCGACGTGATTGCGCACGGTGTTGCGCGATAGCTTGAGCGCCTTGGCGATGCCGTCGTCGTCATGACCTTGGCAGAGCAGGCCCAGGACCTCGCGCTCGCGCGACGTAAGCTGCGCCAGTTCCGCCACGTCGCGCGTCGCGGGGGCGGGCTGGCGCAGTTGGGCGAGTTTTTCGATGATGCCGCGGCTGAACCACGAGGTGTCCTGCATGACCGCCTCGATCGCGGTCAGCAGTTCGGTCTCGGATCGCTTGCGCTCGGTGATGTCCTGCATCACGATCAGCACGCGGCGCAATCCGCCGATCATGACGGGCTCGGCCGACACCAGGCAGTCCAACTCGCCGCCGTCGCGCGCGACCATCACGGCCTCGCGGTTGCGCACGCTTTCGCCGCGCTTCAGGCCGGCCAGCATGCCTTCGTGCGGACGCAATCCCAGCTCGACGAGGTCTTGCTCTGCCTTGTCATCCAGCGTCAGGCCGGTGGCCGCGGCAAAGGCGTCGTTGATGTTCAGCACGTTCAAGGTGACGCCATCGCAGACGGCCATCGGCACGGGCGCAAGCTGAAAGGCCTTGGAGAAGCGCTCTTCGCTTTCGCGCAGGGCTTCTTCGGTGCGCTTGCGGCCTTCAAGGTCGATAAACGTGAACAGCATGCAGGGTTCGTCGTGCATGTCGATGGGCTGTCCCGCCACCACCACGAACTTGGTGGTGCCATCGGGCAGCTTCAGCACCCCCTCGCGCTGCGGAATGGTCTTGCCTTCATTGAGTCGCGCAACGGCTGTTTCTTTGTCGTCGCAGCCGTCCAGCACGTCCAGTTCATAGGCCGACTTGCCTAGCACCGCGTCGCGCGCGTAGCCGGTCATTTCCAGGAACCCCTGGTTAACCTTGACGTAGCGCAGGTCAGACAGCCGGCAGATCAGCGCGGGGGCCGGGTTGGCCGAGAAGGCGCGTTCGAAGCGTTCTTCGGCGTTGATCTGTGCCGTCTGGTCATGCAGGATCAGGACGCGATAGGGAATGGGGCCGCCGTCGTCCAGATTCACGCCGCGGGCAAGCAGGTTGCGCGCGAATTCGTCGTCGTCCTTACGGGTCAGGTCGAGCAGCAGGTCTTCGAATTCTTCGCCTGCCGCCAAGCGGTCCAACGGATACTGGCGCGCCGGCACGCGGTGATGGTTGCGATAGGTGAGCGTATATCGCTTGCGAAAGCCCGCGGGCGTGCCGCCCAGGTCTTCCATTGATTCTGCGCCGTGCAGCGCAAGTGCGCTGTCGTTGGCCCAGGCTATCGAGCCATCGGCCTCAAGCAGAATGATGCCCTCGTTGAGGCCCGCGATGATGCTCTGCAGGTGGTGGCGATGTGCTTGGGGTGCGGCGTCGTTGGGGGTCACGTAGGCCTCTTTTTTCTTCGCATGGCGTGTACGCGCAAGCATGAAGCCGCGCGCGGGTGCTGTCCAGAGGTCAAAAGGGAGGAGTCTCGCGGAAGGGGTACAACGAGAGGGGATTGCACCGCGCGAATGGCGGCGCCGGACAGCACACGCAAAAGCATATGCCAAAGCAAAATCAAAAGCGAAAAAGCAAAAAAGCTCCGGAATCCGGAGCTTAAGATGCGTGCACTTTCGAGGCGTGCTGCGAGCAGCGTTCAATAAGCGCAAAGTGCTTGGCGGAGCGGACGGGGCTCGAACCCGCGACCCCCGGCGTGACAGGCCGGTATTCTAACCAACTGAACTACCGCTCCGCAGCGGCTTACTGATGACTTCAACTCTCTTTACTGCGGCTGTGGTGTCAAGACAGCTTGTACTACTGCCAGATAAAGCTGGCGTCCCCTAGGGGATTCGAACCCCTGTACTCACCGTGAAAGGGTGATGTCC
>NZ_DAMCTG010000003.1:0-142896 GCF_032113835.1 Achromobacter sp. | reverse complement strand
ACTGGTGGAGGTAAGCGGGATCGAACCGCTGACCTCTTGCATGCCATGCAAGCGCTCTCCCAGCTGAGCTATACCCCCAGGGCGTCCTGCTGTTTTCAAACTTCAAACAACAAGGTCTCACACTTATAAAACAAAAAAGCCCCGAAAACGGAGCTCTTGAAAGACTCTGAGCGAGAGAGCTTTTGGCGGAGCGGACGGGGCTCGAACCCGCGACCCCCGGCGTGACAGGCCGGTATTCTAACCAACTGAACTACCGCTCCGCAGCGGCTTACTCAACTACTTTGTCACTTCAACTGCATCACTTCTACTGCTGTGCCAGTAAACTGGCGTCCCCTAGGGGATTCGAACCCCTGTACTCACCGTGAAAGGGTGATGTCCTAGGCCTCTAGACGAAGGGGACTTGGACTTGCTGTACTGCTCTTCGCTTTGGACTGGTGGAGGTAAGCGGGATCGAACCGCTGACCTCTTGCATGCCATGCAAGCGCTCTCCCAGCTGAGCTATACCCCCGTTTCTCTAATCAATTCCTTCAACGTTTTCGCTTGAAACGCGCCGGTTAAAGCGCGTTTTTTGCTGTTTCGTTGCCGGTTTTGTTTAGTGCCGTTGGCGAAGAAACGAGATTATGCACGAACTAAATTGGGCGTGCAAGTCGCTTCATGGCAAAAAGCAAAAAAGTTGCGAAAAAAGAGGGTTGGATGGACATTTTGAGGGAGGATTTGATGACAAATCCGAGGCGGCCGGCACACGGTATTGATGCGGAAATCAACAAAATCAAAGACTTGTGCAAGTGCTATGGTGAATGCCAAAATTTTTTGCGTCGCGTGGGGTTTTCATGCGCTTGCAGCACGAACAATTGCCGCGGAACGGCAAGGACATCCACATATGAGCACACCGCCATGAGCAACACCGCCTTTCCCACCGTGGCGTTGGGGCGCACGGCCATGAAGATCACACGCATCGGCCTGGGCGCCTGGGCCATGGGCGGCAATGGGTGGGCGGTGGGCTGGGGGCCGCAGGACGACGCCGAGTCCATCAAGGCGATCCGGCATGCGGTTGACCGCGGCATCAACTGGATCGACACCGCCGCGGTCTATGGGCTGGGACATTCGGAGGAAATCGTGCGCCAGGCGCTGGCCCAGATGCCTGCCAGCGAGCGTCCGTACGTGTTCACCAAATGCGGCCTGACGTGGTCGCCGGAGCAGCCGCAGGCCATGCCGCGGCGCACCGGCGCGCCGTCCAGCATCCGCCGCGAACTTGAAGGGTCGCTGCGGCGGTTGGGGGTCGAGCGCATCGACCTTTATCAAATGCACTGGCCCGCAGGCGACGGCACGCCGCTGGAAGCGTACTGGCAGGAATTGCTGGACCTGAAGCAGGCCGGAAAGGTCCGTGCGGTGGGATTGTCGAACCACAACCTCGCGCAGTTGCAGGCCGCGGAGCTTTTGGGACACGTGGACACGCTGCAGCCGCCGTTCTCGGCAATCCAGCGCGCCGCGGCCAGCGATCTGATTCCCTCATGCGCGGCAAGCGGCACGGGCGTGATCGTCTACAGCCCGATGCATTCGGGCTTGCTGACCGGCAAGTTCAGCGCCGACCGTGCGCGAGCCCTGCCGCCGGACGATTGGCGGGCGCGGCACGCGGACTTCCGGTCGCCGGAGCTGGAGCGCAATCTGGCGCTGGCTGATGCCTTCAAGCCGATTGCGGAGCGGCACGGCGCTACCGTGGCCGCGGCTGCGGCGGCGTGGACGCTGGCCTGGCCGGGCGTGACGGGCGCCATTTTGGGGGCACGCAGCGCATCGCAGGTGGACGGGCTGATCGGTGCGGCCGAGCTGGAGCTGGATGCCGACGACATGCAGGCGATTGCGGACGCGATTGAAGTCACGGGGGCGGGAAACGGACCACTGCGTCCGCCCGACGAAACAGGCTCGCTGCCCGCGAACCTGTTTGCCTAGAGGGATTTAGCTGCGCCGGGATATCTGCCGGGCCGGGCTGAATCAGCCACGGCGCGTACGGCGCGCGCTGCCCACGGCGGCGATCAGCGCCAAACCGATCAGCGCCAGCGCGGTCTTGTCCCCAAAACGCGCGTAGGGCGTCAGCCCCGTCATGCCCTGCACCGAGACGGGCAACACGCCCGCCTGCAGTGGCGCGAGCTGGGCGGCAACGTGGCCCTTTGCGTCGATGGCGGCGGTGATGCCGGTGTTGGTGGCGGTCAGCATCGGACGCGCGGTCTCGATGGTGCGCAGCCGGCCGATCTGCAGATGCTGTCGCAGGGCCCAGCTATCGCCGAACCAGCCCAGGTTGCTGACGTTGACCAGGATGGTCGCGCCCGGCTCGCCGTTGGGGCCGGGTTGCAAGGCTGGCAGCAAGTCGGGGCCGAAGAGGTCTTCGTAGCATATGTTGAACGCGATGTGCTGGCCGCCGATGGCAAACGGCGTCTGGCGTTCGCCGCCGCGGTCGAAGTCGCCCAGCGGGATGTTCAGCATCTCGACAAACCAGTGAAAGCCGGGCGGCACGTATTCGCCCCACGGCACCAGGTGGCGTTTGTCGTAGCGCATGGCGGTGTTGCCGCGCACCAGTTGTTCAACGGGCGTGGCGCCGTCAAAGCCGATGACGCTGTTGGTGTAGCGCTCGCGGCCGTTGACGCGGTCATGCAGCGGCACGCCCATCGCGATGACGGTGTTCCGTTGCCCGGCCAGGTCGCGCCAGACTTCCCAGACGCGTGGATCGAGCTGGTCCTGGAAGATGGGCACCACGGTTTCCGGCAGGATCACCAACTGCGGCGCGGGCACGCCGGGCGCTGCGGGCAGGGCCGTCAGCTCCAGATGGCGCCGCACGCTTTGCTCCAGCAGGGCCGGATCGAACTTCTGGGACTGCCCGATGTTGCCCTGGACGAGCCGCACATTGAGCGGGTCGCCAACCGGCGACGACCAGTCGATACGGGACAGCGGCCAGCCCGCCGCGGCGAGCGCCACGGCGACGCCGGCGGCCAGCGCGTGGCGCGGACCCATGCCGGCCTTGCGGGAAGGCTGCCACAGGCTTGCGGCCGCCGCCGCGACGAACGCGGCCAGGAACGCCATGCCGTGTACACCGAGCAGGGGCGCCCAACCCGCGATGGGGCTGTCGACCTGCGCGTAGCCGATGTTCAGCCACGGAAAGCCGGTCAGCAGCACCGCGCGCAGCCATTCGAACGCGCCCCACATAGCGGCCCAGGCCAGCGTGGCGGCCAGGATGCGCGACGGTGCGGAATCAGCCGCCAGCGGCGCGTAGCGGCGCGCCAGCGCGGTGGCGGCCGCGGGAAACAGGGCCAGGAATGCAGATAGCGCCAGCACGGCCGCGACAGCCAGGGGTGCGGCCAGATCGCCGTAGCGGTGCAGGCTGATGAAGATCCAGTACAAGCCCAGCGCGTAGCTGGCGAAGCTGAACAGCCAGCCGCGCAGCCACGCCTGACGCGCCGACGGCGCATACAGCGTGACGCGCGCCAGCACGGCCAGTGCGGCGATCTGGGTGAACGCCAGCGCCCAGCCGGGCAGCGGGCCGGGGGCAAAGGTCAGGGCGTGGACAGCGCCCGCCAGCACGAGGCCGGCGGCGCCGCGCAGGAGTCGGCCGCGCGGGATGCTGGTCATGCGTCGGTGGCAGGTGCTGCGGACTGGGGTGCGGGAAGGCGCTTGACGCGCAGCCATATCGCCCGGCGGGCGTCGCCGCGCGCCACTTCGAGGCGCAGGCCGTCGACGTCGGCGTGGTCGCCGCGGCGCGGAATGCGGCCCAGCTGTCCGCCCATCCAGCCGCCCACGCTGTCGTATTCGTCGTCGGGCAACTGGCAGCCGAAGACCTCGTTGAAGTGCGAGATGTCGGTGGCCGCGAGCACGCGCCACTGGTTCTCGCCTTCCGGGAAGATGGAGTCTTCCTCGGTTTCGTCGAACTCGTCTTCGATGTCGCCGACGATCTGTTCCAGCACGTCTTCCATCGTGACCAGCCCGGAAATGCCGCCGTGCTCGTCAATGACGATGGCCTGGTGGTTGCGGCTGGCGCGGAACTCGTGCAGCAGCACGTTCAGGCGCTTGGATTCGGGAATGAACACGGCCGGCCGGACCAGCGTGCGCACCTCGATGTTGGGCTCGAGCATGCAGCGCAGCAGATCCTTGGCAAGCAGGATGCCGATGATGTTGTCGCGATCGCCCTCGTAGACGGGGAACCGCGAGTGCGCGGTCTCGATCACCGAGGCCACCAGATACGGAATGGGCTGCGTGACATCGAGCAGGTCCATGCGCGAACGCGGGACCATGATGTCGCCGACAGTGCCCTCGGACACGGCAAGCGCGCCCTTGATCATCTTGTACGACTCCGCGTCGAGCAGTTGGCGTTCGTGCGCGGCTTCGAGGACGGCCTTGATGCCTTCGCGGTCCTCGGGCTCACGGCGCACGAGGGAAAGCAGGCGGTCTAGGAGGGATTTGGTGGCGGGTTTGGCAGAGCGAGCAGGCGTCGCTTCGGGAGCAGGGTAAGGGTCAGACATCGTCCGGGAGGACAAGTTAGGGAGGAGCCAGCATAACCGATACTGGCCCATCCTTTGTAACGCCGGCCGGGAAAATGGGTGCAATGGACGCGATCTGCGCCTTGCTGCACGCCATTTCCCGGCAATTTCTCAGGGTTGTCCCGAGGCTTTCACCGCTCGGGCGGCGGCGGTCAGGCGGCCACGTACGGATCGGCAATGCCCATCTGGGCGAGCGTTGCGGTTTCCAGGGCCTCCATGCGTTTGGCTTCGCGCGCCTTGATGTGGTCGTAGCCCAGCGAATGCAGCACGCCGTGGATGGTCAGGTGCGCGGCGTGGTCCAGCAGCGTCTTGCGCTGCTCGCGCGCCTCGCGCACCAGCACGGGCACGCACATGACGATGTCGCCGCGCGCCACGCCCAGCGGGTCCACGCCGTACTCGAAGGTCAGCACGTTGGTGGCGTAGTCGCGGCCGCGGAAGTCGCGGTTCAGGCGGCGGCCCTCGGCCGCGCCGACCAGCCGCAGGCTGAGTTCGGCGGCCGAGAACTCGACGAGGCCGTCTTCAAATGCGGCGCCAAGCGCGCGTTCGGCCCAGCGGCGCAGGCGCCAGCGGGGCAGGCGGGCCTCTTCGACGCCGTACTGCACGGACAGGGACAGCTCAGGCTTCATCTTCGGCGGCGCGGTCGTAGGCGTCGACAATGCGCGCAACCAGGGGGTGGCGCACGACATCGCGGCTGGTGAACTTGGTGGTGGCGATGCCTTGGACGTCATGCAGCACCTTGACCGCATGCGCCAGTCCGCTGACCTGGCCGCGCGGCAGGTCGACCTGCGACGGGTCGCCGGTGATGACCGCCTTGCTGCCGAAGCCGATCCGCGTGAGGAACATCTTCATCTGTTCGGGCGTCGTGTTCTGCGCCTCGTCCAGGATGACGAAGGCGTGGTTCAGCGTGCGGCCGCGCATGTAGGCCAGCGGGGCGATCTCGATGGTCTGCTTCTCGAACAGGCGCTGGACCTTTTCGAAGCCCATCAGGTCGTACAGCGCGTCGTACAGCGGACGCAGGTACGGGTCGACCTTCTGCGCCAGGTCGCCGGGCAGAAAGCCCAGCCGCTCGCCGGCTTCGACGGCGGGGCGGGTGAGCACCAGGCGCTGCACCGTGTCGCGTTCCATCGCGTCGATGGCGCAGGCCACGGCCAGCCAGGTCTTGCCCGTGCCGGCGGGGCCGACGCCGAACGTGATGTCGTGCTTGAGGATGTTGTTCAGGTAGTCGCGCTGGCGCGGCGTGCGCGGACGCAGATCGCTGCGCTTGGTGCGCAGGGCGATGCCGTCGCTTTCATCGTCGAGGGCGGGCAGGGCATCCAGTTCCTGGGCCTGCTCTTCCTTGAGTTTGTCTTCCTGGCGGCCCACGCCGATTTCGACCAATCCAAGCTGGATGTCGTCGATGGACAGGGCGCGGTGCACGGCCTGTTCGTGGAACCGGCGCAGGACGCGGCCCGCCAGTTCGGCCCGCTCGCCTTCGATGGTGACGCGGCTGCCGCGGCGCGACAGCTTGACGGTCATGCCGTCCGCCAGTTGCCGCAGGTTTTCGTCCAGGGGGCCGCAGAGATTGGCCAGGTGGGTGTTGTCGCCGTCCAGATTGACGATGACGGGCATGCTGCGACGCGCGCGGGGGCGGGGTGTGGTCATTCAGCCTCTTGCGAAGTGCGGTCCACGTCGGCCACGCGGGCACGCAGCGAATTCGTGTGCGCCTCGGTGATGACGACGTCGACCATTTGTCCGATGAGCCGCGCGGGCGCGGGGAAATTGACGATACGGTTGTTCTCGGTACGACCCATGAGCTCGTTCGGGTCGCGGCGCGAGGGGCCTTCGACCAGCAGACGCTGGCGCGTGCCGACCATGTTGCGGGCGATCGTTGCCGCCTGGTCGTTGATGAGCGATTGCAGGCGTTGCAGGCGGCGCAGCTTCACGTCCTGCGGGGTGTCGTCGGTAAGGTCCGCGGCGGGCGTGCCAGGGCGGCGCGAATACACGAACGAGAACGAGGTGTCGAAACCGACGTCCTCGATCAGCTTGAGGGTCTTTTCGAAGTCTTCCTCGGTCTCGCCGGGAAAGCCCACGATGAAGTCCGAGGACAGCGTCAGATTCGGGCGCGCGGCGCGCAGGCGGCGCACGACCGACTTGAATTCCAGCGTGGTGTAGCCGCGCTTCATGCCGGCCAGCACGCGGTCGCTGCCGGCCTGCACGGGCAGGTGCAGGAACGACACCAGCTTGGGCAGGCGGGCGTAGGCGTCCACCATGCGCTGGGTCATTTCCTTGGGGTGCGAGGTCGTGTAGCGGATGCGCTCGATGCCGGGGATTTCATGCACGTATTCCAGCAGCATCGCAAAGTCCGCGATCTCGTCGGAATCGGTCATGCGGCCGCGATAGGCATTCACGTTCTGGCCCAGCAGCGTCACTTCCTTGACACCCTGGTCGGCCAGGTCGGCAACTTCGATCAGCACGTCGTCGAATGGGCGCGAGACTTCTTCGCCGCGCGTGTAAGGCACGACGCAGAAGCTGCAGTACTTGCTACAGCCTTCCATGATGGAGACGAAGGCCGTGGCGCCTTCGACGCGCGGCGGCGGCATGTTGTCGAATTTTTCGATCTCGGGAAAGCTGATGTCGACCTGCGAACGGCCTTCGTCGCGGCGGCGCTTGATGAGGTCGGGCAGGCGGTGCAGGGTCTGCGGTCCGAACACCACGTCGACATACGGCGCGCGCTTGACGATGGCCTCGCCTTCCTGGCTGGCGACACAGCCGCCCACACCGATGACGAGGTTCGGATTGGTCTTCTTCAAGTGCTGGACGCGGCCCAGGTCCGAGAACACCTTTTCCTGCGCCTTTTCGCGCACCGAACAGGTGTTGAACAGGATGACGTCCGCCTCTTCGGGGTTGTCGGTCAGTTCGAGCCCGCCCTGATCCTCGCGCAGCACGTCGGCCATCTTGTCCGAGTCGTACTCGTTCATCTGGCAGCCGAAGGTGCGGATGTACAGCTTGCGGGGGGAGCCGGCGCCGGGAGCGGCCGAAGGCAGGGGGGCAGGGGTGTCGCCCGGGACATTGCCCGCGCGCTTGAGAGAAGTTTCTTGCATGATGGTCGCCGTGACGGGTGTAGATCCCGGGGGCTGGAAAGGGGGAAAGGGCGGATTTTAACCCTTGCCCAAGAATTGTTTCTTGGACGCGCGCGCGTTGGCCGTTACGATAGCGGTCCGCGCGCCCGCAGGCGCCGGTAAAATCCCTTTTTTCTCCCGAGCGGCACCGATGAATTCCAATCGCCTTACGCCTCCGGCAGCCGCTCCCTCCCTCGCTGGTGGGACCGGCGCCGCTGTCCAGGACGAGTACCGTAATCCCTATCCCAACTCCGTGTGGGCGCTGCTGGCGTGCGCGCTGGCGCTGGCCGCCGCGGCGTGCGCGCTGTGGGTCGACCTGCCGCTGGCCATCTGGATCCAGAAATCGGTGTCGGAAGGCGTCGACCAATCCTTTGAATGGGTGGGCGAGCTGGGCGAAAGCGGCCATTACATCGTCATGGCGCTGGCGTTCTACGTGGTGGGCCTGGTGGGCCTGGCGCGTGGATGGCGCAATCCGCTGCGTGTCAGCTATTCCGCCATGGCGCGCGGCAGCCTGCTGATGCTGTCGACGATGGCGGTCGGCGGGCTGGTGGTGCTGGTGCTCAAGCGCACCGTGGCCCGGGCGCGGCCCGAGCTGTTCTTCGAGCAGGGCATCTACGGGCTAGGCGAGTCGTTTTCGCGCGCCCAGCAGTTCAATTCCTTTCCGTCCAGCCACACCTACGCCGCCTTCTCCGTTGCGGTGGTGCTGGGTATTCTGGCGCCGCGCTGGCGCTGGGTGTTCCTGCTGCTGGCGGCGCTGGTGGGTATCAGCCGCCTGGTGAACCTGGATCACTACCTGTCGGACGTGATGACCGCCGCCGGAATTGCCGTGCTGGTCGGCCACTACCTGGCCCCCCGCGTGCTGTGCAGCAAGTACCAATGGCCGCTGCGCACGCCGTGGCGCTGGTGGAAGAAAGGCTAAGGCAACACTTGGCGCTGGAGAAGACCGCGGGAGGCAGATCATCCCGCGGTTTTTTTTCGTCCGGTGAATGGCCTGGACACTTGGCGTTGTGCATAGGGACGGATGAATCCATGGCGTCAGGAAACGCATGGATCCAAGGCGTCAGGCCATGGACGAGCCGCAGCCGTCAGGTCAGCAGCTTGATCCCGGACGGCGTTTCGATCTGCGCGCGCAGGCGGGGCGAGCCGTCGGCCTGCTCGACGTCGATCAGGCTGTCCGCGCCCATCCAGGCCAGGCCCTGGCGCAGCAGCGCGGCGCGGGGATGGCAGCCGGTCAGGCGCAGCAACCGCAGCGGCTGGCGCGGCAGGGTGGCGCCCGGGGTGTTTGCCACGTCCCATTGAATCAGCGTAGGCAGCAGGCCCTCGCCGGCCTCGTAGCCGGCTTCGCGCCACGCCGGCAGGCTGCCGTCGTCAGGCACGGTCAGACGCCAGCGCAGATCGCCCCGCGTCATGGCGATGGCGGGCGGCAGGCGGTCGGGGTGCTCGGCCTGCATGTGCGTCAGGTCCAGCGGCGCCTCCACGCGCGCGGCCCAATGGGCCAGGAATGGCCCCTGTTCGATGCGCGCGCGCATGTCGCCCTGGTCCAGCCCGAACCAGCGGGGGCGATCAGGCGCCGGCGCGTCGGGATCGATGGCAATGACTTCCAGGTACACCCCATCCGCCATGCCCAGCACCCGGTTATGGGTGCCCATGCGCAGATGCGCCCCGCCGCCCTGCGGGGCGATGCCGAGCAGGCCGGCGACATATTCGGTGCCGCTGGCGAGGTCCGGGGCGGCGATGACGAGGTGGTCGATGGTGAGTTTCATGAGGGGCATGGTAACGAATCCGTGGATTTCCGTGCCCGAATACTTACAAGGGATCCGCTCAGAGGCGCCGCCTGAACTACAAAAGCAAAACCCGTCGCAAGCGACGGGTTTTGCATATCAGCAGGCTGGCAATCAGGCGACTTCGCCTTCTTCGCCTTCCTTCTTGACCGGCTTGATCAGGTCTTCGCGCTTGACGCCCATCCACATGGCCAGCGCGGCGGCGACGAACACCGACGAGTAGATGCCGAACCAGATGCCGATGGTCAGGGCCATGGCGAAGTAGTGCAGGGTGGGGCCGCCGAAGAACAGCATGGCCAGCACCATCATCTGGGTCGAACCGTGGGTGATGATGGTCCGCGAGATGGTCTGCGTGATGGCGCTGTTGATGACTTCGTGCACGTCCGCCTTGCGGTACTTGCGGAAGTTCTCGCGGATCCGGTCCATGATGACCACGGATTCGTTCACGGAGTAGCCCAGCACCGCCAGCACGCCGGCCAGCACCGCCAGCGAGAACTCCCACTGGAAGAATGCGAAGAAGCCCAGGATGATGACCACGTCGTGCAGGTTGGCGATGACGCCGGCCACCGCGAACTTCCATTCGAAGCGGAAGCCCAGGTAGACCATGATGCCGATCACGACGACCAGCAGCGCCATGAGGCCGTTGTGCAGCAGTTCCTGGCCCACCTGCGGACCCACGAACTCGACGCGGCGCAGTTCCACGCCGGAGTCGGCAGCCTTCAGCGCGGCCATCACGGTTTCGCTTTGGGTGGCGGACGTCTGGCCTTCCTGCAGGGGCAGGCGGATCATGACGTCGTGCGAGGTGCCGAAGTTCTGGACCTGGAAGTCGGTGTAGCCCAGCTTGGAGACCACGCCGCGCACGTTTTCAAGCTGCGCCGTCTGGGCGTAGTTGACTTCCATGACCGTGCCGCCGGTGAATTCGATCGACAGGTGAAAGCCGCGCGTGACGATGAAGAAGACCGCCAGCAGGAACGTGACGAGACTGATGATGTTCAGCACCAGGGCATGGCGCATGAACGGGATGGTGCGGTGAATCCGGAAAAATTCCATTTTTCGCCTTCGGTTCTTTTCTGTGGCGGACGGCCCGGGCCGTCCGCCCTATTTTCAGTTTGCCTTCGGCTTCCAGACTTCGCCGATGGAGATCGAGGTGAGCTTCTTCTTGCGGCCGTAGTACAGGTTGGCCAGCGCGCGCACGCCCACGACAGATGTGAACATCGAGGTCAGGATGCCCAGGCAGTGAACCACCGCGAAGCCCCGGATCGGGCCCGAACCGAAGGCCAGCAGCGCCAGGCCCACGATCAGCGTGGTGAGGTTCGAGTCAAGAATCGTGCCCCACGCGCGTTCGAAGCCGTGATGGATGGCCTGCTGGGGCGTGGCGCCCGCGCGTAGCTCTTCCCGTATGCGCTCGTTGATCAGCACGTTCGAGTCGATGGCCATGCCCAGTGTCAGCGCGATAGCCGCGATGCCGGGCAGCGTCAGCGTGGCCTGCAGCATGGACAAGAGGGCCAGCAGCATCAGCACGTTGAGCGTCAGGCCGATCGTGGAGAACACGCCGAACAGGTGGTAGTAGATGATGATGAACGCGGCGATGGCCAGGAAGCCGTACAGCGTCGAGTAGAAGCCCTTCGAGATGTTGTCGGCGCCCAGGCTCGGGCCGATGGTGCGTTCCTCGATGATGGACATCGGTGCGGCCAGCGCGCCGGCGCGCAGCAGCAGCGCGGTGTCGGCGGCCTCTTCGGACGACATGCTGCCCGAGATCTGCACCTGGCCGCCCGCGATTTCGCCGCGGATGACCGGCGCGGTGACCACTTCGCCCTTGCCGTTTTCGAACAGCAGGATGGCCATGCGCTTGTTGATGTTGTCGCGGGTGACGTCGCGGAAGATGCGGGCGCCCTTGGAATCCAGCGTCAGGTGGACGGCGGCCTGCTGGGTCTGCGAATCGCGGCCGGGTTGGGCGTCCTGCAGGTTTTCGCCGGTCAGGATGACCTGGCGGCGGACCAGGATGGGACGGCCGTCGCGGTCGTTGTAGCGTTCGAGGCCGAACGGGACGCTGCCGCCCAGCAGCGCGGACTGCGCGGCGGGGGAGTCGTCGACCATGCGGATTTCCAGCGTGGCGGTGCGGCCCAGCAGTTCCTTGGCCTTGGCCACGTCCTGCACGCCCGGCAGTTGCACCACGATGCGGTCCGAACCCTGTTGCTGGATGACCGGTTCGGCCACGCCCAGTTCGTTGATGCGGTTATGCAGCGTGTTGATGTTCTGCTTGAGCGCGGAATCCTGCACGCGGGTGACGGCGGCCGGGTTCAGGGCGGCCAGCAGCAACTGCTTGCCGCCTTCTTCGCGTTCGGTGAATTCCAGGTCCGGCAGGCGCGAACGCAGCGTCGAGATGGCGCGGTCGCGGTCGTCGGCGTTGGCGAAGGTGGCGGCGATGCTCATGCCCGAGCGTTCAACGCCGGCCACGGGGATCTTCTGGTCGCGCAGCACCGAGCGCACGTCGGCGGACAGCGAGTCGTAGCGGGCGGTCAGGGCGCCTTGCATGTCGACTTGCAGCAGGAAGTGCACGCCGCCGCGCAGGTCCAGGCCCAGATACATGGGCTTGGGCGCGAACCAGCCCAGCGCGCGCATCCAGGGCGGCGAGGCGGGCAGCAGGTTCAGCGCCACGGTGTATTGCGGGTCGCCGGGGACGGTGTTGAGCGACCTTTCGATCAGATCGCGGGCCTGCAGCTGCACGTCGGTCGACGGGAAGCGGGCGCGCACGGTGCCGAGCGTGCCGTTCAATTCGAAATAGGCGCCTTCGTTCGGGATCTTGGCGTCGGCCAGGATCTGTTCCACGCGGGCCAGCACAGAGGTGTCGACCTTGACCGTGGCCTTGGCGCTGGACACCTGAACGGCGGGGGATTCGCCGTAGAAATTGGGAAGCGTGTACAGCAGGCCAATGAGGACCGCGACCAGGACCGTAATGTACTTCCAGAGGGGATAGCGGTTCATTGCCGGCTACTTCATTTAAAGAGATGAAAGGGCCGCCCGAGCGGGTGAGCGCGGCGGGCGGCGGTAGGCGCCTTCAAGGACAAGAGCCCCGTTGGGGCTCTTCTGGGACGCTTACAGGGCCTTGATGGTTCCCTTGGGCAGAACGGTCGACACCGACGACTTCTGCATGATGACTTCGACGGGCTTGTCGGCCAGTTCGGAGACTTCGACGGTGACGTAGCTGTCGTTGACCTTGGTGACCTTGCCGAGCATGCCGCCGGCGGTGACGACTTCGTCGCCCTTGGCCAGGGCCGCGATCAGGTTGCGGTGTTCCTTCTGGCGCTTCATCTGCGGACGGATCATCAGGAAGTAGAGGATCACGAACATCAGGATGATGGGCAGCATGCCCATCAGCGCATTGCCTTCGGGGGCGGCGGCCTGGGCCACGACGAGGCTGGCGGTATCGATAACGGACATTGAATTCTCCTGCGTTTGAGTCTGTTTGGGTTTATCGCTATGTTTTTAATGCGCCCATCCCCGCGCGAGCCATGGATAGGGCAAGCCGACTATTGTATAGAGGTTATCGCCAGCCTTTAACTAGGGTGTCATCCCAGGCGCCAGGGCGGCTTCCGCTTGCAGCGGCGGCCTGCCCGGTCAAATGGGGGCGAAACCTGCCGGTAAAAGCCCCTGGCGGGGCTTTTTTATCCGGCTACTCGATGCCGCGGGCGCGGTCCGCGGCGAATTGGGCGCGCCAGGCGTCAAAACGGCCTTCCGCAATGGCCTCGCGCATTTCCTTCATGATAGTCAGATAGAAGTGCAGGTTGTGCAGCGTGTTCAGGCGCGCGCCGGTGATTTCATTGGCGCGCTGCAGGTGGTGCAGGTAGGCGCGCGAGAAATTGCCGCAGGTGTGGCAACTGCAGCTCGGATCCAGCGGACGGGTGTCGTCGCGGTACTTGGCATTGCGGATCTTCACGTCGCCAAAGCGCGTGAACAGCCAGCCGTTGCGGGCGTTGCGGGTGGGCATGACGCAGTCGAACATGTCGACGCCGCGGCTCACGCCCTCGACCAGGTCTTCGGGGGTGCCGACGCCCATCAGGTAGCGCGGGGCCTGGGCGGGCAGCTTGGGCGTCACGTGCGCCAGGATGCGCATCATGTCTTCCTTGGGCTCGCCCACCGACAGCCCGCCGATCGCGTAACCGTGGAAACCGATGTCCTGCAGTCCGGCCAGGGATTCGTCGCGCAGCGACTCGTACATGCCGCCCTGCACGATGCCGAACAGCGCGTTCGGATTGCCCAGACGATCGAACTCGTCGCGCGAGCGGCGAGCCCAGCGCAGCGACATGCGCATGGAGCGGGCGGCTTCCTCGACCGTGGCGGGGCGGCCGTCGATTTCATAGGGCGTGCACTCGTCGAACACCATGACGATGTCGGAATTGAGCGAGCGCTGGATGCGCATCGATTCCTCGGGTGTGAGGAACAGGCGGGCGCCGTCGATGGGCGAGGCGAACTTGACGCCTTCCTCGGTGATCTTGCGCATGCCCTGCAGGCTGAACACCTGGAAGCCGCCCGAGTCGGTCAGGATGGGCTTGTCCCACTGCATGAAGCCGTGCAGGCCGCCATGCTTTTCCATGATTTCCGTGCCCGGACGCAGCCACAGGTGGAAGGTGTTGCCCAGCACGATCTGCGAGCCGATGTCCTTGAGCTCGTGCGGCATCATCGCCTTGACGCTGCCGTAGGTGCCGACCGGCATGAAGATGGGGGTCTCGACCACGCCGTGGTTCAGCGTGATGCGGCCGCGGCGGGCGCCGCCGTCGGTGGCGAGCAGTTCGAAGTTGAGTCCGGTCATTGGGCAGGGGTTTCGATGAACATGGCGTCGCCGTAGCTGAAGAAGCGGTAGCGCGCGGCGACGGCGTGGGTGTAGGCGCGGCGGATGGGCTCGACGCCGGCCAGCGCCGACACCAGCATCAGCAGGGTCGACTGGGGAAGGTGGAAGTTGGTGACCAGGGCGTCCACGACGCGGTACTGGTAGCCGGGGGTGATGAACAGGCGCGTGTCGCCCTGGGCGGGGGCCAGCGGGACGCCGGGGGCGGTGCGGCCCTCGGTCTGCGCGGCGGCCGATTCCAGCGCGCGCACGCTGGTGGTGCCGACGGCGATCACGCGCCCGCCCTTGGCGCGGGCCGCGGCGATCGCGTCCACGGTGGCCTGGGGCACGGTGAACCATTCGGCGTGCATGACGTGGTCGGCCAGGTTGTCCACGCGCACCGGCTGGAAGGTGCCGGCGCCCACGTGCAGGGTGACGAAGGCGCGGGCCACGCCCAGGCCCTCCAGGCGCTCGAGCGTGGGCTGGTCGAAATGCAGGCCGGCCGTGGGGGCGGCGACCGCGCCCGGTTCGCGCGCGTAGACGGTCTGGTAGCGGTCGTCGTCGCCCGCGTCCGCTGCGTGCGTGATGTACGGCGGCAGCGGCGTGGCGCCATGCGCGTCCAGCAGATCGAGCACGGGGCCGGGGAAGCGGATGTCGAAGAGTTCGCCTTCGCGGCCCAGCACCGTGGCTTCGAAGGCGTCGGCCAGGCGCAGCACCATGCCGGCGCCCGGCGACTTGCTGGCACGCACGTGCGCCAGGACGCGGTCGGGTTCGGTGATGCGCTCGACCAGCACCTCGATCTTGCCGCCGGTGATCTTGTGGCCGGGCAGGCGCGCCTTGATGACGCGGGTGTCGTTGAACACCAGCAGATCGTTCGGCCGCAGCAGGGAGGTCAGGTCGGCGAACTGGCGGTCATGCAGCTGGCTGGCGGTGTCCAGGTGCAGCAGGCGGCTGCCCGTGCGCTCGGCGGCCGGCGTCTGCGCGATGAGCTCGGGCGGCAGTTCGTAGTCGAAGTCGGAAACGGTGAAGGACTGGGTCACGCGGATATCTGGAGCAATGGGATCGGCCCCGCAAAGGACGAGCCATGCCGGTTGGGCGGGCTCGGGGCAACCGCATATTGTAAAGGGGACGGTTAATAGGGGCGGATCGGCGCCTGGCGCAAATAAATACCCAGCCAAAGGCGCCCGGGACCGTCGCGCACCGCCCGTAACCGTTCCAGGTTTTGTATGCTCTCGGTTTTGCTGGACGAGCAACCAGGTGGGCGAGGCATGACGGGACAAGCGATCGGGCGGGTGGGCGGACTGAAGCAATGGCTGGCCGGCGGTGTCCTGGCCCTGGCCGCCAGCGCCGCCTTTGCGCAGGTTCCCGGGTTGCCGCCCGACGTGGTGAAGGCCTGGAAAGCCAGCAAGCTGCCCGACAGCTCGCTGTCGCTGGTGGTGCAGGAGGTCGGCGGCCCGCGGCTGGTGGCGCTGAACGCCAAAGAGGGCCGCAATCCCGCCTCCGTGATGAAACTGGTCACGACTTGGGCCGCGCTGTCCGAGCTGGGTCCCAATTACGTCTGGCGCACCGAGTTCATGACGGCGCCCGGCTCGCGCCCCGACGCCAAGGGCGTGCTCACCGGTCCGCTATACCTGCGCGCCGGGGGCGACCCGCAATTTCTGATGCAGGATCTGTGGACGCTGCTGCGCGAGCTGCGGCTGCGCGGGGTCAAGCAGATCAATGACCTGGTGATCGACCGCAGCATCTTCGGCCAGGTGTCGATCGACCCCGGCGCGTTCGATGGCGCGCCCGACCGGGCCTATAACGCCAGTCCGGACGCGCTGATGGTGGGCTTTGGCGCGCTGCGCCTGCTGTTCACGCCGGACCCGGTCGCCAACAAGTGGGTGCCGCTGATCGACCCGCCGCTGCCCGGCCTGAAGATCGAAGGCCAGGTGGAATGGAGCGACGTCCGCTGCCCGGGGCCGCCGGTGGTCACGACCGATCCCGTCATCACCCAGCAAGGGGTCACCATTCGCGTCAACGGCAAGGTGGCGGGCTCCTGCGGCGAGTTCAGCCTGTACCGCCTGGCGCTGTCGCAGCCCGAGTACGCCACCGAAGTCTTCCGGATGCTCTGGAAGGAGCTGGGCGGCACGTTCAAGGGACAGGTCCGGTCCGGCATGGTGCCGGCGGACGCAGTGGTGCTGGCCTCGCATGATTCGCCGACGCTGGCCGAGGCCATCCGCCAGATCAACAAGCGCAGCAACAACGTCATGGCGCGCACCCTGCTGCTGACGCTGGGCGCCGAGCGCGGCCGCCGTCCGGCCACCGTGGGCAGCAGCGAAGAGGTTGCCAAGCAACTCCTGGCCAAGCAGGGACTGAACATGCCCGAATTGGTCATCGACAACGGCGCCGGCCTGTCGCGCGAGGCCCGGGTGTCGGCGGACAGCCTGGCGTCGATGCTGACCGTGGCCTGGAATTCGCCGGTGATGCCGGAATACATTTCGTCCTTCGCCATTGCCGGCGTGGACGGGACGGTGCGCCGCCGCCTGAAGGGCAACGGCACGCTCGGCATGGCGCATCTGAAGACCGGCTCGCTGCGCGACGTGCGCTCGATCGCGGGTTACGTGTTGGGGGCGAGCGGCAAGCGCTATGTGGTTGTCAGCATCGTCAACCATGAGCAAGCAGGCGCCGTGAGAGCTTTCGACGACGCCTTGATCTCCTGGCTCGCCGAACAATGAATGTGGGCCCCCACGCCGCGCGCACGCTGTGCGCTAGCTGCCCCCCAAGGGGGCTGCCCCGCCTTGGGGCGGCCCGGCGGCGGGGCGGGCTTAAAACGATTACGATCCTCCCGTGAGCCTCGCGACCGTGAAAGGCAAGCGCGCCGCGCCTAGCCCAGTCCGCCTGAGGCCAAAAGAATTCTGACCAACAAATACTCTGGAGAGTTACGCACATGCCCGTGCACGAAATCCGCCATCCGCTGATCCGCCACAAGCTCGGGATCATGCGGCGCGCCGACCTCAGTACCAAGAGCTTCCGTGAACTGTCGCAGGAAGTGGGCGCGCTGCTGACGTATGAAGCGTCCAAGGACCTGCCGCTGGCGCCTGCCACCGTGGAAGGCTGGTGTGGCCAGGTCGAGGTCGAGAAGATCGCCGGCAAGAAAGTCACCGTGGTGCCCATCCTGCGCGCCGGCATCGGCATGCTGGACGGCGTGCTGAGCCTGATTCCGGGCGCCAAGGTCAGCGTCGTGGGTGTGGCCCGCAACGAAGAGACGCTGGAAGCCCACACGTATCTGGAACGCCTGGTCGGTGAACTGGACCAGCGCCTGGCGCTGATCGTTGACCCGATGCTGGCGACGGGCGGCTCGATGGTCGCCGCCATCGACCTGCTCAAGCGCGCCGGCTGCAAGGAAATCCGCGCGCTGGTGCTGGTGGCCGCGCCGGTGGGCATCGACGCGGTGCTGGCCAAGCACCCCGACGTGCATATCTACACCGCGTCCATCGATGACGGCCTGAACGAGCACGGCTACATCATGCCGGGTCTGGGCGACGCCGGCGACCGCATCTTCGGCACGCAGCAAAAAGGCTGAGGCCGCGTTTTTCAGGCCGTAACCGCCGGCTGGCTCAGGTGCTGGCCGAACCAATGCAACGTCGGCGCCAGGCCGGCGACCTCGCCCACGATCAGCAGGGCGGGGGAGCGGACGGCATGTTCCCGGGCCAGTTCCGGCAGCCGCGCCAGCGGACCCGACACCACGCGCTGTTCGGGCCGGCTGCCGTTCTCGATAAGCGCAAACGGCGTCTCGGGCGAACGGCCATGGCGCAACAGGCGCTGCGTCAGCAACTCAAGCTGACCCACGCCCATGTAGAACGCCAACGTCTGCTTTTCGCGCGCCAGCGCGGGCCAATCCAGATTGTCTTCGTCTTCGCGGCAATGCGCGGTAATGAGGCGCACGGATTGCGCGTGCTCGCGGTGCGTCAGCGGAATGCCGGCATAGGCCGCACAGGCCAGCGCCGCCGTGATCCCCGGCACGACTTCGTAGCGCACGCCGTGCGCGCGCAGGAATTCCAGTTCCTCGCCGCCGCGGCCAAAAATGAACGCGTCGCCACCCTTTAGCCGCACCACGCGGCGGCCGGCGTGCGCGTGTTCGACCAGCAGCGCATGGATGCGCGCCTGCGTCGCGTGATGGTTTTCGCCGGGCAGCTTGCCCACCGACACGCGTTCGGCGTCGCGCCGGGCAAGCGACATGACCTCGTCGCTGACCAGGCGGTCGTAAAGGATGACGTCGGCCTCGTTCAAGGCGCGCAGGGCCTTGAGCGTCAGGAGGCCGGGGTCGCCGGGGCCTGCGCCCACCAGCACGACGCTGCCCTCGGCAGGCGCGATGGGCGAGGCCAGCGCATCGGCCAGCGCGGCCTCGGCCTGCGCGGGCTGCTGCTGGCGCAGGAAACCCGCGACCGGGCCGTCCAGCAACCAGTCGTAGAAGCGGCGGCGCGCGCCCAGGTCCGGATGGCTGGCGCGGATGCGCTTGCGGTAGGTGGCGGCCAGGCCGGCAAGCTGTCCCAACGTGTGGTCGAACAGTGATTCGATGCGTTCGCGGATGCGGCGGGCCAGCACGGGAGCCACGCCCGACGACGAAATGGCGACGATGACCGGCGACCGGTCGACGATGGACGGCACCTGGAAGGACGACAGTTCGGGGTCGTCCACCACGTTGGTGAAAATGCGGCGCGCTTCGGCGGCCTCGGAGACCGCGGCATTGACGGCGCGATTGTCGGTGGCGGCCACGACCAGCCACACGTCCTGCAGCCAGGCGGGGTCGAACGGCCCCGGCAGATGGCGGATGCGGCCCTCGGCAGCAAGCGCTGCGAGGGCGGGCGTCAGTTCGGGCGCGCCGACGACCACGTTCGCACAGGCCTCCAGCAGGGCGAGCGTCTTGCGTTCGGCGACTGCGCCGCCGCCAACAACGAGTACCAGCCGGTCTGTCAGATCGGCAAAAATCGGGAAAAGCTTCATGAATGCCAGCCTCGGGCGTACCCGGCTCAATGTGGGTCGATGATAGGGACGGGTTTTCATCCCCACAACTTTTGATTTCTTTAATTCATATAGCCATAACTTATTTGGCCGGACGTCAGGCGCTGCCCAGCCATTGGCTCATTTCGACGACCTCGCGGGCGACTTCGCCCAGCCGCTTCTGGCTCTGCATCGCGCGGTCGCGCAGCAGCCGATGGGCCTCGTCCTCGGAAACGGCGCGCGTTTTCATGAGGATACCCTTGGCCTTTTCCACCCACTGGCGGTCCGCCAGCCGGAGCTGGGCCTCGCGCAATTCCTCGCGGCGGGTCTTCTCCACGGCGAAACGCTCGATCGCCACGGTCAGCAGCGGTTCGATGCGCGCGGCCGGCACGTCGCCGACCACATAGGCGGCCACGCCGGCGCGCAGCGCGGTGCGGATGGTCTCGCGGTTGTCGTTGTCGGTGAACATCACGACCGGGCGATCGCTGTGCGAACTGGCGACACAGATGTTTTCCAGCGTGTCGCGGCCGGGGGCGTCGCTGTCGATCAGCACCACGTCCGCGGCCGACTGGGCGATGCTGGCCGCCAGGTCCGCGCCCGGCGCCACCTCGGCCACCACGTGCACGCCCGCCGCGGCAAGCGTTTGCCGCAGCGAGGCCGCGCGTCCTTCGCCATCGTTGAGCAGCATGACCTTCAGCATGAAACACCCCCTGTCTTCTGCATGATGCAAGTTCCATGCCATCGCTGCCGCGCGTGGAGGGTGGCGCGGAGGCCGGCGCGCAAGCACGTCGGCGGGGCGCGCGCCGCACAGCGATGGTGCGTTGCGGCATCGGCCTGCGCACCAACATGGCTCCGCCCCTGATTCACGGCGGCGCGGCAATGGCGGCGGGCAATTCCCGCAGCGCCAGCGCCCGCGCGGTCTGCGGCGCGGTTTTCATCGTCCAGCGCAAAACTGGCACAGCGATTGCTTAAGTGAAAACGGGGCGGCCAACGGCGGTCGCCCGACGCAATGCGCCGCGACACGCGGCCAGGGACAACGACGTTCCGCTGCGCCATCGGATGAAGATCCGTGGCGCGCGGGACGTTTTTTTTTTGCCGCCACTTATTCCGTCACCCCGCAAGGAACCCTCCATGACGCCCATGACCCGCAGTTCCTCGACCGTCTCCGCGCCCGCCGACATGACCGCCAACGCCAGCCGCCGCAAATGGCTGGGCGGAACGGCGCGCGCGGTGGCCGGCGCCGGCCTGCTTTCGCTGGTCGACCCGCTGGTGCGCGCTGGCGCGTGGGCCGCCGGGACAGACGCGCCGGAAAAGACCGAGGTCAAGATCGGCTTCATCCCGCTGACCGACTGCGCGTCCGTGGTGATGGCGTCGGTGCTGGGCATCGACAAGAAGTACGGGGTCAAGATCACGCCCTCGAAGGAAGCGTCGTGGGCCGCCGTGCGCGACAAGCTCATGAACGGCGAGCTGGATATGGCGCATGTGCTGTATGGGCTGGTCTACGGCGTGCACATGGGCATTGGCGGTCCGAAGAAGGACATGGCCGTGCTGATGAGCCTGAACCAGAACGGCCAGGCGATCACGCTTTCGAACAAGCTGCTGGAAGCAGGCGCGCGCGATGGCGAATCGCTGGCCAAGCTGATGGCCGCCGACAAGCGTGAATACACCTTCGCGCAGACCTTTCCCACCGGCACGCATGCGATGTGGCTGTATTACTGGCTGGCGGCGCATGGCATCAACCCCATGAAGGACGCCAAGGTGATCACCGTGCCGCCGCCGCAGATGGTGGCGAACATGCGCGTGGGCAATATGGACGGCTACTGCGTGGGCGAGCCCTGGGGCGCGCGCGCCATCATGGACAAGATCGGCTTCACCACGGTGACGTCGCAGGGCATCTGGACCGATCACCCGGAAAAGGTCCTGGGCGCCAGCGCTGACTTCGTGAACCGCAATCCCAACACGGCGCGCGCCGTCACCGCCGCGATCCTGGAAGCCGGCAAATGGATCGACGCGTCGCCCGAGAACCGCCGCAAGACGGCCGAGACCATCGCCGCCAAGTCCTACGTCAACACCGACGCGGGCGTCATCGTGGACCGAATGCTGGGGCAGTACGACGATGGCTTGGGCAAGAAGTGGTCGGACGCGCACGCCATGCGCTTCTACGCGGACGGCGCCGCCAATTTTCCGTACCTGAGCGACGGCATGTGGTTCCTGACGCAGCACAAGCGCTGGGGTTTGCTGAAAGAGCATCCGGATTACCAGGCGATTGCCACCCAGATCAATCGCGTCGACGTCTACAAGCAGGCCGCGCAGGCCGCGGGCGTCGCGCTGCCCGCCAGCGAAACGCGCACGTCCACGCTGATCGACGGTGTGGTCTGGGACGGCAGCAATCCCGCGGCGTATGCCGACGGTTTCAAGGTCAAGGTCTGACGGCCACCACCAAAGGGGACTCGCAATGTCTACCGTAACGATGACAAACCGCGGCGACGCATTCGCCGCCTTGTGGCGGGAACGCCTGGAATCCGCGCTGAAGGCGGTCGTGGGGCCGGTCGCCGGCTTTGCGCTCTTCGTGCTGGTATGGCAGGTGGTGGCGATGCGCATACCGGAAATTCCGACGCCCGGCGTCACCTGGCATGCGGCCGTCGAACTGTTCTCGGACCCGTTCTATGACAACGGGCCGAACGACAAGGGCATCGGCTGGAACCTGCTGGCCTCGCTGGAACGCGTGGCTATCGGTTTCGGGCTGGCGGCGCTGGTCGGCATTCCCGTGGGCTTTGCGATCGGCCGCTACGCCGCCGTGCGCGCCATGTTCTCGCCGATCGTCAGCCTCTTGCGGCCGGTGTCGCCGCTGGCGTGGCTGCCCCTCGGGCTGTTGCTGTTCAAGGCGGCCAATCCGGCCGCGATCTGGGCGATTTTCATCTGTTCGATCTGGCCGATGATCATCAATACCGCCGTCGGCGTGTCGCGCGTGCCGCAGGACTACCTGAACGTGGCGCGCGTGTTGAACCTGTCCGAATGGAAGGTCACGACCAAGGTGCTGCTGCCCGCGGTGCTGCCCTACATGCTGACCGGCGTGCGGTTGTCGATCGGCACGGCCTGGCTGGTGATCGTGGCCGCCGAGATGCTGACGGGCGGCACCGGCATCGGATTCTGGCTGTGGGACGAATGGAACAACCTGAAGGTCGAGCACATCGTCATCGCCATTTTCGTGATCGGCATCGTGGGGCTGCTGCTGGAAACCCTGCTGGTCGCGCTGGCCCGCCGTTTCACCTATACCGAGGATTAGCGCCATGAAGAAATTCGTACGCATCGAACGCGTGGGTCAGACCTTCGACACCCGCAAGGGCGCCTTCGTGGCGCTGCGAGATATCGACCTGACGGTCGAGCAGGGCGAGTTCATCACGCTGATCGGCCATTCCGGCTGCGGCAAGTCCACCTTGCTCAACCTGATCGCCGGGCTGACCCGGCCGACGAGCGGCGTGCTGCTGTGCGCCGAACGCGAGATCACCGGTCCGGGTCCCGACCGCGCGGTGGTGTTCCAGAACCATTCGCTGCTGCCGTGGCTGACGTGTTTTCAGAACGTGCACCTGGCGGTCGAGCGGGTGTTCGGCGCGACGGAAAAGCGCGCCCAACTGGCCGAACGCACGCGCGCCGCGCTGGAGCTGGTGGGCTTGCTTGCCGCGCAGAACAAGCTGCCGCGCGAGATCTCCGGCGGGATGAAGCAGCGCGTGGGCATTGCGCGCGCGCTGGCGATTGAGCCGGGCGTGCTGCTGATGGACGAACCGTTCGGCGCGTTGGACGCGCTGACCCGCGCGCATCTGCAGGACGAGCTGCTCAAGATCGTGGCCAAGACGCGCACGACGACGATCATGGTCACCCACGACGTGGACGAGGCCGTGCTGCTGTCGGACCGCATCGTGATGCTGACCAACGGACCGGCCGCGACCATCGGCGAGATCCTGCCGGTGCCGCTGTCCCGTCCGCGCGACCGCGTGCGGCTGGCCAACGATCCGGCGTATCTCGCGTGCCGCGCGGGCGTGGTGGACTTTCTGCATCGCCGCCACGGCAATCCCGAGCGGTCGCAGGCTGCGGCGCAGGCGAATGCGGTCCTGTCGGTCGTGCCTGCGCCGATGGAAGAGACAGCGACGACGGCACGCGCCGCCGCGTAGGAGTCCGGTCATGCAAGCCAGGCAGAAGCTGATCGTGGTCGGCAACGGGATGGCCGGCATCCGTACGGTGGAGGAGCTGCTCAAGCTCGCGCCGGATCTCTACGACATCACGGTGTTTGGCGCCGAGCCTCACACCAACTACAACCGCATCCTGCTGTCGCCCGTGCTGACCGGCGAGCGCACGCTGCAGGACATCGTGCTGAACGATGAGGACTGGTATGCGCGCCACGGCATCCGGCTGCTGCGCGGCCGCACGGTGACAGATATCGATCGCGCGCGGCGTACGGTGCAGGCTGACGACGGCTCCCGCACGCCTTACGACAGGCTGCTGTTGGCAACCGGATCCACGCCTTTCATCCTGCCCGTGCCGGGTCACGAGCTGGAGGGCGTGGTGGCGTTTCGCGACATCGGAGACGTCAACCGGATGATCGACGCCGCCTCGCGCTACCGGCACGCGGTGGTGATCGGGGGCGGACTGCTGGGGCTGGAGGCCGCCAACGGGCTGGCGGCGCGCGGCATGGCCGTGTCGGTGGTGCACCTGGGCGCGTCGCTGCTGGACCGCCAGCTGGATGGCGAGGCCGCCGCGCTGCTGCGGGAAAGCCTGGAAGCACGCGGGCTGACGTTTCTCCTTCAGCGCCAGACCGAGGCGATTCTGGGCGGCGCCGATGGACGCGTGCGCGCGGTGCGCTTTGCCGACGGCACGGAAATTCCTGCCGACCTGGTGGTGATGGCGGCGGGGGTGCGACCCAACACCGCGCTGGCCCAACGCTGCGGCCTGCATGTGAACCGGGGCGTGGTGGTGAGCGACACCTTGCAGACCTTCGATCCGCGCATCTACGCGGTGGGCGAATGCGTCAGCCACCGCGGCACGGCCTACGGGCTGGTGGCGCCGCTGTTCGAGCAGGCCAAGGTCGCGGCCAACCATCTTGCCCTGCACGGAATCGGCCGCTACGAGGGCAGCGTCACGTCGACCAAACTCAAGGTGACGGGCATCGATCTCTTCTCCGCCGGCGACTTCGCGGGTGGCGCGCAGACCGAGACCATCACGCTGGCCGACATGCCGGGCGGCGTCTACAAGAAACTGGTGATTCGCGAAGACCGCTTGGTGGGCGCGTGCCTGTATGGCGACACGGCGGATAGCGCGTGGTACATGCGGCTGATCCGCGAAGGCGCGGGCATCGGCGACCTGCGCGACCGGCTCATGCTGGGCGAAGCGGCGGGGGAGTAGGACATGGACATGCCGATGGCGCGACGGATTGACATCGTCAGTGAAGCGGCGCGCGATGTCGCGTCGGTGTGCTGCTATTGCGGCACCGGTTGCGGCGTGCGCGTGCAGGTGCGCGGCGGCGCGGTCGTTGGCGTGCGGGGCGACGATGCGCATCCGGCCAATCGAGGCCGCCTGTGCAGCAAAGGTCTGGCGCTGGCCGACACCGTGCGGCGCGATGACGCGCGCGTGCTGTCGGCGCAATGGCGTCCGGTGCGCGGCCAGCCCTTGCAAAATGTCGCGCTGGCGCAGGCGCTGGATCTTGCGGCGGACCGGCTGGCCGACGCGATCACCCGGCATGGGCCCGACGCAGTGGGCTTCTATCTATCGGGCCAGTTGCTGACCGAAGACTATGCGGTCTTCAACAAGCTGGCGCGCGCGCTGGCCGGCACCAACAACATCGACACCAATTCCCGCCTGTGCATGTCGAGCGCGGTGTCGGGCTACAAGCGCACGCTGGGCGCGGACGCGCCGCCCGCCTGCTACGAAGACCTGGAACTGGCGGACACCGTGCTGATCGCCGGTTCCAACATGGCCTACGCGCACCCCGTGCTGTTCCGCCGGCTGGAAGCCGCGCGGGCCACACGGCCGCACATGAAGGTGATCGTGGTCGATCCGCGGCGCACGGACACGGCGGCGTTCGCCGACCTGCATCTGCCGATCGCGCCGGGGTCGGACGTGGCGCTGTTCAACGCCATGCTGCACGTGATGCTGCGCGAGGGCCTGGTCGACGAGGCCTACATCGCGCGCCATACCGAGGGCTTCGAGACGCTGCGGGCGCGCGTGCAGACGGCGACGCCCGAGGAGGCGCAGCGTCTCTGCGGCGTGCCGGCGCAGGACATCGTCCAGGCGGCGCGCTGGTTCGGGCAGGCGCAGGCGGCGCTGTCGCTGTACACGATGGGCTTGAACCAATCGGTCGCCGGCACCGACAAGAACGCGGCGCTGATCCACCTGCATCTGGCAACCGGCCAGATCGGGCGTGCGGGCGCTGGGCCGTTTTCGTTGACGGGCCAGCCCAATGCCATGGGCGGACGCGAAGCGGGCGGCATGGCGACCCTGCTTCCGGGCCATCGCGACCCGTCGTCGGCCACCGACCGCGCCGAGGTCGCGCGCCTGTGGGGCGTGGATCGCCTGCCCGATGCGCCGGGCGCCACGGCGCTCGACATGTTCGACGCCGTGCTGGAAGGGCGCATCAAGGTGCTGTGGATCGCGGCGACCAATCCGGCGCAGTCGCTGCCGGATCAGGCGCGCGTGCGGGCCGCGCTGAACCGCGCCGAGTTCGTCATCGTGCAGGAGGCCTATGCAGGCACCGAGACGCTGGCCCATGCCGACCTGGTGTTGCCGGCGGCGACCTGGCCCGAAAAGTCCGGCACGGTGACCAATTCCGAGCGGCGGATCAGCCGCGTCCACGCCGCCATCGCGCCGCCCGGCGATGCGCAGCCTGACTGGCGGCTGGCGCAGGCGGTCGCCCAGCGGCTGGCGGCGCGCATCGCGCCGGCCAAGGCGGCGCTGTTTGCCTATCGCGATGAAAGCGAGGTCTTTGCCGAGCACGCGCGCATGACCGCCGGCCGTGACCTGGACTACAGCGCGCTGGATTACGCCGCGCTGGCGCAGCTCGGGCCGCAGCAGTGGCCATACCGGTCGGGGCAAGGCACAGCGCGCCTGTATGCCGACGGCGTGTTTCCCACCGCCAGCGGCCGCGCCCGCTTCTGCGACGTCGCGTGGCGGCCGACTGCCGAAGCCGTCTCCGATGAATTTCCGCTGCAACTGACCACCGGACGGTTGCGCGATCACTGGCACACGATGGCGCGCACCTCGCTGGCTCGCGCGTTGACGCAGCATGTCGAGGAGCCGTGGGTATCACTGCATCCGGACGACATGCGCCGTCTGGACCTGGCGCCCGGGGCGCTGGCGCGGCTGCAGTCGCGGCGCGGTGCGCTGGTGCTGCCGGTGCAGGCGGACGAGGCGCTGCGCCCCGGCCAGGCCTTCGTGCCGATGCACTGGGGCAGCGCCTTCATGGCCGGGTTGGGGGTGAACGCGCTGACCAATCCGGCGGCCGATCCGGTATCGCGGCAGCCGGAACTCAAATTCAGCGCCGTGCGCGCCGAGCCGGCGGGCCTTGCATGGCAGGCCGCGGCGTGGCGGCAGGGCGACGCGTCGGCGTTGCGGGCCAGGCTGGCGCCATGGCTGCGCCGTTTCGACTATGCCGTCGTGTTGCCGGTCGGCGCGGGCGGCGTCCGGCTGCGGCTCGCCAGCCGCGAGGCGCCGCCGGCCGCGGTGCTCCTCGAATTGGCCGACGCGCTGGACCTGCGGCGTCCCGATGTGGCGTATGACGATCCGGCGCGCGGCCATTTGCGCCGGGTCAGCCCGGGGCAAGGCGAGCTGCGTGCCTTTCTGCTGACGGGCGACCTGCGCGCGCAGGAATCGCTGCTGGCGTGGGCCGCGGGAGGCGAGGCGCCCGCCAGCACCGCGGCGCTGCTGATGGGACGCGTCGCGGGCGCGGTGCGCTCGCGCACCATTTGCGTCTGCAATGGCGTCAGCGAAGCGGCCATCCTGAAAGGCATCGAAGGCGGCTGCGATCTGGCGGGGCTGAAGGACACGCTGGGTTGCGGCACCGGTTGCGGCTCGTGTGTGCCGGAGATCCAGGCGTTGATGGCGCGAGCGCCGGCGGCGCCGGTGCTGGCGTGACGACACGTTCGGACATACGCCGGGCACGGCAACCGGTGTAGTATCAAGCCAGCTGTCCCCAAGGCGGGACGGCGCTTTCGGATTTCTGGAGTGGCTTGTGACGACGATGCGGAAAATGGCATCCCTGGTTTTTGCGGCCGGCGCGTTGGGCGCGGCCGCCACGGCGCAGGCCGGCGTGTGTGACGCGCAGTTCATGCACGACGGCGGCGCCGTCCAACTGACCGGCTCGGGCAATCTGGCGCTGGGCGCGGATCTGACCTTCGCCGAAGTTACAAAAAGCAATGGCGACAACTGCCGTGCGCGCGTGCAGGGCGTTGCCCGATTCAGCTACGCGGGCCTGCCGCCCGGCAAGTCCAAGCTCGACTACCTGATGACCGTCAAGGGCGGCCAGGCCACTTTCCTGCGCTACGCCAGCGCCGGCGAAGCGCCCAAGCCTTCCGAAGGCCAGTTCGACCTGCGCATGCTGGGCCTCTTTGCCTACGACGGCAAGCTGGCCGCGGGCCAGAAGCTGCCCGGCTCGTCGTTCCGCCTGAAGATCGGCAAGGAAGCGCCGGTGGGCGGTCAGCCCAGCACCACGGTGCGCATCGGCGAAAAGACGGTCGGCCAGAAAACCGCGCTGGATACCGCGCTGGGCAAGCAGTCCTGCCACCCGATCACCTACTCGCGCAATTCGGATCCCACGATGGCCACGTTCCAGGGCCTGACCATTCCCATCCCCGGCATGAACACGACGGTCACCGATTGGTATTGCCCGGCCGTGAATCTGGTGATGAAGCAGGACATCGATCAGGGCGGCGTGAAATCCGCCGTTGAGATTACGCAGATCAAGTAGCACCCGGTAGCAAGCGGGCGTTTGCGCCCGCAAGGCGGCTGGTATCATCGTTTCCGTCATGGACACACAACAGGAGCTCAGAAAATGGCAACGAGAAAATCCGAAGACGTCGCAAAAGAAAAACTCATGGACAGTGTCAAGACCAGCCTGAACGACGCCGAAAGCCTGCTGCGCGAAGCGGCCAGCAGCACCGGCGACAAGGCCAACGAACTGCGCGACCGCGCCATGACGTCGCTGCGGCGCACGCGCGAGGCCCTGTACGAAGCGCAGGACGCCGTCCTCGAACGTGGCCGCAAGGCCGCCCGTGCGACGGATGACTACGTGCACGACAATCCCTGGCAAGCCATCGGGGTGGCAGGCGTGACCGGCCTGCTGCTTGGCTTGCTGATCAGCCGCCGCTGACAGGGCAGGGCGTCCGGGCGGCAGGCGCGGCTTCATGCCGATGCCTGCCGCCCGGCGTTCTTTCAGCCATGGGTCTACGAAAAACTGTTTTCGGTGTTGCCTCCAGCCTGGTCGGGCTGATGCGCACGCGGCTGGAGCTGCTGGCTCTGGAAGCCGCGGACGAAAAGGCGCGCCTGCTCAAGCTGCTGGGCCTGGCGTTTGCGGCCCTGCTATTTCTGACGCTGGCGGTGCTGGTGGCCACCATCACCATCGCCGTGGCGTTCTGGCCCACGGAAGACCGCTATCTGGCCTTGGGCCTGCTGGCGGCCTTTTATGGTGTTGCCGGCGTGGTGCTGCTGCTGGTGGTGCGCCACGGGCTCGTGTACGGACAGACGCCGTTCGCTGCCACGCTCGAAGAGCTGGGCCGGGATGCGGAGCTGCTGGACCGGGTGCGCGACATGCACGCGGACGACGAGCCGCCGACGCGCCGGCGCGAGGAGTTCTAAACCATGTCCAAAAGATCTCCCACCGTTGACCGCGCCGTGCGCATCGAACTGCTGCGCGCCCGCGCCGCGATCGAGCGCGAGTCGCTGGCGCAGAACATCGTGTCGGCCGGGCGCAGGCTTGAACCCGGCGCGCTCATCCGCGGCATGCTGCCGGGCCTGGCTTCCGGCGGCGCGTCCCGCTGGGCCTTGCAGGCCATCACGCTGGCGCGGCGTTATCCCATCATCAGCTCGTCGCTGTCCGCCATGTTCATGCGCGGCGGCAAGCGCGGCAAGCTCCTGAAGCTGGCTGGCGGCGCCTTCGTGGGCTGGCAGCTCTTGAAGGTCTGGCGCGGCATGCGCCAGGATGACGACCGGGACCGCGACTGACGCCAACCGTAAAAACAAAGCCCCGTTTCCGGGGCTTTGTTGTTTGCGCGAGGGGCGGCCGGCTACAGGCCCAACTGCCCCCACATATCGTCCACGCGTTTCTTCACATCCGCGTCCATCGCAATGGGCGTGCCCCATTCACGATTCGTTTCGCCCGGCCACTTGTTGGTGGCGTCCAGACCCATCTTGCCGCCCAGGCCGGACACCGGCGAGGCGAAGTCCAGATAGTCGATGGGCGTGTTCTCCACCAGCAGCGTGTCGCGCACCGGATCCATGCGGGTGGTCATCGCCCAGACCACTTCCTTCCAGTCGCGCGGGTTGATGTCCTCGTCCACGACCACGATGAATTTGGTGTACATGAACTGGCGCAGGATGCTCCACAGCCCGAACATCACGCGCTTGGCGTGGCCCGCGTACTGCTTGCGGATCGACACCACGGCCAGCCGGTAGCTGCAGCCTTCGGGCGGCAGGTAGAAATCCACGATTTCCGGCAGCTGGCGGCGCAGCAGCGGCACGAAGACTTCGTTCAACGCCACGCCCAGCACGGCGGGCTCGTCGGGAGGCTTGCCGGTGTAGGTGGAGTGATAGATGGGGTTGCGGCGCATCGTGATGCGCTCGACGGTGAAGACCGGGAACCAGTCCTGCTCGTTGTAGTAGCCGGTGTGATCGCCGTAGGGACCTTCCAGCGCCATTTCGTAGCCGGTGTCGGGCGGCGGATTGACGCCTTCAGGCACCACGGGCTTGATGGCGCGCGGGTCCGAGGACGGCAGCAGATGGCCTTCGAGCACGATCTCGGCCCACGCCGGCACGGACAGGTTGCTGCCCAACGCCTGCGCGACCTCGGTGCGCGAGCCGCGCAGCAGCCCCGCGAACTGGTATTCGGACAGGCTGTCAGGCACCGGGGTGACGGCGCCCAGCGTGGTGGCCGGATCGGCGCCCAGCGCCACGGCAATGGGAAACGGCGTGCCGGGATTGGCGATGGCGTGATCCCGGAAATCCAGCGCGCCGCCGCGGTGCGACAGCCACCGCATGATGAGCTTGTTCGGTCCCAGCAATTGCTGGCGGTAGATGCCCAGATTCTGACGCTTGGCGTTGGGGCCGCGTGTGATGACCAGGCCCCACGTCAAGAGCGGCGCCACGTCGCCGGGCCAGCAGGTCTGGATGGGCAGGCGGTTCAGGTCGACGTCCTTGCCTTCCCAGACGATTTCCTGGCAGGCCGGGCTTTTGACGTTCTTGGGGCTCATGTCCCACAGCGCGGATTTCAGCATCGACACCTTGGCCAGCGCGTCGCGCAGGCCCTTGGGCGCCTCGGGCTCGCGCAGCGAGGCCAGCAGTTCGCCGATGTCGCGCAGCGCGCTGACGTCGTCGGCGCCCATTCCGCGGGCCACGCGGGCGGGCGTGCCGAACAGATTGGCCAGCACCGGCATCTGCGCGGGCTGGCCGTTGTGGCGGGCGTTTTCGAACAGCAGGGCTGGGCCTTCGGCCCGCAGCACGCGGTCGGAAATCTCCGTCATTTCAAGCTGCGTCGATACCGGCGCGGCTATGCGTTTGAGTTCGCCCATTCGTTCAAGTTGGGCGATGAAGTCTCTAAGGTCGCGGTATTTCACTACAGATCCCAGCGATTTGGTTACATTTCGGATTCAAAGAGAGGTTAACATTGACTCCCTCTTTTTTACGCAGGAGGTTTTATGCCCGATGCGTCAGTGGCCAGCCTGTTCAGGAACATGGCCCAAGGAGTGCACCAATATCTTGCCGAATCCCTGCGCATTTGCTCTGTCTATCTGGGCATCGCGGTCATTGTGACGGTAAGCATGGGATTCGCCCTGCCTGGTTTGCGCGACCAGGCATTGCAAGTGCACAAAGCCTTGTTGACCGCCCTCGCGCCTTCATCCATGCAGGCCAGCTCCGAGTCCGAAGCCGGCTCCGAACTGGGTGCCGACACATCGTCGGCAATTGCCATGGCCGTACCCACCGCACCCGCCAGCAACGCCACCGGCATGCTGGGGCCGGCTCGTGTCGCGCCGCCTACGCCCAAGAAGACCGCTTCGGCGGCCACCGGACCGCAGGCCGAAGCACTGCGCAACTATATCTCGCGCAAGTACAAGGTTGCCTATGACGCGACCGGTCCGCTGCTGAACACCGTGTACAAGGTCAGCCGCGAAAAGCAGCTTGATCCCTTGCTGGTCCTGGCCGTGATCGCCATCGAATCGCGTTACAACCCGCTGGCCGAAAGCCACGTGGGCGCCCAGGGCCTGATGCAGGTCATGACCAGCGTGCACCAGGACAAGTTCGACGCGGTCGGCAAGAATCCGCTGGACCCGGTCGCCAACATCGGCGTCGGCGCCACGATCCTGCGCGACTGCATCAACCGCCGCGGTTCCGTGGACGGCGGCCTGGCGTGTTACGTCGGGTCCACCGGTCCGGACGACAACGGCTACGGCGCGAAGGTGCAGGCGGAACGCCGGCGCCTGGCGCTGGCGTCGGGCATCGCGCTGGCGCGCGACTGAGTTCCGGTCCGCCAGCGACAAGGCGCGCCCTTTGCGGCGCGCCTTTTTCATTGGGTCGGCGGTGCAGTTTGGATCAGCGTTGCAGCAGCACGCCCATCCGGGCGACCGCCTCTTCCAGGCGATCCAGGCCCGTGGCATACGAAAACCGCATCGTGTGGGCGGCATGCGCGGGGCCGAAGTCCAGACCCGGCACGGCGGCGACCCCGGCTTCCAGCAACAGGCGCTGCGAGAACGCGGCGCTGTCCATGCCCAGGCTGCTGATGTCGGCATAGATATAGAAGGCGCCGTCCGGCTTGACCGGCACGTCGATGCCCAGACGCTCGAATTCCGGCAGCAGATAATCGCGGCGCTGCTTGAAGGCCTCGCGGCGGTGTTCGAAGGTCTTCAGCGCGGCGGGGGTGAAGCAGGCCAGCGCGGCGTGCTGGGCCAATGTGGGCGCGCAGATCGCCAGACTGGAGGCAATCTTTTCGACCGGCGCGACCATGTCGTCGGGCACGATCATCCAGCCCAGGCGCCAGCCCGTCATGTGGAAGTACTTCGAGAAGCTGTTGATGACGATGACGTCGTCGTCCAGCGTCAGCGCTGAGAGCGGCTGGCCGTCGTAGGACAGCCCCAGGTAGATTTCGTCGACGATGGCAAAGCCGTCGCGGGCGCGCACCTGCGCCAGAAGCTCTGCCAGCTCGTCGTGCGCGATGGAGGTGCCGGTGGGGTTGCTGGGCGAAGCCACCATCACGCCCTGCGTGGCGGGCGTCCAGTGGCGCGCGACGTCGTCGGCCGACAACTGGAAGCGTTTTGCCGCCGTGCTGGGGATGAGGCGCGGCACGCCGCCCGCGGCCAGCACGAAATTGCTGTTCGCCGGATACGACGGATCGGGCATCAGCACTTCGCCGCCGGTGTTCACCAGCGCCGCGCAGGCCAGCGTCAGGGCGCCCGAGGCGCCCGCCGTGACGATGACGCGGCGCGGGTCGATGGCGGCGCCGAACTGGTCGCGGTAGAACTGCGCGATAGCCTCGCGCAGCGGGGCGATTCCGGCGCCCGGGCTGTAGCCGCTAAGGCCGGCGCGCGCGGCGCGGTCCAGCGCTTCCACCACCTGAGGGGGCGCGGTAAAGTCCGGTTCGCCGATGCCCAGGCTGATAATGTCTCTTCCGGCCGCCTGCAACGCCTGCGCCTGCTTGAACAGTTCCATCACCTGGAACGTCAGGAAATCGTGAGTGCGGGTAGCAAGGCGGGGCATCGGAATCTCGAAAGCGTCATCTAGCAAAAAAGGAATTGTAGTCATGCAGCCATCCCGGCGCGCCTTTCTCATGGGCCGGCGACCCGTCCAGACGCCGTGGGCGGCCTTCGTGCAACGCCTTGCGCTGGTGTGCCAGGGTCAGGTCCGCGATCTGGGCGAGGGCGGGGCGGACGGCACGTGCGCCGTCCTCACGCCCGCCCGCGAGGCCGACGTGGTTCAGGCGCGCAAGCTGTGCGCCGAATATCGCGTGACGCTGGAACTGGAAGGGGCAACCGGGCCGTTCGCGCCCTCGGGTCGGCCCCGGCTGCGGGTGGATCCCGTGTTATTGACCGATCTGACCCGCCTGGACGGCGATGCGCCTCGGTGGCGCGCGCAGCCGGGCGTGACCTTGGCCGAGTTGGCCGGCGCGGGGCTGCGGCAGTTTGCCGGGCTGCCCGGCGACATGACGCTGGCCCAATGGGTGGCGGCGCCGGCATCGTGGCCGGCGGGGCGCTGCGCGGCGTCCGGTCTCATGTCGGCCGATGTGCTGCTGGCCGATGGCGTCGAGGAAACGCTGGGCGCGTTCGGCGAGAACGATGTCCAGCCACTGCGCTCGGCCACCGTGCAGCGCCTCGTGCCCGCGCTCTTCCAGCTCGCCTCCGGCGGCGATGCGTTCGCCACCAATGATGGCTACCACTGGCTGGGCCGCTACCGGCTGGACGCGCTCAAGCCCGTGGCGCCGGCAACAGTGAACCTTGCGCAAGTGCTGCTGGGACACGGCGGGACGCTCGCGTGGCTGCAAGGTGCGGTGCTGGCCGATGTGCCGCCGGGCGACGAAGCCCCGGCAGCCGACGGGCCGGCGTCGCAACCCGAACATCGACCCGCGCCGGCCGCGCCGGGACTGGCGACCGTGCGACTGGACGGGCGGGTCAAAACCCAGTTCGACCCCGACGGCTGCTTCCCGGAACTCCTGTGGCCTGAAGTCTGACTAACGTTCAGCTTGCTGTAAGATTCCGGCGCTCGACCTCAAGAAAGAGCATGGCCCGCGTATCGCACGGCCCGTCATGGGAATAGAATTCCTCCCTCTTTCGTGTCACACACTCTAGCCAGTAGCCGCCCTATGGATGCCAACCTTCGCAAAGCCGCCCTTGAATATCACGAGCACGGGCGCCCCGGCAAAATCTCGGTCACGCCGACCAAGCAGCTGACCAACCAGCGCGATCTGGCGCTGGCGTACTCGCCCGGCGTGGCGGCGGCCTGTGAGGAAATCGTGGCGGATCCGGCCAACGTGTTCCGCTACACGGCCCGCGGCAACCTGGTGGGCGTCATCACCAACGGCACCGCGGTGCTGGGCCTGGGCAACATCGGCGCGCTCGCCTCCAAGCCGGTCATGGAAGGCAAGGCGGTTCTGTTCAAGAAGTTCGCCGGCCTGGATGTCTTCGACATCGAAATCAACGAAACCGATCCGGATAAGCTGGTCGAGATCATCGCCGGCCTGGAGGCCACCTTCGGCGGCATCAACCTTGAAGACATCAAGGCGCCGGAGTGCTTCACCGTCGAGCGCAAGCTGCGCGAGCGCATGAAGATTCCCGTCTTCCACGACGACCAGCACGGCACGGCGATCTGTGTGTCGGCCGCCTTCATCAACGGCCTGAAGGTCGTGGGCAAGGACATCAAGAAGGTGAAGGTGGTCACGTCCGGCGCCGGCGCCGCGGCGCTGGCCTGCCTGGACCTGATGGTCGATTTGGGCCTGCCGCTGGAAAACATCTGGGTGACCGACATCGAGGGCGTGGTCTATGAAGGCCGCACCACGCTGATGGATCCGGACAAGGCGCGTTTCGCGCAAAAGACGGATGCCCGCAAGCTGGCCGAGGTGATTCCCGGCGCCGACGTGTTCCTGGGCCTGTCGGCCGGCGGCGTGTTGAAACCCGAGATGGTCGCCGCCATGGGCTCGCGTCCGCTGATCCTGGCGCTGGCCAACCCCACGCCGGAAATCCTGCCGGAAGTGGCGCACGGCGTGCGCGACGACGTTGTCATGGCCACGGGCCGTTCGGATTACCCGAACCAGGTCAACAACGTGCTGTGCTTCCCGTACATCTTCCGCGGCGCGCTGGACGTGGGCGCCACGACCATCACGCGTGAAATGGAAATGGCCGCGGTGCACGCCATCGCCGATCTGGCCGAGGAAGAGCAGAACGAAGTCGTGGCCGCGGCTTACGGCACGTTCGACATCTCGTTCGGCCCCGAATATCTGATCCCCAAGCCCTTCGATCCGCGCCTCATCGTACGCATTGCGCCGGCCGTGGCCAAGGCCGCGATGGAAGGCGGCGTGGCGACGCGTCCGCTGGCGGATCTGGAAGCCTACGAAGAACAGCTGCAGCAGTTCGTGTACCACTCGGGCGCGTTCATGAAGCCGCTGTTCTCGGCGGCCAAGCGCATCGTGCGTGAAGGCGGTCCGGCGCGCATCGTGTTTGCGGAAGGCGAAGACGAACGCGTGCTGCGCGCCGTGCAGGTGGTGGTGGACGAAGGCCTGGCCCGCCCGATCCTGGTCGGCCGCCCGTCGGTGCTGCTGACCCGCATCGAAAAGCTGGGCCTGCGCCTGCGTCTGGGCGAAGACGTCGAAGTCACCAACCCCGAATACGACGAGCGCTTCCATCAGTATTGGACGACCTACTGGGAACGCATGTGCCGCCGCGGCATCACCAAGGAAATGGCGCGCGTGGAAATGCGCCGCCGCATGACGCTGATCGGCGCGATGATGGTGCACCTGGGCGATGCCGACGGCATGGTCTGCGGCTCCGTCGGCGCGTATCACGACCACCTGCGCTTCGTGGATGAAGTGATCGGCCGCCGCCCGGGCCACAACGTGTACGCTGCCATGAACATCCTGCTGCTCAACGAGCGCACGGTGGTCCTGGTGGACACGCACGTGAACGACGAGCCCACGGCCGAGCAGATCGCGGAATTCACCGTGGCCGCCGCGCGCGAGATGCGCCGCATGTATCTGGCGCCCAAGGCCGCGCTGATGTCGCGCAGCAATTTCGGCTCGGGCAGCTCGGCATCGGGCGCCAAGATGCGCCGCGCGCTGGAACTCGTGCGCCAGATGGATCCGGAATTGGAGATCGACGGCGAAATGCACGGCGACTGCGCGTTGGACGAGGCCCTGCGCATGCGGATCCTGCCGTCCTCCACGCTGAAAGGCGAAGCCAACCTGCTGGTGTGCCCGAACGTGGACTCGGGCAACATCGCCTACAACCTGCTCAAGACGGCGGCGGGCGGCAACGTCGCGGTGGGGCCGTTCCTGCTGGGCGCCAATGCCCCCGTGCACATCCTGACCTCCAGCTCCACCGTGCGCCGCATCGTCAACATGACCGCGATGACGGTGGTCGATGTCAATACGCCACGTTGAAGTGACGCCGGCCGGCAGGGCGTGCCCACGCACGCCCACCGGCCTGGTCCTGACGGGCGGCGGCGCGCGCGCCGCCTACCAGGTCGGGGTGCTCAGCGCCATCATGGAGCTGCTGGACCCGGACTGGCATTCCCGATTCCAGAACCCCTTCGACATCATCTGCGGCACGTCCGCCGGCGCCATCAACGCCGCCGCGCTGGCCTGCCGCGCAGACCGCCCGCATCTGGGCGTGCGGCGCATCCGCCGCCTCTGGTCGTCGCTGAACACCGACATGATCTACCGGGCCGACGCGCCCGGCCTGATCCGCACCGGCGTGCGGTGGCTGGGCCTCTTGTCGCTGGGCTGGATGTATTCCGGCCTGACGCGCAAGCGCCCGCACTCGCTGCTGGACAATTCGCCGATGCAGGGGCTGCTGGAGCGCGTGCTGGACTTCAGCAATCTGCGTTCCAACCTGGAGAGCGGTTCGCTGTCCGCGCTGGCCATCACCGCGTCCGGCTACACCAGCGGCGAGCACCTGACGTTCTACCAGGCGCACACCCCCATCGAACCGTGGCACCGCTATTTGCGGCTGGCCATTCCCACGCCCATCGGCATCGAGCACCTGATGGCGTCGTCGGCCATTCCCTTCGTCTTTCCGGCGCGCCAGGTGCAGGTGCACGGCAAGGGCGAATGGTGCGGTGACGGCTCGATGCGCCAGCTTGCTCCCATCAGCCCGGCGATCCACCTGGGCGCGCACCGCGTCATGGTGATCGGCACGGGCTATCGCGACGACACCCATCCCGAAAACCGCGAGGCCTCGCCGCCGTATCCGTCGCTGGCGCAGGTGGGCGGGCATGCGCTGTCGAGCATCTTCCTGGATGGCTTGTCGGCGGATGTCGAGCGCCTGGAGCGCATCAACTACCTGAGGGACCACGCCGATCCGAACGGCGCGCCGCCCACCGTGCGCCGCATCGAAGTGCTGACCATCACCCCCAGCCAGTCGCTGGATTTGATGGCGCTCGAACATTTGCACGATATGCCCGCACAAGCGCGTGCGCTTTTCCGCGTACTCGGTGTATCGTCCGATCCAAACCGTCCGGGGGGCGGGGCGCTGATGTCATACCTCCTGTTCGAAGCCGGCTACACCAAGCGATTGATAGAACTGGGTTATGCCGATACGATGCGACGTAACGACGAAGTGATCGCCTTTTTCAGGGAGGCACAGGCATGACGCGCAATGGCCAATCTTCTTTGCAGCGGCAGCTGATGCGCGGCGGAGCGCTGGCTCACGACGGGCTCGACAAGAAGGCCGTGGTGGACGCCGCACACGAACTTGGCCTGTCCTTGTTTGTTGCCAATTGCGACCCGTGCCGCAGCCGCTCGGCCGTATTGCGCGCCATCGTCAAGGCGGTGGATTTCCCCGAATACTTTGGCGGCAACCTGGACGCGCTATACGACTGCCTGTGCGACACGGTGCTCGATCACAAATCCGGCGTGGTGTTGTGGCTGTACCGCCTGCATTCCGGGGATCCGGCGCTTGAAGAGGACGCCGGCCGCATCGAAACCGTGTGCTCCGATGCCGCGGATTTCGCGCACGAAAACGGCCGCGTGTTTGCCTATGTGATCGAACACGCTGGCGCGCATCCCGAACCCGAACCCGGCGTGGCCGCCGCGCCCTACGGCGAAAACGACTGACCTACCACCCGCGCAGGGCGCTGATCGCCGACAGCAGCGCCAAGCCGGCCGTCTCGGTGCGCAGCACCCGGGGGCCAAAGCGTACGGCCTGCACACCCGCCTTGCGGGCCGCTTCCAATTCCTTGTCCGACCAGCCGCCTTCCGGCCCGACCAGCAGGGTGATGCCCGTCTGATCCGATGCGCCTTGCAACATGCCGGCCAGGTCTTGCTCGGCCTCGGGGTGGCAGAGCACGCGCAGGCCGTCGGCGGGCTCGGCCAGCCAGTCTTCCAGCGTCAGCGGCGCGTCGACGGTCATCAACCGGTTGCGGCCGCATTGTTCGGCTGCCGATTGCGCGATGCGCTGCCAGTGCGCGACGCGCTTTTCCAGCCGGGCGCCCGACAACTGCAATACGCTGCGCTGCGCGGCGATGGGGCTGACCCGGGCCGCGCCCAGTTCCACGGCTTTTTCCACCACCCAATCCATCTTGTCGCCCGACGGCAGTCCCTGGGCCAGCGTGATGCGCCCGCCCAGTTCGGCCTCGCGGGGATTGAAGTCGCCCAGTTGGGCAAAGCCGGCCTTGCCCTCGACTTCCAGCACCGCCGGGTATTCGCCGCCCTGGCCGTTGAACAGCGTGACGGCTTCGCCAGCGCGCAGGCGCAGCACGCGCAGGGCGTGATGGGCCAGAGCGTCGGGCAGGGCAATGCGGGCGCCGGCGGCCAGCGGGGCGTCGCAGTAGAAACGGGGGGCGGGCATGGGGAGCAGGCTTCGAAATGTGAGGGGACTGACAAGTTCGCGTAGCCTACCACTCCCCGCAGATTCCTCTGGAAACCCGCGATTACATAGGGCATCCGGCCGATGGCCTACGGGAAATCCCCTGATGCTAAAATCTCCTGCTTCGCAACCTACTCAACCGGCCCTATTTCCTCTGTAGGCGCGCCGGTTTCAAAGAGCCTTCCGAATGAGCAATCCGACCGCCCCTAAACTTGCCTTGGCGGATGCCATCCGCGCCCTCGCGATGGATGCCGTGCAACAAGCGAACTCCGGGCATCCGGGTGCTCCCATGGGCATGGCGGAAATCGCCCAAGCCTTGTGGGCCGGCAACCTGCGCCACAATCCCAAAGATCCCGCCTGGGCCAACCGCGACCGCTTCGTGCTGTCCAACGGCCACGGTTCGATGCTGATCTACGCCCTGTTGCACCTGACGGGCTACGACCTGCCGATCGAAGAAATCAAGAATTTCCGCCAGCTGCATTCCAAGACGCCGGGCCACCCCGAAGTGGGCATCACCCCGGGCGTGGAAACGACCACCGGCCCGCTGGGCCAGGGCCTGGGCAATGCCGTGGGCATGGCGCTGGCCGAAGCGCTGCTCGCCGCCGAATTCAACAAGCCGGGCCACACCCTCGTCGATCACCACACCTACGCGTTCACCGGCGACGGCTGCCTGATGGAAGGCATCTCGCACGAAGTGTGCTCGCTGGCCGGCACGCTCAAGCTGAGCAAGCTGGTTGTGCTGTACGACGACAACGGCATCTCCATCGACGGCCATGTGGAACACTGGTTCGCAGACGACACCGCCAAGCGCTTCGAAGGTTACGGCTGGAACGTCGTCCGCGGCGTGGACGGCCATGACGTCGCCGCCGTCGACGCCGCCATCAAGGCCGCGCGTTCGCAGTCGGACAAGCCCACGCTGATCGTCTGCCGCACCGTGATCGGCAAGGGTTCGCCCAACATGGCCGGCACGCACAACGTGCACGGCGCGCCGCTGGGCAAGGACGAGATCGCCGCCACGCGCACCGCGCTGGGCTGGTCGTCGGAACCCTTCCAGATTCCGCAAGACGTGTACGACGGCTGGGACGGCCGCAAGCAGGGCGCCGAAGCCCAGGCCGAATGGCAGAAGCGCTTCGACGCCTACGCCGCCGAATTCCCCGCCGAGGCCGCCGAATTCACGCGCCGCATGAAGGGCGAAATGCCCGCCGGCTACGCCGAACAGTTCACGGCCTTCCTGAATGCCACGCTCGAAAAGGGCGAAACCGTCGCCACCCGCAAGGCCTCGCAATTCGCGATCGCCGCGCTGGCGCCGCTGCTGCCGGAAATGCTGGGCGGCTCGGCCGACCTGACCGGCTCCAACTTCACCGACTGGAAGGGCGTTGCCGCCGTCCGCGCCGGCGACAAGGGCATCCAGCTCGGCCGCCACATCAACTACGGCGTGCGCGAATTCGGCATGGCCGCCATCATGAACGGCATCGCGCTGCACGGCGGCTACCTGCCGTTCGGCGGCACGTTCCTGACGTTCTCCGACTACTCGCGCAACGCCATCCGCATGGCCGCGCTGATGAAGCAGCGCGTCGTCCACGTGTTCACGCACGACTCCATCGGCCTGGGCGAAGACGGCCCGACCCACCAGTCGATCGAACACGCGGCCAGCCTGCGCCTCATCCCCAACCTGTCGCTGTGGCGTCCTTGCGATACGGCCGAGACCGCCGTCGCCTGGAACGCGGCCGTGACGCGCCCCACCAGCATCGGCATGGATGTGCATGACGGCGGCCCCACGGCCCTGTTGCTGTCGCGCCAGAACCTGCCGTTCGTGCAGCGCGACGCGGCCACCGTGGATGCCATCGCCCGCGGCGGCTATGTGCTGCGCGATGCCGAAGGCGCCCGCGCCGTCATCATCGCCACCGGCTCCGAAGTCGCCATCGCCCTGGACGCCCAGGCGCAGCTGGCCAAGGAAGGCATCGCCGTGCGCGTGGTGTCCATGCCCAGCACCGACGTCTTCGACAAGCAGGACGCCGCCTGGAAGCAATCCGTGCTGCCCAAGGGTCTGCCGCGCGTGGCTGTCGAAGCCGGCGTCACCGCCTTCTGGCATAAGTACGTGGGCCTGGAGGGCGCCGTGGTCGGCATCGACTGCTACGGCGAATCCGCACCGGCCGGCGCACTGTTCAAGTTCTTCGGGCTGACCGCCGACAAGGTGGCCGAGACCGTCAAGCAAGTTTTGTAAAAAAGGAGCTTAGTCATGACCATTCGCGTCGCCATCAACGGTTACGGTCGCATCGGCCGCAACATCCTGCGTGCCCACTACGAAGGTGGCAAGAAGCACGATATCGAAATCGTCGCCATCAACGATCTGGGCGATCCCAAGACGAACGCGCACCTGACGCGCTACGACACTGCCCACGGCAAGTTCCCGGGCACCGTTGAAGTCGACGGCGAGTTCATGGTCGTCAACGGCGACAAGATCCGCGTGCTGGCCAACCGCAACCCGGCCGAACTGCCGTGGGGCGAGCTGAAGGTCGACGTCGTGCTGGAATGCACGGGCTTCTTCACCACCAAGGAAAAGGCCGGCGCGCACATCAAGGGCGGCGCTAAAAAGGTCATCATCTCGGCCCCGGGTGGCAAGGATGTCGACGCCACCATCGTCTACGGCGTCAACCACGGCGTGCTGAAGTCGACCGACACCGTCATCTCCAACGCGTCGTGCACGACCAACTGCCTGGCCCCGCTGGTCAAGCCGCTGAACGACAAGCTGGGCCTCGAAAACGGCCTGATGACCACCGTTCACGCCTACACGAACGACCAGGTCCTGACCGACGTCTACCACGAAGACCTGCGCCGCGCGCGTTCGGCCACGATGAGCATGATCCCCACGAAGACCGGCGCCGCCGCCGCCGTGGGCCTGGTCCTGCCGGAACTGAACGGCAAGCTGGACGGCTACGCCATCCGCGTCCCGACCATCAACGTGTCGCTGGTCGACCTGTCGTTCGTGGCCAGCCGCGACACGACCGCCGAAGAAGTGAACAGCATCCTGAAGGCCGCCTCGGAAGGCGAACTGAAGGGCATCCTGGACTACAACACCGAACCCCTGGTCTCGGTCGACTACAACCACAACCCGGCCTCCAGCACCGTTGACGCGTCGCTGACCAAGGTCTCGGGCCGCCTGGTCAAGGTCTCGTCCTGGTACGACAACGAGTGGGGCTTCTCGAACCGCATGCTCGACACCACCGTCGCGCTGATGTCGGCCAAGTAAGCACACCGCCAGTCCAGAGGGGACGGATTTGTTTTCCGCCGTTGCGGAAAATGGGTTCGTCCCCTTTGTTCGCCTACCGAAGGAATCCAAATATGTCCAAGGTCAAAACTTTGTCCGCGCTGGCCAAGGCCGGCGCGCTGTCCGGCAAGCGTGTGTTCATCCGCGCCGACCTGAACGTCCCGTTCGATGACGCCGGCCGCATCAGCGAAGACACCCGCATCCGCGCCTCGGTGCCCGGCATCCGCCTGGCGCTGGACGCCGGCGCCGCCGTGATGGTCACGTCCCACCTGGGCCGTCCGAAGGAAGGCGTGCTGACCGACGCCGATTCGCTCGCCAAGGTCGGCCAGCGCCTGTCCGAGCTGCTGGGCATGCCCGTGCAGCTGGTGCGTGACTGGGTCGATGGCGTGCAGGTCGATCACGGCCAGGTCGTGCTACTGGAAAACTGCCGCGTCAACGTCGGCGAAAAGAAGGATGACGAGGCGCTGGCCAAGAAGATGGCCGCGCTGTGCGACGTCTACGTCAACGACGCCTTCGGCACCGCCCACCGCGCCGAAGCCACCACGCACGGCATCGCGCGCTTTGCCACCGTGGCCTGCGCCGGCCCGCTGCTGGAAGCCGAACTCGACGCCCTGGGCCGTGCGCTGCACGAGCCCAAGCGCCCGCTGGTCGCCATCGTGGGCGGCTCGAAGGTGTCGACCAAGCTGTCCATCCTGCAATCGCTGGCCGACAAGGTCGATCAGCTGGTGGTGGGTGGCGGCATCGCCAACACGTTCATGCTGGCCGCCGGCCTGTCCATCGGCAAGTCGCTGGCGGAACCCGACCAGGTCGATCAGGCCCGCGCCGTGATCGACATCATGAAAAAACGCGGCGCGGCCGTGCCGATTCCCGTTGATGTGGTGTGCGCCAAGTCGTTCGGCGCCGACGCCGAGGCCACCGTCAAGGCGGCCTCCGACGTGGCCGACGACGACATGATTCTGGACATCGGCCCCAAGACCGCCGAACAACTGGCCGGCATCCTGAAGCAGGCGGGCACGATCGTCTGGAACGGCCCGGTGGGCGTGTTCGAATTTGATCAATTCGCCAACGGCACCGAAGTGGTGGCGCGCGCGATTGCCGACTCCGAAGGCTTCTCGATCGCCGGCGGCGGCGACACGCTGGCCGCCATCGCCAAGTACAAGATCGGCGAGCAGGTCGGCTACATCTCGACGGGCGGCGGCGCATTCCTGGAATTCCTGGAAGGCAAGACCCTGCCCGCCGTGGCCGTGCTGGAAGCCCGCGCGGCGGAGTGATTCCGGCCGTAAACGCCGCCCTGTGAAGGGGCGGCGTGCGGCGGGTGTCTGACGTTTTCACCAGGTGTCAGACACCCGGGCGGCACCGAGGGCATGCCCTGGATGTGCCTATGGGTGTCAGACACCTTGGACCGTCTCCACTCTCCAGGTATCTGACACCCTTATGCGCTGGCCGCCAAGGACGAACGGGTGCTGCATGAGTGTCTGACACCGGGCCACCAGCGCAAACGCACTCTCCAGGTGTCTGACACCCTTATGCGCTGGCCGCCAAGGTCGAGCGGGTGCTGCATGGGTGTCTGACACCGGGCCACCAGCGCAGACGCACTCTCCAGGTGTCTGACACCCTTACGCGCTGCCCGCCAAGCTCGGACGGGTGATGCATGGGTGTCTGACACCGGGCCAACAGCGCAGACGCCAGCCACCCGCAGCCGCCGCCTTGATCCGTCGCGCGCCGCGCGGCTTGGGGTTGGTGTAGGCTTGGGCGTTCGCCCGCCGCTCGCGGGAATTCACTTGCGATTTGTCCCGCTGCACCATGAATCTCCGCTTTATTCCTGGCCTGGCCAACTTCCAGGGCATCACCCGTGAATCGGCGCGGCGTGACGTTACCGCGGGGCTGAGCGTCGCCGCCGTGGCCCTGCCGGTCGGGCTGGCGTATTCTGCCATGATGGGCGTGCCGCCCGTCGCCGGCCTGTGGGCTGCCATCGCGGGCATGCTGGCCTACGCATTCTTCGGCTCGTCGCGTACCCTCATCGTCGGTCCCGACACCGCCACCTGCACCCTGATTGCCGCCACGCTGACCGGCATGGCGCTGACCACGCCCGAAGCGCGCCTGCTCGGGGCCACCAGCATTGCGCTGACCGTGGGCGTGGGCTGCCTTATCGCGCGTGTCCTGCGCCTGGGCGTGCTGGCCAACCTGCTGTCGCGGCCGGTGCTGATCGGCTATATGGCCGGCGTGGCGATCACGCTGGCCATGTCTCAACTCAGCGGCCTGACCGGCGTGGGACTGCGCAACAGCGGCCTCATTCACCCATTCATGGAACTGTCGCACCGCCTGTCCGAGATCCGACTGCCGACGTTGTTCCTGGGCCTGGCTTCCTGCATCTTCCTCGTGGTGGTCAAGCGCGTGCGGCCCTCGTGGCCCGGCCCCATCCTGCTGGTCGTGGCGACCTGCGTGCTGTCCTGGCTGTTCAATTTTCCGGCGCTGGGCATCGCGGTCGTGGGCGACGTGCCGGCCGGGCTGCCGTCGTTCAACCTGCCGGTCAGCCTGGAAGGTGTGGACGGCATCCTGCTGGGCGCGGCGGGCGTCCTGGTCGTCAGCTTTTCCAGCGGCATCGTGACCGCGCGCAGCTTTGCGGCGCGCACGGGCGAACACGTGGATCCCAATCGCGAGCTGGTCGGCTTCGGCGCGGCCAACGTGGCGGCCGGGCTGTTCCAGGGGTATGTCGTGACGGGCGCCGACTCGCGCACGGCGGTCGGGCTGGTGGCCGGGGGCTCGTCGCCGCTGGTCAGCATCAGCGCCGCGGCGGCGCTGGCCGTGGTGGTGGGCCTGCTGAGCGCGCCGCTGTATTGGCTGCCGCAGTTTGCGCTGTCGGCCATCCTGCTGCTGGCTGCGGCCAGCCTGTTCGATTGGCAGGCCTTCAAGCGGTTGGCGCGCATCTCCCGGATCGAACTCGCCTTCGGCGTGTTGGCGGCCGTGGGCGTAGTGGGGTTCGGCGTGTTGCAGGGCGTGGCCGTCTCGGTGGGCGCGACGCTGCTCTACGCCATGTACGTGTCCGGCAATCCCCGCGATGCGCTGCTGGGCCGTCTGCCCGGCGAGACCGTGCTCGGCAAGCTGCATCTGAATCCGGAAGCCAAGCCGGTCCCCGGCGCGGTGATCTGGCTGTTCGAATCCTCGGTGTGGTTCTTCAACGCCGACGCCTTCCGCCGTCGCGCCCGCGAGATCATCGAGCAGGCGGGCGACGTGCGTTGGTTCGTGCTGGATGCCGAAGCCATGACGCAGGCCGACGCCGACGCGGTCGAGGCGCTGTATGAGCTGAAGCGCAATCTGGACGAGCGCGGTATCACGCTGCTGGTGGCTGGCGGCCACGGCAAGTTCCGCGAGGCGCTGCAGCGTTCGGGACTGGTCAAGAAGATCGGGCCGGACAGAATCTTCGGCAGCCCTGAGCAGGCGGTCGACGCCATCGAGCGCTGGCGCCAGGGCGGGCCGGCGACGCTGGCCTGACCTTCAAATGACCGGGGTGTCTGACACCCTGGAAAATTGCCCTATGCCCTTCGACGCCGCATGCAGGGTGTCAGACACCCAGCGCAAGCAGACGGCGCGACACCCTGCAATACATCGTACCCCGGGTGTCTGACACCCTGGATAAGTGCCCTATGCATTTCGACGCCGCCTGCAGGGTGTCAGACACCCAGCGCAGGCAAACAGCCCGACAACGATGCACTCCGTTGTTCCCGCAGAGGCCGGCGCCCCGCCTCAATCGATGATGTGATACCCGCCGTCGATGTACAGCGTCTGCCCCGTCATCAGCCGCGCCGCATCCGTGGCCAGCCAAGCAGTCGCTTCGCCCACGTCGTCAATCGACACCAGGCTGCGCGCCGGCGCCTTCGCCTGGGCGCGGTCCAGCATCGTATCGAACTCCGCGATGCCGGACGCGGCGCGCGTCTTCAGCGGACCTGGCGAGATCGCATGCACGCGGATGCCCTGCGGACCCAGCTCGGCCGCCAGATAGCGTGTGGCGGATTCCAGTGCGGCCTTGACCGGCCCCATCATGTTGTAGTGCTCGACCACCATCTGCGAGCCGTAATAGCTCATGCAGAAGAGGGCGCCGCCATTGCGCATCAGCGGCTCGGCCAGCTTGGCCATGCGGATGAAGGACCAGCACGACACGTCCATCGCCTGCAGGAAGCCTGCGCGCGAGCAGTCCGTGACGCGCCCGTGCAGATCGTCGCGCGGCGCGAAGGCCACCGAATGCAGCACGAAATCCAGCTCGCCCCATTCGTCCGTGATGCGGCTGAAGACGGCTTCCAGCTCGCCGTCGTTCAGCAGGTTCATGGGCATCAGCAATGGCGCTTGAACCTGCTGCGCCAGCGGCGCCACGTGCGGCAGGGCCTTGTCGTTCAGGTAGGTCACCGCCAGTTCGGCGCCCATGGCACGAAACGCCTTGGCGCATCCCCACGCGATGGAGTCGGCGTTGGCGATGCCGGTCACCAGCCCGCGCTTGCCGGCCAGCGGCAGATGCGCGCTCATCGCTGCCTCACGAGCGCGAGCGTGTGCTGCGCAATGACCAGCTCTTCGTTCGTGCGAACCACGTACACGCCAATGCGGCTGTCGTCGCTGGAGATGCGCGGCCCGTGGCGGGCGTTGCGTTCGGGGTCCAGCTTGATGCCCAGCCAGCCCCAGTGCTCGCTGATCGCCTGACGGATCTCGGCCGAGTTCTCGCCGACGCCGGCCGTGAAGACGATGCCGTCGATGCCGTTCGTCGCGCAACCCAGGCCGATCATGCCTTCGGCCACGCGCCACGCGAAATACTTCAGTGCCAGCTTGGCCGACGGCGAATTGCTGGCCAGCAGTTCGCGCATGTCGTTGCTGATGCCCGACAGGCCCTTCATGCCGCAGTCGTGGTACAGCATGTGCTCGATCTCGTCGTGGCTCATGCCCTGTTCCATCATCCACAGCACCACGCCGGGGTCCAGGCGGCCGGGGCGCGTGCCCATCGGCAGGCCTTCCAGCGCGGTGAAGCCCATGGTGCTGTCCACGCTCTTGCCCTGGTGCATCACGCAGGCCGACACGCCCGAGCCGAGGTGGGCGACGACGATCTTGCCCATCGCGAGGTCGGGCAGCGTCTGCTTCAGGCGCTGGGCGATGTACTCGTAGGACAGCCCGTGAAAGCCGTAGCGGCGCACGCCTTCCAGATACAGGCGCTCGGGCAGCGCATAGCGATCGGCGACGTCGGAATGGCTGCGATGAAACGCCGTGTCAAAGCAGGCGACCTGTGGAATCCACGGCCGCCGTTCGCGAATGACGCGGATCGGCGCCAGGTTGTTGGGCTGGTGCAGCGGCGCGAGCGGCGTGAACGTTTGAAGCCGGGCCAGGATGTCGTCGTCGATCAGCACCGGCTCGGACAGGTCCGGCCCGCCGTGGACCACGCGATGCCCCACGGCCAGCGGCGCGCCGCCCAGGTGGCCGCTCAGCCACGTGCCGACGACCTCCTGCGCGTTGGGCACGTCCGGTGCATGGCTGGGCGCGATGTCGCGCTCGAGCAGCGTCTCGCCTGCCGCGTCGCGCACCCGCAGGCGCGGATGGGTGGTGCCGATGCCTTCGAGCTGGCCGCCCAGCCGGGGCGCCAGTTCATGCTTGTCGTCGATGTCGTACAGGTAGAACTTGATGCTGGAACTGCCGGCGTTGATGACGAGGATGGTGTCGCTCATGGCGGTGTGCTTCCACGTTGAGACAAGTCGCGCGGCGGCCCGCGGGGGGCGGGCCGGGGCTGGGAGTTTTCAGGCCAGCGGTCTGGCCTGCTGCTGGGCAAGGTGGTTGGCGTAGATCGCCGCCACCGCGCACGACGCCAGGCGCGAACGGGGGCTGTCGGCGCGGCTGGTCAGGATGATCGGCACGCGCGCGCCCAGCACGATGCCGGCGGCCTCGGCGTTGGCAAGAAAGGTCAGGTTCTTGGCCAGCATGTTGCCGGCTTCCAGATCAGGCACCACCAGCACCTGCGCCACGCCGGCCACCGGCGAGCGGATGCCCTTGATGCGCGCGGCATCGGGGCTGATCGCGTTGTCCAGCGCCAGCGGGCCGTCGAGCACGCCGCCCGCGATCTGGCCGCGGTCGGCCATCTTGCACAGGGCGGCCGCTTCGATGGTGCTGGGGATGCTGGGGGTGACCTGTTCGACCGCCGACAGGATGGCCACACGCGGTTCGCCCAGCCCCAATCCCAGATGCAGGTCGATCACGTTGCGGATGATGTCGGCCTTGGTTTCCAGATCAGGAAAGATGTTGATGGCAGCGTCGGTGATGAACAGCGGCTCGGCGTAGGTCGGCACTTCCATGATGAACACATGGCTGATGCGCCGGCCGCTGCGCAGGCCCGTCGTGCGCGCCACGACTTCGTGCATCAGTTCGTCGGTGTGCAGGCTGCCTTTCATCAGCAGCGACGCCTCGCCGCTGCGCACCAGCGCCACGGCGGTTTCCGCGGCCGCATGGCTGTGCGGCGCATCGACGATGCGGGCGTCGCCCAGGTTCAGCTTGAACTGCTCGGCCGTGTCGCGGATCTTGCCTTCGGGACCGACCAGAATGGGCCGCAGCAGGCCCAGATCGCGCGCTTCGAGCGCGGCGGACAGAGACGGTTCATCGCACGGATGGGCGATCGCGCAGGGCGCCGCCTCCAGTGTTTGCGCGCGCGCGATGAGTTTGTCGTAGTGGGTGGACGTCGGGAGGCTCATGGGTCTCAGGCTTTGGCGGGTTGACGGGCGGCGGCTGCGCGCTTGGCGGGCGCCTTGGCCGGGGTCGCGTCCGCGGCGGACTTTGAAGCGGACTTGGGGGCGGACTTCGATGCGGTCTTGGGCGCTGCCTTGGCGGCGCCATTGGCGGCAGGCTTTGCCGACTTGTCAGCCGACTTGTCAGCCGTTTTGGCGGCCGTTTTGGCAGCCGGCTTTGCGGCGGACTTCGATGCCGTTTTCGACGTGGCCTTGGTCGCGGCGTTCGACGCAACCTTCGACGCGGACTGCTGCGCCTTCTTGGGCGGCTCCGCCTCGTTCACGGCCTTACCCGCCGCGTCAGGATGCGGCCGGGCGGTCTTGGCGGGCACCTGGGCAGCCAAGTCGACCAGGTCTTGCACCGGATAGGCCGACTTGGCGGCGGCAGCGCCACGCGACGCCGCAGGCGGCTGACCCTGTTCGCGCCGCTGCGCGCGGCGTTCGGCGGCTTGAAAGATGCGCTCCATTTCGTCCAGGCTTTCGCGCGCCGCGTCGCTCAGCGGCTCGGCGGCTTCCAGGACTCCCTTCATGGCGATCAGGCTGGCGCGGATTTCCGCAGCCGTCGAATCTTCCAGCAGATGCGGCATGGCCTGAATTGCAGCGTCCGAATCCAGCGTCATCATCAAGGCCTGGTCGCGGATGACGTCCTTGAACGCCTCCAGCGTCAGCGCGTTGTCGGCCTCGGCGCGCATCTTGCGGATCAGCGCGAAGCTGCGCTCGTCCAGGCCGCCCTCGGCGCCCGATACGTACAACAGCATCCGGATGGCCGCGACGCGCAATCCGCCTTCCTGCAGCATCGAACGCAGTTTCGCGGCGCGGTCTTCCATGAAGCGGCGATGCTCCGGCGATACGCCAGGGTGCGTGCGCGGCGGGCCGGACTTTGCACCCAGGCCGGCCAGATCCTGCACCACGGGCGAGCCGTAGACGCTCATGAAGGTGCGCTCGTCGGCTGAATCGCGCAGTTCCTGGAAGATGTTCAGGCTGGTCTCGATCCAGTTCGAGAACATCTCCTGCGCCACCACGAAGGGATTGGTGGGCGCGGCCTGCTGGCGATTCTCGCGCACCTGTTCGGCCACCTTGGCGATGGGCGCAATGAGCGGATTGCGGTCGGAGATCAGTTCGTAGGGCAGGCGCAGCGGGTGCATGCGCTGCATCCACTCGGCCGATTGCGGCGTCACCATGGCGCGCAGCCACGGCTGGACGAAACTGCGGTACATGCCCAGATTGATGTCCGAGATACGGGCCACCGCGGCAAAGCGCTGGTCGTCTTCTTCCTTGCGGTCGACGATGGCGCGAACGTCGTCCAGCTTGCGCTGTTCGAAGGACAGCACGTAGTTGCCGAAGGCCAGGTCGGCGTTGGGCGTGTCCGGCGTCTTGTCGGCGATCTCGGCCTGGTAGATGCCGGGCGGGAGCACATCGATCATGTCGATGTTGGAGGTGAATTCCTGGTGTTCCTTGCGGGCCACGCTGCCGGACACGAAGATGCCCAGGTGGCCGATGCTTTCGTGGATGGCGTAGACGATGGTCTGGCCGTGGGCCAGGACTTCGGCCTCGTTCTGGTACAGGTCGGGAATCCAGCCCAGCGCCTGCGGGGGCGGGGTGATGTTGTCGCCCTTGGAGCAGAACACCACGATGGGCGAGCGGATGTTGCGCAGGTCGATGCGGATGCCGTCGGACGTCACCAGGCCGGCGGTGGCCAGGCGGTTGCCGACGAACAGGTTGTCGACGATGTACTGGATCTCGGGCCCGTTCAGGAAGACATGGCCGCCCCACCATTTCTCGAAGCTCAGGTAGCGATCGGCTTCAGTGTCGACCTTCGCGTACAGGTTGTACTGCTTGGACCACAGCGTGTTGGCGGGATTGAGGTTCTCGAAGTTCTGCACCAGCCAGGCGCCGTCGAACTTGCCGTTGCCCAGGTCGCTGGTCATGGCCGTGAGCCAGCTTCCGCCGAGCAGGCCACCCGCGTAGCGCATGGGATTCATGTTGCGCCAGCCCGCCCAGTACGACAGCGGCGCGCCTGCCACGATGATCGGCCCGAACAGTTCGGGACGCACCGCCGCAGTCATCATGATCTGCCAGCCCGCCTGGCAATTGGCGACGACCACGGGCTTGCCCTCGGCGTCCGGGTGCAGCGCAATGATTTCTTCCAGGAAGCGCGCCTCGGCCATCATCACGTCTTCGACGGTCTGGGTGGGCATGGGCTGCGGCAGGAAGGTCGCAAAGTAGCAGGGATGCCCCGCGCGTATGGCCACGCCGATTTCGCTTTCGGGCTTGAAACCGCCGATGCCCGGACCGTGGCCCGCTCGCGGATCCACCACCAGGAAGGGACGCTTGATCGGGTCCGTTTCCACGCCGGCCGGCGGCTTGATCCGCAACAGGCCATAGTTGACCGGGCGGGGCAGCTCGCGGCCATCCAACACCAGTTCGAATTCCATGCTGAGCACGTTGGGCGCGCGCTTGGCCATGTGTTCGTGATACTGGTTGCCGCGCTGGCGCATCACGTCCGCGTAAAGCACGCCGCGTTGCCAGGCGTCCACGGCGTATTCGTAGGCGGCCGTCCACGGGTTGATGGACGGGGCGAGCGTGTGATCGGAGCCGGATCCGGCCATGGCGATCTCCTGTAATGAGCTGCCGGCGACAGATGGCCGCCGAGCCGGTCCCCAGTGGAACCGGCGAAATTGACCTCCCCATTACACCGCAACCGATGGTGCGGTGCAACATCGGCGCGTTTGCGGGAGGTCAAAGGGGCCGGTCAGCCCGATTCAGACGGGCGCGGGGCAGACCGCTTCGGCATGACCGCCGTCACAGGGGGGACAGCAGATCGGCAACGGCGCGTGGGCCGGCATGATGCTCAGCGCGCGGCGGCGTTGTGTTCCAGCCATTTCTGGACGGCAGGGCGCTGCCATTGGACGTCGGCGTAGGCGCGCAGCGTGTCGGGCAGGTCGTCGTTCGACAGGCGCTTGAGCATGACCGCCAAATCGATGTCGGCGATGCACCATGCGTCGAACAGCGTCGTCTGGCCGACGCCGACCAGATAGCTGGCCACGCGGATCAATTTGGCGGCGGCCGCATGGGCGTCGTCGGACAGCGGCTGGCCGGCTTCGCCGTAGAACACGGTTTCCGTCGGGCGTTCCTGGCGCAGGGCGCCCAGATCGCTGCGCAGCCAGGCCTGCAATTGGCGGGCGCGGGCGCGTTCCTGCAGGGCGGACGGATACAGGGCGGTGTGTTCGGGCGGGGGGAACGCTTCGTCCAGGTATTCGGCGATGACGCTGGATTCAGTGAGGTTGAAGTCCGCATGCGTCAGCGCCGGCACCCGCGAGGTGAGCGCGCGGCACTGGAACGGCTGCATGCGCTGTTCGCCGGCGCCCAGGTCGATGGGGCGCACTTCGAAAGGCAGTTGCTTTTCGGTCAGCGCCACGTATACCGACATGGCGTACGGGCTGAGAAACAGGGAATCGACGTAAAGCGTAATCGGGGCGCCCAAAGCTTGTCTCCGGTCAGGCGGGGTAACGAATGGTCAGGCCGCGCGCGGCGTCTGGTTTGCAAAGCGTAACGCAAGTGCATTACGGACGTGTCGCGCGGGCGCGTCAGTCCTCAAGGATCAGTCCACGATAAACAGCTTGGCGCCGGTCTGCGTGGACGAGCGGTGCGGTTCGGCCTGATCGGCCACCTGGTAGCTCATGCCCGGGGTCAGCACGAACTGGCGGCCGTCTTCCAGTTCGGTGTGCAGTTCGCCTTCGAGACAGAACAGGATGTGGCCCTTGGTGCACCAGTGGTCGGCCAGATAACCGGCCGTGTATTCCACCATGCGCACGCGCAGGTCGCCGAATTGGCGGGTCCGCCAGTACGCCATGCCGGTGTCGCCGGCGTGTTCGGTGCGTTCCACTTCGGACCAGTCGGTGGTGCCGAAGGGGATGTTGCTCATCTTCATGGTGGTTCCTGCGGGATCGGTCCGGCCCCGAAATCGAGGCGAAAAACACATACTACGCCAATCAGGCGGCCAGTTTCTTCTGCCAGAACATGGCGCGGCCGGTTGCATCGTCCAGCGCATAGCCCTCGAACCCGAGCTTGCGGTATAGACCTTGGGCGACGGCATTGCCTTCCAGCACCTCCAGCGTGATCTTGCAGCATCCCATCCGGCGCGCCCGGTCCTCCAGTGCGGCAAGAAGCTGCTTGCCCACACCCTGGCCCTGGAATGCCGGGGCGACGGCCAGATCGTGCAGGTTGAGCGGGGGGCGGCAGGCAAAGGTGGAGAAGCCTTCCAGGTAGATCGCGACGCCCGCCGCCTGGCCGCCGACGCGGGCGAGCAGCGCATGCGCGGTGGGACGGCGGGCCAGCTCGGCAATCAGATTTGCCTGCGCATGAGCCGGCAGGGGCGTGTTGCCGCCCATCGGCCCGCTGGCGTATTCGTTCAGCATGGCGAGCACCTGGCGGCCATGTTCCGGGTCGTTGAAGTCGACGTCGATGATTTGCAGCACGATCGGTTCCTTCGGCAGGCCGTCCGGCCCGCGGCGGTTTGCGGTCAAAACAAGGGGCGCGGGCCAGCCGGATAAACGGCCTCACGCGCGCAAACCGGACATTATGCGCGCGGGCGCGCCACGCGCGGCGCATTGAAAAATCGGTCCATAACCCCTATCTTCTGGCTATTCAAGGCCGGATCCGACTGTGCCGGACGCGGCCTCAACCCTCTACGTGAGCTGGAACATGGAGTTCAAGGACTACTACAGCATTCTCGGGGTGGAGCAGGGCGCATCCGACGACGATATCCGCAAGGCTTACCGCAAGCTCGCCCGCAAATATCACCCTGACGTCAGCAAGGAAAGCGACGCCGAAACCCGCATGCGCGACGTCAACGAAGCGTACGACGTGCTGCGCGACGCCGAAAAGCGCCAGGCCTATGACAATCTGGCGGCGGGTGTCTCGCCCGAGGGCGGCTTCCAACCGCCGCCCGGCTGGGACGAAGGCTTCGAATTTCACCGGGGCGCGGCGTCCGGCGACGAGGCGCAATTCAGCGAGTTCTTTTCGTCACTCTTTGGCGGCCGGGGCGGCAGGCACGGTGCGCGCCAGCAGGAGTTCCGCGCGCGCGGCGAAGACCATCACGCGGCGATCGAAGTCGACCTCGAAGACGCGATCAAGGGCGCGACGCGCGACATCAGCCTGCGGTCCATGCAGATGGACGACCAGGGACGGCCGCACATGCAGAGCCGCACCCTCAGCGTCAAGATTCCGGCCGGCGTGCGTGAAGGCCAGTACATCCGGCTGGCCGGACAAGGCATGCCCGGATACGGCGGCGGCGAAAGCGGCGATCTCTATCTGGAAGTGCGCTTCAAGCCGCATCCGCGCTACCGCGCCGAGGGGCGCGATCTGTACATGACCTTGCCGGTTGCCCCGTGGGAAGCCGCGCTGGGCGCAAGCGTCCAGGCGCCCACGCCCGGCGGCACGGTTGAAGTGTCCGTGCCCGCCGGTTCCGGCAACGGCCGCAAGCTGCGGTTGCGCGGCCGCGGCATCCCCGGTGATCCACCGGGTGATCTGTACCTGGTCCTGGATCTGGTGCTGCCGCCCGCGGACAGCGAAGCCGCCAAGGCCGCCTACCGCAAGCTGCAGCAGGATCTGCCCTTCAACCCGCGCCGCAACCTCGGGGTCTGAGCATGAAGAAGATAGTGATCACCAGCGCCACCGTCGTCGGCAAGTCGCAGCCGCTCAACACAGACGACCTGGCGCGCGCCTGCGGCGCGGAAGTGGAATGGGTGGCCCGCCTGGTCGAAGTCGGCATCGTCAATGCCAGTGGCAGCGGCCCGGCGGAGTGGCGTTTCTACAGCGTGGACCTGCAACGCGCCTTGCACGCGCGGCGCCTGGAGCATGACTTCGGCGCGGGCCTTGACGCTGTCGCGCTCATCCTGGATCTGAGCCAGGAGGTTCGCCGCCTGAAGTCGCAACTGCGGGCGTTGGGGGCGACGCCTTGATGCCGCGGCGCGCGTCCTGAATCGGACGGCGCGCTGAGTAAAATGGGCGCCCGCCGCAACAAGTAAAAGCGATGAGCGCCTTGGAGACTCCCCCCGCCGCCGCGCGCGCCCCGATGGGCAGCGCGCGCATCGATGGTCTGAAATCCTGCCTGCCGGTCATGATCGGCTACTTTCCGGTGGCCGTGACGTTCGGCATCGCGGGCATCGCGGCCGGACTCGCGCCGCTGCAGGTCATCCTGATCTCCGTGCTGGTCTACGCGGGCGCCAGCCAGTTCCTGCTGCTGGCCTCCATCAAGGCCGGCACGCCGTGGCTTTGGGTGGTGGCGCTGTGCTCGCTGCTCAACGCGCGGCATCTGCTCTATGGCCCGCTGCTGTCGCGCTTTCTGCCTGCGGCGCTGCGCGATCGCCTCAAGGTCGCATTCCTGTTGACCGACGAAGTCTTCGCCACCGCCTTCAACCGGCTGCAGGGTGTGGAACCCGCCCGGCGCCAGGGCTGGATGATCGCGCTGGGCCTGGGCGCCTGGCTGACGTGGATCGCTGGCACCGCCGTGGGCGTGTACGCCGGCGACGGTCTTGAGCGGCACTACCCGATGCTGTCCCAGGTCATGCGCTTTGCGCTGCCGGCGCTGTTCATGGCGCTGGTGTGCCAGAGCGCCGGGCGCGGCATGGGGCTGCCCATCCTGGCCGCCGTCATCGGCGCCGGACTGGTGGCCGCGCTGGGATACACCAGCCTTGCCATCCTGGCGGGCGCGGTCATCGGCTGCGTGGCCTATCGCGCAAGGAGGCCGGCATGAACGCCAGCGGATTGGAATTCTGGGGCGCCGTCATTGCGATGGCGGTCATCACCTACCTCACGCGCGCGCTGCCCTTCATGCTGTCCGAGCGCAGCCGCCTGCTGCGGCACCTGTCCCGCGAGGGATCGGCGCTGTCGGCGCTGGGGCCGTCGCTGCTGGCCGGCATCGCGGCCGCCGTGATCGTGCCGGATCTGCTGGGCGCGGCCGATGAGGCCGCCCGCATTGCGCCGTACGTGGGCGGGCTTGTCGTCACGGGCGTGGCGGCGCGCCTGGTCAGCAATACGGGCGTGGCCGTACTGCTCGGCATGGGCGGATACGGGATATTGCTGGCCTTGGCGGCGTAGCGGCCCGCAGGGCAAAATGGTCCGATCCCCCAAAGGAGACCGACCATGCTTACGCTCTACCACGCGCCGCGTTCGCGGTCGTTCCGGATACTGTGGCTGCTCGAGGAACTGGGCGTGCCCTACGACACCGAGATGGTGTCGATCCGCGGCCATGACAGCACGGGGCACATGCCTGCCGATTACATCGACATCCATCCGCATCGCAAGGTGCCGGCGCTGGTGCATGACGGGGTGCCCGTGTTCGAAACGCCCGCCATCGCGGTGTACCTGACCGACCTGTTTCCGCAGGCGGGGCTGGGACCGGTGGTGGGCGACCCGCAGCGCGGTCCCTATCTGACGTGGCTGGCGTATTCCACGGGCGTGTTCGAGCCCGCGATGGTCGAGCGGGCGTTCAAGACGCCGCATCAGGCTGCGCTGGGGTGGGGGTCGGCGGACGAGGTCGAAGAGGTGTTGACCCGGGTGCTGCAGGCGCGGACGTATTTCCTGGGTGACAGGTTCTCGGCCGTGGACATCGTGCTGGGCGGCTCGCTGCAGTACATGATGCGGATGAAGATCGTGCCTGAAAGTCCGGTCTTCAATGCGTACGTCGAGCGGCTGGGCGAGCGCCCGGCGATGCACCGCGCCCTGCAGCGAGACGGCGACATCGAAGAGTCCTGATCCCTACGCGCCCCAGGTCCCGGGCCGGGCAGTCCGGCGCCGGGACTGGGCGGTGCCAGGTGACCCGCGGCGTCAGGCGCCGCCCTGGATGCGCGCCGCCAGATCGTCGCGCCATTGCTCCGGACGGCCGAGATACCGGCTGGGTTCCAGCAGCGTAAAAGCGCCGTTGCGTTCCAGCGCCAGCGTCGGAAAGCCCGTGCCTCCGACCTTGGCCAGCAGCCGGCGGCTGGCGGCAATGTGCGCAGCGGTCTCGGCGCCCTGTGCCTGTTCGCAGGCATCGTCGAAGGCCTCGGCGGCCAGGCCGATCTCCACGGCCAGCGCGCGCAGCACGGCGGGATCGGCAATGCGCCGGCCTTCCACGTAATGCGCGCGCTGCATCCGGTGCAGCAGGTCCAGCCCGCGGCCCGCCAGTGTTTGGGCGGCCAGGATGGCGGTGGTGGGCGGCTCGGAATCGAACACGGCGCCGCTGTCGCGCAACAGGCCATCGAAATAGTCGGCGCCGAACGGCTGGCCCGTCAGGCCGGCGATGCGCTCGTCGTGCGGCATGACATAGCGGCGCAGGGCGTCGGTGACCGGCTGGCGGTTGCCGCCCGTCATCATGCCGCCGCCATGCGGCTCGATGTTCAGGCCGGCAATGGCGCGGGCGGCTTCCACCAGCGGCGCGGCGCCGTAGCACCAGCCGCAAAGCGGATCGAAGATGTAATGCAGGGTGGGGGATGCGGTAGTCATGGCGCCATCGTAGACGGCGCCGTGCGCGGGCGCATAGACCGGCGCGATATGCAGAGTGTTGCAGCGGCCGTGCAGATTGCCTGCACGGCCGAATCCGTCAGCTCGCCATCAGCCGGCGATCTGCACACCGATCCAGAACAATCCGGCGGCCAACAGCATCGACGCGGGCAGCGTCAGCACCCAGGCCAGCAGGATGTTGCGCACCGTGTTTCCCTGCAGCCCGGTCTTGTTGGCGATCATGGTGCCCGCGACGCCGGATGACAGCACGTGTGTCGTGGACACGGGCAGGCTGAAGACGTTGGCAAGACCAATGGCGCCCACGGCGGTCAGCTGCGCCGACATGCCCTGCGCGTAGGTCATGCCCTGCTTGCCGATCTTTTCGCCGACGGTCAGGACCACGCGGCGCCAGCCGACCATGGTGCCGGCGCCCAGCGCCAGCGCGACGGCCACGATCACCCAGAAGGGCGCGTACTCGGTGGTGGCCGTCAGGTCCGCGCGCAGCCGTTGCAGGTCGGCGGCCTCGCGGGCGGGCAGGCCTTCAAGGCGCGCGACCTTCTTGGCGGTGTCGTCCAGGCACAGCAGGTAGCGGCGCACGTCGATGCGTTTTTGCGCGGACAGGTCGGCGTAGTTGGAAACCCCGTGCAGATCCTTTTGCAGCGCCATGATGGTGGGCACGGTCAGAGTGGGATCGCAGCGGAAGTTGGCGGGCAGGTCTTCCTGGATGTCGACGCGGCGCAGCGCCAGGAAATCGCCCAGCAGCGCTTCGTTGCGCTGGTAGAACACCATCAGGTGATTGGCGGCGTCGCGGGTGCGTTCGATCTGGTAAGTGGTGCTGTGGGTGTCCAGCACGAAGTTGGCCGGCACGATGCCGATCAGCACCAGCATGATGAGGCCGATGCCCTTCTGGCCGTCGTTCGAGCCGTGCACGAAGCTCACGCCCATGGCCGACAGCACCAGCACCAGGCGGTTCCAGAACGGCGGGTGCTTCTTGTTGTCGATGGCGCGGCGCTGTTCGGGCGTCTTGTGCATCTTGGACAGCGGCAGCCAGCGCTTGAGCGCCAGCAGCAGCAGCCCGGCCACCGCGAACCCGGCGATGGGCGATGCCACCAGCGACAGGCCGATGTCGATGGCCTTGCCCCAGTTAACGCCTTGGCCCAGCGGCAGGTCGGTGATCAGCGCATTGGCCAGGCCCACGCCCAGGATCGAGCCGATCAGCGTGTGCGAGCTGGAGGCCGGAATGCCGAAGTACCACGTGCCGAGGTTCCATGCGATGGCGGCCGCCAGCATGGCGAAGACCATTGCCAGGCCGCGGCCGGTATCCACATTGATCAGCAGTTCGACGGGCAGCAGATGGACGATGGCGTAGGCGACGCCCACGCCGCCCAGCAACACGCCCAGGAAGTTGAAGATGCCGGACAGGACCACCGCCAGATGCGGCGGCATGGCCTTGGTGTAGATGACCGTTGCCACGGCGTTCGCCGTGTCATGAAAGCCGTTGATGAATTCGAAGGCCAGGACGAATGTCAGGGCCAGCACGAGACTGAGGCCAACCCAAAGGTCTAGGCCGTGGAAGAGGTCGAACATGGGGGAGGGGGCGAGGTTCCGGCGAGAATGCCCCGATTATTGCAGATTTATGACCTGTCCCTGAATGAAGCGGCCCCCAATCTTAGAACTTCGAATACTGGAATTCGATCTCCATCGGTTTACCTAGATTGGCGGACGTATCGGCTTGGATCACCATCACGGCCAGGATTCCCAGATACAGCAGGCAGAGCCAAAGCGTTCTTTTCATGGGCGAAATACCTCGGCGATCTTCTGGTTCACGCGCAGCCATCCCAGCTCGCCCAGATGCTGCACGTCGCGCAGCGTGCCGACCTCGAAGGGCGCGTCATACATGTCCATGCAGGTCATCGCGTAGCGCTGGCACAATCCGGCGACCTGCTGCTGGATCGGGTCGAACCGGTCCAGGTCGTTGAAGACCATTGGGTGCAGCGGCTGCATGACGAACAGCGCATTGACCCGGCGCTGGTGCAGCAGCGCCATCAGGGCGTCGAGTTCGCGCAATTCGTCGCGGCCGGTCAGCGGCTGAGGCTGGTAGGCAGTCTTGCCGCCCTCGGGGATGCTGCGCAGGTACTTGTTGAAGAATTCGTCACGCACCGCGTAGCGGTTGTCCGTCATGAGCGCCTGCTCGGCGGCCTGCGCCTCACCGGCCAGGGCGTCCCAGTCCACCACGCGCGCCGCCGCCGCGGGGCCTTCGCGTTCCCGTTCGGGAACGGGGGCGGCGTACGCCGGCGCCCACATGCTGGCCAGCCGCTGACGGAACACGTATGCCTGCTCGCCCGCCATCGACCAGTACACGCCGGCGTCGCCCTTGGCGTCCAGCCACCGCAAGACTTCGGCGCGGCCATCCGGTTGGCGCAGCAGGCGGGGCAGCAGCGGATTGGCGTGCTCCTTGAACTCGTCCGGCCCCAGGCCGCCCTCGCCGTCGAACCAGCCGGGCGACAGCATCACGACCACGCGCGAGGCCGGCGACAGATCGTCGGCCAGCGCCGCCAGCACGAACTGCATGCCCAGCGACTGGAAGCCGGAATGGCCATACGCGAGGACGGGCATCTGCAGCTCGTCGGCCAGGAAGCGGTAGGGCACGAAGCGCAGGTCGTTGCTGGTGAGCTCGGACGACCCCAGAATCACCAGACGGTCGCCGGTGCGCAGCGCCTGGCTGAGCCGCGACAGGTTGCGCGTCTGCTCGTCCAGCGTATTGCCGAGGTTGGGGATGTAGATGCCGGGTGCGGCCGCGGGCACCGGTTCGGTCTTCAGGGCCAGCGTATGCAGGGCCGCCCAGCCGGCCACGGCCGCGGCGGACAGGGCCAGCGCCGCGGCAAGCGCGTGCTGCCGAAGAGTGCGTTTGAACATGGGAAACCTGAAAGATCCGCCTCGCCTCGACAATGGGGCGGGATTGTTAGCGGATGTTATCCAGCGCCCATGACGCGAACAAGCGCGGGAAACCCTGGACGGCACGCGGATTCCCCTTTTTGCGACACTTGGACCCGGCCGCCCCCGCTCGCACCCCGCCCGTGCCCGCCGCATGCCGCCCAGCAGAATGCGATAGCATCGATGTCGCGCGGCCGTTCGGGTCTCCTGGTTTGCCGCGCCGCCTGCCGCCGCCGCGGCGCTTCACCGCCGGATTTCCCACCACGCCATGACCGACAATTCCCGAATCGCCCGCAGCCACCCCGACGAACTCATCGTGGGCCTGGTGTCCGTTTCCGACCGCGCCTCCGCTGGCGCCTATCAGGATCAGGGACTGCCCGCGTTGCGCGAGTGGCTGGACGGGGCGCTGGCGTCCCCGTGGCAGGCGGTGGAACGGCTGATTCCCGACGAGCCCGCCCGCATCTACGAAACCCTGATCGAACTGGTCGACAGCTGCGGTTGCGATCTCGTCCTGACGACCGGCGGCACCGGCCCCGCGCGGCGCGACATCACGCCCGAGGCGACGCTGGCGGTCGGCACCAAGGAAATGCCGGGCTTTGGCGAGCAGATGCGCCAGATCAGCCTGCGTTTCGTGCCCACGGCCATCCTGTCGCGACAGGTGGCCGTCATCCGCGAAACCGACGACGGCCATGCCGCCCTGATCGTGAACCTGCCTGGTCAGCCCAAGTCCATCCGCGAGACGCTGGAAGGCCTCAAGGGCGACGACGGCGCCGTGCTGGTGCCGGGCATCTTCGCCGCCGTTCCGTATTGCATCGACCTCATCGGCGGTCCGTACGCCGAGACGCGCCCCGAGGTCATCGCCGCCTTCCGTCCCAAGTCCGCCCGGCGGCCCGCACAGGCGTAATGTGCAGGCGCTGCCTGTCGTGGCATCAGGCCGCGGCAAGCTGCCCTGATAAGCCATAGCCGGACCAAGGCCCGCGTAGGCCGTGCGGTATAGTTGGCCGCCCCGATCAACCCCTGCTGACCGAGAGTTTTCATCGTCATGAAGGTTCGTACCATCCTGTCCCTTACCGCCCTGGCTGCCCTGACGGCCTGCGCCAATGTCAAAGACGTCCGCGACCGCGAGCCCGTGTTCTACGGCTCCACGCAGCGCACCGCCCAGGACTACACGCAATGTGTGGCGGACGCCTGGAAGGGGCTGGAGCTCAACTTCGAACAGAAGCCGGTGCGCAACGGGTACGAACTCGTCCTGCACGGCAGCCTGGGTGTGGAGGCCGTCCTGACGACCACGCACTGGAAGGGCAAGACCGAGGCGCGCCTGTCGACGCGCATCGCCCGCCGCGACCAGACCATCATCGAACCGGCCAATCTGTGCCTGTAAGCGCCATGGCGGAACGCCGCGACGTCCTGCGCGCCGGGCTGGCCGCGGCCGCCCTGTGCCTGGCCTGGCCCGCGCGGGCGCAGCAGGGCAGTTACATCAGCCGCAAGCTCGACGCCCGGGTGCCGGGCGGCGTGGCCGTGCTGAATCTGGGCGACGGCGCGGCGACGCCCCAGGTCACGTACCTGAACCGCCCCGTGCTGGTGGTTCGGGAGGCAGGCAAGCAGTGGATCGCCGTGGTCGGCATTCCGCTCAGCGTGAAGCCGGGCCAGGAACAGGTGCAGGTCAAGGACGCCGGCGGCACGCGTGAGATGACCTTCACGGTCGGCGCCAAGGACTACGTGGCGCAGCACATCACGCTCAAGAACCAGCGCCAGGTGGACCCGAATCCGGACGACCTCAAGCGCATCGAGCGCGAACTGGCCGAGCAGATCGAGGCCTACCGCGGCTTTCGGGCCGGCGTCACGCCCAGCAACGTGATCCTGGACCGTCCGGTCAGCGGCGGACGCCTGTCCAGTCCGTTCGGATTGCGCCGCTTCTTCAACGGTCAGGAACGCAATCCCCATTCGGGACTGGATTTCGCCGTGCCGGCCGGAACGCCCATCAAGGCGCCGGCGGCCGGGGTGGTGGTGCTGGTGGGAGATTATTTCTTCAACGGCAAGACGGTGTTCCTGGACCATGGCCAGGGTTTCATCAGCATGTTCTGCCACATGTCGGCGATCTCGGTGAAGGTCGGCGACGAGGTGCCGCGCGGCGGCGTGGTGGGCAAGGTGGGCGCGACCGGCCGGGCGACGGGTCCGCATCTGCACTGGAACGTCAGCCTGAACGATGCACGGATCGATCCGGCGATCTTCATCGGGGCGTTCAAGCCCTGACGCGTTCAAACTTTGACGCGCTCAAACTCTGACGTGTGCTGGCTCTGACGGGACCGCAGGCCGCGCTCAGGCCTGCTCGGCCTCGAGCGCGATGCGCTTGAGCACGTACTGGTGCATGCGCTCGGCGTATTCCATCTGCTGCTGCACGTTGCGCTGACCGGCTTCCTGGTCATCCAGGCAGTTGTCGTACTTGGTCTTGGCTTCGGAGTAGGTCAGGCCGGTGTTGCGCAGGCTGTTGATGAACGCCTCGCGCGACTGGCGCAGCAGGCGCAGGCCTTCCTCGCCCTTTACGAATCGTCTTCGCGACAGGGCAAGCTGGTCTGCGGCGGCTTGCAATTCTTCTTTCAGGTCCATCGTGCTTCGTGCGTATCCGGCCTGGCGTTGCGCCAGGCAAGGAGCGCCATTCTTTCATGAACAGGCGATCCACGCATTACGGCAGCGCGCGAATCCGGCTTAAGGATTCGCGAAAAGAGGGAGCCGGGCGCCGGCAAGAAGCCGGCCCGGGCGGCCGGCTTAGCGGCGGTGGTGCTGGGGACGCTGCATCGTCGGGGCGCGCTCGTCCTTGTGGCGGAAGTTGATACGGCCCTTGGTCAGGTCGTACGGGGACATTTCCAGGGTGACGCGATCGCCCGCGAGGATGCGGATGCGGTGCTTGCGGATACGGCCCGACGCGTAGGCGCCGACTTCGATGCCGTTGTCCAGTTTGACGCGGTAGCGGCTATCGGGCAGCACTTCGTCAACGATGCCATCCAATTCGATGAGTTCTTCTTTAGCCATCTTCTACTCCTTGATCAAAACGCGCAGCCATGCCTGCGGCATGACGCGCCGCGCAAGGCGGCAAGCGCGTCGGACTCGGATAAACCGGTCCAGCGGTTTGAACGCAAAAAAACGTTCGGGCAAGCGTGGGTATGGGCCACGGCATCCGGGCGGATGTCTGAAATGGCGGATACTCGCGCCCTGAGGCAAGTGCGCGCGGTGCGCGCTGTGGTCGCGGCGGCGGTGCTGCGGGCACCTTGCCGGATGAAGCGGGGTTGCCGAGTCTGCGGCAACGCTGGGCGCCACGGGGACTGCAGCGGCGTGCTGGGCAGTGACGGGGTACGCCCAACAGGGGCGGCCCCAATAAAAAACCGGATCTCGTTCGCGTCGCTGACGTTCATTCAGTAGCGCCCTCTCGAGGGCGCTACAGGTTGGCACGCAGGATGACCGAAGTCCGGTTTTTGCGGAAAAATCACGGACTTATGTTACTGCAAAGCTGGCGCTTTAGCCAGCTTTTATGCCCGATTCGGCCGCGATAGTTGCGCTTGAACGACTCTATCGGCGCGGGATGCGGCGCTGGTATTCGGCTTCCCAGGCGGCATTGGCCGACCAGAAGGGGCCCGGATCGCGTCCGGCCAGGCGCGCGGCCAGCACGTTCAGGTGCGTGTGCCAACCCCCGGCCACGTCCACCATATCGTCCCGCGTGGCGAGCTTGCGGTGCGTGAGCACCAGCAGGGCGCCGTCGTCCTTCGGGGACACGTCGAACGTCACCTCGGACGGGGCGCCGGCCGAGCCGCCCCAGGTGTAACTGAGAACGTGCGGGGGCTCGCACCGGGTGATCAGGCCCTGCGTGGTCAGGCCTTCCTCGTAGGGCTTGTAGGCCTCGGGCGTCGGTTCGCGCACGGATGACAGGTCGGCATGCAGGAAGCGCAAGGTGACGCCGCCGCCTACCATCAGGTCCATGTCGCCAGAGGCCAGCCACTGGCCGCGCTTGTCGGATTCCGTCAGCCAGGCCCACACCTCCTGCACGCTCGCGGGCAGCCTGCGCGTGAATTGCAGGGTGGTGGGGTCCAGTACGACGCCGTAGTCGCTCATATCAGTCTCCTGTGAAGTCCGGAGCCGGACGTAAGTTCATCTTCCATGTGAAAAGGTCAGGGGCGGCACCTGCGGCTCGTGCTCCGGGGCTTCGTCCATGGCGCCGGGGTGCTGGGGCAGCGCGTCCGTGATGTCGTACCAGGGCGCCTTGCTGGCGACGTGGTAATGCGCCTCGGGCTTGACGCCCGGATCGTCGTCCAGCGCGCCCAGCGGCAGGCCGTAGACGTCCGGCGTCTGGTCAAAGCGGCTGAGCAGCGGCGTGCCGCAAGCCTCGCAGAATCCCCGGTAATTGCCGGGCGACGAGGCATACCAGGTCACGTGGTCTTCGCCCTGCGTCCAGGCGAAATCCTTCGACTGGACTGTCGCGCGGCTGCGGAAGGCCGCGCCGTGCGTCTTGCGGCACATCACGCAATGGCAGTTGAGGGCGTCGGTGAGCGGACCGTTGATCTCGTAGGCAACGCGGCCGCACAGGCAGGAACCTTTGATCATGATGAGCGCCAGGCAATTGGGGAATAAGCCCAATATACCCGCGGCGCCGGGCCGCGACTTCGCCATTTGTGACAGATGTCTTTCAGATCGTTCCCGCGCGGCGGGCGATCCCGCGGCGGGCGTCGGCGGCGAGCGTCGGCGGCAGATACCGTGATGTTCACGGCATCTGCGCCTTCGCCGTCAGGCCGCCCGTTGCAGCGCCTGGAATGCGGGCAGCGCCAGCAGAGCCGCCACGCGCGCGGCGTGGATGTCGTCGTCCGACACCGCCGGGCGCGGCATCAGGAAGTTGACGGTGCCCAGGCACACGCCGTCATACGCCACCGGCACGTTGATGACCGATTGCAGTCCCAAACTGCGGATCGCATCGTGGTCGTTGAAGAACTCGCGGATGGCCGCCTCTCCCTCGCCCACGAACACCTGCTGTTCCACCAATACGTGTTGGCCCCATGCGGTGCCGGTCTTGTCCTTGCTGCCGCCCGGCGGGTAGGCCTGCGGATTCGAGCTGTACAGGCGCACCACGCGCATGGCGTCGGCGTCGTAGCGATTGACGGTGCACAGCGCATGCGCCAAGTGCAGACGCGCGTAGTCGTCGATCGCCTGGAAGGCGGCGGCCGGCTGGCCGTCCGCGTAGGCGCGGGCGATGGCCTGCACGCCGGCCAGCGCCGGGCTGGAGGATGCGTCCGTCATTCCGCCGTGATTCCCAATTCTTTGATCAGCTTGCCGTACTTGTCGGCATCGCGCGCCAGGATCTGGCCGAACTGCTCCGGCGTGGTTTCGGTCAGCAGCACGCCCATGTCGCCCATTTTCTTGATGACGTCGGGCCGCTTGAGAATCACATTGATCTCGCGGTTCAGCCTGGCGGCCAGTTCAGGCGGCATGCCGGCCGGACCGAAAGCGCCATACCAGACCGCCAGCTCGTACCCGGGCAGCGTTTCGGCCACGGTGGGCACGTCGGGCAGCAGCGGCGAGCGTTGTTCCTCGGTGACGGCCAGCAGCTTGAGCTTGCCCGACTGCACGTGCGGCAGCGTTTGCGTGCCCGCGCTGAACAGCACCTGCGTGCGGCCCGCCACCGTGTCCAGCACCGCGGGCGCGCCGCCGCGATAGGGGATGTGCATCATTTTCACGCCGGCGGCCTTCTCGAAGAGCACCGCGCTCAGGTGGTTGGTCGAGCCCTGACCCGCCGAGGCGTACGCCACGGTGTCGGGATTGGCCTTCGCATACGCGATGAATTCCTTCAGGTTCGATGCCGGCACCGACGGATGCACGACCATCGTGTTGGTCACCAGGGCCAATTCAGCGATGGGCGTGAAGTCCTTCACGCCGTCGAACGGCATGTTGGAGTACAGCGCCTGATTCATCGTGTGCGTGCTCATCGAGCCCACCAGCAGCGTGTAGCCGTCCGGCTTGGCGCGCGCGACGAAGGCGGTGCCGATGTTGCCCGATGCGCCCGAACGGTTCTCGACGATGACGGGCTGGCCCAGCGATTGCGTCAGGCCTTCGGACAGCACGCGCGCCAGGATGTCGGTGGAGCCGCCCGCCGCCCATGGCACGACCAGCGTGATGGGTTTCTCGGGCCAGGCCGCGTGCGAGAGCGCGGGTGCGGCCATCGCCAGTCCCAGCGCGAACGTGCGCAGCAGTCGTTTGAAGTGCATTGTCATGGTGTTTACCCCTTGCGTTGTGTCCGGCTTCTGAGAGCCGGTCGTATGGAAAGCGATTAGCGGCCGACGGCGTATCCCTGCATTCCGCGGGGATTGGCCGCCGCGCGCAGCAGCATTCGTCCGCCTGCGGCCGGCTCGCGCGTGCAGGCGCTGATGCGGCCTTCGGACCAGTCCGGGCCGACCTTGACGTCGTGGCCCGCGGCGCGCAGCGCGTCCAGCGTGGCGGCGGGCATGCGCGATTCCACCGTCAGGCGGTTCAGCGTCTGCGAACGCGGCCAGAACGAGCCGGGAAAGTGATCAATGTGCCAGGACGGCGCGTCGATGGCCGCCTGCAGGTTCATGCCCATGGCATGACGCAAAAAGAACGCGACGGTCCATTGGTCCTGCTGGTCGCCGCCGGGCGTGCCGAACGCCATGTACGGCAGCCCGTCGCGCAGCGCCAGGCCGGGCGACAGGGTGGTGCACGGACGCTTGCCCGGCTGCAACTGGCCCGGCACGCCGTCGTCCAGCCAGGTCATCTGCAGGCGCGTCGTCAGCGAAAAACCCAACTCGGGCACGACGGGGCTGGATGACAGCCAGCCGCCCGACGGCGTGGCGGCCACCATGTTGCCGTCGCGGTCGATGACGTCGATCTGGCAGGTGTCGCCCACGAAGAGTTCGCGCGTCGCCCACTCCGAGACGGGCGGCAGCGCGGCGAAGGTCGGTTCGCCCACGCCGTAGCGCGTGTCCGACGCGGCCAGCGTGCGCAGGGCCGCGTCCAGATCGGGCAGGCGCGGCGCCAGTCCGCCGGGGCTGCCGGGCTGCAGTGTGGTCGAGGCGCGCTCGCCGATGCCGGCGGCGCGCGCTCGCGCATAGTCGTCGCTGAGCAGGGCCGCAAGCGGCACCTGCACGTGGTCGGGATCGCCATACCAGGCGGTGCGGTCGGCGAACGCCAGCTTGGCGGCCTCGGCGACGCGATGCACGAACTGCGGCGACGACGGGTCCAGTTTGCCGACGTCCAGATGGCGCAGCAGCGCGAGCTGTTGCAGATGTACCGGCCCCTGCGACCACACGCCGCATTTGGCCACGGTGTACCGGCCATATTGCGTGGTCAACGGTTCGTCATAGGTGGCGCGCCAGTCGGCCAGATCCGATTTGCGCAGCAGCCCGGGGTTGCGCTGGCCCGTGGTGTCGAGCACGGCCTCGTTCGTATAGAAGCTGTCGATCGCGTCGGCCACGAAACCGCGATACCAGACGGCCAGCGCCGCGTCGATGCGGCCGCGCCGGTCGGTGCTGGCGGCGTGCGCTTCGTCCAGGATGCGGGTGTAGGTGGCCGCGATGGCGGGCGTGCGGAACAGCGCCTCGGGGGCGGGCACACGGCCACCTGGCAGCCAGACGTCGCCCGAGCTCTTCCATTCATCGCGGAACAGCGCCTGCACCGCCAGAATCGCCTGCGAGATCCGCGGCACCAGCGGAAAGCCGTCGCGCGCATAGCCGATGGCCGGTTGCAGCACGTCGGCCAGTTCCCACGTGCCGTAGTCGCGCAGCAGGGTCAGCCAGGCGCCGAACGCGCCGGGGACCGTCGCGGGCAGCAGGCCGATCCCCGGCACGAGGTCCAGTCCCATGCCGCGGAAATACGCCGGCGTCGCCAGCGCGGGCGCCGGGCCCTGTCCGCACAGCGCGCGCATGCGTTGTTCGCGCTCGCTCCAGAACAGGATGGGGACTTCGCCGCCGGGCCCGTTCAGGTGCGGCTCGACGATCTGCAGGACGAAACCGCCGGCCACGGCGGCGTCGTAGGCATTGCCGCCGCGTTCCAGCACGCTCATCGCCACTTGCGACGCCAGCCAGTGCGTGGACGACACCACGCCGAACGTGCCGCGTATTTCAGGTCGGGTGGTGAAGGACGGATTCATCGAGGGGTTCCGCATGGCTGGAAAGGATGCATGCAGTATAGGTTTCTGAAATAACTGGTTTTATCTTTGTGGGCATAATTGCATAACCAAATGGTTATTGGAAAAGCCGCCATGAGCCCGGATACCGTTCGTCTTGCCAATCGTCTCAAGCACCGCCATCTGACGCTGCTGGTCAACATCGACCGTCATAAATCGCTGACCCGGGTCGCCGCGCAGACCGGCATCAGCCAGCCGGCGGTGACCAAGGCGCTGGCTGAAATGGAGGACATCTTCGGCGCGCCGCTGTTCCTGCGCACCGGCAGCGGCCTGCAGCCCACCGCGCTGGGCAATCTGGCCCTGGTGCGCGCGCGGCACATGCTCAGCGACCTGGATCTGTGGGAGCGCGAGGTCGAGGCGCTGCACGCCGGGCGGTCGGCGCATCTGCACGTGGGCGTGGTGCCGTACGTGTCCAGCGCCTTGCTGACCGCCGCCATCAGCCGCCTGCATCAGCGCCACGGCGTGACGCTGAGCCTGCACCGCGCCACGACCGATCACCTGGTGCCGATGCTGCGCCAGCACGAACTGGACTGCATCATCAGCCGCGCCACGTCCACGGTGATGCACGAGGACCTGATGCATCGCGTGCTCTATCGTCAGCGGCCCCGGCTCATCGCGCACGGCCGGCTGGCCCAGCGGCTGGCGCGGCGCGAGCCGGACTGGGCCGCCGTGGCAGCCCTGGACTGGGTGCTGCCGGCGGCCAACACGCCGACGCGGCAATTGATCGTGGAGCATTTCATCCGGGCCGGGCTGCAGCCGCCGTCGCCGGTGCTGGAGGCCTATTCCACTGACGTGATCGAGGGCATCCTGTCGCTGAACGAATCGTCGATCTCGGTGGTGCCCGAGGACATCGCGCGCGAACTGTGCCAGCGCGGCAGGCTGGGCATGGTGCCGTGGGATTTCGGCTGGGAGCTGCCGCCGATCAACCTGATCCGGCGAAAGCGGGAACAGGCATTGACGGCGGAATCGCAGTTTTCGGATATTCTGCTGGACCTGTGCGCCAATGCGGCCGCGCCTTCGCAAAACCCATGACCCCTATCGTGTCCGCCGTGGCGCTCAGCGCGTCTCATACCTTCACCAAACCCGTGACGCCGTCCATCCGGCTGCTTGCCCGGCTGGGCGTCGAGGGCGATGCGCACCAGGGCGTCACCGTGAAGCACCGGTCCCGCGTCCGGGCCGATCCGACGCAACCGAATCTGCGCCAGGTGCACCTGATTCACGGCGAACTGCACGATGAGCTGCAGGCAGCCGGCTTCAACGTGGCCGCGGGCACGATGGGCGAAAACATCACCACCCGCGGCATCGACCTGCTGAGCCTGCCGCGCGGCGCGCGGCTCCGGATAGGCGCGGACGCGATCGTGGAGATCACCGGCCTGCGCAATCCGTGCTCACAACTGGACAAGTATCAGAAAGGCCTGACCGCCGCGGTGCTGGGCCGCCATCCCGACGGCAGCCTCATGCGCCGGGCGGGCGTCATGGGCATTGTGGTGGCCGGCGGCACGGTTTGCGCCGGTGACCCGATCCGGGTCGAACTGCCCCCGCCGCCGCATTTGCCCCTGGAACGGGTCTAGCGACCACGCCGGTCTGGCAAGACCTGCGCATGTCCTAGGCGCAAAAACGTCGCTTCCCGCCACAGACGCAGGAGCCGGCATCTGGTTAAATGGCTGAAAGGCCTCACAGCCTGGGGCAAGCCGCTGCCTTTTCCGGCTTGCCGTTTCAATTTACGGAGCCCCCGATGGCACGATTCAATTTCACCCAGGACCTCGAAGAACCCGATCTGTGGGCGGCGGAAAACGTCCCCGCCGGAGAGGGCCGGCCCCCCATCCACGTCATGATCCAGACCGACGGCGAAGAACCCCTTGCCGGCGCCTCCAAGGTGGTCAAGGGCATCCTCGACAACCTGGACGAACAGATTCTCGCCGCGGCCGAGTTCCTCCTCGACAACTATTCGTACGAGCACTACAAAAAGCTCGGCATCGAAGATGACCAGCTCCTGGCCGAAGAAACCGCCGAAGCCATGGCCGAAAAAGCCGTGCTGCGCGCGCTGTGGCTGTTCGACGAAGACGGCGACGGCTACGAACTGTGGTTCACGCTGCCCTGGGATCCGGTGCATACCTACGACGTGGAATTCGAAGACGGCGCACCCGTCTCGTGTTCCGTGAACGACTAAGACGATCATTCCGCGCAAGCGGGCAGGCTCAGCGCGCCAGTTCGTATTTGGTCGCCAGCGTCTGCCCCAGCGATTCGTCGTACTTGTAGCGCACCTTCAGCGGCTTGCCGCGCAGGATGTTGCGCGCCGCCACATTTTCCAGCACCACGTCGACGTCCTTGTTCACGAACTCGGCGCAGTCGGTGTCCGCCCGCTCGCCGTCCGGTATGTCGGCGGCCTTCACCTTCAGCTTGAACAGCACCTGCGTCAGTTCCGTGCCGTCGGTACGGAACTGGCGGAAGGTGGTGGGAAACGTGGCCACGGTGCCGGCAAGGTCGCAAGAGATGCGGGTCCAGCCATGCGCGGCGGGAACGGCGGCAAACAGGCCAGCGGCAAGCGCGGCGGCTGCGGCCGCCCGGGAAGACAGAAGATTCATGGTGTGCGGGCCAGACGCGGCGCCCATGCGCGCCGCGCCGGTACGTGGTCGAAATGGGCCTTTATGTTGCGCCCGGCCGCCCGCGCCGGTCAAGCGGGCGCCACCCATGAAAAACGGGCCATTGCGGCCCGCTTTGCTTATGCGTTCTGACTGGCGGTCCGGCCGGGCCGCGCCTCGTCCGGGGTCTGCGCGGACGCGGTATTTTCGTTGTCCTCTTCGCTGCCTTCTTCGCTGCCTGCTTCCTTGCCTTCCAGCTTGGCGATCACGGCCGTGGCCAGGCTGTTGCCGACCACGTTCGTGGCGGTGCGGCCCATGTCGAAGAACTGGTCGATGCCCATGATGAGCAGCAGGCCGGCTTCCGGCAGATGGAACATCGGCAGCGTCGCGGCCACCACGACCAGCGACGCGCGCGCCACGCCGGCCATGCCCTTGCTGGTCACCATCAGCACCAGCAGCAGCGTCAGTTGCTGCGTGAAGCTCATCTCGATGTTGTAGGCCTGCGCGATGAACAGCACCGCGAACGACTGATACATCATCGAGCCGTCCAGGTTGAACGAATAGCCCAGCGGCAGCACGAACCCCGAGATGCGCTTGGACACGCCGAAACGCGCCAGCGCCTCGATCGTCTTGGGATAGGCCGATTCGCTGCTCGCGGTCGAGAAAGCCAGCAGGGTCGGTTCCTTGATGAGGCCGCCCAGGCGGAACGTGGACTTGCCCAGGAACAGGTAGCCGACGCCGAACAGAATGGCCCACAGCAGCGCCAGACCGAGATAGAACTCGCCAATCAGCTTGCCGTAGCTGACCAGCACGCCCAGGCCTTCCGTGGTGATGGCGGCGGCCATGGCGGCGAACACCCCCAGCGGCGCAAAGCGCATCACATAGTCGGTCACGCGGAACATGATCTTGGCCAGTTCGTCGATCATGTTGTAGATCGTGTTGTGGCCCTTGCCGCGGATGAACGACAGCGCCGCGCCGAAGAACAGCGAGAACACCAGAATTTGCAGGATCTCGTTGTTGGCCATCGCTTCGGCGATGCTCTTGGGGAACACGTGCGCGATGAACGCCTTCAGCGTGAAATCGCCCGTCTTCAGGCCCGAAGTCACGCCCACGTCCGGGATCGCCAGGTTCATGTGTGCGCCGGGCTGGAAGATGTTGACCAGCGCCAGGCCCAGCAGCAGAGAAATCGCCGAGGCGGCGATGAACCAGATCATGGCGCGCATGCCGATGCGGCCCACCGCGCTGGCGTCGCTCATGCTGGCCAGGCCGGTCACCAGCGTGGCGAACACGAGCGGCGCAATGATCATCTTGATCATGCGCAGGAAGATGTCCGTGACCAGGCTGAAATACGAGGCGATCTGCTTCGCCTCTTCCGGGGTTTGCGCGAACTTGTTGCAGACATAGCCCACCACGATGCCCAGCACCATGGCGATGCCGATATAACGCGTCAGCTTCTTAGTGTTCATGTTCAAAACGGAATACGGGGAGCCGCCGCTTGGCCAGGGGCCGGATCCGCCGGCATGAGGCGGGGGGCGGGCGGTCCGGTGACGGACATGCCAAGGGTCCGGGTGTTGCTGGGGTTAACCCTTGGGGCGCGATGTTAACGCCGTGAACCTGACAGCTAGTTGTCAGTTCGGGGACGGATCGGCCGTGCCAGAATGCCCCTTCCGGCCTCATCAGGAAGGCCGGGCGCCACCTGGGAACCAGCCCCGCGCGGGGCGACAAAGGAGACAAAGCAATGCCAAATCGCGAATTGTCCGTACTGGCTTCCGGTTACACCTATCTGGAAGGGCTGCGCTGGCATGAAGGCCGCCTGTGGGCCTCGGACTTCTATACCGGGCAGGTCATTACCGTGACGCTCCAGGGGGCGGTGGACCGTGTCTGTCTGGTCCCGCAGCAACCGTCGGGGCTGGGCTGGCTGCCCGACGGGCGTCTGCTGATCTCGTCCATGAAAGACCGCAAGGTGCTGCGACGCGAGGCGGACGGCACGCTGTCGGTCCACGCCGACCTGTCCGCGCTGACCGGCGGCCATATCAACGACATGGTGGTGGACGCGCAGGGCCGCGCCTACGTGGGCAATTTCGGGTTCGACATCATGGCGGGCGAACCCGTCCGCACGACGACGCTGGTGCGCGTGGACCCGGACGGCGTGGCGCAGGTGGTGGCGGACGGCCTGTGCTTTCCCAACGGCTCGTTCATCACGCCCGACGGCAAGACCTTGATCGTCAACGAAACCTTTGCCAACCGGATTTCCGAATTCGACATCGAACCCAACGGCGTCCTGGGTCCGCGCCGCGACTGGGCCAACTTCGGCGAGCTGCCGGACACTGACGACCTGACCGCCTTGATCGCGGCGTCCCACATCGCCCCTGACGGCGGCGCGCTGGACGAGGAGGGCGCACTCTGGGTGGGCGACGCCATCGGCAAGCGCATCGTGCGTGTCGAGCGCGGCGGAAGGATTCTTGAGCAGATCGATACCGGCGAGTTCGGCATCTTCGCGGCCGCGCTGGGCGGCCCGGACGGCAAGACGCTGTTCATGGCCGCCGCGCCGGATTTCGTCGAAGCCAACCGGCGCGCCAAACCGCAGGCCCGCATCCTGACCACCCGGGTCGACGTGCCGCACGCGGGCAGGCCCTAGGCCACAAGCGGGGGAAAACAGAGGGAGGGCGCCGCGGCCGTGGTCCGCATGGACGGGGGCGCGGGGCGGATATCAGCCGGCCTACGGCGTCCGGTTTCACCTGAATGGTTAGGATACCGGCCGTTGCAAGACCTTTCTTCGATTCCCCCGTAAAATCACGCCATTCAGCAAGGCTTCAACCATCTCTCAATAGACAGTACCTAAGGAGGACCACTCATGGCCCTAGTCTCCATGCGCCAGTTGCTCGACCACGCCGCCGAGCACGGCTACGGCATTCCGGCTTTCAACGTCAACAACCTGGAACAGGTCCAGGCCATCATGGAAGCCGCGGCGGAGACCGACAGCCCGGTGATCATGCAGGCCTCGGCCGGCGCGCGCAAGTACGCGGGCGAAGGCTTCCTGAAGTACCTGATCCAGGCCGCCGTTGAGTCCTACCCGCACATTCCCGTGGTCATGCACCAGGACCACGGCCAATCGCCCAAGATCTGCCAAGGCGCCATCGACCTGGGCTTCTCCAGCGTCATGATGGACGGCTCGCTGAAAGAAGACGGCAAGACCATCGCTGACTACGACTACAACGTCGAAGTCACCAAGAAGGTCGTCGACATCGCGCACAAGCTGGGCGTGACCGTCGAAGGCGAACTCGGCTGCCTGGGTTCCCTGGAAACCATGGAAGGCGACAAGGAAGACGGCCACGGCGCCGACGGCAAGCTGACCATGGATCAGCTCCTGACCGATCCGGAACAAGCCGCCGACTTCGTGCGCCGCACGCAACTGGACGCCCTGGCGATTGCCATCGGCACCAGCCATGGCGCCTACAAGTTCACGCGCAAGCCCACCGGCGACATCCTGTCGATCTCCCGCATCAAGGAAATCCACGCCCGCCTGCCCAACACCCACCTGGTGATGCACGGCAGCTCCAGCGTGCCGCAGGAACTGCTGGCCGAGATCCGTGAATTCGGCGGCAACATGAAGGAAACCTACGGCGTGCCCGTCGAGGAAATCCAGGAAGCCATCAAGTACGGCGTGCGCAAGATCAATATCGACACCGATATCCGTCTGGCCATGACCGGCGCGATCCGCCGCTTCTTTGCCGAGAACCCCGAGAAGTTCGACCCGCGCGAATACCTCAAGCCCGCCCGCGCCGCCGCCAAGGCCATCTGTGTCGCTCGCTACACGGAATTCGGCACCGCCGGCAACGCCAGCAAGATCAAGGCGCTGCCGCTGACCGAGATCGCCGCGCAATACGCGTCGGGCAAGCTGTCGCAGGTTGTGCAGTAAGCAGTAAGGTCTCCGCCTGCGCCGCCTTCACGCGAGGGCGGCCCCGGTAAGTGAAAGAGCCGGTCCCCGAGGGCCGGCTCTTTCTGTTTGTGCGGTCGGTGATGAAAACGCGTTACGCCGGCGAATTCTTCGCGAAGCTCGGCACCGTCCGGTCGACGTGGTGCCACGACGGCGCCGAGTCCGTCCACAGGCTCACCTTGGAATGAAACGCTTCAGGGTCGTCCAGCGATCCCGCGCGCACGACTTCATAGCCCATGCCTTCCGAGCCGCCGAACAGCGGCGTGCCACAGGACGCACAGAAGCTGCGCATGACGGTGTGGCCGGAATCGCCCTGGTAGCGGTGTTCCTTGGGCTGGCCGCGCAGCAGCGTGACGGTTCCTGCCGGGAAGATCAGGGCGTGGGCCGGCGCGCCGCCGCTGGAATACTGGCAGTCCCGGCAATGACAGGTGGCGGCAGTGATGGGCTCGTCGGTGAGGGCGTAGCGGATGGCGCCGCACTGGCAGCCGCCAGTCATGTGGACCTGCGCGTCGGCGTGGGGCATGCGTTTGGGGGAAGCATCCTGCATACGGCTTTGTCTCCGGACGGTGTTGCGCCGTGACGCCTGGGGCGGCCGGCGCGAATCATGGATGGGAAAGGAAGCCTACTCCGCGCCCCGACCGGCGGCAAGGCGAACTTATTTGCAGTAATCTATGCGCTTTGCGGGAGCCGCCGTCCGGCGCCGCTTCCGCCCAGTGTCCGATTTCGTTTCCCTTCCCGCCCTGGCGCCCGCCCGCGGCGGGAATGTTCATTTTTGCCATAGGCCATTCCCGTGACTTCTGCTTTGCATGAATCCAGCATCAAGTCCCTGCCGCTGCTGGGACGCGGCAAGGTGCGCGATATGTACGCCGTCGGCGACGACAAGTTGCTGATCGTCGCGTCGGATCGCATTTCCGCATTCGACGTGATCCTTGACGACCCCATTCCCGGCAAGGGACAGGTGCTGACCGAACTGACCGAATTCTGGCTGCAGAAGCTGTCGCACATCCTGCCCAACCACTCGACCGGCGTGAAGCCCGAAGATGTGGTCGCCCCCGACGAAGTGGACCAGGTGCGCGGCCGCGCCGTGGTGGTCAAGCGTCTGAAGCCCATCCTGGTGGAAGCGGTGGCCCGCGGCTACCTGATCGGTTCGGGCTGGAAGGACTACCAGGCAACCGGCGCCGTGTGCGGCATCAAGCTGCCGGCCGGCCTGCAACAGGCCAGCAAGCTGCCCGAGCCCATCTTCACGCCCGCCGCCAAGGCCGAGTTCGGCATGCACGACGAGAACGTGGACTTCGCGCACGTGGTCAAGGAAGTCGGCCAGGAAATGGCCGAGCGCATCCGCGACGTCACGCTCAAGCTCTACGCCGAGGCCGCCAGCTTCGCGGCCACCAAGGGCATCATCATCGCCGACACCAAGTTCGAATTCGGCCTGGACGACAACGGCACCTTGCACTTGATGGACGAAGTGCTGACGCCCGATTCGTCGCGCTTCTGGCCCGCCGACGGCTACCGCGTCGGCATCAGCCCCCCGTCGTTCGACAAGCAGTTCGTGCGCGACTGGCTCGAAACGCAAACGTGGGACAAGACCCCGCCCGCGCCGCGCCTGCCGCAGGAAGTGCTGGAAAAGACGGCTGCAAAGTACCGCGAAGCCCTGGACCGCCTGATTGCCTGATCGGCCCAGCACTGAAAAACCCGCTCCCGCCGAGCGGGTTTTTTTTCGTCGCGTGTTCTTAACCGGCGCCTCCACCCGGTGTCTGACACCCTTGCGTGAGAGGATCTTTATCTTGAGCCGGCGGCCCAAGGGTGTCAGACACCGGCCGCACCGCCGCCACAGCCTCAACGAGGTGTCTGACACCTTGGAAGCCTCAACCCGGTCTCTGACAGCGCTGACGCAGGTGTGTGCGCTGACGCAGGTGTCTGACACCCTGGTGAGACGCGCTTCAAGCTGAGACGACAGCCAAAGGGTGTCAGACACCGGCCGAGTCTGAGCCGCTGCCAAAGGGTGTCAGACACCGCCCAACCCTGCGCCAACCCAACTCCCGGGCAAACCCCCATTTTTGACGCGAAATTATTTCGGATTGTTACGCTATACTCGTCCGCTGCTTGATACGGGATTTCCGAGAAAAGGAGCGCCGCATGGTGATGATGCTGCCCTTTGTGACTGGGACGCTGGCAGTTTGGTTTGGTCTCGTGGGCCGGCGCCGTCCGTGCGTGACGTTCTGGCTGCTGACATTGGCCATCTTAGCCGCCTGGTGCAAATACCACATGACCAGTCCGCTGGCGCTGTCCCTGTGAAGCGGCGGCGATGATCTTTTCCAGCAATCCGGCGCGCGGCTCGCGCATCCTCAATGCCCTGGCGCTGCTCGGGGTCACTGCAATTCTCTGCATGGCCTTCGCCTGGCAATTCGCCTACGACGAACTGCCATGTCCGCTGTGCCTGCTGCAGCGCGTCGCGCTGATTCTTGCCGGGATCGGTTTCCTCCTGAACATGCGATTGGGCCCGTCGCCGATGCACTATGCGATGAGCATTGCCGGCGCGCTGGGCGGCATGCTGGCTGCGGGACGGCAGGTCCTGCTGCACATCGCCCCGGGCGACGCGGGCTACGGCACCCCCTTTCTTGGCGTGCACTTCTATACCTGGGCCTTCGTTGCCTTCATCGCAATCATCGTGTTCTGCGTCGTCATGCTGTGCGTGGACCGCAAGTGGGGCGACAGCATGCTCAAAAGGCCCGTCTCGATGCTGGGCATGGTGGTCATGGCCCTGTTTTTCATCGTCGCCCTGGCCAACGCCGGCAGCACCACGCTGCAATGCGGTTTCGGCCCTTGCCCGGACGATCCGGTCAGCTACCTTTGGCTGAAAAGCGCCACGTTGCCATAGCGGTCTTCGGCGCCGGGTAAAATAGCGGGTTTCGCGGGCAGGTCCCGCGGTCCCCCGACATTTCGCGGCGCGTGCGCCGTGTCTCAACTACTAGACACCGGTTATGACAGACCAGACTTCCGCAGCGGCGCAAGCCTCCCCCGTGGTGGGCGTGATTATGGGATCTTCCAGCGATTGGGAGGTCATGAAGCACGCGGTGACGATGCTGGAGGATTTCGGCGTGGCCTACGAGGCGCGCGTCATCTCCGCGCACCGCATGCCGCAGGACATGGCCGAATACGGCGCCGCGGCGCACCAGCGCGGCCTGCGCGGCATCATCGCCGGCGCCGGCGGCGCGGCGCACCTGCCGGGCATGATGGCCGCCCTGACCGAAGTGCCGGTGTTCGGCGTGCCGGTCCCCTCCAAATACCTGCGCGGCGAAGACTCGCTGCTCTCCATCGTGCAGATGCCCAAGGGCGTGCCGGTGGCCACCTTCGCCATCGGCGAAGCCGGCGCCGCCAATGCCGCGCTGCACGTGATCGCCACGTTGGCGGGCACCGATGCCGGTCTGCACGCAAAGCTGGTGGCGTTCCGCGCCCGCCAGACGCAGGCCGCGCGCGACATGAAGGTTCCGCCCGAGGCCTGATGCGAATGACTCAATCGACTCCTTTCCTGATCGCGCCCGGCGGCTGGCTGGGCATGCTGGGCGGCGGCCAACTGGGCCGCATGTTCTGTCACGCCGCGCAAAGCCTGGGCTACAAGGTCGCGGTGCTGGACCCGGCCGCGGAATGTCCGGCCGGCATGGTCGCCGACCTGCACATCCAGGCCGCCTATGACGACGAGGCGGGTCTGGCTCGTTTGGCGCAGACGTGCCAGGCCGTCACCACCGAATTCGAGAACGTCCCCGCGGACAGCCTGCGCGCGCTGGCGACCCAGTGCCGCGTCAGCCCGGCGGGCGACGCCGTGGCCATCGTGCAGGATCGCATCGCCGAGAAGACCTTCATCGCCGCGCAAGGCATCCCGGTCGCGCCGCACGCTGCGATCCGCAGCGAAGCCGATCTGAACGCCGCATCCGACGCGCTGTTCCCCGGCATCCTCAAGGTCGCGCGCCTGGGTTACGACGGCAAGGGCCAGGCCCGCATCAACACGCGCCAGGAAGCGATTGCCGCCTTCGCCGAATTCGGCGGCGTGGCCTGCGTGCTGGAAGCGCTGATGCCGCTGGATTACGAGATCTCGGTCGTGCTCGCGCGCGGTTTCGACGGCACAAGCATGGTGTTTCCCGTGGCGCGCAACGTGCATGTCGACGGCATCCTGGCCGTGTCCACCGCGGCGCCCGTGCAGCAGGACGCCGCCCACGCCGAACGCCAGGCCCGCGCCACCGAAGCCGCCCAGGCCATCGCGCAGGGCCTGGGCTACCACGGCGTGCTGTGCGTGGAATTCTTCGTGCTCAAGGACGGCAGCCTGATCGTCAACGAGATCGCGCCGCGTCCGCACAACAGCGGCCATTACACGATCGACGCCTGCGTCACCAGCCAGTTCGAGCAGCAGGCGCGCGCCATGGCCGGCCTGCCGCTGGGCGGCACCGATCTGCTGGCGCCCGCCGTCATGCTGAACATCCTGGGCGACATCTGGTATGCCGATGCCACGGGCGATGCGCAACGCGAACCCGATTGGGCGGCCGCGCTGGCCGTGCCGTCGGCCAAGCTGCACCTGTACGGCAAGCGCGAGGCGCGCCGCGGCCGCAAGATGGGTCACATCACCATCGTGGCGGCCACCTTGCAGCAGGCCCGTGACGACGCCGCCCGCGTGGCCGCCGTGCTGGGCATGCAGGCGCCCGAGTAAGCGACACGCCGATGTCTTCATCCCAGTCCGCCTCCGCCAGCGCCGCGGAAATCGCCCACGCCGCCCAGCGCATGCTGGACGGCGAACTGGCCGCCTTTCCGACCGAGACCGTCTACGGTTTGGGCGCGGACGCTGAAAACCCGCAGGCCGTCGCCAAGATCTACGCGGCCAAGGGCCGGCCGTCGAACCATCCCGTCATCGTGCATATCGCGCCGCAGGGCGACGTGGCGTATTGGGCGGCGCACGTGCCGCCCGAGGCGCAACTGCTCATCGACGCATTCTGGCCCGGTCCGCTGACCTTGATCCTGAAACGCGCGCCGCATATCGTCGACACGGTGAGCGGCGGGCAGGACAGCATCGGCATCCGTTGTCCGTCGCATCCGGTGGCGCAGGCGCTGCTGGCGGCGTTTGCGGCCGGCAAGCCGAACGGGCAGGGCGGGGTGGCGGCGCCGTCGGCCAACAAGTTTGGCCAGGTGTCGCCCACCCGCGCCGAACACGTGCGCAACGAGTTCCTGGACGAAGTCGCGGCCGGCATGCCCGTGCTGGAAGGCGGCGCGTCGGAAGTGGGTATCGAATCCACCATTCTCGACCTGTCGCGCCTGGATCGCGGCGCGGGCCCCGTGCTGCTGCGGCCCGGCCACATCAGCGCCGCGCAGATCGAGGCCGTGCTGGGTGTGCAGGTCTTTGCGCCCGACGCCGCCGCGCCGCGCGCGTCCGGCACATTGAAGGCGCATTACGCGCCGCGCACGCCGCTGGAATTGGCCAGCGAGGCCCGCATGAACGATGTGCTGGCGGGACGCAATCTGCCCGAAGGCCGCGTGGTGCTGGTGGCCTACGGCCCGCAACCTGCCGCAGCCGATCCCCGCGTGCAGTGGCAGCCGGTATCCGCGGACCCGGCGCGCTATGCGCAGGCGCTGTATGGCCTGCTGCGCGATCTGGACGGCCAGGGGTATGCGCGCATCATCGTGCAGGCGCCCCCCGCCACCGATGACTGGCACGCGGTCAACGACCGCATCGGCCGCGCCGCCGCGGCCTTCACGCTGGACACCACCGGCCTGTAACCTGGCGGCTCACGCGGCCAGGAATTCCCCGATCCGTTCCACGGCCTGCCGCAAGGGCGGCAGGAAGTCGTCCTGCAGACGGCTGAGCGGCACGCGCGCCGCCTTCACGCTGACGTTCACGGCCCCACAGGCCTTGCCGCTGGCCGAGCGCACCGCGACCGAGATCGCGCGCACATTCAATTCCAGTTCCTGGTCGACCACCGCATAGCCCTGCTCGCGGATGCGCGCCAGTTCCGCGCGCAGTTTCACCTCGGTGGTCAGCGTGAATTCGGTATAGGGCTGCAGGTCGGTCGCCGCGAAATACCGCGCCAGCGCGGGCTCCGGCAGCTCCGCCAGCAGCACGCGCCCGATCGACGTGCAATACGCGGGCAGGCGGCTGCCCAACCCCATCGACGTGGCGAGCAGACGGTTCACCTCGGACCGCGCGAGGTACAGCATCTCGTGGCCTTCCATGATGGCAAGCGCGCAGGTCTCGTTCACGGTCGCGCTCAATTCTTCCAGCACGGGCTGCGCCAGCGAGACGAACGGCGTCGACGAAAAGTACGCATAGCCCAGCCCCAGAATGCGCGGCGTCAGCACGTAGAGCCGCCCGTGCTGTTCGGCCATGCCCAAGAGGATCAACGTGTGCAGGCAGCGCTGCACGACCGCGCGCGGAAGACCCGCGCGCCGGCTCAGTTCGGCGGCGGTCTGCGGATGGCGGCGCGTGCCGAACGCGCGAATGACGTGCAGGCCGCGCGCCAGCGTCAGCATGTAGTCCGGGTCCCCGCGCAATTGGTCGGGGTGGTCTTCGGCGGCGGGCGGCGCGGCGTAGCCGGGTGGAGGAAGGTTGGGCAGCATCAGCCTGCCCGCAGGGGGGCGCCGGTGCGCGTCTGCAGTTCGGTCAGCGTCATGCCGTCGATCATATCCCGGACCACCAGGCCGTCCGGCGTGACGTCGATGACCGCGAGGTCGGTGTAGATGCGGTCCACCACGCCGGCGCCGGTCAGCGGATAGGTGCAGCGCTCGACGATCTTGGGATCGCCGTTCTTGCTGTTGTGCTCCATCATGATGAACACGCTGCGCGCGCCCACGGCCAGGTCCATCGCGCCGCCGACGGCCGGCGCTTCGCCGGGCTTGTTCAGCGACCAGTTCGCGAGGTCTCCGTTGGCCGCGACTTGCATGCCGCCCATGACGCAGATGTCCAGATGGCCGCCGCGCATCATCGCGAACGAGTCCGCGTGATGGAAGTACGAGCCGCCCGTCAGCAGCGTTACGGGCTGCTTGCCCGCGTTGATGAGATCCAGGTTGATGTCGGCCTCGGCCGGGGGCGGACCCATGCCGAGGATGCCGTTCTCGCTGTGCAGCACGATCTCGCGGCCTTCGGGCAAATGGGCGGCCACCAGCACCGGCATGCCGATGCCCAGGTTCACGTAGCTGCCGTCGGGAATGTCCAAAGCCAGGCGGCGGGCCATGGCTTCGCGGGTCAAGGGATGAAACATGCGGGCTCCTGCACGCGCAGATGGCGTTAACTGGAAAAGGCGGCGTTGGGGACTTCGGTCACGCGCTTGACGAAGATGCCCGGCGTCACCACGGCTTCGGGCGGCAGCTCGCCCAACTCGGCCTTGGCGCGCACCTGCACGATGGTGGTCTTGGCGGCCATGCACATGATGGGTCCGAAGTTGCGCGCGCTCATGTTGTAGGTCAGGTTGCCCCAGCGGTCGCCGCGGTCGGCCTTGACCAGCGCAAAGTCGCCATGCAACGGTTCCTCGAACACGTGGCCGCGACCATTGATGATGCGGGTCTCCTTGCCGCGGGCAAGTTCGGTGCCGTAGGCGGTGGGCGTGAAAAAGCCGCCCAGTCCGGCGCCGGCCGCTCGCAAGCGTTCGGCGATGGTGCCTTGCGGCACGCATTCGAGTTCGATGCGGCCTTGCCGGTAGAGCTCGTCGAAGACCCACGAGTGCGAGGCCTTCGGGAACGAGCAGATCACCTTGCGCACGCGTCCGGCCTTGACCAGCGCGGCGAGGCCCGTCTCGCGATTGCCGGCGTTGTTGCTGACCACCGTGAGTTCGCGCGCGCCCTGGTCGATCAGGGCGTGGATCAGTTCGGTGGGCATGCCGGCGCCGCCGAACCCGCTGATGAGCACGATGGCGCCGTCGTGCACGTCCGCAACGGCAGCGTCGGGCGTGTCGATGAACTTGTCGATCATGGAGGGCTCCGATGAGGCGGGCGCTACGGCGCCCGGCCCTGTTCAGTTCACGGTGATGTTGGCCTGCTTGATGATCTCGGCGTAGCGCGCCGAGTCCTTCTTCATCAATTCGGCAAACTCCGCCGGCGTGCCGCCCACCGGCAGAAAGCCAGCATCCACGAACTTCTGCCGCACGTCCGGCTCCTTGACGATCTCGCTGATCTCGCGCGCCATGCGTTCGATGATCGGCTTGGGCGTATTGGCCGGCGCCATCAGGCCGGCCCATGAGCCGGTGACAAAGCCCGGCATGCCGGCTTCTTCCATCGTGGGAATGTCCGGCTCCGTGGGCCAGCGCTCCTTGCCCGTGAACGCCAGCGCCTTCAGGCGATTCTGCTTGACGTACTGCATCGGCACGAGGACGGGATCGAACACCATGCTCACGCGGTTGCCCAGGATGTCGGTCAGTATCGGCGCGCTGCCCTTGTACGCCACGTGCGTCATCGTGATCTTGTTCTGCAGCGCGAAGTCGGCGCCGGTCAGGTGGGCGCTGGATCCGTTGCCGCTGGACGCGTAGGTGAGCTTGTCCGGGTTCTTGCGGGCATACGCCACCAGCTCCGCGACGCTCTTGACGGGAAGCTCGTTCGCCACGAACAGGAACAGCGGCAGGTCCGCCATCTGCACAACAGGCGTCAGGTCCGCGGGCGTGTAACCCAGCTTGTACAGGTGGAAGTTGATGATGTAGGCCGGCAGCATCGACAGGAACGTGTAGCCGTCAGGCTCGGCCTTGGCGGCCAGCGCCGAGCCCAGGCTGCTGTTCGCGCCGGGCCGGTTCTCGACGACGATGGTCTGGTTCAGCCGCGGTCCCAGTTTTTCCATCACGATGCGCGTCACGATGTCGGTGGACCCGCCCGGCGTGTACGGCACGATGATCTTGATCGGCTTGCTGGGCCAGTTGTCGGCCCCGTGCGCGGGACCGGCGGCCAAGCCGGCGGCCGCCAGCGCGGCGAACATGACGTTTTTCAGAACGCGGCGGCGGTCAGTGGCCGCCGGGTGATGGGGCTGCGACTTGCATGCATGTGCCATGGATTTTGTCTCCTCCATGAATCGGCCGATTGCCGCTGCGCGTCTGGGCTTTTGTGTGACGCGACGGCTTTTTTAAGGGGCTGCGGCTTTGCTGACTATCGGACAAAGACGCGAAAAAAGTATGGCATGCAGGGATGGGCGCGACGGCGCATGGCGGCGGCAATAAAGTTCGATCACCGGACACGGGGTCTGTGGTCACCAGTGCATCCTTTTTACGGGTTTTCACTAGCGATTCGCGCGTTGTTCACGCTGTGGACATGCCTTAATCTGGCGGCCGGTCCAGTAAGGCAGGACCTGGTTTCAACTGTCCCCGGCTACGAGCCCAGGGCGGTCATCTATCTCAGGAGAAGCAGAACATGAAGCGGAAATTGATGGTTGCGGCCGGCGCGATTGCCCTGGCCTGCGCGTCCCAGGCGGCGATGGCCGGTCCCACGCTGGACGCGGTGAAAAAGAAGGGATTCGTGCAATGCGGCCTGACGGATGGCGTCTCCGGATTCTCCGCGACGAACAGCAAGGGCGAATGGGAAGGCATGGACGTGGACATCTGTCGCGCGGTGGCGGCGGCGGTGTTTGGCGATGCCTCCAAGTTCAAGGGCACCGCGCTGTCCACCCAGCAACGCTTCACCGCGCTGCAATCGGGCGAGGTCGACGTGCTGCTGCGCACCGTGACGCTGACCCAGACGCGCGACACGTCGCTGGGCCTGTCCGCGGTGGCGGCTAGTTTCTACGACGGCCAGGGCATCCTGGTGAGCAAGAAGCTGGGCGTCAAGAGCGCCAAGGAATTGAACGGCGCCACGGTCTGCGTGCAGCCGGGCACCACCACCGAACTGAACCTGGCCGACTGGTTCCGCGCCAACAACATCGAGTTCAAGCCGGTCGTGATCGACAAGGTGACGGAAGTCGTGCGCGCCTTTGAATCCGGCCGCTGCGATGCCTTCACCGATGACGCCTCGCAACTGGCCGCCGTGCGCGCCACGCAGGTCGCCAATCCAAACGACTACGAGATCCTGCCGGAGCGCTTCTCGAAGGAGCCGCTGGGCCCCATGGTGCGCCAGGGCGACGAAAACTGGCTGGGCATCGTGCGCTGGACGCTGTTCGCGCTGCTGGAGGCCGAGGAATACGGCATCACGCAGAAGAACGTGGACGAAATGCTCAAGAGCAAGAATCCCAACGTGCTGCGCATCCTGGGCGTGACGCCGGGCGCCGGCAAGAACATGGGGCTGGATGAAAAGTGGGCCTACAACGCCATCAAGGCCGTGGGCAACTACAGCGAGGTGTTCGAGCGCAACGTGGGCAAGGACAGCAAGCTGGGCCTGCAACGCGGCACGAACGCGCTGTGGAACCAGGGCGGCGCGATGTATCCGTGGCCGATCCGCTGATCCGGCAACAGCCGTAGCGGACGGACAAGGCAGTCCGTTTTAACCGGCCGTCCGACCTGCGCAAGCCTCCTTCGGGAGGCCTTGCCGCTTCTTGGACGCGACCGCACATGGACGATGAGCGCCGCGGAAAAGGACGCCCTGGAACGTCTGCGTTAGAATGCGAGCGATTCCCATTTGCAGATCCCGCCCGCCGCGCCATGCTTCCGCCTTCCATGCTTACCTCGGACCATCCTCTGCTGGCCCGGATCTACACCGAAGACAGGCCATGGCTGCTGGGCCGCCTCTACACGCGGTTGCGCAACCTGGAAGACGCCGAAGACGTCGCGGGCGACACGTTCGTGCAGCTCATCCAGACGCCGCGGCTCGCCTCCGTGCGAGAGCCGCGCGCGCTCATCATCACCATCGCCAAACGCCTCGTCTGGAAACTGTGGCGCCGCCGCGAGCTGGAAGCCGCGTGGCTGGAAAGCCTGTTCCATCAGGGCGAGCAGTTTGCGCCGTCGCCGCAGGAACAGCTGGCGATCCTGCAGACGCTGCAGCAGGTGGACCAGATGCTCGACGGCCTGTCGGCGAAGGCGCGCGCCGCGTTCCTGTACAGCCAGCTCGATGGCCTGACGCACAAGGAGATCGCCGCCGCGCTGGGCGTGTCGGTCAGCATGGTGCGCCAGTACATCGCGCAGGCGCTGCAGCGCTGCTACGCGCTGACGGACGCGCCATGAGCCGCGAGCAAACCGTGGCCGAGGCCGGGGACCGGGCGATCGGCTTCTGGGTCAAGCTGACCTCGGGCGACGCGACCGATGCCGATCACGCCGCCTGTGCCGCCTGGCGAGCGGCCGATCCGGCCCATGAACTTGCCTGGGCGCGGCTGCAGCAAGGGCTGAGCCAGTCGGTGGGGCGGCTGGAATCGGTCATGAAGAACGAGCACCACGCGCTGCGGCGCACGCTGGTGCGTCCGGCCCGCAGACGCGTGCTGCTGAACGCGGCCGCCCTGGCGGGCGCCGCTGCGGCAGGCGGCTGGGTGGCCAACCGCATCACGCCGCTGGGCAATCTGACGGCCGATCTGGGCACGGCTACGGGCGAACGCCGGACCTACACGCTGCCGGACGGCAGCCTGCTGACCCTGGACGCGCGCAGCCGTGTCGACCTGGATTTCACGGCGGACGCGCGCAACGTTCGATTGCTGGAAGGGGCGCTGGTGGTGCAGCCGCGCACGGGTCTTTCCGCGATGTTTGCGGTGCATACTGCGCACGGGCTGGTTCGCAGCGCGGGCGCGGGCTGCATGGTGCGGCTGGAAGAAGAGGCCAGCCTGGCCGTGGCGTTGCAAAGCAGTATCGAGGTCTTGCCGCGCGAGTCTGCGCCCTTGACGCTGGCGATGGGGCAAGGCGCGCGCTTCGGCGAGGGCTGGGCGGACCGTCCGCAACCGATGGACGACGCCGCCGCGTGGCGCGAGGGATGGCTGAAGGCGCGCGACCAGCCGCTGGGCGAGATCGCGGCCGCGCTGGCCAGCTACCGCACGGGCGTATTGCGCGTCAGCCCGCAGGCTGCCCGCCTGGCGGTGTCCGGTCTCTATCCGCTGGACGACACCGACCGCGCGCTGAGCGCGTTGGAGCATACGTTGCCGATCACCGTCGGCCGCTACACGCGCTGGCTCACCGTGATCGACGTCCGATCGGCCTGAACCGCCTTTTTTCACTTTTTTTCGCACGAGCACTGTCACTTTTCCGATCTCGCGGCACATACCCACATATCACTGTGCGCAACGTATCGGAGACCCTCATGCGCGTTTTGCCTGTTCCCCACGTCCTTAGCCTTGCCGTGGTCCTGGCGGCATCCAGCCTGGGCCAGCCGGCCCACGCCCAGCCGCGGGCGCCCATCGCGTTCGACCTGCCCGCCGGCAGCCTGGACGCCACGCTGACCGAGATTGCGCGGCTGACCCGGACTGTGGTGTCCTACGACTCGCAGCTCGTGCGCGGCCTGAATGCCCCGGCCGTGCGGGGCGTCTACACCACGGACGCGGCGCTGCGCGCCGCCCTGGCGGGCAGCGGACTCGAGTCCACGCAGGCAGCGGACGGCACGCTGACCCTGCGGCGTGCGCCGCCCGAGACCACCACGCTCGCACCGGTCACGGTGTCCGGCAATTTGCCACCCGTGGACACCAGTGACACCTACGTCGTGCAGGTGACGAACAGCGCCACGCGCCTGAATCTGTCGCAGCGCGAGACGCCGCAATCGGTCACGGTGGTGACGCGCCAGCGCATGGACGACCAGTCCATGCGGAACCTGGACGATGTGCTGCAGGCGACCACCGGCATTTCGGTGATTCAGAGCGGTTCAGAGCGCTCGACCTACCAGGCGCGTGGCCAACAGATCGACAACCTGCAGATCGACGGCGTGCCGGTCAACATCACCAACCCGTATTCGTTCGACGCCATCAACAAGCCGACCACCGAGATCTATGACCGGGTCGAGGTTGTGCGCGGCGCCACAGGCCTGCTGGAAGGGGCCGGCAACCCGGCCGCCGCCATCAACCTGGTGCGCAAGCGGCCCGGCTACGAGACGACGGGTGTCATGACGCTGTCGGCGGGATCGTGGGACGACTACCGCACCATGCTCGACGTGTCCTCACCCCTGAACGACGCCAAGACGCTGCGTGGACGCACCGTGATGGCCTACACCAACTCGGGCGACTTCCAGCAACATGCGGGCAAGGAAAACACGCTCTTCTACGGCATCCTGGAGGCCGACATCACGCCCGCCACCACGGTGACGGCGGGCATGACCTACCAGAAGGACCGCAACCAGGGCTATGACTGGTCCGGACTGCCGACGCGGGCCGACGGTTCGTTCTACCCGATGTCGCGCAAGACCGCCCTGGTCGGCGACTGGAACTACGTGAACAAGCGCAACACCAACCTGTTCGCCGACATCAGGCACGAATTCGACAACGGCTGGAAGCTCACCGTGGCCGGGAACTGGCTGTCCGCCAAGTCGGACTTCCTGGGCAACTACACCCAGCGCACCACCGGCGACCTTTTCACACTGAACCCGCGCCTCTTCCATTTCAACGATACGCAGTGGGGCGTGGACGCTTACGCGTCCGGCCCGTTCCAATTGCTGGGCCGCCAGCATGAACTGGTGGTGGGCGCCTCCACGCGCAAGGACGACTTCGACTATCACGGAGGGCGAGACGCCAGCTATCGCTACGTGGTCGACATGAACGATCTGGGCGCGTTCAATCCGCCCGCGCCGACCGGACTGGACGTGGACATGTGGCAGTACAACATCACGCAGAAGCAGCAGGGCATCTACACCGCCGGCCGCTTCAGCCTGACCGACAGTACGACCTTCCTCGTGGGCGCGCGCATGAGCTGGTTCGAATTCGACCGCTTTGCGCAGACCACCATGCGCACGGGAAGCCGCTATGAGCAGCGCGGCAAGGTTACGCCGTATGCCGGCGTAGTGCAGGACTTGAACAAAAACCTGTCGGCCTATGCCAGCTATACCGAAATCTTCAAGCCGCAGGAGAACATTGGCGTCGACGGCAGCGTGCTGCCGCCGATGACGGGGCAGAACTACGAGATCGGCTTGAAGGGCGAGTTCATGGACCGCAAGGTGAACGCCGCGCTGGCGCTGTTCCAGACGGACCAGAAGGGCCGGGCCGACCGGATCTACGACATGGACCTGTGCCCGCCGGGCGTTCTTTCCTGCTTCCGCGCTGCCGAGAAGGTGCGCAACCGTGGCGTGGACTTCGAGATCAACGGCGCCATCACGCCGACCTGGAACGTCAGCCTGGGCTACACCTACACGCAGTCCAAATACGCGCAGGGTCCGCTTGCCGGCCAGACGTTTGCCAGCACCTTTCCGCGTCACCTGCTGAAGGTGTCCACCGATTACCGCCTGCCGGACCAATGGAACAAGCTGCGCGTGGGCGGCTCGGTCTATGCGCAGAGCGGCATCTTCAACACCGGCACGACGGGCGGAGTCGACTACAGGATTTCGCAGGGCGCCTACACGCTGGTCGGCCTGCACGCGGTCTACGACGTCAACAAGAATCTGGCGGTGCAGTTCAATGTGGACAACCTCTTCGACCGGAATTATTACCAGTCGGTGGGCAACACCGACTACTTCAATTACTTCGGCCAGCCCCGCACCTTCCGCCTCGCGCTGCGCGCCACGTTCTGACGGCGCCCCGAACCCGGCGCGGCCGTCCGCTCCCCGGACGCCGCCCTGGTTTGTTCCGCCAAACGGAACCCGCCCGGAATGGTTCCATGCGCGCAAGCCGAAATGGCACTATCGCGAATCCGCCAGGCTCCCTATGATGTCCGTTGCGCGGGTGGCCTTGCCACCCGCCTGCCATTGATAACTACCAGGGAAACAACGATGAACGGCGCCGACAGCCTCTGCGACACCTTGCTTGCCAATGATGTGGACGTTTGCTTTGCAAACCCGGGCACATCCGAGATGCACTTTGTGGCGGCGCTGGATCGCAAGCCCAAGATGCGCTGCGTGCTGGGCCTGTTCGAAGGCGTGGTGACGGGCGCGGCCGACGGCTACGCGCGCATGGCCGACAAGCCGGCCGCGACGCTGCTGCACCTGGGCCCGGGCCTGGGCAATGGCCTGGCGAACCTGCACAACGCCAAGCGCGCCCGCACCCCCATGGTCAACATCGTGGGCGACCACGCCACCTATCACGTCCAGTACGACGCGCCGCTGACCAGCGACGTCGAAGGCGTGGCGCGGCCGATGTCGCACTGGGTCAAGCGCACGATGACGGCGTCGGCCCTGTCCGCGGACGCCGCCGAGGCCGTGGCCGTGGCGCGCCGTTCGCCGGGCAACATCGCCACCCTGATCCTGCCGGCCGACACGGCCTGGACCGAACTGCCCGACAACGCGCCCGCGCCCATCGTGGCCAAGGACGAGCCGCTGGCGCAGACCACGCCCGAGGCCGTGCGCGCCGCAGCCGCCGCCATCCGTTCGGGCGAAGTCACCGTGCTGATGCTGGGCGGCGCCGCGCTGCGCGAGCGCGCCCTGAACGCCGCCGGCCGCATCGCGCGGGCCACGGGCGTGCGACTGGTGTCGGAAACGTCGAACCGCCGCATCGAGCGCGGCGGTGCGCGCACCCCGGTGGACCGCCTGCCGTATCCGATCGACATGGCCGTGGCCAAGCTGAAGGATGTGAAGCATCTGGTGCTGGTGGGCGCAAAGTCGCCGGTCGGCTTTTTTGCCTACCCCGGCAAGCCCAGCCTGCTGGCCCCGCAGGACAGCAACCAGATCGTGCTGGCCACGGCCGACCAGGACCTGCCGCACGCGCTGGAATGGCTGGCCGACGAACTGGGCATCGCCGCCGACGCGCCGCGGCTGCTCGCGCCCGCGCCTAGCTACGAAGTGCCTGCCTCCGGCAAGCTGACCAGTGCCGCGGTCAACGTCCTGGTCGCGCACCACCTGCCCGAGCAGGCCATCGTGTGCGACGAGTCCATCACGCAGGGCCGGGAATTCCCGCTCTACAGCGTCAACAGCGCGCCGCACGACTGGCTGATGCTGACCGGCGGCGCCATCGGCATCGGCCTGCCGATGGCGACCGGCGCGGCGGTCGCTTGCCCCGACCGCAAGGTCGTGACCCTGCAGGCGGACGGCAGCGGCATGTACACGTTGCAGGCCTTGTGGACGCAGGCGCGCGAGAACCTGGATTGCCTGACCATCATCCTGGCCAACCGTTCCTACGCCACGCTGCACGGCGAGATGAAGAACGTGGGCGTGCAGGAGCCGGGCCGCAATGCGCGCCGCATGCTGGACCTGCAGGATCCGCACCTGGAATGGACCCATCTGGCGCGCGGCATGGGCGTGGAAGCCGTCAGCGTGGATACGGTCGAAGGCTTTGCGCGCGCGCTGGCCGAAGGCTTGAAGCGCCGCGGCCCCTTCCTGATCGAAGCGGTGATCTGACGATTGCCGCCGCGGCGCGGGCGCTTTTCGGGCATCTTCCGAAAGCGCCTCGCCGCTACACCCCCAGATAGCGCGTCAACTGCTCGGGCTGGCGGGCAAGCGACGCGCTGTCGCCATCCTGCACAATCAAACCCTTCTCCATGACCAGGCACCGGTCCGTGTGCTCCAGCACCGCGCGGTAGTTGCGGTCCACGATCAGCGTGGACATGCCGGTCGCGCGGATGTCGCGGATGATCCGCCAGATCTCGGCCACGATCAGCGGCGCAAGGCCTTCGGTGGCTTCGTCCAGGATCAAGAGGTCGGGATTCGTCATCAACGCGCGGCCGATGGCCAGCATCTGCTGCTCGCCGCCCGACAGTTGCTGGCCGCCATGGCCCAGGCGCTCGCGCAGGCGCGGAAACGTATCCAGCACGCGCGCGTACGTCCAGTCCTGGCCGGCGCGCTTGCCGGGGCGTGCCGCCACCTGCAGGTTCTCGCGCACGTTCAGGTTGGGAAAGATGCCGCGCCCCTCGGGCACGTAGGCCACGCCCATGCGCGCGATCGCGTGCGGCTGCGCGTGCGTGCAGTCGCTGCCCCGCACCCGCACGTTGCCCTGCGCGCTTTTCACGTGGCCCATCAGGCTGCGGATGAGCGTGGTCTTGCCCATGCCGTTGCGGCCCACCAGACCCACGGATTCTCCTGGCGCGATGTGCATGTCCACACCGCGCAGCACATGGCTGGCGCCGTAGTACACGTGCAGGCCGCCGGCTTCGATCAGCGTGTGCATCAATGCGCTCCTTCGTCTTCGCCCAGGTAGGCGGTGCGCACCTCGGGATTGGCGCGGATCTGCGCGGGCGCGCCGCTGGCGATTGCGCTGCCGTTGACCATCACGGTGATGGTTTCGGCGATGCGGAACACGGCGTCCATGTCGTGCTCGACCAGCAGGATCGCGTGGCCGGCCTTCAGCGTCTGCAGCAGGTCCAGGATGCGGTCGGTTTCCTCGGGACCCATGCCCGCCAGCGGTTCATCCAGCAGCAGTACCTGCGGTTCGCCCGCCAGGCACATCGCGATCTCGAGCTGGCGCTTGCGGCCGTGGGCGAGCAGACCGGCGGGTTGGTGGGCGTCGGCGGCCAGGCCCGTGCGGTCCAGTGCGTCGCCGGCCAGGTCGGCGCTGAGCCGGCAACTGGCGGCATCGCGCCACCAGTGCCAGAACCGCTGCCGGCTGGCCTGCGCGGCGAGCCGGCAGTTCTCAAACACGCTGAGTTCGGGAAAGACCGTGGAACGTTGATAGCTGCGGCCCAGCCCCGCGCGTGCGCGCTCGGGTTGCGGCCACGCGGTGATGTCGCGGCCCGCCAGCGTGACCTGTCCGCTGCTGGCCGCCAGTTCGCCCGACAGGATGTTGATGAGCGTGGACTTGCCCGCCCCATTGGTGCCGATGACGGCGTGCACCTGGCCGCGCTGCAATGCGAGCGACACGCCGTTGACCGCCGTGAGACCGCCGAAACGGCGCGTGACCGCGGTTGCGGCAAGCAGGACATCAGACATGGCGCTCTCCCTGAATCGGCAGGCGGGGGGCAGGCGTCTTGGATGTTGCGCGTGACGACGGGATGGCGTCCCGGCCTGCGACTTTGCTGGCGTCGCTTCGGGTGTCGACTCGGTCGTCCTTGCCTGCGATCTTTCCGCCGTCCGCTACACGCGCCTGCCGGCGTTCGCGCCATTGCGCCGGCAATCCCGCAAGCCCGTTCGGCAGCAGGGCCACCAGCGCGATGATCGCGATGCCCAGCGGCAGATGCCAGTGACGCGCGTAGTCGCCAAACAGATCCTGCGATTGGAACAGCTCCTGCAGCAGCACCATCGTCACGGTCCCCAGCACCGCGCCGCCCAGGCTGCCCATGCCGCCCAGAATCACCATCAGCAGCACCAGCCCGGACTGTTCCCACGCCAGCAGTTCGGGCGTGACGAACCCGTCCTTCAACGCAAACAGAAAGCCCGCCAGCCCTGCCAGCGTGGCGCCGACGACGTACGCGGCCAGCTTGTACGGATAGGTCGAATAGCCCGCCGCGCGCATGCGCTGTTCGTTGATGCGGATGCCGGCCAACGCCGCGCCAAACGGCGAGCGCCGCAGCAGCGCAAGAAAGCCCCACGCTAGCGCCAGGCACGCCAGGACGAAAAAGTAGAACGTGCTGCCATTGCTTAAATCGAACGGCATCCAGCCGCCCAGCGAAAGCTCGGGCCGGAAGTACAGATAGATGCCGTCGCTGCCGCCGCCAATCTTGGTGTCGTGAAAGACGTAATAGGCCATTTGCGAAAAGGCCAGCGTGACCATGATGAAATACACGCCGCGCGTGCGCAGCGCGAGCGCGCCAGTGACCAGCGCATACGCGGCCGCGGCGAGCAGGGCGGCCGGCAGCAGCCACCACAGGCCGGCCGCTTCGGACTCGGGCGACAACAGCGCCGCCACGTAGGCGCCGATGCCGAAGAACGCGGCGTGTCCCAGGCTGACCAGCCCGGCGCCGCCGACCAGCAGTTGCAGGCTGAGCGCGAAGATCGCGTAAATCATGACCTTCACCGCGAGGCCGGTGTAGTAGTCGCTGCCGCTGAACGAAAAGGCGGCCAGCGCCAGCAGCGCCGCGAAGGGCAGAATTCGGTTTAGCAGAGGCGTTCGCATGCGAGGGTCCTTTTGATGTCGACAGGACCTAGCCCTGTTTGAACAGCCCTTCGGGCTTGCACAGCAGAATGAAGGCCATCAGCAGGTAGACCAGCACACCCGCCGCGGACGGGAACAGCACCTGTCCGAAGGTCTCGGCAAAGCCCACCAGCATCGCGGCCAGGAAGGCGCCGCGGATCGACCCGATGCCGCCGATCACCACCACCACGAAACAGATGATCAGCACGCCATTGCCCATGCCGGGATAGACCGACGACACGGGCGCCGCGATGCTGCCGGCCAGCGCCGCCAACGCCACGCCGGCCGCGAACACCACGCGGTAGAGCTTGTTGATGTCGATGCCCAGCGAGCTGATCATCTCGCGGTTGCTGGCGCCGGCGCGCAGCATCATGCCCAGCCGCGTGCGCGAGATGACCCAGTACAGCAGCAACGCCACCGCAATGCCCACGGCCGAGATGAACAGCCGGTAGACGGGATAGGTCATCACGTCGCCCAACGCAATGCTGCCCTGCAGCCACGACGGCAGCGGCACGCCGTGCACGTCGTTGCCCACGAGAATGCTGCGCAGTTCCTCGAACACGAGGATCAGGCCGTAGGTCATCAGCACCTGCTGCAGATGGTTGCGCTTGTACAGGTAGCTGAAGAACGCGGCTTCCAGCAGGTAGCCCAGCACGCCGGCGGCCAGCACGCAGACCGCCAGCGTCGCGAGAAATCCGCCGCCCAGCCAGCGGTCCACCACCGGCCCCAGCGCGAACGCCATGTACGCGCCGATCATGTAGAAACTGCCGTGGGCCAGATTGATGATGCCCATGATCCCGAAGATCAGCGTGAGTCCGCTGGCCACCAGAAACAGCAGCAAGCCGTACTGGAATGCGTTCAGGCTCTGGATGAGCAGGATGCTGATGTCCATGGGGCCTCCCTGTGGCGGACGCGTGGCGGAGCGTTACAGCTTGCAGCCGCGCGCGGGGTCGGCCAGCTTCTGCACCGCGACCTCGACGACCTTGTTCTCCAGGCCGTCGACGCGGCGCAGGTAGATGTCCTGCACCGGATTGCCGGCCTTGGACAGCGTGAACGAGCCGCGCGGGCTGTCCACGGTCGCCGTGCGCATGGCGCTGCGGAAGGCTTCCTTCTTCGAGAAATCTCCCTTCACGGCCGAGAGGCCCGATTGCATGAGCTGCGCGGCGTCATAGCCCTGCACCGCGTAAACGTCCGGCTGCATCTTGTACGCCTTGGAATAATCGGCGCGGAACGCGTTGTCGCGTGGCGTGTTCAGGCCGTCGGCGTAGTGCAGGGTGGTCAGCAGCCCCTGCGCGGACGCCCCCTGGGCTTGCAGCGTGCCGTCCGTCAAAAAGCCCGAGCCGTACAGCGGAATGGTTTTGTCCAGGCCGGCCGCGTGATAGTCCTGCACGAACTTCACGGCCCCGCCGCCGGCAAAGAAGGTGAACACCATGTCGGGCTTGAGCGCGGCGATTTCCGTCAGTAGGGACTGGAACTCCACGTTGGGAAACGGCAGGCTCAGCTCGCGCACGACCTTGCCGCCGGCCTTCTCGAAGCCTTCCTTGAAGCCGCCGATGGCCTCGTCGCCCGCCGCGTATTTCCACGTGATGGTCACGGCGGTCTTGTGGCCCTTGGCATACGCTACGGGTCCCATCGCGTAGGCGGGTTGCCAGTTGGTGAACGAGGTGCGGAAGATGCCGGGGCCGCACAGCGGACCGGTGATCGCGTTGGCTCCCGCGTTGGTCACGATCAGCGTGGTGTCGGCGTCCTTGGCCGCCTTGGCCAGCGCCATCGCCACGCCCGAATGCACCGTGCCGATCAGCACGTCCACCTGGTCGCGCTTGATGAGGCGATTGGCGTTCTCAGCGGCCTTGGCCGGGTTCGATTCGTCGTCCACCTTGAAGTATTCGATCTCGCGCCCGCCCAGCTTGCCGCCTTGCTCGGCGACATACAGCTTGAAGCCGTTCTCGATGGCGTTGCCCAGCGCGGCGAAGGTGCCGCTGTAGGGCAGCATGAAGCCGACCTTGAGCTTGTCGTCGGCATGCGCGCCGCTTGCGGCGATCGTCAGGGCGGCGGCCAGCGCAGCCCGGGTCAGGACGTGGTTCATGGTTTGTCTCCGTGCTTGTTATGGGCGGACGCCTGGGCCGGTAGCTGGGCCTGGGTCAACCGGGTTTTTCCAGCGCGCCCACAAAGCGTGCGACGGCCTGGACAACGGTGGCGGGTTGATCCCGGTGCGGCGAATGCCCGCAATCCGGTATCTCCAGCAATTCGGTCTGCGGCGCGCGTCGGCGGATGCCGCGCACCTGCTCTAGCGTGCCGTATTCGTCGTCCATGCCCTGGATGGCAAGCACGGGACAGGTGATACGGTTCAAGTCGTCTTCGATGTTCCATGCGCGGAATTCGGGCTTCAGCCAGATGTCGTTCCAGCCCCAGAATGCCGAGTCGACATCCTGGTGATGGCGGCCCAGCCGCGCGCGCAGATCGGAATCCAGATAGGTCTGGCGCGCCTGCGCGATGCTGGCCACCGAGACGTCCTCGACGAAGATGTGCGGCGCCGCGGCCACCACGCCGGCGACCGCATCCGGATACCGCGCGGCGTACAGCAACGCGATCGACCCGCCGTCGCTATGGCCGAACAGCACCGGTTTGCTGTGGTGCGCGTTCACGCCCAGGACTTCAAGCAGGGCGGGCAGGACTTCGTGTGCTTCGCGGTGCATGAAGTCCACGGGCCACGCTTCACGCAACGGCCGCGCGGTCGACTGGCCGTATCCATAGCGCGAGTACACGAGGCCTCGGCACCCGGCCGCGTCGCAGACACGCTGCGGAAAGTCCTTCCACATCGACACCGATCCCAGTCCCTCGTGCAAAAACACGATAAGTGGGGCATCAACGCGTTCCGGCGCGATCCATGCGCATTCCAGCCGCATGTCGCGGCCGCGCGCGTGAATGTTGGCAAAGACCGTGGCGGCCTCGGTGGCGGCGGCGTGGGTGGCGGCAGTCATAGCGCGGCCTCTTCCAGCGCGCGCAGGCGGAACCGCTGGATCTTGCCGGTGGCGGTCTTGGGCAATTCTTCCAGGAAGTCGATCTGGCGCGGGTACTTGAACGGCGCCAGATGCTGCTTCACGTAATGCTGCAAGGCGGCGCCGGTCTGCGCGTCGGGTTCGAAGCCGGCGCGCAGCACCACGTAGGCCTTCGTCTTGACCAGGCCGTCGTGGTCCGGCACGCCGATCACCGCGGCTTCCAGCACCGCCTCGTGCTGGATCAGGATGTTCTCGACCTCCACCGGCGACACGTACTGGCCGCTGACCTTGATCATGTCGTCGCTGCGGCCGGCGTAGGTGTAGTAGCCGTCGGGGTCGCAGACATACTTGTCGCCGCTTTTCAGCCAGTCGCCCAAAAAGCACTGGCGCGTCTTGTCGCGGTTGTTCCAGTACATCAGCGCGGCGCTGGGGCCCTTGATGTAGAGATCGCCGATGGCGCCCGGGGCAACCGGCGCGCCGTTGTCGTCGCGCAGTTGGACCTCGTAGCCCGGCACGGGCTTGCCCGTGGTGCCGTAGCGTAACTGGCCCGCGCGGTTCGAAATGAAGATGTGCAGCATCTCGGTCGAGCCGATGCCGTCCAGGATTTCACAGCCGAAGTGGCGCGTGAAGCGCTCGCCGATGTCGCGCGGCAGGGCCTCGCCGGCGGACGTGCAGACGCGCATGGCCACCTGTTCGCGGGCGGGCAGGTCGGGCGAGGCCAGCATGCTGGCGTACAGCGTCGGCACGCCATAGAACACGGTGGGACGATGCCGGACCAGGCGCTGGAACACCGCCTGCGGCGTGGGGCGCTCGGCCATCAGCACGACGGTGGCGCCCACCGACAGCGGAAACGTCAGTCCGTTGCCCAGGCCGTACGCAAAGAACAGTTTCGCGGCCGAGAACGCCACGTCGTCTTCACGGATGCCGAGCACGGGTTTGGCATAGAGCTCGGCCGTGTGCCAGAGGTTGCCGTGGGTGTGCACCACGCCCTTGGGCTTGCCCGTGGACCCGGATGAATACAGCCAGAACGCGATCTCGTCGGACAGCGTCCGGGCGGCGGGCGCGATCGGGGCGGCCGCCAGCAGCGATTCGAATTCCTGGGCGCCGTCGGGCAGGCTGGCGCCGGGCTGCGATACGACCAGATGTTCGATGTCGGCCGGCGCCTGAGCCAGCGCCGATTGCAGCACCGGCAGCAGTGCGCCCGACACGAAAACGGCCCGCACGCGGCTGTGCGCAACGATGTAGGCGTAGTCGTCGGCGGTGAGCAGCGTGTTCACGGCTACCGGCACCACGCCGGCGTGCAGCGCGCCCAGAAACACCACCGGCCAGTCGGCTGTGTCCTGCATCAGCAGCAGGATCCGTTCCTCGCGGCGCAGCCCCAGATTGCGCAGCGCGCCCGCCATGCGGGCCACGCGCTCGGCCAGTTCGCCATACGTCAGCTGGCGGGTGTCGTCGATGTAAGCCAGCTTGGCGGCGCGCGGCGCGTTCAGCGCGGCAAGGTGGCTGGCGAAATTCAGTTCGGCGGGGCAGGTGTTCACGGTTGTCTCCTGATGTCCTGGTGGGCGGACGCCGTGCCTGTGGTTGTTGTTGGCGGCAGGGCGGGTGTCCGGACCGGCTGTCAGCCGGGGCGCGTGAATTCGATGGCCCCGCCTGGCAGCAGATACAGCACCAGGGCGCGGCCCTGCGTGACGGTGGGGCGGTGCGCCGACCCCGGGCCGTAGACCAGCCAGCCGGCGCCGTGGCCGTCGAAACGGGCGTCTTCGGTGAGCGGCATGATCATGTCGATCTCGCCATTGGGATGGGCGTGGTGCGGGCCGGCCAGATCGATCATGTCGACGACGTCGACCGAGCAGCCGCCCAGGTCCTCGGCGGGCTTGATGACGCGGCCATACTTGATGCCGCCGCCTTCGCGGTTGCACATCCAGCCGTCGGCCACGCCCTGCCTACAGGTCGCAAAGATGTCCTGGAACAGCGCGCTGTCCGGACCGGCCGCGTCGTTAAGCCGGGCCTGCAGCGCCGCATCCAGCGGCTGGCCGGCCGTCAGACGCGTCACGTCGCGCATCAGGGCATGGAATTGGTCAGGCGTACTCACCAGGCGGCTCCTTTACACTGTCGGCGCTCGGCAGTCCTGTTGGGCTGCTGTTTTTTTGCACCGGATCGGCTGTGGACTCGTTGGATGGAAAAATAGTGCTTCCGTTGATGTGGGTCAAGCACTATAGTGCATAAAAGAGCGGTAATCAGGGTTTTTGCGGAGTCAGTCGAACCATGAATCAAGCGCTAGACACGGCGCCCATCGAACCCCGGCGCGAGCCGTTTCTGATCGCCTTGGGCGAGCGGGTGCGCCGTCTGCGCGCCATCCGCGGCATGACGCGCAAGGGGCTGTCCCAGGCGACCGGCGTGTCCGAACGTCACTTGGCGAATCTGGAGCATGGCGTCGGCAATGCGTCGATCCTGGTGCTGCTGCAGATTGCCCGCGCCTTCAACTGCGCGCTGGCCGAGCTGGTGGGCGACGTCACCACGGAATCGCCCGACTGGCTGCTGATCCGGGAATTGCTCAGCGGGCGCACCGAATCCGATCTGCAGCGCGCGCGCGAGGCGCTGTCGCAGCTGTTTGGCGTGGGCGCGGGGGCGCAGCGCCCGAACCGCACGCAGCGCGTGGCGCTGATCGGCCTGCGCGGCGCGGGCAAGTCGACGCTGGGCCAGATGCTGGCCGACGACCTGGGCTACCCATTCGTGGAACTGAACCGCGAGATCGAGCGCGTGGCGGGCTGCGGCATCCTGGAAATCCACAACCTCTACGGCCCGAATGCCTATCGCCGTTACGAACGGCGCGCGCTTGAAGAGGCGGTGCAGATCTACCCGGAAATGGTGCTGGCCACGCCGGGCGGCCTGGTATCCGAACCCGCGACGCTGAATCTGCTGCTGACCCATTGCTATACGGTCTGGCTGCGCGCCACACCCGAAGAGCACATGGGCCGCGTCATGGCGCAGGGCGACTTCCGCCCCATGTCGGGCAACAACGAAGCCATGGCTGACTTGAAGCGCATCCTGGCCGGACGCGAGGCGTTTTACGCCAAGGCGGATCTGACGTGGGTGACCAGCAATCTGGAAGTGCCGGAAAGCTTTGCCGGCCTGCGGACCCAGGTGCGCAAGGCTTGCGGGCTGCCGCTGTAGCGGTTCGATTGGCCGGGTGTCTGACACCCATGTGGCGCCTCATCAATGCGACGGGCCCTTCTGCAGGGTGTCAGACACCTGCGAGTAGCGGCATGCCCAGGTGTCTGACACCCACTTAACCGCCGTCACGAACCGGCGACCCTCTTCATCGGGTGTCTGACACCGGCCCAAGCAAGCCAGTCCGCCCCCGACAAGGCTTCAACCAAACGCACTCCCCGAACCCAAGCACCTGCACTTTCCTGCATATTCCGCTTGACGCTCCAAATCGCCTGCACTAATCTGCATAATAATTCATGTAGTGCAGTATTTTTCCTGTCCGAGCACAGGGCGTATGAGGAGACACACTATGAGCAGCCCCATCAGCCGGGTCGACTTTCGAACCGATCCCGCCCAGTACCGGCATTGGCGCCTGGCCTTCGACGGTCCGGTCGCGACACTGGCCATGGATGTCGCCGAAGACGGCGGCCTGCGCCCCGGCTACAAGCTCAAGCTCAATTCGTACGACCTGGGCGTCGACATCGAACTGCACGACGCTCTGCAGCGCATCCGTTTCGAACACCCGGAAGTGCGCACCGTCGTCGTCACCAGCATGAAGGACCGGATCTTCTGTTCCGGCGCCAACATCTTCATGCTCGGTTTGTCCACCCATGCCTGGAAGGTGAACTTCTGCAAGTTCACCAACGAAACCCGTAACGGCATCGAAGACTCCAGCCGCCACGGCGGACTGAAGTTCATCGCCGCCCTGAACGGCGCGTGCGCGGGCGGCGGCTACGAACTGGCCCTGGCCTGCGACGAGATCCTGCTGATCGACGACCGCTCGTCCTCCGTGGCTCTGCCCGAAGTGCCGCTGCTGGGGGTGCTGCCCGGCACGGGCGGACTGACCCGCGTCACCGACAAGCGCCGCGTGCGGCACGATCATGCCGACATCTTCTGCACGCTGGTCGAGGGTGTGCGCGGGCAGCGCGCCAAGGACTGGCGGCTGGTGGACGACGTGGTCAAGCCCGCACGCTTCGAGGAAGAAGTCCGCGCCCGCGCGTTGGCGCTGGCGCAGGACAGCGACCGTCCCGCAGGAGAGCAGGGGGTATCGCTGACGCCGCTGGACCGCACCGAGACCGAGACCAGCCTGTCCTATCGCTACGTCGACGTGCAGTTCGACCGCGAAAAACGTCAGGCGATCTGGACGGTACGCGCGCCGCAAGGTCCCGTCGAAACGGAACTGCAGGACATCTTCGCCGCGGGCGCCGCCTGGTGGCCGCTGCAGATGGCGCGCGAACTCGACGACGCCATCCTCTCGATGCGCACGAATGAACTGGACATCGGCACCTGGATCCTGAAAACCGAAGGCGACGCCGAGGCCGTGCTGGCGGCCGATGCCGCGCTGGAACAGCACGCGGACCACTGGTTCGTGCGCGAAACCGCCGGCATGCTGCGCCGCACGCTGGCGCGGCTGGACGTGACGTCGCGCAGCCTGTTCGCGCTGATCGAACCGGGTTCGTGCTTTGCCGGCACGCTGCTTGAACTGGCGCTGGCCGCCGACCGCAGCTACATGCTGGACGTGGAGGATGGCGAGGACATCGACGCCGCCCCGCCGCAGATCGTGGTCGGCGAGCGCAATTTCGGCGCGTACCCCATGGTGAACGGCCAGAGCCGCCTGCAGCGGCGTTTTTACGGCGAGACACAGCCGCTGGAAGCCGTGCGCGCGCAGGCGGGCCGCAGCCTGACGGCCACCGGCGCGCTGGAACTGGGCCTCATCACCTATGCCCCCGACAGCATCGACTGGGACGACGAAGTGCGGCTGGCGCTGGAAGAGCGCCGCGCATTGTCGCCCGATGCGCTGACAGGCCTGGAAGCCAACCTGCGCTTCGGCGGGCAGGAAACCATGGAAACCCGCATCTTCGGCCGGCTGACGGCCTGGCAGAACTGGATCTTCAACCGCCCCAACGCGGCGGGCGACAAGGGCGCGCTCAAGCTGTACGGCAAGGGCGAGCAGGCGGCATTCGACTGGAACCGCGTCTAAGCGGCAAGCGTTCGGCCATCGGGCGGCATGGCGCCACGCGCGCCTGCCCGCGGGCCCTGAGACCCAAGCGCCGCGAAGCAGGCGGCCCCATTCCAAGAATCAGGAGAGAGACAATGTCCGGCATCAACTACACCGACAAGATTCCCAACAACGTCAACCTGTCCGGCGACCGCACGTTGCAGCGCGCGCTGGAACACTGGCAGCCCAACTACCTGCAGTGGTGGCAGGACATGGGTCCCGATGGCTCGCACGGCTTCGACGTCTATCTGCGCACGGCCGTCAGCGTCGAACCCGACGGCTGGGCGCACTTCAATCACGTGCGCATGCCGGACTACCGCTGGGGCATCTTTCTGGCGCCGCAGGACGGCCAGCGCAAGATCCATTTCGGCGAAAACATCGGCCGCGACGTGTGGCAGGACGTTCCAGGCGAACACCGCGCCAACCTGCGCCGCATCATCGTCACGCAGGGCGACACGGAACCCGCGTCGATCGAGCAGCAGCGCCACCTGGGCCTGACCGCGCCGTCGCAGTACGACCTGCGCAACCTGTTCCAGATCAACGTCGAAGAAGGGCGGCACCTGTGGGCAATGGTGTACCTGCTGCACCGCTACTTCGGTCGCGACGGCCGCGAGGAAGCCGACGCGCTGTTGCAGCGCAGCTCGGGTGATTCCGACAATCCGCGCATCCTGGGCGCCTTCAATGAAAAGACGCCCGACTGGCTGGCGTTCTACATGTTCACGTACTTCACCGATCGCGACGGCAAGTTCCAGTTGTGCGCGCTGGCGGAGTCCAGCTTCGATCCCCTGGCCCGCACGACCAAGTTCATGCTGACTGAGGAAGCGCATCACATGTTCGTCGGCGAATCCGGCATCTCGCGCGTCATCCAGCGCACGTGCGAAGTGATGAAGGAACTGAAGACCGACGATCCGCAAGCCGTGCGCGCGGCCGGCGTGATCGACCTGCCCACCATCCAGCGCTACCTGAACTTCCACTACAGCGTCACCATCGACCTGTTCGGTGCGGACCAGTCGTCCAACGCCGCCATCTTTTACGGTTCGGGCTTGAAGGGCCGCTACGAAGAGACCAAGCGCAACGACGACCATCAACTCAAGAACGACACCTACCGCGTGCTCAACGTCAGCAACGGCAAGCTGACGGAGATCGAGGTGCCGATGCTCAACGCGCTGAACGAAGTCCTGCGCGATGACTTCATCCGTGACTCGGTGGCCGGCATCGGCCGCTGGAACAAGGTCATCGAAAAGAGCGGCCTGGCGTTCCGCCTGCAGGTGCCGCACAAGGCGTTCAACCGCCAGATCGGCACGCTGGCCGGCATCCGCATGTCGCCCGAGGGCGAGATCGTGTCCGAATCGCAATGGCAGGCCAACCAGCAAAAGTGGCTGCCCACGCCGGAAGATCGCGCGTTCGTCGCGTCGCTGATGGGCCGGGTCACGGAACCGGGCAAGTTTGCCAACTGGATCGCGCCGCCCGTCATGGGCGTCAACCGCCAGCCGGTGAATTTCGAGTACGTGCGTTTCAACTGAAGGCCGCGCGGGCCGCGCGCCCGCGCGTATGGGAGGACGGCGATGAACGCCCCATTACCGGTGGAAGTCCTGAAGCAGCATCTGATCGATCCCGAGATCTGCATTCGCTGCAATACCTGCGAAGAGACCTGTCCGGTCGATGCGATCACGCACGATTCGAACAACTACGTGGTGGATCCGGAAATCTGCAACGGCTGCATGGCGTGCGTGCCGCCGTGCCCGACGGGTTCGATCGACAACTGGCGGCTCGTGGTGCGCGCCGAAGCCTATTCCGTGCAGGACCAGTTCGGCTGGGAAGAGCTGCCGCAGGAAAAGTCGTTGCCGCTGGATGCCGTTGGTGCGGATGATGCCGCGCAGCAGGCCGCCGCGGATCCGCAGGCTGAACCGGCAACGCCGCCGGCGATGCTGGTGACGCCCGGCGCGGCCATCCCTCCGTGGTCGGCCGCGCATCCGTACGTGAATCTGTACACGCACAAGGCGCCAATCACCGCGACGGTGGTGGGCAACTACCGCGTCACCGGCGCCGACACGGAAAGCGATATCCACCACATCGTGCTGGACTTCGGCGAGCATCCGTTTCCGGTGCTGGAAGGGCAGTCGATCGGTATCCTGCCGCCGGGCGTGGATGGGCTGGGCCGCCCGCATCACGCGCGCCAGTATTCGCTGGCCAGCCCGCGCGACGGCGAAAGGGCCGGGTACAACAACCTGTCGCTGACGGTAAAGCGCGTCACGCAGGATCACGGTGGTGAGGCCGCGCACGGCGTGTGCTCCAACTATCTTTGCGATCTCGCCAAGAACGACACCGTGCAGGTGATCGGCCCGTTCGGCCACACCTTCCTGATGCCGAATCATCCGAAGGCCAATCTCATCATGATCTGCACGGGTACGGGTTCTGCGCCGATGCGCGCCATGACCGAGCGCAGCCGCCGGCTGATCGGCACGGCGGACATCGGCAAGCTGATGCTTTTCTTCGGCGCGCGCACCGAACGAGAACTGCCTTACTTCGGTCCGTTGATGAAGCTGCCGCGGGACTTCATCGACATCAACCTGGCGCTGTCGCGCGAAGCCGGCCAGCCCAAGCGCTACGTGCAGGATCTGATCCGCGAGCGCGCCGCGCAGGTACGCGAATTGCTGGCCGACCGCAACACCTGCATCTACGTCTGCGGTCTGAAGGGCATGGAGGTCGGCGTGCTGGACGCGCTGCGGGAAGTGGTGGTGCAGTCGGGCGAGGATTGGTCTATCCTGCATGAAGCGCTGCGCCGTGAAGGCCGGCTGCACTTCGAGACGTACTGATCCACAACAACAGATGCGTGACGATCGGCGCGCCCGGGCGCGCCGATTTCGTTTGCACGGGGAAAAACAACATGAAGTTCGCGGAATTCAAGGACGGCATGGTGATCAAGGGCGGGCCGCTCACCGTGACGGAAGCGGAGATCCTGGCGTTTGCCCGCCAATTCGATCCCCAGTGGTTCCACACCGATCCGCAACGCGCCGCGGAAGGCCGTTGGGGCGGCCTCATCGCCAGCGGCTGGCACACCTGCGCGCTGGCCATGCGCATGGCGGTCGACGCTGCCTTGCATGATTCCGAATCCTTCGGTTCGCCCGGCCTGGGCGAAGTCCGCTGGCGCACGCCGGTGCGCCCCGGCGACACCCTGCACCTGCACGCCCGCGTGCAAGGCGCGCGCCACTCGTCCTCGCGCCCGGATCTGGGCATCATCAACTGGGCGTGGACGGTCGTGAACCAGCACGACGAAAGCGTGCTGGAAATGGACGCGACCAGCCTGTTCGATCTGTCCGGCAACAACTAGCCGCGGCTTTCGTCTACCGCTTGCCCGCCTGCTTGAGAATGGCGGCCCCTTCCGGACCGGCCGCCGCCTTCCAGGCGTTGATCGATTCCTTTGAGGCGTCCTGCAACGCCTTGCGCACCGCGGGCGGCACGGCGGTGTTGATAGCGACCCCGTTCTTGCGCATGTTCGCGTAGTTCTGCTGCAGGCGGCCCTCGATGCGCTTCCATTGCTCGGCTTCGGTCTGCGCGGCTGCCTGGTCGATCGCCTTGCGTGAACGCGCATCCAGCGCCTCGTAGGCCTTCAGATTCATCGTCGCCACCGAGATCGGCATGGCGTAGTTGATCTCGGCGAAGTGGGGCAGGTATTCCCACAGCTTGCGGCCCGCGCCGCCGTCGCCGGAGGACAGCACCGCATTGACCTCGCCCGACGCGATGCGCGGCATGGCGTCCGCAAACGAGATGGTCTCCGCCTTTGCGCCGGCGCGCTGCATGACGTCCTGCGACGTCGCATCGTAGGTACGGATGGTCAGGCGTTTCAACGCCGCCACGCTGTCCACCTTCTGCTTTGACCAGATGCCCGACGCCGGCCACGGCGTGGTGTAAAGCAGCTTCTGGCCGTGCGCAGCCAGCAGCTTCTCGTATGCCGGACGGGCGGCCTTGTTGAGGTTGCGCGCCTTGGACAGCGAGTCCGCCAGGAAGGGCAGGGACGACACGCCAAACAGCGGATACTTCGTGGCAAGCGCGCCGGCGAAGGCGTCGCCTGCGTCCACTTTGCGCGTCTGCACCGCGTCGATCATGTCGCCCGACTTGATGCCTTTGGCGGCGTCGAAACTCGTGTCGATGACGACGTTGCCCGCCGACTTGGCGCGCACCAGTTCGGCAAACGTGGACACGCCTTGACCCGGCATGGAGGTGGCCGGGTATTCGGTGGTCATGGTCAGCGTCGTGGCGGCCTGAGCGCCGTGGGCGACGAAGGCCATGGCGATGGCTGCCGTCAGGCGCAGGGGGATGATGCGATGCATGCGCGACTCCTGTGGGGGGAATCCGTAAAGCGTACGAGGTGTACAACCGCGCGCCTAGTCGGGCTTTCGGCAATGCGCAGGCGGGGCGGGATCGGGCGTATGGCTTACTGCATTCGGTCGGTGTCTGACACCCTGGGGAGGTGACCGTCAGTTTGTAGCTGCGGCTCAGAGGGTGTCAGACACCTGGCGTTGCAGCAACTCGCCAAAAAAAAGGCCGCCTCACGGGCGGCCTCCTTCGCTACATCAGGCAGGCGATCAATAGAACGCCTGAATCCCCGTCTGTGCGCGGCCCAGGATCAGGGCGTGCACGTCGTGGGTGCCTTCGTACGTGTTGACGACTTCCAGGTTCACCAGGTGGCGGGCGACGCCGAACTCGTCGGAGATGCCGTTGCCGCCGAGCATGTCGCGCGCCAGGCGGGCGATGTCCAGCGCCTTGCCGCACGAATTGCGCTTCATGATCGAGGTGATCTCGACGGCGGCGGTGCCTTCGTCCTTCATGCGGCCCAGGCGCAGGCAGCCTTGCAGCGCCAGCGTGATTTCGGTCTGCATGTCGGCCAGCTTCTTCTGGATCAGCTGGTTGGCGGCCAGGGGGCGGCCGAATTGCTTGCGGTCCAGCGTGTACTGGCGGGCGGTGTGCCAGCAAGCCTCGGCGGCGCCGACGGCGCCCCAGGCGATGCCGTAGCGGGCGGAGTTCAGGCAAGTGAACGGACCCTTCAGGCCGGACACGCCGGGCATCATCTGGTCGGCGGACACTTCCACTTCGTCCATGACGATTTCGCCGGTGATCGACGCGCGCAGGCCGACCTTGCCGTGGATGGCGGGGGCCGACAGGCCCTTCATGCCCTTTTCAAGGATGAAGCCGCGGATCTTGCCGTCGAAGTCGCCGCCGACGCACTTGGCCCACACCACGAACACGTCCGCGATGGGCGAGTTGGTGATCCACATCTTGTTGCCGCTGACCTTGTAGCCGTCGGCCGTCTTGACGGCGCGGGTTTCCATGCCGTTGGGGTCGGAGCCGTGGTTGGGTTCGGTCAGGCCGAAGCAGCCGATCCACTCGCCGCGCGCCAGCTTGGGGAGGTATTTCTGCTTTTGTTCTTCGCTGCCGAATTCGTTGATCGGCACCATCACCAGCGAGGACTGCACGCTCATCATCGAGCGGTAGCCGGAGTCGACGCGTTCGACTTCACGGGCGATCAGGCCGTAGCTGACGTAGTTCAGGCCGGCGCCGCCGTATTCAACGGGAATCGTGGCGCCCAGCAGGCCCAGTTCACCCATTTCGGAGAAGATCTCGGGATCGGTCTTCTCGTTGCGGAAGGCGTTGAGCACGCGGGGAGCCAGCTTGTCCTGCGAGTAGGCGTAGGCGGCGTCGCGCACCATACGCTCTTCGTCGGTCAGTTGCTGGTCCAGCAACAGAGGATCTTGCCAGTGGAATGAGGGGTTCGAGGACATGCTGGGTCTCCGCTATGGATTTCCGTGATCGGAATCTGGAAAGTTTAAACTTAAAATAATTCGGGCGGCAAGTTGGGGTTTGCACCGCGGTGCGCCTGGGCGCACCGCCGGTCTTATCGCCCGTGCAGGGTTCAGTGTTGGGCCTTCAGCGCCGCCTCGCGGATCTTCTCGAGGGTCGTGGACGGGCTGATGGTTTCCGGGTCGATGAAGCAGTGCAGGATCGCCGGCTTGCCGCTGGCCAATGCCCGTTCAAAGGCCGGACCGAACTGTTCGGTGGTCTCCACGCGTTCGCCGTGGCCGCCAAAGGCGCGCGCGTAGTCGGCGAAATCGGGGTTCTTCAACTGGGTCGCGGAAATGCGGCCCGGATAGTGCTTTTCCTGGTGCATGCGGATCGTGCCGTACATGCCGTTGTCCACCAGGATCACGACGATGGGCAGGTCGTACTGCACCGCCGTGGCGAATTCCTGGCCGTGCATCAGGAAGCAGCCGTCGCCCGCAAAGCACACGACGGTCTTGTCGGGCCAGACGCGCTTGGCGCCCACGGCCGCCGGCAGGCCGTAACCCATGGATCCGGACGTGGGGGCCAACTGCGTGCCAAAGCGCGTGAAGCGATGGAAGCGATGCAGCCAGGTGGCGTAATTGCCCGCGCCGTTGGTCATGATGGCGTCGGCGGGCAACGTCTTTTCCAGGTAAGCCATGACCTGGCCCAGTTGCAGCGCGCCGGGCGTGGTGACGGTTTCGGGATCGCTCCACTTCAGGTAGGACTCGCGCATGGCCTTGGCGCCGTCGGCCCAGACCGGCGCAGCCGGCGCCTTCAGGTCCGCCAGCGACGCGGCAAAGGCGGACGGCGACGTGTTGATGGCGAGGGTGGGGCGGTACACGCGGCCCAGCTCGGCGGCATCGGGATGCACGTGCACCAACTTTTGCTTGGGCACCGGAATGTCCAGCAGCGTGTAGGCTTGGCTGGGGTTTTCCGACATGCGGCCGCCCACGAGCAGGATCAAATCGGCATCGGCCACGCGCTTGAGCAGGGCCGGATTGATGCCCAGGCCCACGTCGCCGATGAAGCACGGGTGGTCGGCCGGGAACAGCATCTGACGGCGGAACGACACGGCGGTCGGCAGCGCATGGCGCTGCGCGAAGTCGGCGAATTCCTGCACGGCGCGCGCGTCCCAGCGTGTGCCGCCCAGGATGGCGACGGGGTTCTTGGCGTCGGCCAGCAGCTTTTCCAGGTCGGCCAACTGGCCGGCGGTGGGGGCGGATTCAATCACTTCATAGCGCGGCGCGTCGGCCACCTTGGCGGCTTCGACCAGCATGTCTTCCGGCAACGCAATCACGACCGGACCAGGGCGGCCCGAGGTGGCGATGTGGAAGGCGCGCGAGATCAGTTCGGGAATGCGTTCGACCTGATCGATCTCGGTCACCCACTTGGCCTGCGTGCCGAACACGGCGCGGTAGTCCATTTCCTGGAAGGCTTCGCGCTCGCGCATGCCGCGCTCGATCTGGCCCACGAACAGGATCATCGGCGATGAGTCCTGCTTGGAAATATGCACGCCGGCCAGCGCATTGGAGGCGCCCGGTCCGCGCGTCACCATGCAGATGCCGGGCTCGCCCGTCAGCTTGCCGTGCGCGTCGGCCATCATGGCCGCGCCGCCTTCCTGGCGGCATACCGTGACCTTGATGTCGGCATCGTGCAGGCCGTCCAGCACCGCCAGATAGCTTTCGCCGGGGACACAAAAGACATGTTTGACGCCCTGAGCGACCAGTTGGTCGACCAGAATGTGACCGCCAAGGCGGGAATCTTGCTGGGGCATGGTGGTGTCGTGGTTAGCCTAGGGTAGAACTCCCGAGCATATGTTCCCTGAGCGCACAACGCAATTGATAAAATTGCACATTCTGTTGATCCTCCGGCACGTCCCGGCTGGTGCGCCGCAGCATGCGGGCGCGCGGCGGCGGGCCGGACTTCCGGCGGCATTGGCTACATGAGAAACGGCATTCCCAATCTAAGCGCCCTGCAGGCGTTCGAGGCGTCGGCGCGGCTGGGCAGCTTTTCGCGCGCCGCCGAAGAGCTGTCGCTGACACACAGCGCCGTCTACCGGCAGGTGGCCAGTCTGGAGGCACGGCTGGGCGTGCAACTGTTCACGCGGGTGCGCCGCCGGATCGTGCTGACCGATCACGGCGCCGAATACGCGGGCCGAATCCGTCACCATCTGGACCAGATCGAGAAAGACACCTTCGGTCTAGTCAGCCGGACGGGCATGGGGCGCAGCATCCACATCGCCGTCGTGCCCACGCTGGCCACCACCTGGCTGATCCCGCGTCTGGCCGGCTTCCAGCGCGAGCACGGCGACATCACCGTCAGCCTGTCCGTGCGCACGCTGCCGTTCCAGTTCAAGGACCAGCCGTTCGACGGCGCGCTGTATCACGGGGACGGGCTCTGGCCCGGCACGCAAGGCGGGCTGCTGTTTCCCGAACGCGAACTGGTGCCGGTCTGCGCACCCGAATTGGCGGCGCGCGTGGCGGAGCAGGGCGGCGGCGCCCTGACCGGCATGACGCATCTGCATCTGGCCTCGCGGCCGGACGCCTGGCGCCAGTGGTACACGGCCAATGGCTATCTGTATGGTCCGCAAGCGGCCGGCGGCCCGCGCTACGAGCTGTTCACCATGGTGATGGCGGCGGTGCAGGCCGGGCTGGGCGTCGGGCTGATGCCGCGCTTTCTGGCGCAGCCTGCGCTGGACCAGGGCGCGCTTGCCATGCCGGTGCCGCAGTCGCTGGCGGTCAGCCAGGGGTACTACTTCGGTTATCCGCAACGTAGCGAACGGTCCGACGCGCTCAAGGCGTTTGAAACGTGGCTCAAGTCCGCCGCCGCGGGCGTGGGCGAGCGCCTGCCTGGGCGCGCCGCGCCGTAGAATCCCGTCATGTCCACCGCCCGCCAGCCGCTTGCCTCCCAGGCCGATATCGACGCCTTCATCGACGCCGTATGGCTTGAAGACGGCCTGTCCGCCAACACCCTGGCCGCCTACCGGCGCGACCTGACGGGTTTTGCCCGCTGGCTCGAAGACCCCGAGGCCTATGCCCGGGAACTGGCCGACCGGCACGGCGAACCCGCCCGCGCGCAGACGCTGCCCGTTGGCGCGGCCAAGCCGATCAGCGACGCGGAAAAGGCCGACATCGAGGCCTGGTTTGCCTTCCGTCACGAAGAAACCCGCGCCACCACGGCCAACCGCCGGCTGGCTGCGCTACGCCGCTTCTACGCCTGGGCGCTGCGCGAACACCGGGCCGAGCGCGATCCCTGCCTGACGCTGGTTGCCGCCAAGCAGCCGCCGCGCATGCCCAAGACACTGTCCGAGCAACAGGTGGATGCGCTGCTGCGCGCGCCCGACGTCGGTCAGCCGCGCGGCCTGCGCGACCGCGCCATGCTCGAAACCCTGTACGCCACCGGCCTGCGCGTGTCCGAGCTGGTCGGCGTGCGCGCGCTGGACGTCAGCCTGAACGAAGGCGTGGTGCGGGTGGTGCTGGGCAAGGGCGGCAAGGACCGCCTCGTGCCGCTGGGCGCCGAAGCCGCGCACTGGATCTCGCAGTACCTGGCGACGGCCCGCCCCGAATTGGCGGCAGGCCGCGTCAGCGATGCGCTTTTCATCACCAGCCGCGCCGAGGCAATGTCGCGGCAGGCCTTCTGGCAACTGGTCAAGAAGTACGCCGTGCTCGCGGGCGTCAACGCGCCCCTGTCGCCGCATGTGCTGCGCCACGCCTTCGCCACGCATCTGCTGAACCACGGCGCGGACCTGCGCGTGGTGCAGATGCTGCTCGGCCACGCGGACATTTCCACCACGCAGATCTACACCCATGTGGCGCGCGAACGCCTGAAGGCGCTGCACGCGGCCCATCATCCACGCGGCTGACCGCCGCCGTCTTCCCACCCACCGGCACAAAAATGAGCAAAGCCCGCCACGTTTCCGAAACGCCCGCCACCCAGTTCCTCAAGCAGCACAAGGTGGCCTATTCCGAACACACGTATGACTACGTCGATCACGGCGGCGCCGGCGAAGCCGCGCGCCAGCTTGGCCTGGATCCGCACGCCGTCGTGAAGACGCTGGTGATGGAAGATGAATCGGCCAAGCCGCTGATCGTGGTCATGCACGGCGACCGCGAAGTCTCCACCAAGAACCTGGCGCGCCAGGCCGGCCTGAAAAAGGTCGAGCCCTGCAAGCCCGAGGTCGCGCAGCGCCACTCCGGCTATCAAGTGGGCGGCACGTCGCCGTTCGGCACGCGCAAGAAGATGCCGGTGTGGGTGGAAGCCGACGTGCTGGAATATCCGGTGGTCTATATCAACGGCGGACGGCGCGGCTATCTGGTGGGCATCGATCCGAAGGTGCTGGTGGACCTGCTGGGCGCGAAGCCGGTGTCGGTGGCGCTGGAGTAGGGGGTCTCCCGGTGGTATCACGGTGATATTGCCGTGGTATCCCGCTACCACCTCGCCCGCCGGCTCGGCGGGCACAATGGGACAAGAACACCAAGAACCGGAGCCCGATCCGCGGGCAAGCAACCGGACGCCACCCTCATCCCACGGAGACAATCATGAGCAAACGACTGTTGATGCTGGTCGGCGACTACGCCGAAGACTACGAAACCATGGTGCCGTTCCAGACGCTGCTGACCGTCGGACACACGGTGCATGCGGTCTGCCCGGACAAGAAGGCGGGCGACACGGTGGCCACGTCGATCCATGATTTCGAAGGCGCGCAGACCTACACCGAAAAGCGCGGCCACAACTTCACGCTGAACTACGACTTCGATCGCGTCGAGCCCTCGTCCTACGACGGCCTGGTGATCCCCGGCGGACGCGCGCCCGAGTACCTGCGCCTGAACGAAAAGGTGCTGGAGATCGTGCGGCATTTCGACAAGGCCAACAAGCCCATCGCCGCCGTCTGCCACGGCGCGCAGATCCTGGCCGCGGCCGGCGTGCTGAAGGGCCGGACCTGCTCGGCGTATCCCGCGTGCGCGCCCGAAGTCCGGTTGGCCGGCGGCACCTACGCCGAGATCGCCGTCGACCAGGCCTACACGGATGGCAACCTGGTGTCGGCGCCGGCATGGCCGGCGCACCCGGCGTGGATGGCGCAGTTTCTGGCAGTGCTGGGCACCAAGATCACGCCCTGACCCCAAGCGTCTGCAGCAAGCGTCCCACGCGCGCCAGGAGCCCACTGCCACACCGGTGAGCACCCTGCGCGCGCGACGCTCAATCCGCGGCGATTACCCGCCCCGGGTTGAACAACCCCAGCGGATCGAATAGGCGCTTGATGCTCGCCATCATCGCCATTTCGTTGGCCGGCTTGTACCGGCCAATGGAACCCACCCGCAGCTGTCCCACGCCATGCTCGGCGGAGATCGATCCGTTCATGCGCGCCACTACGTCGTACACCGCGCCTGAAATCGCCTTCTCCGAATTGCGCATCGCCTGGTAGGCCGATGCGTCCGCCCCTGGCGGCGTCGACACGTTGTAGTGCAGGTTGCCGTCGCCCACATGACCGAACACGAAGATGCGGGCGTTGGGCAGAACGCCATGCACGGCCGTCTGCGCGGCGTCGATGAATTCGCCGATGCGCGAGATCGGCAGCGAGATGTCATGCTTGATGTTCTCGCCGTCGATGGACTGCGCTTCGGGCAGATGATGCCGGATTTGCCAGAATGAGGCCGACTGCGCCAGGGTCGACGCAATGGCGGCATCGGTGACGATGTCGGCCTCAAAGGCCGCCTCCATCAACGCCTCGAATCGCTCGGTGGCATGGGCCGCGCTTTCGGCGTCGCTGGATTCCAGCAGCACGTAATACGGCGCCTTGGCAGGCACGGGGCTGCGCGCGCCGGGCGTGTGCTGCAGCACCAGTTCCACCGCCGGACCGCTGATCAGTTCAAAGGCCGTCAGGCTGGCCGACAGATACGACTGCGCCAGGGACAGCAGTTGCACGGCGCTCTGCGGATCCGGCACGGCGGCGAACGCCGTCATCTGCGCGGCGGGGCGCGGATACAGCTTGACGGTGGCCGCCGTGATGATGCCCAGCGTGCCCTCCGCGCCAATGAAAAGCTGCTTCAGGTCGTACCCGGTGTTGTCCTTGCGCAGCCCGCGCAGTCCATTCCAGATCTGCCCGTCGGGCGTCACCACTTCCAGGCCCAGGCACAGGTCGCGCGCGTTGCCATAGCGCAGCACCTGGATGCCGCCGGCGTTGGTGGCCAGGTTGCCGCCCAGCGTGCAGCTTCCTTCCGCGCCCAGGCTCAACGGAAACAGCCGATCCGCCTGCGCGGCGGCCTCCTGCACGTTGGCCAGCACGGCGCCCGCTTGCGCGGTCAACGTGTTGTTGTAGCGGTCCACGTCCAGGATGGCGTTCATGCGGGCCAGCGACAGCACGATGCTGTGTCCGTCGCCGTCCGGTACGCTGCCGCCGACCAGGCCCGTATTGCCCCCTTGCGGATAGATGGCGACGCGGCGCTCGCGGCACCAATGCACCAGCTTGGCCACGTCCTCGGTGCTGTCGGGCTGCGCAAGCGCCAGGGTGCGGCCCGTCCACCGTTTGCGGTAGTCGGTCAGGTGCGGCGCCAGGGCGTCGGCGTCGTCCAGCACGCGCCCCTGAAAGGCGGCGCGCAAAGAGGCTTTGATGTCATCGTCAGGCATGGCCGGCTCTTTCGTCGGGTCAGTTGTTGGAAGCGCCCGCGGCTTGCACCACGGCTTTCCATTTTTCGATCTCGGTGCCGATGAAGGCGTTGAATTCCGCCGGACCCTTGACGGTAGGCACCGCGCCCAGCTCGATCACGCGCTTCTGCATATCGGGGTCGGCCATGGCCTTCTCGATGGCCTGATCGATCCGGTTCACGATGGGCGCCGGCGTGCCTGCCGGGGCCAGCACGCCAAACCACGAGCCCGCCTCGAAATTGGGCACACCGGCCTCGGCCATGGTGGGCACGTCGGGCAGATTGGTGCTGCGTTCGGCGCTGGTCACCGCCAGTGCGCGCAGCGTGCCGTTCTTGATGAAGGGCAGCGAGGTCGGCAGGTTGTCGAACATCAGATGCACTTGTCCGCCGACCAGATCCGTCACGGCCGCGGCGCTGCCCTTGTACGGCACGTGCACCATGTCGACACCCGTGCGGCTCTTGAACATTTCGCCCGACAGGTGGATCGAGCTGCCCGCGCCGCTGGAGGCAAAGCTCAGCTTGCCCGGATTCTTCTTGCCGTACGCGATCAGTTCCTGCACCGACTTCACGGGCAGGCTGGCCGTCACGGCGAGCACGTTGGGAACCGATGCGACCAGCGTGACCGGCGCAAAATCCGCCGGCTTGAACCGGATGTCCTTGTAGATGGCGTAGTTGATGGCCTGCGTTCCCACCGTGCCCATCAACAGCGTGTAGCCGTCGGCATCGGCGCGCGCCACGAAGTCCGCGGCGATGTTGCCCGCCGCGCCCGGACGGTTTTCCACCACGACGGGCTGACCCACCGCTTTCTCGATGTGCGGCGCAATCAGCCGGGCCACGACGTCGGTATTGCCGCCCGCCGAGAACGGAATGACCATGCGGATGGGTTTGGTCGGCCAGTTATCCGCCGCGCTCGCGCCCGCCGACGCCGCCAGCGCGACCAGACCCGCGCACGCGTAGGCAATGCCCTGCTTGGTGCTCTTGAACATGTTGTCTCCTTGCTTATGGTTTTTGATGTTCGGATACTGCAGTGCATCCCGAAACGCCGCGGAAACGGCGTTCAGGAAATTCGGTCAACCCGCCTCGGCAAGCGTGCGCTTCAAGCGTTCAAGCAGCAGATCGATTTCGGCGTGGTCGGTCGCGTCCAGCTTCGGACCCGGCCGGCGCATGCCCGCATGCTTGATCGCGCCACGACGCTTCATGATCTCCTTGCGGACCGCGACGCCCCACTGGCTCTGGTTCTCGTAGCTCAGCAAGGGCAGGTAACGATCAAACACGGCGTGGGCTTCATCGACATGGCCCGCCGTGTACAGCGCATACACCTGCGACAGCATCTCGGGATGCGAGAACCCGGCCATCGGCCCGTCGATGCCGCGGCCCATTTCCAGCGGCAGGAACATCGCGTTGTTGCCCGTCAGAATGGCAACGCGGCGGCCGGGCAGGGCGCGCAGCTTGGTGATCTTGGTGATGCTGGGCAGATCCTCTTCCTTGACCGCCTGGATCTGCGGATGCCGCTCGATCAACTGGCCGATCACCGGCACCGACATCCAGGTGCCCGTCGAAAACGGAAAGTCCTGCAGCACCGTCGGCACGTTGCCGATCCGGTCGAACACGGCCTCGAAGTAGGACAACACCTCTTGTTCGGTGCGCAACCCGCCCGGCGGCGCGATCATGACGCCCGCAGCGCCCGCGTCCATCACCTGTGCGGTCAGCTCGGCCATTTGCGCCACGCTGCTGTTGCTGACGCCCACCACGACCGGTTTGTCCTTGGCCCGCGCGATGAATCGGGATGCGACGGCCAGCGATTCCGCAGGCGTGAGCTTGTTGGACTCGCCGGCAACGCCCAGCACGGTCAGCCCGTTGGCGCCGTGCGAAAAATAGAAGTCGGTCAGCGAGTCGACGCTTTCCAGGTCGATGGCGCCGTTTTCCTGAAAGGGCGTCTGCGCAACGATGTACACGCCACGGGCTTGGTCAAGCATGTTGTCTCCTGATCTTGGTGTGAGTATCGGCAAATATTAGCGCTAATATTTTATTAGCGCTAATATTTGCGATAGGGAGATTCCCGAGGGCGCATGAGACGCCAGGGTGGATCTTCGGTGGGGGGAATGCTGGGGAAGAGGTGGCGCGTCAGGCGCTCTGACGCCGCATCAATGTGAATCCCACATCGACCCGCAACCCTTCATTGGCCTGTCCATCCAGGCGGTCGATGATGGCGCGCGCAGCCTGCTCGCCGATCAGCGAGCCGTCGATGCGCACGGTCGTCAGCGGCGGGGTGGTGGCTGCGGCGAAAGCCTGATCGCCGAATCCGACGACGGCCAGATCCTCCGGCACCCGCCTGCCCAGCGCCGCGGCTTCCAGCAAGACGCCCATCGCAATCATGTCGGTGCTGCACACCACGGCATCGGCCTCTGGTTGCCGCGTCAGCAATTCTGCCAGGCCGCTTCGGCCCGCGCCCATGGTGGCGGGCGCAGGAATCAACACATGTGGCGTATCCGACTCGGGGCCAATCAAGCCCAACTCGCGAGCCGCCGCCGTAAAGCCCTGCAGCCGGCGTCCAGCGCGCGGATCGTCGCCGATGACGGCCGCAGGCCGCCTGCGTCCCATCTCGGCCAGGAACTGCGCCACGCAGCCACCGGCGGCTTCGTGCGAAAAACCGATCAGCATGTCGACGGGATCGTCGCTCAAATCCCAGGCCTCCACGACGGGAATGCGGGCCGCGCGCAGCTGCGTGCGGCCAGTCGGGGTCAGCACCGTGCGCATCATTACCACGCCGTCGGGCCTGCGGCCCAGGATCGCCTGCAGCGCGGACGCTTCCTGCGCGGGGTCGTAGCCGCTTTCGGTCAGCATCATCTGATAGCCATGCCGGCTCAGATGCAGGCTAAGGGCCTGCAGCGCCTCAAGAAACACAGGGCTGCCCAGCGTGGGCACCGTCACCGCCACCAGGCGGCTGCGGCCGCTGGCCAGGCCCCCGGCAACCAGATCCTGGACATAACCCGTCTGGGCGATCGCGTCGTGAATCAGCTTGACCGTGCGCTCGGGCACATTCTCGGGGGCGTTCAGCACCCGCGACACGGTGTGCATCGACATGCCAGCCACGCGCGCGACGTCGGCAATGGTCACCCGGCCGGACCCCCGCCGAGGCGCGCGGCTGGTGGCAGGCTTGCTGCGACGCTCAGTGGGAGGAGGGGACATGCGGCCTCGCTGGGATCAGGGTAGGCCGGATTGTACCGAGCCGCCGCCATGAAAAAGCAGACCTAGGTGTCTGACACCCGTTGAGATGCCACCGCAAGCTGACGGCGATTTCCGCCGGGTGTCAGACACCGCTCCAAGCAAACTAACTTTCTAACGCCCCCCGATATCAGGCAAAGTCGAGCACGATGCGCCCTTCGATCTGGCCCTGCTTCATGCGGTCGAACACGCTGTTGATGTTGTCCAGGCTTTCGGTGGCGACCGTGGCATGCACCTTGCCTTCTTCGGCGAACTGCAGCGACTCCTGCAGATCCAGCCGGGATCCCACGATCGACCCGCGCACGGTCACGCCGTTAAGCACCATGTCGAAGATCGACAGCGGAAAGTCGCCCGGCGGCAGTCCGTTCAGCGAAATCGTGCCGCCCCGGCGCACCATGCCCAGCGCCTGCTCGAAAGCCTTGGGCGACACTGCGGTAATCAACGCGCCATGCGCGCCGCCGATCTCCCGTTTCAGATACGCGGCCGGATCCGTGGTCAGCGCATTGACGGTGACTTCGGCGCCCAGGCGGCGCGCGAAGTCCAGCTTGGCGTCGTCGATATCCACCGCAGCCACGTTCAGCCCCATCGCCTTTGCGTACTGCACCGCCATGTGACCCAAGCCGCCGATGCCCGAAATGACCACCCAGTTGCCAGGCCGGGTGTCCGTCATCTTCAGGCCCTTGTACACGGTGACGCCCGCGCACAGTACCGGCGCCACATCGACGAAGCCGACGCTCTTGGGCAAAAGGCCCACGTAATCGGCTGCCGCCAGCGCGTATTCGGCGAAGCCGCCGTTGACGGAGTAGCCCGTGTTCTGCTGCGATTCGCACAGCGTTTCCCAGCCGCCCAGGCAGTGCTCGCAATGTCCGCACGCGGAATACAGCCAGGGGATGCCGACGCGATCGCCTTCCTTGACGTGCGTGACGCCGGCGCCAGCAGCCACGACGTAGCCGACGCCCTCGTGGCCGGGAATGAAGGGAGGATTGGGTTTGACGGGCCAGTCGCCTTCGACGGCGTGCAGGTCCGTGTGACAGACGCCGCAGGCTTCGATCTTTACCAGGAGTTCGCCCGGACCCGGGCGCGGCACGGCGACTTCTTCGATTACCAGCGGTTGGCCAAACGCGCGTGCTACTGCGGCCTTCATGGTCTTGTTCATCACTACCTCCGAAGTCTGATCAGTTTCACTATGCTCGGCCGCTAGGGCGGCTAAAACCATGATGTACATCAAGCAGCGTGGGAAGGTACAACTCGTCACCGGTTCGGGGCCGTATTGCCCCGGGCGAGGAAGTCGTCGTACAGTCGTTCGCAGGCGCGCCGGTCCCGGTAGCGTGTCGCCGATGCCCAGGAGCCGTCCATGTGTGAAATCTTCATCCGCGCCACCGAACACTCCTACGCCTGCGAAACCCGTTCCTTGCGCCTGCATGGCGTGGCGACCAGCCTGCGGCTCGAACACCTGTTCTGGCAGGTGCTGGAAGAGATCGCCGGCCGCGACGGCATGCGGGTCACGCAACTGATCGAACGCCTGTACGACGAACTGGTCGAGTACCGCGGCGAGGCCGCCAACTTCACCTCGTTCCTGCGCGTGTGCTGCTTGCGGTACCAACTTCTGCAGGCCGAAGGGCGGATTCCGCGGGATGCCCGCGTGCCGATCCAATCGCTGAATGCGCAAGCCGTCCTGGAAGGGCTGCCGCCGTCGCTGTGCGATGCCCAGCCCGTCCCCGCCAAGCGCCGCGCGGCGTGAAGCCGGCTGGCGAATCCATGAAAAAAGGGCCCGATGCAATCGGGCCCTTCATCTTTACCGCGTGCAACGATCAGCCAGTCATCAGCCGCCAGCGCCAATCGACGCCATCGCCACTTCGCTCTGCACGATGCGGCGGATGCGCACGGCATCGCCGATGCGCGACAGCTTGCCCTGCGAATCCAGCAGCACGATCGCCAGATCGCGGCCGTTGATGCGCGCCAGCATCACCAGGCATTCGCCCGCCTCGTTGATGTAGCCGGTCTTGGACACCTTGATGTCCCAGTCGGGCTTGCGCACCAGCAGGTTGGTGTTGCGGAAGGTCTGCGTGCGGTTGTTGATCTCAACCTCGTACTCCGTGTCGGTGGAGTAGCGGTGGATCAGCGGACGCTGCGACGCCGCGCGCAACAGGCGCGCGAGGTCATGCGGCGACGACACGTTGTTGCTGGACAGGCCGGTGGGCTCGATGAAACGCGTGTTGGTCATGCCCAGCGACTGCGCCTTGGCGTTCATGGCGGCCACGAAGGCCCGCAGGCCGCCGGGATAGTGGCGGCCCAGCGCGTTGGCGGCGCGGTTCTCGGAAGACATCAGCGCCAGATGCAGCATGTCGCCGCGCGATAGCTTGGTGCCCACGCGCAGCCGCGACGTGGTGTGTTTGAGTTCGTCGACGTCCTCGTCGGTGATCTCGAGCATTTCGTCCATTGGCAGGTTGGCGTCCACCACGACGACGGCGGTCATCAGCTTCGAAATGGAAGCGATGGGGCGCACGACGTTTTCGTTCTTGGCGAAGATGACCGTGGAGGTTTCCAGGTCTTGCACATAGGCAGTGCTGGACCGTAGCGCGGCAGCTTCAGCGCGCGCCGAAGCTGCGGGCGGCGGCATCGCGGCGCTGGCAGCCGCAGCGGCTGCCACGCGGCGGCCGCGAGCGGCCTTGTCCGCCTTGCCACCCTTGCCGCTCTTGCCCGAGGCGCCGGCCTTCTTGGACGGCGTGCCTTTCGCGGCGACCTGCTTGCCGCCCTTGGGCGGGGCCTTCTTGGCCGATGAGGATTTCGGAGGCGCCTTCTTGGCGGACGGCGCTGCCTGCTTGGCGGCGGCGCTCTTGCCCGAGCCCGCCTTGGGCGCCGGAGATTTCTTTGCTTGTTGCGCCTTGCAAGCCGCCGATTTGGCGTTGGTCTTGCAAGGATCGGAGTTCTTCGCTGCTTGCGCTGCAGGGGGCAGGAGCGCGCACACCGCCAGCGCGGCAGGCGCTAGGGCTTTCGCAATTGCACGTTTCCAGGAAAAGGCCATGGTTGAGCAGGCTTGTCGGTCTGTGAACAAATATTTCTTAAGCCGGCGTTTCGTCGGATCAGGAAAAGTCCAGATGAATTATGGGCTTACGCGTCGAATTTAAACAGCAATTTCAAGTGTCACGCAAGGCGATTTGCGACGTTTACGCAAAAAAATAAGAGTGACACATTGACACGGCAGCAATTGGTCACATGTCGGAAGTCGCAAAGCTAACCGCGCGGCGCGCAAGAGCGTAGCCCGGATTAACCCTCATCTTGCTGAACGTGCGAGTTTTTTGGGGGGAGGCGGCGGAGAAAGCCGAGGCCGTCGGTTGGCCTCGCCGGGTGGAATCGAACCACCAATTGACCCTTAGGAGGGGCCGGTTATATCCATTTAACTACGGCGAGCGAGGCGGAATGCGCAAGATTGAGCCGCCACTGACGGGGGCAATCGGGCGCCAGCGTGGGCGCGCTTTGCACTAAAGCCTTGAAATTGCTGCGGAACTTGCGAGCCGAAGTTTAGCACTGCGGACGCGGGCTTCGAAGCAGGACGCAAGTCTATCAGCAGGCGCGGCAAGGCCCAAATCATTGGGCGCCCGGCCGGCAACCCGCAATTGCCCGGGCCGCGAAGCTTGTTGCGCCAACGCGGGTATTCAAGGCCCTGCATGCCGACTTGTATATGATGCTTTCGTCCCGCCGCCGCGCGGGGCCGCCCCGAGGAGGGGGCGCAAACCCAAAAACAACCAGACACGGGTTTCATGTCTAGCCAAACCGATACGATTTCCGCGCGCACCATTGCCTTGGGCACCCTGGTCGTGCTGCTTGCCATGGGGGTGCGCGCCACCTTCGGCCTGTTCATGCAGCCCATGGGCCTGACGCACGGCTGGAGCCGCGAAGTGTTCTCCATGGCCTTTGCCCTGCAGAACCTGGTATGGGGTGTGGCCTGTATCTTCATGGGCATGCTGGCCGATCGCTACGGTTCGGGCCGCACGATCGCCCTGGGCGCGGTGCTGTACATGCTGGGCCTCATCGGCACGCGCTTTGCCACGGACGAGGCCACGCTGTATCTGACGGCCGGCGTGCTGGTCGGTCTGGGTCAGGCCGGCACGACGTTCCCCGTGATCCTGCCGGTCGTGGCGCGTTCCGTGCCGCCCGCCTATCGCAGCACGGCGATGGGCATTGCCAGCGCGGGCGGTTCGCTGGGGCAGTTTGCCGTGGTCCCGACCGGGCAACTGCTAATCAGCGGTCTGGACTGGACGGGCGCGCTGTGGGTGTTGTCGCTCTTCGTGGCGTGTGCCGCACCGCTCGCGTATTTCCTGCGCGGCAGGCCGCAAGCGCACACGGGGCCTCAGCAATCGCTGGCCACCGCCATCAAGCAGGCCGTGCGCCATCCGTCGTTCCACTTCCTGTTCTGGAGCTACTTCGTCTGCGGTTTTCACACCGCGTTCATCACCTTGCATTTGCCGGCCTATGTGACCGACGGCGGGTTGACGGCGGGGCATGGCGCCACCGCGATCGCGCTCATCGGCCTGTTCAACGTTCTCGGGTCGTTCTACGCCGGCAAGCTTGGCGGCAAGTACAGCAAGAAGCGCCTGCTGGCGGTGGTGTACTTCATGCGGGCGTTCGGCATTCTGTTGCTGCTCTCGGTGCCGCTGACGCCTTGGGTGCTGTATGTGTTCGCGGCATGGATGGGCCTGTTCTGGCTGGGCACCGTGCCGTTGACGCAGGGACTCATCGGACAGATCTATGGCCTGCGCTACGCGGCCACGTTGTCGGGCATCGTGTTCCTAGGCCATCAGTTGGGCAGCTTCATCGGTGTATGGCTGGGCGGCTACGCCTACGCCAAGACCGGCAGCTATGACCTCGTCTGGTGGCTGGGCGTCGCGCTGGCCGTCATCGCCGCGCTGCTGTGCCTGCCCGTGCGCGAACAGCCGGTGACGCCGGCTCAGCCGGCCACGGCCTGATCACGACATACCGGAACCTTGCCATGAACCCCAGCTCGCATTCCGAAGCCCCGCGCCGCAAAGGCTGGCGCGCCGTGGGCGTGCTGGCCCTGGCCGCCGTGTTGGGGCTTGCATTCTGGGGGTACACCACGCCAGAGATGCAGATCCATTGGGAAAACCTGGCGGCGCTCTGCGGTTTTTGACAGGGCTCGGCTTACCGCAACCGGCGCATTTCGCCGGCCGGCTCGCGGTATCCTACGGCGGAGATTTTTCTCCGCCTTTTTCATCTCTTTTTTCGCGTGGCGCTTGCCGCGCGCGCCCTTGGATGACCATGCAGGACGCAGCGCCTACCTATTCCGATCTCTCGTTGCCGGACATCGCCGGTCTGCCTGCGGCGGATACGCTCGTGCTGACGGTGAACAATCGCCTGTCGCGCCGCCTTACGCTCGAACTCGCCGGTTTGTTGCGGCAAGAGCGGCAGGTCAGCGAGCTGCCGCGCATCCTGCCGTTGTCGGCCTGGCTTGCGGAATCCGCCAACGAACTCGCGTTCGAATCCGACGAAGACGTGCCTGCCTATCGGCTCGACAGTTTCGCCACGCAGCTTGTGTGGACCGAAGCGATCCGCATCGAAGAAGCCGAACGCGTCCTGCTGGATGCCAGCCAGGCTGCGCGGCTGTCGATGGACGCCGACCTGCTCATGGACGAATGGGCGCTGCAGGTGCCGTCCGGCGCGGATACTGACGAATACCGCGGCTTCGCACGATGGCGCGAGCGCTATCGCCAGACGCTCGCCGGCATCGACGCCGAAGACGCTAACCAGGGTTATGCACGCGTGTTGCGCGCGCTTGAAGCCGGTCGCCTCGCCACGCCTCGGCAGCTGGTGCTTGCCGGTTTCACGGATATCTCTCCACGCTTCCAGCGCCTGTTGCTCGCGTTCGAGGCGCAGGGCACCGACGTTGCGCAATGGCGCGACACGCAGCGTGTGCAAGCGGTGGCGCATCGCTTCGAAGCCGCTGATCAGGGCGCCGAATGGCGCGCTGCCGCGGCCTGGGCTGCCAGCCAACTGAAGGCTAATCCCGCCGGCCGCTACGCCATCGTCTCGCCGCAACTCGAGGCCGAATCTCCCTTTGCGCGCCGCGTTTTGAGCCAGGCGCTGGCGGGGCGTGACGGCGCGGCGGCGTTTGCGTTCAACGTTGCCGTGGGCCGTCCGCTCGACGAATGGCCCATGGCGCGCGCGGCGCTGGCGTGGCTGCGCGCCTTGGCCGAATGCGCGCCGGGCAAGGGGTGTGGTGTCGACGTGCTGGGCGCCGCGCTCCTTTCTGGGCATTGCGCCGGCGACGTGCGCGACCGTGCGCGTCTTGCGGCCATCGACGCGCGCTGGCGGCGCCAGGGCAAGCTGCACGTTGACCCGCAAGCGTGGCGCAAGCTGCTCGCTGACATTCCGGCGTTGGCGCAGGCGTGGAACCACGCCACAGAGATCTGGACGCAGGGCGGTAACAAGGCCACGTGCGATGTCTGGATGCTGCGCATGAAGGCCGCATTGACGGCCCTGGGATTTCCGGGCGAAGCGCCGCTCGATAGCGTGGGTTATCAGGTCATGGGCGCGCTTGGCGATGCGCTCGGCAGCTTTTCGGCGCTCGCGCCGGCGGCCGGCCGCCTGGGCGGCTTGGCGGCCGTCAACCTGCTGGAAAGCGTGGCGCGTTCATCATCGTTCCAGCCGCAGCGCGATCCGCTCGCGCGATTGGACGTGCTGGGATTGCTGGAAGCCGAAGGCGGCTCTTGGGATGGCGTCTGGCTGCTGGGTCTGACGGACGACGTGTTGCCCGCTTCGCCCAAACCAAACCCGTTGCTGCCGCTGGCCGTGCTGCGTCAGGCCCGGGCGCCGCGCGCCACGCCCGAACGCGAGCGCGAATGGGCCGAAGGCATGTACGCCGCGCTCTGTCGCTGCGCGCCCCACATCATCGTCAGTCACGCGCACATGGATGGCGAGCGCGAATTGCGTCCGTCGCCGCTGATCGCCGCGCTGGACCTCACCGATTGGACGCCGGTCCTGACCGAAGCGCGGGCCGCCTTGCCGCAGGAATCGCTCGACGATTCGCAAGGGCCGCCGCTGGCCGCCGGCAACCGCGGCGGGGGCGGGCTGGATGTGCTGGACACGCAGGCGCGCAATCCGCTGTGGGCTTTCGTGCGCCACCGCCTCGGCGGCCGCGAACTCGCGCCCTATGCCGACGCCGCCACCGTGAACGTGCGCGGCCAGTTTCTGCACAAGGCGCTCGAAGTCGTGTGGGGCATGATGCCCGACCAGGATGCGCTGCACGAGCAGCTTGCGGCAGGCCGCCTGCCGGCGCTGCTGGAACAGGCGGTGGCGCAGGCCGCTGACGAAGAACTCAAGGAATACGCGCCGGCTTTGCGGGCGCTGGAATGCCAGCGTGCCCAGGCCGTGCTGGCGTCGTGGCTCGACCTCGAAGCGCAGCGCATGCCGTTCGCGGTCGCGCAGGTCGAAAAGAACCATCAGTGGCAGCGTGGCGCGCTCAACCTGAAGCTGCGGCTGGACCGCATCGACAGCCTGCCCGATGGCCGCAACGTCATCGTCGACTACAAAACCGGTGTAGCTGCGGCCAAGCCCGAGCCCGACTGGTCGCGCAGCCGTCCCGTGAACGTGCAGTTGCCGTTTTACGCGTCCGTGCTGGCCGACGCCGCCGGCGGCGAAGCCGCAGGCCTGGTGCTGGCGCAGATCCACGCGCGGCAGGTCGCCGCGCAGGGTTTGGCCGACGAAGACCTGGGCATGCCGGGCGTCACGCTGGCCAGCGAAAGCAAGTTCTTTGACGGCCTCTCCTGGCCCGAGATCCGACAACGCTGGCGCGTGGCAATCGAGTCGCTCGCCGACGAATATGTCGCCGGCTATGCGGCCAATGTCGCGTACCGGCGCGACGATCTGAAATACTGCGATGCCTTGCCGTTCCTGCGCTTGCATCTGGACGACGAGGACGCCTGACCATGGCCGAACAAGACCGCCTTCCGCATGACCACGCCGCTCGCGCGGCGGCGCTCGATCCCGCACGTTCCTTTCTGGTCCAGGCGCCCGCGGGGTCGGGCAAGACCGAGCTCCTGACCGACCGCATCCTGGCCCTGCTGGCCACGGTGAACCGGCCCGAAGAAATCGTCGCCATCACGTTCACGCGCAAGGCCGCGTCCGAGATGCACGCGCGCGTGCTGAGCAAGCTGCGCCGTGGCCTGGACGCGCCGCCCGCAGCCGCCCACGAACGCCGCAGCTGGGACCTCGCCCGCGCGGCGCTCGAGCGCAACGCCGAACAAGGCTGGCACTTGCTCGAGCACCCCGCGCGTCTTGCCATCCGCACCATCGACTCGTTCTGCGCGGGGCTGGTGCGCAGCATGCCGTGGCTGTCCGAGCTGGGCGGCATGCCGGACATCACAGACGATGCGCGCTCGCACTACGAGGCCGCGGCGCGCGCCACGCTGGATCTCGCGGACGACTACGAGGCCGTGCGCATTCTGCTGCGTCACCTCGACGTCGACGTGCAGGCCGCCAAGGACGCCATTGCCGACATGCTGGGCCAGCGCGATCAATGGCTGCCGCTCTTGCGCCACGGCTCCGACCGCGAGGCCATGGAGGCCATGTTGGCCGAAGCCATTGGCGAAGATCTCGATGCCTTGTGCGCCGCCATGCCTTACGGCTGGTGCGAATCGCTGAGCGGCCCGGCGCGCCTTGCCGCCGCTAACCTGCAGGACGGCGAAGACGAAAACAAGCTGGCCGCATTGCTGGACTGGACAGACGAACTGCAGCCCGACGCCGAACTGCTCGACGCCTGGCGCGCCGTCGCGCATCTGCTGCTGACAGGTACGGGCTCCTTGCGCAAGACGGTCAACAAGAACCTGGGCTTCCCGGCCAAGTGCGCGCACAAGGAACCTTTCGTCGCCTGGCTTGAAGGCGCGGACGCACAAGGCGCGTGGGTGCGCCGCCTGCACGCCGTCCGCGATATCCCTGCGCCGCATTTCACCGATGCGCAATGGGAGGTGCTGGGCGCGCAGCTCATGACGCTTGCGCTCGCCGTCGCGCAGTTGCGCCTGCGCTTTGCCGACAAGGGCGAGGTCGATTTCATCGAAATCGCGCAGCGCGCCGCCGCCGCATTGGGCAGCGCCGATGATCCCGGCGAACTGCTGCTCAAGCTGGACGCCTCCATCCGCCATCTGCTCATCGACGAATTCCAGGACACCAGCCAGACGCAACTGGATCTGCTGCGCACGCTCACCGCTGGCTGGCAGTCCGGCGACGGCCGCAGCCTCTTTCTGGTGGGCGACCCGATGCAGTCGATCTACCGCTTCCGCAAGGCAGAGGTCGGCCTGTTCCTGGAAGTGGCCGACGTTGGCGTGGGCGAGGTCAGGCCAGACTTCCTGAACCTCACGGACAACTTCCGTTCGCAAGCCGGCATCGTGGATTGGGTAAACCAGTCGTTCGTCGACCTGCTGCCCCGGCGCAGCGACGCCGCCGCAGGCGCCATCGCCTACAGCCCGTCCACCGCCTTCCATCCGTCCTTGCCCGACCCCGCCGTGCGCTTTCACCCGGCCTGGTCGCGCGAGGGCGCGCCGCCCGCCGAAGAACAGGCCGAGGACATCGCAGTGGAACTGGTGCGCCAGGCGCTGATCGAGCACAAGGGCGCCAAGCACCCCGTCGCCATTCTGGTGCGCGCCCGCAGCCACCTCGGCAACCTCACGCGCCGGCTGGCGCAGGAAGGCATACGCTCCCGTGCGGTCGACCTCGTGCCGTTGGCGCTGCGTCCGGTCGTGGCCGACCTGGTCCAACTCGTGCGCGCGCTGTCGCATCCCGCCGACCGCCTCGCCTGGCTCTCCGTGCTGCGCGCGCCGTATTGCGGCCTGACGCTCACATCGCTGCAGCGCCTGTTTGGCGACGACCACATCACGCCGATACCCGTGCTGCTGGAACGCGCCTTGCGCATTGCCCCGCAACCCAGCGTCACGGCAATGGCCGCAGCATCGGCAGACCCACAAGCGTCGCTCTTTGATGCGCCGGCATCCGAACCCGAAGCGCCGTCCGCGCAAACCGTGCTCGGCGCCGACGAGTTCGCGCGCTTGCGCCAGGTGGCATCCATCCTGCTGGACAAGCGCAACGCATCCGGCGCCATCCCATTTGCGGCCTGGGTGGAATCGCTGTGGCGCCGGTTGGGCGGACCGGGCCTGTACGCCGGCTTGTCCGTCGCCAACGATGCAGAAAGCCTGTTCCAACTCGTCGAACGCCTTGCCCCCCACGGCAACATCGATGTGGCTGCGCTGGACGCAGGCATCTCCCGCCTGTTCGCGGCCCCCGACGCCGCCGACGAAGACGAAGGCGCGGTCGAGATCATGACCATGCACAAGTCCAAGGGCCTGCAGTTCGAAACCGTGATCCTCTATGGCTTGCACCGCGCGCCGCGCGGCGACCAGGCCCCTCTGGTGCGATTCGAACAAAGCGGCGGCCGCGTCCTGTTCGGCCCTGTCAAGCCCCGTGCCGAAACCGAAGCAGACCCCGTCTCCCGCTACCTCGGCGCCCGCGAAGCCCGCCGCGCCTCCTACGAAATCGACCGCCTCCTCTACGTCGCCGCCACAAGAGCCCGCCAACGCCTGCACTTGGTGGGACACGTCTCGATCGACGAGGCCTCCGCCCAGACCAAGACCCCACCCGCAGCCAGCCTCCTAGGCCGCCTGTGGCCCTGCCTGACCCCGCCCATCCCACCCTCGCTGAACGGCGAACCGGTGCAAGAAGAGGGCGACGCCCCAGAATGGCAAGGCGAACCCCTGCGCCGCATCGACAACGCAGGCCTTACGCAGCTGCGACGCCAATCGAACATCACCATGAGCGCCGGCTTCGCCACGGCCACCCGAGGCGCATGGGGCGAAGCCGCCGAACATCCCGCCTGGCAACTGGAGGCCGGCTACGACGCCGCCATCGGCACCTTGGCCCACGCGTGGCTGGCCCGCATCGGCCAGGACGGCGTGCAAGCGTGGCCCCCTGAAGCGTTAACCCCCCGCCTACCCGCCATGCGCCGTCAACTGACACGAGCAGGCATCCCCGCCAGCCAAGCAGACGCAGCAGCCGAAGCCGTCCTGGAGACTTTGCAGGCCACCCTTGCAGACGAACGCGGCCTGTGGCTCCTATCCCAATCCGGCGCCCGCCGAGAATGGCCCCTCATCGACGCAGCGGGCAAAGTGTCGGTCATCGACCTGGCCCTAAGCACCGAAGACGGCTGGCTAATCGTCGATTACAAAACCGGCCGCCCCCACCCCGGCGAGTCGGCACCCGCCTTCGCCACCCGAATGCGCCAACGCCACGGTGAACAACTGCAGCGCTACTGCACCCAGGTCACGGCGCTGGACGGCCGCAGCGCCCGGGCCGCCCTGTACTTCCCCCGCGCAAAGGCGTGGATAGATTTAATGGAATAAAGCGCAAAGCGGGAACCAAGCAAAGCAAGGCAAGGCAAGGCAAAGCAAAGCAAGGCAAAGCAAGGCGAGTCGAGGCAAAGCAAGCCAAAGAGAAGCAAGCGACCGCAAAGAGAAGCAAGCGACCACAAAGCGAAGCAAGCCAAACGGGCAAGCGAAGCAACCCCCCTCCAAAAAAACGCAGCCCCCAAAACGCAAGGCAAAGCGAAGCGAGCCGAAGGGGGACAAGCGAAGCGAGCCCCCCACCCCCTCCCCCTCGGGGGGAGGGCCGGCGAGGGGGCCCACATATTGCCCCCAGGGGCCCGCCTGTCGAGAGGCTAGCGAGCGCGCGAAGCGCAGCTCTGCTAGAATCTCGACTGGCGGGCCCCTTCGCATGGTTCGACGGTGAACCTGGTCAGGTCGGGAACGAAGCAGCCATAGTCGTTTAGGGTCAGTGCCGGAGTAAGGCTCGCCAACCGGATTCTTCAAAGCAGTAGCGTTTGCTACATCGCTTTCACAGGGGACGGGGTTATTTTCCAAGGATTCGTTCCACGGGAATAAGCCCGTCCCCTTTGCATTCCAGCCCGCCGATCAACGGGTTCAACAATCAGGCTCTACAATCCAGCCATGACTTATCTGGTATTGGCCCGCAAGTGGCGGCCGCGATCGTTCGATACCCTGGTGGGACAGGATCACGTGGTGCGCGCGCTTACGCATGCGCTCGACACGCAACGCCTGCATCACGCCTGGCTGTTCACCGGAACCCGGGGCGTCGGCAAGACCACGCTCTCGCGCATCCTGGCCAAATCGCTCAATTGCGAAACCGGCATCACGTCCAAGCCCTGTGGCGTCTGCCGCGCGTGCACCGAGATCGATGCGGGCCGCTTCGTCGACTACCTTGAGCTGGACGCCGCGTCCAACCGCGGCGTCGAGGAAATGACGCAGCTCCTGGAGCAGGCGGTCTATGCGCCGGGCGCGGGACGCTTCAAGGTCTACATGATCGACGAAGTCCACATGTTGACCGGGCATGCGTTCAACGCCATGCTCAAGACGCTGGAAGAGCCGCCGCCGCACGTCAAATTCATCCTGGCCACCACCGATCCGCAGAAGATCCCGGTGACGGTGTTGTCACGCTGCCTGCAATTCAATCTGAAGCAGATGCCGGCCGATTCCATCGTCGGTCACCTGCAGGCCGTGCTCGGCCAGGAAGACGTGGGCTTTGAAATTCCGGCTTTGCGCCTGATCGGGCAGGCGGCCTCGGGCTCGATGCGCGACGCCTTGTCGCTCACCGACCAGGCCATCGCCTACAGCGCGGGCAATCTGACCGAGGACGCCGTGCGCGGCATGCTCGGCACCATCGACCAACGCCATCTCGTGCGCCTTCTGGATGCCTTGGCTTCGGGCGATGCCAAGGGCGTGCTGGCCGTGGCCGACGAACTCGCCATCCGCGGACTGTCGTACGCCGGTGCGCTGGCCGACCTGGCCGTGCTGCTCTCGCGCGTGGCGATCGAGCAGCGCGTGACCGGCGTCACCGCCGCCGAAGACCCGCTGGCCGCCGACATTGCCCGGCTTGCGCAGGCGCTCCACCCGGACGCCGTCCAATTGTTCTACTCCGTCGCCGTGCACAGCCGCGGCGAACTGACGCTGGCGCCCGACGAATACGCGGGCTTCATCATGGCGTGCTTGCGCATGCTGGCGCTCAATGGCGACGCCGGCCCGCAGACCGCGCTGGAAGCACCCGTCGCACCCGCACGCCAGACGGCAGAGCCCGCAGCGGCCATCGCCGCGCCTGCTGGTGCTACGGCCGTCGCCGCGGCGACGGCATCCGTTGTGCCTGCCAGCGCAGCGCCTTCAGCCACGGAACGGTCCGTCGCGGCGTCGCCCGATGCCAATGCGGCGACTGTCGCGGCATCCAGCGTAGCGGCGAGTCACGCCGAGTCCGCCCATGTGTCGGCCGGCAACGCGTCCGCGGATGTAACGCCTCACTCGTCGGCAGCCACCCCCGGCGCGTCCAGCCCCGCTGCCGTCACCGGCACGGCGCCAAACGAAACCTCGGCGACGCCGCCGGCGGCATCCGCGCCTGCATCCGAGCCCGCAACCGCGCCCGCGCCGGTCTCCGGCCACACGCCCGCCGTGCCTGCCGCGGCCGATACCGTCGCCGCCGCGCAACCGACTCAAGCCGCCGCCGCTCAGCCGCAATCGTCCGCCACGCCGGCCCCGCAATCCGCGGACAGCAACAACGTTCCGCCGTGGGAAGATCTGCCGCCAGACGCCGCCGCGGCTTCCACCAGCGTGACGACGCCTGCCGCAGCAACGTCCGACGCAGCCACGCCCGAGGCAGCAACGCCCGAAGCAGCCACGCCCGCCACCCCAGCGCCCGACGCCACCCCGCCGAAGGCGCAAGGTTCCGCCGCCTTGGCCGTGACGCCGGCTGCGGCAGCGATCGCGCCCGCGATGGACGACGCCGACGGTCCGCCGTCCTGGGTCGACGAAGAAATCCCCTTCGAAGCCGAAGGCGGGTTCATGCCTGACGGCGGCTTCACGTCCGATCCCGACGACGATTTCGAAACGCTGGCCACGTCGCCTTCGCCCGCGCCTGCTCCCTCCGCAGCCCGTCGCGACGCCCCCGCGCCCGCCCGCAAACGCCAGTCGCGTGCGCCTCGCCTCACAGACATGGACTCGGCCTCCTGGCCTGAACTGGCCGCGCGCCTGCCCGTGACGGGTCTGGCCTCGGAACTCGCGCGCCAAAGTGAATGGGCCGGCGTGCAGGGCGATGCCATCATCCTGCGCGTGGCCGTCAAGACATTGGCCGAAAGCGAAAGCCGCGTGCGGCTGCAGACCGTCCTGTGCGAACATTTCGGGCAGGGCATCCGGCTGGACGTGCAAGTTGGCGTCACCGGCGACGCCACGGCATATGCGGTGGCCCAGGCCGAGAGCGCGGCGCGCCAGCTCGCGGCCGAAAACGCCGTCGCCGAGGATCCCTTCGTGCAAGCACTGTTGGCGGACTTCGGCGGCCATGTCGTTGCCGGCTCGATCCGCCACGTTGATTCAGCGGCCGCCGCCTGACGCGGCGGCCAACCTCATTCCCCTCGTTCAAGGAAGCTCCCATCATGATGAAAGGACAACTCGCCGGCCTGATGCGCCAAGCGCAGCAGATGCAGGAAAACATGAAGAAGGCGCAGGACGCGCTGGCTGATATCCAGGTCGAAGGCGCCTCGGGCGGCGGCCTGGTGAAGGTCACCATGACCTGCCGCCACGACGTCAAGCGCGTCGAGATCGACCCGTCGCTGCTGGCCGACGACAAGGACATGCTGGAAGACCTGGTTGCCGCCGCGTTCAACGATGCGCTGCGCAAGGCCGAAGCCACGTCCCAGGAAAAGATGGCGTCCGTCACCGCCGGCATGCCGCTGCCCCCGGGCATGAAGCTGCCGTTCTGATTGCCGCTGCCGTAGGTTGCAATGGATCCCTTACTGCCCGAACCCGAGCCCCTCGTCTCGCTGATCGAAGCGCTGCGGCGCCTGCCCGGCGTGGGCGTGCGATCGGCCAGACGCATGGCGTACCACCTGTTGCAGCATGATCCGCAGGGTGCGGATCTGCTGGGGCGGGCGCTTGCCGGCGCGGTGCGGGATCTAAAGCACTGCGCGCGGTGCAACAGCTTTTCCGAAGACGAGGTCTGCGCCACCTGCTCCAATGTCAAGCGCGATCCCTCGCTGCTTTGCATCGTGGAAACGCCGGCCGACCAAAACATGATCGAGTCCAGCCACGGTTACCGTGGCCTGTACTACGTGCTCATGGGCCGGGTCGCGCCGCTCGAAGGCATCGGTCCGCGTGAACTGGATTTCGAGCGCGTCATCAAGCGCGCGACCGACGGAGTGGTGCAGGAAGTCATCCTGGCCACCAACTTCACCGCCGAAGGCGAGACCACCGCGCATTTCCTGGGCGAGGCCTTGGGCGAGCGCGGGTTGCGTGTCACGCGCCTGGCGCGGGGCGTGCCCGCCGGCAGCGAGCTTGAATACGTCGACGCCGGCACCATCGCCTGGGCGCTGATGGAGCGCAAGACCACCTGACGCTCGCGGTACCAGAACGCCCGCCGGCAACGTATCGGCCGGGCAATCAATGTGAGGAAGACAATCCATGTCAGCGCTGACCGGACTGAAAGTCCTGGAACTCGGCACGCTTATCGCCGGCCCATTCGCCGCGCGCATCTTCGGCGAATTCGGCGCCGACGTCATCAAGGTGGAAACCCCGCACGGGCCGGACGGCACGGGCGGCGGCGATCCCATCCGCAGCTGGCGCCATCTGCACGAGGGCAATTCCCTGTGGTGGACGGTGCAGGCCCGCAACAAGCAATCCATCGCGCTCAACCTGAAGGACCCGCGCGCTCAGGAGATCGCCCGCAAGCTGGCGCTGGACGCCGATGTGGTGGTCGAGAACTACCGCCCGGGCGTTCTGGAGAAGTGGGGGCTCGGCTTTGAGCAGCTGCGAGCCATCAACCCCGCGCTCATCATGGTCCGCCTGTCCGGCTACGGCCAGACGGGGCCGATGAAGGATCAGCCGGGCTTTGGCGCCATCGGCGAATCCATGGGCGGCCTGCGTTATGTGTCCGGCCATCCCGACCGTCCGCCGCTGCGGGTCGGCATTTCCATCGGCGATTCCATTGCGGCGTTGCACGGCGTGATCGGCGCGATGATGGCGCTGCGTCATCGCGACGCCACCGGCGGCCGCTGGAACGGCAAGTCGGGCGACGAATGCCAGGCAGGGCAGGGCCAGATGGTTGACGTGGCGCTGTACGAAGCCGTCTTCAACATGATGGAAAGCCTGGTCCCCGAATACGATGTGGCTGGCGTGGTGCGCGAGCGCACGGGCGGCGCGCTGCCCGGCATCGTGCCTTCCAACACCTACACCACGCGCGACGGCCAGAACATCGTCATCGCCGGCAACGGCGACGCGATCTTTCATCGCCTGATGCGGGCCATCGGCCGCGACGACCTGGCCGAAGATCCGGACCTCGTGCGCAACGACGGCCGCGCGCGGCGCGTTGAAGAGATCGACGGCGCCATCCAGCAATGGTGCGATGGACGCGGCATCGAAGCGGCGCTCGAAACCCTGAAACGCGCCGATGTGCCGGTCGGCAAGATCTACAGCGTGGCCGACATGTTCAGCGATCCGCAGTTCCTCGCGCGCCGCATGATCGAGCAGCACCGCCTTGCCGACGGCAGTCCCGTGAAGCTGCCCGGCGTGGTGCCCAAACTCTCGGAGACGCCCGGCCAGACGCGCTGGGTGGGCCCGGAATTAGGGGAACATACCGAGGAAGTCCTGAAATCGCTGGGGTATGATTCAGCGGCTATCGACGAGCTGGCGAAGACCGGCGCTATCGGAATATCCGACAACCAGGAGACAAAGCAATGACAGTCACCCGCCGTGAACTGCTCAAGATCGCCGGCGCAGCCGGCGTCATGAGCATGGCCCCTGCCATCGTGCGCGCGCAGAAGCTTGAAAAGACCAAGGTCCAGATCGCAGTCGGCGGCAAGCCGCTGATCTACTACCTCCCGCTAACGATCGCCGAGGTGCGCGGTTACTTCAAGGACGAGGGACTTGACGTCAGCATCGCGGACTTTGCCGGCGGCTCCAAGGCCCTGCAAGCCGTGGTGGGCGGCAGCGCCGACGTGGTCTCGGGCGCCTTCGAGCACACGCTGTCCATGCACTCCAAGGGCCAGGCCTATCGCGCCTTCGTGCTGCAAGGCCGCGCGCCGATGATCGGCGTGGGCGTCTCCAAGAAGAACATCCCGGGCTACAAGGGCCCGGCCGACCTGAAGGGCAAGAAGATCGGCGTGACCGCGCCGGGCTCGTCCACCAACATGGTGGTCAGCTTCTTCCTCGCCAAGCATGGCCTGAAGGCCTCCGACGTTTCGTTCATCGGCGTTGGCGCCGGCGCGGGCGCCGTGACTGCGGTGCGCAGCGGCCAGATCGACGCCATCTCCAACACGGACCCGGTGGTCTCGATGCTGGAATTGCCCGGCGAAATCCAGATCATCGTCGACACGCGCACGCTCAAGGACACGCAGGAAATCTTCGGCGGCAACATGCCCGCCGGCTGCCTGTATGCGCCGCAGACGTTCATCGACGCCAATCCCAACACCGTCCAGGCGCTGACCAACGCAATCGTGCGCGCCGACAAGTGGATTCAGAAGGCCGGCCCGGAAGAAATCGCCAAGGTCGTGCCCGAAACCTACCTGCTGGGCGACCCTGCCATCTACAAGGCCGCGCTCGGCAAGAGCATGGAAGGCCTGTCGCCCGACGGCATGATCCCCGAAGACGGCGCGGCCACCGCGCTCAAGGCGCTTGCCGCCTACCAGGCTGACTTCAACGGCTCGAAGGTCGATCCGTCGAAGGTGTGGACCAACGATTTCGCGCGCCGCGCCAACGAGAAGTATGCCAATGGCTGAAGCCGCGCTGTCGCTGGAAAACATAAGTTGCACCTTTGTCTCGCGTGACGACCGGTCGCAGCGCTACACCGCGGTCAGCGACACGACCCTGGCCATCGCGCCAGGTGAGTTCGTGTCCGTGGTGGGCCCGACCGGTTGCGGCAAGTCCACGTTGCTCAACGTCAGCGCCGGCCTGTTGGCGCCGTCGTCGGGGCAGGTGAAGGTCTTTGGCCAGCCGCTGGTTGGCATCAACGAACGTGCGGGCTACATGTTCCAGGGCGAGGCGCTGCTTCCCTGGCGCAGCGCGCTGGACAACGTCATCGCCGGTCTGGAATTTGCCAACGTGCCCCGCGCCGAGGCGCTGGACCGCGGACGCGAATGGATGCGCCGCGTCGGCCTGGGCGGTTTCGAGGGCCGCTATCCGCACCAGATGTCGGGCGGCATGCGCAAGCGCGCCATGCTGGCGCAGACGCTGATCCGCGACCCCGACATCATCCTCATGGACGAACCGTTCTCGGCGCTGGACATCCAGACGCGCCAGCTCATGGAGAACGAGGTCCTGGATCTGTGGATGGCCAAGCGCAAGGCGGTGCTGTTCATCACCCACGACCTGGACGAAGCCATCGCCATGAGCGACCGCGTGATTGTGCTGTCCGCCGGTCCGGGCACCTATCCCATCGGAGAATTTGCCATCGATCTGCCACGTCCGCGCGACGTAGCCGAAGTGCGCATCGACCCGCGTTTCGTCGAGCTGCATGCTGCCATCTGGGGCGTGCTGCGCGAGGAAGTGCTCAAGGGCTATGCCCAACAGAAGCGAGCCTGAGCCATGCCCAAACTGAACAAATCCGGTTCCGGCAGCCTGCGCATCTGGCAATTGCTGCTTCTCGTCATCATCCTGGCCGTCTGGCATTTTGCGTCGCGCGATCCGAAAGTCGCCTTCTTCTTCGGCGAACCGTTGAAGGTGTGGGGGCGCATCTGGGCGTGGTTCGTCACCAACGCCGACATCTACAACCACTTGGCTGTGACGCTGACCGAGACCGTGCTGGCGTTTTTCATCGGCACGATCGCGGGTCTGGCCTTCGGGTTGTGGCTCGGGCTATCGCCGCGCGCCAGCGCAATCCTGGATCCCTACATCAAGGCGGCCAACTCGATGCCGCGCGTCATCCTGGCGCCCATCTTCGGCATGTGGTTCGGCCTGGGCATCTGGTCCAAGGTGGCGCTGGCTGTGACGCTGGTGTTCTTCATCGTGTTCTTCAACGTCTACCAGGGCGTGCGCGAAGTCAGCCCCACCTTGCTGGACAACGCCCGCATGCTGGGTGCGCGTAAGCGCCAGTTGCTGCGCCATGTGTACCTGCCGTCGGCGACAAGCTGGGTGTTTTCCAGCCTGCACACGTCGGTGGGTCTGGCGTTCGTGGGGGCGGTCGTCGGCGAATACCTGGGATCGGCAAGCGGCGTGGGCTACCTGATCCTGCAGGCCGAAGGCACGTTCGACGTGAACACCGTGTTTGCCGGGATCATCGTGCTGACGGCCTTTGCGCTGATCCTGGACACCATCGTCGGGGTCGGCGAGAAGCGCCTGATGAAGTGGCAGCCCAAGTCGGGCGAAACCGAAAAGCTGTAATCGGCCTTGTGTCGCGCTGCCGGGTTCAGGCCCGCAGCGCGCCCTGGCTGCGCAGCCAGGCGGTCAGGCTGTCGAAGGCGTCGCGGGCGCCTTGCAGCGCCTGCTCCTCGCGGCCCAGCGCGCCGGCCTCGCTGTCCAGATGCAGCAGAAACTCCTTCCACAACGGTCCCACCTGTTCGCCATAGCCGCGCAAGTAGCGCTGGGGCAGGTCGGGCGCCACCGTTTGCAGCCGCTTGGCCAGGAATCGGCCGCCCAACTGCGATCCTTCGACCACGTACGCGACGCCCAGTGCATAGGCGTCGGGCGCCGCCACCTGCGGCGGATGTTCGCAATGAACGATTGATGCGGCATCGCCCGCCGCGTTCAGGTCTTCGTGCAGCCAGGTGGTCTTGCCGGCCCGCTCAGGGGCGCGCAGGGATGCCGGCCAGTCCAGTTGCCAGAGCCGTTGCTCCAACGGTTCCAGCCATCCCAACAACGCGCGCAGATAGGCCAGATAGTGGCCGCGGTCGATATGGTCTTCTGCCAGCGCCAGACCCTGGTCCAGCGTTTCGTGACGTTCGCGGGTGCCTTCGCGCAGCACCTGATGGACGGGAGAAATCATGGAGCCTGTGACCTGAAGGGTTGGAGGGGATGGTCAAACCGGCGGGCTTATTGCGGCAAATGCAGCGACCAGCAACGATCCTGATGCTCCAGCCGCCAGCCCGCGGCCGACGCAAGCAGCTCGACTTCCTGTGGGTCAAAAGCCGGCGGCCGGTCCGCGGCCGGCTCGCCCTCGGGCACGCGGGCACACCACACGCCAGGCTCGGACGCGTCCAGTTCAAGTTGGGCGCCCTCGGGCACCAGCGGCAATAGGCACAACAGCCACGCCAACACCAGGTAACGTGTGCTGAACAGCGGCACGTCGGCGTGCGCCACCTGCTCGGGCCAGCGGATGCCGTGGCTCGCCAGCAGCAGATGCGAGAACATCAGCTTGCGGCAGTCGTGCAGCAGGTCGCCGCTGGAAATCATGGCGCCGCCATCGGCCAGCCAGCCGTCCAGCTCGCGCACCACGCCCACGCTCTCATCGAGCATGTCGGAAAGATCGCCGGCAAGCCGCTCGCAGCGTTGCTGAATGGCTTCGCCGGTGGCGCCTTCAGGGGCTTGGCGCAGCATGGCGGCCGCGAGGGACGCGCTGGACAGCGGGCCCAGCACTTCATGGCGCAGCACGGGAAAGATCTGGCTGAGCACCTTGAGCTGCACGCCCTTCGCGGCCAGCAGGCCAAGGGAGTCGGATTGCATCATGAAAGAACCGTCAATTGGCCTCGTGCAGAATGGCCAGGAGCGCGTCGGGGTCCGCCGGCTTTTCGATCCATCCGGTGAAGATGCCGTTGATGGCATCGCGTCGTTCGTGCCGCGCCAGGCCGCTAAGCGCGTAGATGCGCGGCGGGTTGGCGCGTTCGCGCAGGCGTTTGGCCAGCTCGTAGCCGTCCATGTCGGGCAGCAGGATGTCCAGCAGCACGGCATCCGGCGTGAACGTGTTGACCAGCTCCAGGGCTTCGGCCCCGGTGGCGGCGCACCGCGTTTCCAGGTTGGAAAGCGCCAGGAACTCGGCCAGCAGTTCCGATCCCATTTCGTTGTCGTCCACCAGCAGGACCCGCATGGCGCGCACTTCGTTCAAGTTATGTCTCCCAGATTCAAGAGGGGGTTGTTTCGGGCATGGCGCGGGGCAGCGTGACCGTGAAAATGACGAGCCCGTCGCGGCATTGGACCGCAATGTTGCCGCCGTGGTCGCGCACGACCTGTTCGGCAATGTACAGGCCCAGCCCCAGGCCGGATCGGTTGCGCGACTGGCCCACCGATTCCGGCTTGAAGGGCGAGAACAGGTGCGCGAGCACGTCTTCGGCGATCGGGCCGCCATGGTTGATGACGCTGAGCGTAATGCCGTCGCCGGAGGTTGCGGCGGTTACCAGGATGGGCTGGCGGGGCGCGCCGTGCTGGCGCGCATTGCTCATCAGATTGGTCACCACCTGCGCGATACGGTCGGTATCGGCCATGAGCGTCAGGCCATCCGGCACGTCGGGCTCGATGCGCAGGCCGGGGTAGGCCTGGCGCTTTTCCTCGATCAGGCCGTTCACCAGCGCCGACAGATCGCACAGCCGCTTTTCGATGCCGAGTCCCAGGCCGCCCTGCAGTCGCGACAAGTCGAGCACCTGCGAGATCAGGCGCTGCATCCGGCCGCTGGAATAGCGGATGCGCTCGCCCATGCGCGCGCCGGTATCGGTGCGGGACAGCAGGGTCGCGGCCATGGAGATGGATTGTAGCGGGTCGCGCAGGTCGTGGCCCAGCATGGCGAGCAGCGCGGTGCGAGCCCGGTCCACGTCGGCGGCGCGGCTGGTCGATATGTGCGATAGCTCGTCGCGCAGGTTGTCCACGGCCTCAAGCTCGGTGGGCAGCCAGGACAGGCAGACGCCGCGCACGACCTCGCGCCAGGCCTCGAACGAACCGCGCGGCGTCAGCCGCGGACCCAGGGCGCCGACCGCGTACTGCTTTTCCGGTTTGCCGCCCCAGACCAGCGTTTCGATCTGTTCCTTGCGCAACCAGATCAGCCAGCCGTTGTTCATGGGGTCGAACTTGCAGGCGAGCAGGCCCGCGTACGGGACGAGGTCGGTCTGCAGCTCGGGATAGTCGCGCGCGATGTTGGTGGAGTGCACCACCCGCTGCCCGCTCTGGTCCAGCGCGTGAAGAATGCCGGCAAGCTCGCCGCGCGGCGCAATGCCGCCAAACACGGTGACGCTATTGCTCCAGAGGCACAGCGCGGCATCGTTCGGGACGAGCGAGGCAGGCGTTTCTCCGCCCTGCGACAGCGCCTGATGCACGTTTTCAGAGGCCGACACGCGCTCGACAAGCTTGCTGACCAGCGCGGCGTTCTGGCGGGACTGCTCGGCCCGCTCATTCGCTTCGATGCCCGACACCGTGGCGGCAACCACCTGCGCCATTGCCTCGCAGGCCAGGCGGGCAGGGTAGGGCACGGCTCGCGGCGTGTGATGGTGACAGGCGATCATGCCCCACAAGCGGCCGCCGATCACCAGCGACAGGCTCATTGACGCCCGCACGCCCATGTTCGCCATGTATTCCAGATGGATGGGCGACACGCTGCGCAGGACCGAAAAGCTCATGTCCAGGGCGCGGGGATCTGGGGACGGGGAACTCAGCACGCGCACCGGATGGTAGGTCGCGTCGGCGATCAGTCGCAGGGTGTTTACCGTATATAGCCGGCGCGCCTGCGCCGGGATGTCGCCGGCGGGGTAGCGGCGGCCAACCCAGTCATCCAGGTCGGCGCGGCGTTGTTCGGCCACGATCTCGCCGCTGTCGTCGGGATGGAAGCGATACGCCATCACCCGGTCAAAGCCGGTGGCGCGCTGCACTTCGCGCACCATGCTGTCCAGCAGCGAGGGAATGTCGCGCTGCCGGCGCACGCGCTCGATGCTGCGGTAGATGCGCTCTGGCGAGGCAATGTCTGCGCCGTCAGCCCGGCGTTCGAGCTCGACGATGGTCAGCCCGTCGGTGTTGCGATGGCCGATGACGTCATACGTGGCGCGATCCAGCGTGATGGTGAGCGGATCAAAAATGGGGTCGGAGTTGCCCAGCCAAGACGACAGGCAGTAGGCAAGGCCCGGCGGCAGCGCTTCGGGCGCGCAGGGCTGGTCCAGCGTCAGGCAAGTGTCCAGAATCTGGGCGGCGTTTTCGCTGGCGTAACGCAGCACGCCGTCCGCGTCGAACGCGAGCAACGCCCCAAGCGGCTGGATGGCGCCCGGTATGTGTATCGGTTCGCTGTCGCAGTTGGCGAGAGTGAATTGGGGGTAGGATTCTGTCGGCGCATTCATTCGTGCGAGGTACCGTAGACGCGCAGGTGTGGTGCCATTATGTCAAAGATATTGTGAGAATGTGTGCATTTGCTGCCCTCTATCCATCTGGAGTTCGCATGGCCCGCTTGCCCTACGCTGATCTGACTCATCCCGAAGCACGGCCCCTGGTGGACCGCATCGTCGCCGAACGCGGCAGCGTGCTGCACCTGTATCAGATGTTGCTGCACAGCCCGGCCGTGGCCGGCGGCTGGCTGAATTACCTGACTTCCATCCGCCAGCTCAGCACCTTGCCCGGCGATCTGCGCGAGCTTGTCATCATGCGGGTTGCCGCGATCAACGGGGCGCCTTACGAGGCGGACCAGCATGCGCCCATCGCGCTGAAGGAAGGCGTATCCCAGGCGCAGCTCGATGCGCTGGACGCTTGGGAAGATTCCGATCTGTTCAGCGAGCGTGAGAGGGCGGTGCTGGCCTACACCGACGCCATGACGCGGCAGGTGCAGGTGCCCGAGCCGGTGTTCCAGGCCGCGCGGGCGGCCATGGGCTCGGAAAAGCTGATTGTCGAACTGACGGCGACGGTGGCGGCCTACAACATGGTGTCGCGCTTTCTGGAAGCGCTGCAGGTGCATTCCCACGATCACCGCTAGGCGCAACCGCTATGCACACAGCGCGCGGCGACCGCCGCGCGCCGCGCGCTGTCAGCCGCGTTGGGCCTCGATCAGCGCATCCAGCTTGATGGCATCGGCCACAAACAGGCGGATTCCCTCGGACAGCTTCTCGCTGGCCATCGCATCGTCATTTAGCAGCGTGCGGAACGTCACTTCGTCCGCGCCGATGTGCGCCATGTCGCCGCTCGCATCGTCAGCGCGAAGCTGGGCGGGCGCGTCGCCTTCGGTGGCGGCCAGCTTGTTCAGCAGGTCCGGGCTGATCGTCAGCAGGTCGCAGCCGGACAACGCAAGGATCTGCCCCACGTTGCGGAAGCTCGCGCCCATGATCTCGGTCGGGATATCGAAGTGCTTGTAGTAGCGATAGATATTGGTGACGGACTGAACGCCCGGGTCGCGCGCGCCCGTGTTGTCGTCCTCGACCCAGTTCGCGCCGGCCGATTTCTTGTGCCAGTCATAGATGCGGCCGACGAAAGGCGAAATGAGCTGCACGCGCGCATCGGCGCAGGCGACCGCCTGGGGCAACGAGAACAGCAGGGTCAGGTTGCAGCGGATGCCTTCGGACTGCAGGGCGCGGGCGGCCTGGATGCCTTCCCATGTGGAGGCAATCTTGATCAGCACGCGCTCGCGCGGGATGCCGGCGGCCTCGTACAGGGCGATCAGGCCGCGGGCGCGCTCGATGTTGGCGCGGGTGTCGAACGACAGGCGGGCGTCGACTTCGGTCGACACGCGGCCCGGCACGATGTCCAGGATCGCGCGGCCGAAAGCGACCAGCAGGCGATCCATGAGTTCGGCGGTGGAGGCGCCGCGGTGTTCCCGCGCGGTCTTTTCCAGCAGCGGGCGGTAGGCGTCCTGCTGGACGGCCTTGAGAATCAGGGACGGGTTGGTGGTCGCGTCGGTGGGACGCAACGCCTTCATGGCTTCGAAATCGCCGGTGTCGGCGACGACGGTGGTGTGGTCACGCAGGGCGTCAAGTTGGCTGG
>NZ_DAMCTG010000002.1:158123-182113 GCF_032113835.1 Achromobacter sp. | reverse complement strand
CGGCGCACGACGCGGCGCGTGGAACCCACCGAGATCGGCCTGAAGCTGTACAAGCACGGGCGCAGCATCCAGGACGAACTCGCGGCGGCGCACGAATCGGTCGAGACGCTGGGCAAGACGCCGCAGGGCAAGGTGCGCCTCAGCGTGCCCAGCGGTTACGGGCAATTCGTGATGACGCCGTGGCTGCTGGAGTTCAAGAAAACCTATCCCGACATCGTGCTGGACGTGCTGTTTGAAAACAGCGTCGAAGACCTGCTGCGCGACGAGGTCGATATCGCCGTGCGCATCATGTCCGAACCGCCGCAGCATCTGGTCGCGCGCGAACTCGGCCAGGTCCGTTACGTGGCCTGTGCGTCGCGCGACTACGCGGAAAGCCGCGGGCTTCCCCAGCGGCCCGAAGACCTGGCCGGAACGCCCGTCATCAGCGCCGCGGTGATCGGCCGGCCGCTGCGCCTGTCCGCGTACTACGGCGGCCAGCCCCGCCAGCATGTCGTGCTGGAACCCACCGTCATTTCCCGCAACTATGCGTTCCTGCGCGATGCCATCCGCGCGGGTCTGGGCGTCGGCGTCGTGCCGGACTACGTCGTGCATGAGGACATCGCGCGCGGCGAGCTTGTCCCTGCGCTGACCGACTGGCGCCTGAGTATTTTCGGGCGCGGCATGTATATGCTGTACATGCCCAATCGCCACCATCCGCGGGCGCTCGCGATGATCATTGAATTCATCCTGGAGCGGGCGCAGCGGCAGCACGACGGCGAGCCGGGTCTGCTGGCGATCAGCAGCGGCTGACCCCGCCGGGCACGCAACTTGCTGAAGGCCTTCGCACATCGGATGTGAGGGGAAAGATGGACAGCGCGACGCCCGTGGTCACTTCGCCGCAGCGGGAAGGCCCGGAACCCGTAGCGGCCGCGGCCGCCGAGAAAAAGACCGAGCCGGCGAAAGAAAAGACGGATCCTGCCGAGGATAAAGTCACGGCGCAGGACGCCGGCCTCATCAAGCCGCCGTCGCCCACGCCGCTTGTGCGCGTCAGCGGCTTCTGTCTGGTGACGCTGACCATCCTGGCCGTCTTGTTCGGCCTGAAGGCGGCGCAGGAATTCATCGTACCGGTGGTGATGGCGATCGTGGTCGCCTATACCTTGGACCCCGTCGTCGGCCTTTTTGAGCGGTACCGCGTGCCGCGGTGGCTGGGCACCGTCCTCGTGATGTCGGCCATCGCCGTCGGGGTCGTGGGCGTCATCTACGTCACGCAGGATCAGGCTGCCGACATGATCAACGCGCTCCCCGAGATATCAAGCAAGCTGTCCCGCACGCTCGGCGGCCTCCTGAGCGGCGACGGCTCCCTGATGGAAAAGTTGCGCAACGCAGCAAGCATCCTGCAGGAGTCCGGCACGCCGAAGCCCGGTGGGCGGGTCGTGGTCGCCAAGTCGGACGGCGGGCTGAGCGACATCCTGCTGTGGGGCTCCAAGGGTCTGGCCACGTTCGTCGGGCAGGCCACCATGTGCGTGTTCCTGGTCTTCTTCCTGCTGCTGTCGGGCAACGCGTTCAAGCGCAAGTTCGTGAAGATGGCGGGCAATACGCTGTCGCAGAAGAAGATCAGCGTACACATGCTGGACCAGATCAACAGTTCGATCCACATGTACATGGCGATGATGCTGGTGACCAATGTGGTGCTGGGGCTGCTGTCGTGGATCGCCTTTCGCTTGCTCGGGCTGGAAAACGCCGCGACGTGGGCGGTGGTGGCGGGGGCGCTGCACATCATTCCCTACTTCGGACCGCTGCTGACGGCGGTGGGCACTGGCGTCGCGGGACTGGTGCAGTTCGGTGAGCTCGGCCCCGCGCTGGCCATCTCCATGAGTTCCGTCGGGATCGCGTTGTTGATGGGCGTCGTCGTCACGACCTGGATGTCTGGCCGCATCGCGCGGATGAACGCCGTGGCCGTATTCATCCTGCTGCTGCTCTTCACGTGGCTGTGGGGCATCTGGGGAACGCTGCTGTCCGTGCCTATTGCCTTCATCGCGAAGGTGGTGGCCGATCATATCGAAGGGCTGGAGGCGTTGTCGGAGTTCCTGAGCGAATAGGGCGGGTGGCGGCGCGGCTGCAATGGCCGGGCCGCTTTCGATTGGTATGCTCGGGGCTTGCATCACCGGATCCTTCATGACCGAACCCTCCCAAACCCAACGAATCGCCGGCGCGCACACCGCGTTGGATGCCGATGCACGGCGCACGCAACTGCGCCGCATGAAGATCGGGGCGCTGGCGCTGCTGGTCGCCATGGTCAGCGGCTTCATCACCAGTCACGTCATGGGCGGGCAGGGCGCGTGGGCGTGGGTGCGGGCGTTCTGCGAGGCGGCCACCGTCGGCGCGCTGGCCGACTGGTTCGCCGTCGTCGCACTGTTCCGGCGCCCGATGGGCTTGCCCATTCCCCACACCGCCATCATTCCCAGCAACAAGGACCGCATCGGCGACAGCCTGGCGGTCTTCGTGCGCGATCATTTCCTGGATCCCGACACCCTCATCGAAAAGCTGCGCGTCTTCGATCCCGCCGCGCGGCTCAGCCGCTGGCTGGCCCGGCCCGCTCAGGCTCACGCGTTGAGCGACGGGGCGCGTCGCGTGGCGCTGCAGACGCTGGACCTGCTGGACGATCGGGCCGTGCGCGGCGTCATCCAGGAGTTCGTCGTCAGCAATCTGCGCCGCTGGGACGCGGCCGCCACCGCCGGCGAGGTGCTGGGCCTGTTGACGCGCGACGGGCGGCACCAGGAATTGCTGGACGCCGCGATGGAACGCCTGGGCGGCTATCTAGCCGAGGAAGACGTGAAGGAACGCGCCTCGACCCTGCTTGTGAAATTCGCCCGCAAGGAATGGCCGCGCATCATCGCTGCGGTCGACGTGGTCAAGTCGGTCGACAACATCGCCGACAACCTGGCCGACCGCCTGGCGCGCGCCCTGGTCGAAGAGCTGCGCGACGTGCTGTCCGAGCCCGATCACCCCGTGCGCCGCGACTACGAGGCGTGGGTGATGAACTACATCGAACGCCTGAAGACCGATCCCGCGCTGGCCGGCCAGGTCGAAGCCCTGAAGCAGCGCGCCATCGACCATCCCAAGGTCCAGGAGTACGTTCAAGGCCTGTGGGACGACATCCATGCGGCGCTGCGGCGCGACCTGGCGGACGAACATTCCGCGCTGGCCGCGCATCTGGAAAGCGCGCTGCTGGCGCTGGCCCGCAAGCTGGGCGAAGACCCGGGCCTGCGCGAAGCCATCAACAACCACATCCTGGGCGGCGCACGGCGCCTGACCGGACGGCTGCGTGTTGGCGTCACCGAGCACATCTCGCGCACCGTCAAGAACTGGGACGAGCGTCATCTGGTCGACGAACTGGAACTGAGCGTGGGGCGCGATCTGCAGTACATCCGCTTCAACGGCACGCTGGTGGGCGGCCTGATCGGCGTGCTGCTGCATGCAGTAGTCCTGATGGTGAACGGCTAGGCATGGTCTTTGGCCGTTGCCCACACCGTGTCACAACCTTGTATCAGGAACGAAGTTTTCTGGCGGACCGCCCGGCCCCGGTGCTATCTTCATCTGCGCCGCCGGCTGCGCGAGGCGCGCCTTGCACCGATGGCCGCCCGCAGCTTGCGGGCATCTTTCCAGGAGGCAATTCATGAAGAAATTCTCGATGCTTGTCACGGCACTGGCATTGGCGGGCGCGTCCAGCGCGGCGCTGGCCGAAGACGTCTCGATGTCGTTCCTGACGCCCGAAGGCGTCGGCAAGAGCGCCGGCACCATCAACCTGAAAGACACCAAGGAAGGGCTGCAATTCATGCCCCATCTCAAAGGCCTGCCGCCCGGCGAGCGCGGCTTTCATGTGCACGAGAAAGGCTCGTGCGAGCCCGGCCCGGTAAGCGGCAAGACCGCGCCGGGTGGCGGCGCGGGCGGCCATCTGGACCCCAAGGGCACCAAGGCGCACAAGGGACCGATGGCTACGGACGGGCATCAGGGCGACCTGCCGTTCCTCACCGTTGCGGCGGACGGCAGCGCGACCAAGACCGTGCTTGCGCCTCACCTGAAGCTGGCTGACGTCAAGGGCCGGGCGCTGATGATCCACGCAGGTGGCGACAACTACAGCGACAAGCCCGAGCCGCTGGGCGGCGGAGGCGGACGCATCGTTTGCGGCGTGGTGAAGTAGGGGGAGAGCGCCGGCGGGCGCTTTCTTCAAGCCGTGCCGTTGCGGCCGTACTGCCGGTAGCCGTCGCGCTCCGCCAATCTGTCGTAGTACGCCGCGACGGCGGGCAGCGCCGGCTTGTCGAACGGCGTCTCGAACCAGCGGTTCACGGACAGCCCCACCGGAATGTCGGCCAGCGTGAACGCGTCGCCGGCCACATAGGCGCCGGTGGCGGCCAGCTGCTGGTCCAGAATTCCCATGAACCGCGCCCAATCGCGGCGCGACGCCTCGATGGCGGTCTGGTCCCGGTGCGCGGGCGACTGCCGCGCCAACGCCATGAAGGCGTAGCTCCACGACCGGTTCAGGTCCGTCGCCTGCCAGTCCATCCACTGATCCACCCGCGCCCGCAGCTTCGGCTCGGCCGGATACAGGTGTTGCCCCTGATACTGGCCCGCCAGATAGCGAATGATGGTGTTGGACTCCCACAGCACGAAGTCGCCATCCTGGATCACGGGCACCATTGCATTGGGATTGCGCGCCAGGAACTCCGGTTCGGACGTGGGCCGGAAACCGCTGCCCCAGTCTTCGCGATCAAACGGCAGGTTCAGCTCGGCGCATGTCCACAGCACTTTGCGCACGTTGATGGATGAGGCTTTTCCCAATATTTTCAGCATGTTGGCTAGTGCGGGGAGGGAGTTAATCAGGGGCGAGGGGCAGGTTGTCTGCTCGCGCTGGGTGTCTGACACCCTGCACGCGCTGTAGAGGGGCGTAGGGCATCTCTCCAGGGTGTCAGACACCTGGGTCAGTCTGCCGCAGTCTAGTGGGCCCGAGGGCGCGCTGCCAGATACAGATTCGGGCGTCTTTGAACGGAACAGAAGCCAGGAAGACAACAGTTGACAGCCAAGATCCGCTTGCCGCTTTCCACGCGCTCTTATATTGCCGATACCGTGGCGCTGATCCTGTTCTTTACGACGACAGGCATCATCAACGAGCGCTGGGTCGCAGGGATGACGTGGGAACAGGTGTTTCATGCGCGGCTGATCGGTGGCGCGCTGATGATTCCGGTGGGAAGACCTTATGGCCTTTGGCGCGATTGGGTGATGCGGCGCGCGAAGGACACGCGCGTGTCGCGGCTGCTGTGGGATAGCGTGGCGCTGATGAGTTTCCAGGTGCCGATCTACGCCGCGATCATCGCGATCAGCGGCGCATCGGGAGAAGGTCTGGTGCGAGGGGTATTGGGCGCGGCTGTGATGATGCTGGTGCTGGGCCGGCCGTACGGCGCGTTTCTGAATGCGATCAGGCGCTTGTTCGGCCTGCCGCCGGGAGGATCGCGGCCGATGTCGCTCAACGAATGAGCCGTTCGCTTCGGTTTTTCGTGAATGCCGCTCGACGAGTGCCCAGACTTGCAGTCTGCCGGGCGCTTGCCGAAGCGGCGATATTGACTGTGCGACGCTGGCTTTACATCGTGGGTTGCGGAATTGGCGTTTCCGCTGGCATCGATCCCGACATGCGCGCCGGGCAACCCGAAAGCCCCCACTTCGTCACCATGCCCTTTTCGATCATGAATTTCTCGACGCACACGTGATAAGCGGAAATTGGACCCCAGATCTCTTCGTACGAGATGATTCGCGCGCCGCTTTCAAGCGTGTAGCTTTTCTTCGGCGGTCCCCACTTGGAAACCAGCTGCTCTTCCGTGCTGCCGACCCACGCTGCGTTGACGTCGTTATAGGTTTTATTCCGCTTGCCGGTAATCATGCTCATCTGCGCGGAAGTGCAACCCGCGAGCAGTGCAGGCAAAACCACAAGCAGTGCAATTTTTCTCATTTTGATCGTTACCCCGAAATTCGACGTTTGAGACTGAGGCGCTTGAACGCGGCACATTGCTTATTTATTTTGTGCGCGCTTGCGACAGGCACGGCGGCTGCCGGGCGGTGAGGCTGGCCTCGCTTGTAATGATTTTTGAGGCGCCAATGTATCAGATACGCATCGGGGAGTTTGGTAACAATTCCGACGGTTTGTATAGTCGGGCGCTTCGGCCGCGTCCCGTTGGTGAAGGGGCGACGGAGGGAACTCCGTCGCCCGCGTTTGTCTTCTAGTTCGCTGCGGGCAAGGCCTTCAGCAATGCCTCATTGAACCGCTTCGGATCCTGCACCTGCGGTGAATGGCCAAGCTCCGGCCAGGTTACGAGCTTCGCGTTCGGAATGGCCTTGGCCGTCTTCGGCCCCAGTTCGGAATAATTGCCCAGCTGTTTCGCCACTTCGGGCGCTGCGGCGTCCTTGCCCGGGGCGGTGTTGTCCTTTTCCCCGATGAGCAGCGTGGTGGGCACCGTTATCTGCCCGAACTCGTGCACGACGGGCTGCGTGTAGAGCATGTCGTACGTAAGTGCCTGGTTCCACGCAACGCGTTCGCGCCCCTCGCCCTGCAGCATGCCGGCGGCCATGAGGACCCACTTGTCGTAGTCTTGGCGCCACTGGCCGGCGTAGTAGGTGCCGAGCTGGTACTTCTTCATGCCTTCGAAGTTGGCCTTTAGCTCGCGCTGATACCACTCGTCGATGCTGCGGTAGGGCACGCCTTTCTGTTTCCAGTCTTCGAGGCCGATCGGGTTGACGAGCACCAGTGCGTCGGTTTGCGGACCGTACATCAGCGCGTAGCGCGCGGCGAGCATGCCGCCCATCGAGTGGCCGACGATGCTGGCGCGGTCGATCTTCAAATGGTCGAGCAGCGCGTGCGTGTTGGCGGCCAGTTGGTGAAATGAAAACTGGTAGGCCTGCGGTTTGTCGGATTTGCAGAAGCCGATCTGGTCTGGCACGACGACGCGGTATCCGGCCTGGCTCAGGGCGGCGATGCTGGCGTCCCAGGTGGCGCCGCAGAAGTTCTTGCCGTGCATCAGCACGACGGTCTTGCCATTGGGTTTGGCGGCCGCCACGTCCATGTAGGCCATGGAGAGCTTCTGGCCTTGCGTGTCCAGCGCCAGCCGCTTGACCTCGTGCGGATACTCAAAGCGCTCCAGGTTAGGACCGTAGTCCGGCACCTTTGGGGTATCCGCCGCGATGGCGCTGCCGGCAAGCGCCATGCCCGCGCAGAGTGCGCCCAGCCGTAGATGTTGGGATCGTGTCATTCATGTGACTCCTGTTATCACGCCGGCCCGCTGCCGGCGCTGTACAACAGGGACAGCAAAAATGGGGCCTGGGTTCCGCGCAGGCTTGAAAGAGACAAATGGGAACCAAGCGGCGTCAGTCGTCAAACGCCGGCCTGCTGCGCTTGCAGCGGCGGGCTGAACTCGAAGGCCATCGTCATTGTCCCTGCGTCGCGGGCGAGGTGGACATTGCTGGCAGCAGGCCGCCGGTGCCGGGCGGATAATGCGACGCTGCATATTGCCGGGCCTTGGCCTGGAAATAGGCCTCGACCCACTTGAAACGCTCTCCGTCCTTGGCGAGCCCGACGGTGTTGGCAATGGCGGCGAGGCTGATGGTGTGTCCGCCCGCGCCCCAGTTGCCTTCCGTGATTTCCTCGATGATGACCAATGCGCCGCCGCCATCTTCGCGCGTGGCGCCCAGGCTTTCCATCATGGCTGCGTGCACCGATGCGTGGACTTCGGACTTGTGCTGCTGGCTCATGTAGCCTTCAGGAATGCTGACGCGGGCAAGCAGGCGTCCGTGGGTGCGGACGGGCTTGTCGTCGATCTTACCGCCAACCCACCAGTCTTCGGCGGGCACTTCGGTGAACAGCACGGAAGCGAAGGCCTGGCCGCCTGGGGTGCGGGCGCCGCCTTCCATCGTCAACAGCACTTCCGTCAGCCGTTTGCCCATTTGGTTCTTGCTGGCGGGGTCGAGCATTCCCTTTGCGTAATACAACTGAATCACTGGCATGACATTCTCCTCGACATATCAGAAACCGCGCGGCGAATGGCGCAGGCGTATCCGGCGCCGCGCGCAACGCAGGTTGATCCGATATGGCGCTACTGGATGGTTTCAATAATGAGGAGATCGGCGCCTTCACCATCCGTCTGGATCGTGATGGGGCTGTCTCCCCAGGCGCCTCGGCTATCCCGGCGTGCCAACGTGATGTCGTCGACACGGGCCTCTCCGTCCAGCATGAACACATACACGCCATGACGGTTTGATTTGGGCGTGTATTGCAGATGGATTGCCTGATCGGCCACCAACCTTGAAACGGATACGTCCTGGCTGACCCGCAGTGCGCCGCCATCGCCCGGCAAGGACTGACCGATGCAGAGCCTCTCGTCCTGCTGGCCGACGACGTCGCTGGCGCGGTGAAGTCAGGCAATGTGACGGACTACATCGAAACGGACCGGCGGTTTCATGAGGCGTTGGTATCTCGTGCCGACAACCCGCTGCTGACGCGAACGATCATGGGGTTGCGAGCCGACATGCGGCTGTACGGCATCAGTTCGCCCGAAGGTTTGGAGCGTCAGCGTGCGTCCGTTTCCGAGCATTATGAAATGATCGAGCTTGCGGCCACTCGGCAAACCGAAGCCGTCGCGGCGTTGATCACCCGGCATATTGATTCGTGGAAACCGTTGATGACTGCGGCGCTGCGGGAATTGGCCTAGTCCTGCTCAAGACACCACCGCCTCCGGTTGCCGTTGCAGCCGCAGCACCGGCGACGTGAACAGCACGGCAAACTGGATGAAGAACCCCACGGTCGATACCCAGAGACACGCCTCCACGCCAAACCGAGCCGCCAACGTTGCACCGATCAACGCGCCGATCGGCCGCGCGCCGAAATTGGCCGTCACGATGACGGACGACACCCGGCCCAGCAGTGCGTTGGGTGTGACCGATTGGCGCAGCGTGGTGGTCGTGATGGTCCACAGAATCGGCCCGGCGCCGAAGAAAAAGAAGCCCACCGCCGCCCACGCACCTGATGGAAAGACCAGCGTCGACAGCAGGATGAAGCTGGCCAGCAAGGCGGACAGCGGACCCGCGCCGATCATCGCGCCGAACGGCAGGCGGCGGGCGAGCCAGGGGGCGGCCAACGCGCCGGCCAGCATGCCCGCGCCGTAGATACCTAGCGTAAAACCCACCCCCGCGGCGGACAGGCCGAGGCGATCGACCGCGTAGGCGACGTAGATCGCCAGCAGGACGAACCAGGCGGTGTTGAAGAACAGGGCGGTCAAGAGGACCGGGCGCAGCAGGGAATGCGTGGCGACGAAGGCCGCGCCTTCGCGCAGTTCGGTGAGCGGATGGCGGCGTTGTGCAGTCTTGGGCGCGTCTTGCGGCAGGCCGGCCAGGAATACGGCGGCCAACAGCGACAACGTGGTTGCGAGCACATAGGCGGCGGATGCGCCCATCCACCCGACGAGCGCGCCGCCCGCTGCAGGGCCGGCGGAAAATGCGGCGCTGCGAGCCAGCTCCAGCCAGCGGTTGGCGTTGGACAGTTCGGCAGGCGGAACCAGCTTGGGCACCAACGCAGGCGCCGCGACGTTGTAGGCGACGGTGCCCACCGCGCCGACAAAACCCAGCGCCGCCAGCCATTGCAGGCTGAGGCCGTCCATCCACAACAGCGCCAGCAGCGCGATCAGGCTTGCCGCCCGCACGGTTTCGGCGGCGGTCATCAGCGAGCGGCGCGACATCCGGTCGGCCAGGACGCCGGCAGGTAGGGACAACAAAAGGAACGGCAGCGTCTGCGCGGTCTGCAGGTAGCCGGTCTGCGCGGCGGTGGCGCCCAAGGCAAGCACGGCATACAGCGGCGCGGCGGCGAGCGCGATCTGCTCGGAGAACTGCGCGGCAAGGTTCGACGCCGCAAGGCGGCGAAAAGCGGAGGGCAGGGCGGGCATGGACGAAAGGGCGGGCGCCGCAGAAACGGCAAGGGCACGATCATGATCGTACCCTTGCGGTCCTGCACTCCGGTCCTTGCTCGGACGCGTCCCCGTCAGGGAATCGGCGGGTAGTCGCCGAAGCCGTCGGGCCAGGTGGTCAGCACGTCGTAGCCGGTTTCGGTGACGACGACCATGTGCTCCCACTGCGCGGAGAGCGAGCGGTCCTTGGTGACGACCGTCCACCCGTCGGGAAGCTGCTTGGTCTGCGGCTTGCCGGCGTTGATCATGGGCTCGATCGTGAACATCATGCCGGGCTGCAGGACCATGCCTTCGCCGGGACGGCCGTAGTGCAGCACCTGCGGGTCGTCGTGATAGATCTGGCCGATGCCGTGGCCGCAGTATTCGCGCACGATGCTGAAGTGCTCGCGGTGCGCAACGGTCTGGATGGCGTGGCCGATGTCGCCGAGCGTGGCCCCCGGCTTGACGGCCATGATGCCGGCGCGCATGGCTTCGTACGTGGTGTTGACCAGGCGGCGCGCCAGCGGGCTGGGTTGGCCAACGTAATACATGCGGCTGGTGTCGCCGAACCAGCCATCCTTGATGACGGCCACGTCGATGTTCAGGATGTCGCCGTTCTTCAGGACCTTGGCCGACGGGATGCCGTGGCAGATGACGTGGTTGACCGACGCGCAGATGGTCTTGGGAAAGCCGTGGTAGCCGACGTTGGCGGGCGTGGCCTTGAGCACGTTGACGATGTAGTCGTGACAGACGCGGTCGAGCTCATCGGTGGTGACGCCGGGGCGGACGTGTTCGCCGATCATGTGCAGCACTTCGGCCGCCATGGCGCCGGCCTTGCGGGCCATTTCGATGTCGGCGGCCGATTTGATGGAAACCTTCTTGGCCATTTACGCGGCCTCCTGCTGTAAGGGTTGCGGCAACCCTTGCGAGAGGGACGCGATGGTGAAGCCTTCTGCCTGGTCGATGCGGATCAGGAGTTGGCAAATGTCGGCGTGGCGCAGTTCGGGATACAGCTCGGAGAGCATGCCGATGCGCATCCAGTGTTCGGCCTGGGAATTGATCGAGCGGCTGAGAGCGCCGCTGGCGACGCGCAGGTTCTCATGCATCTGCTCGGAAATCTTGACGATACCCATAGTGGATGTTCCGTATATGTTTTGTATATGGAACGTATCGTACTGCGGCGCGAGGCCGCGCGCAAATCGCCCTCAGGCGGATTCCTTGCTTTCCTTGGCTTCCTTGCGGGGCTTGCTGCGCGTCGACTTCTTCGCGGCGCCGGCGCGCGGCGCTTCCTTGGGCGCGGGGGCGGCCGCGGCGGTCATCTGTTCCATCCACATCAGCGCGTCGGTGTAGGACAGGAACTGCTGCAGGTATCCGGGCGACATTTCGCGCATCAGGGTCAGCGCGCGGTGCACGAGCTGGTTCGAGTTGAGCGGGCCGGCGTTCTTGTGGACCCGTTCCTGCGATTGGCGGACCTGGCGGTCGGCGCTGAAGCGCGACCAGAGCGCACGGAATTCGTCCAGCAGCGGCAGTTCGGGGTAGGCGGCGCGCAGGCCTAGCGGGTCGTGGGAATCGTGGGCGGTGTCGCCGGGCAGGCTGTTTTCGGCAGTGCTGCCGGCGGTCTGCGAATTGCCCGTGGGATTGCCAAGATAAGCGATCAGCTCGGCAAGCGGGCCGGCGGTCACGGCGTCCTGCGCGGAATCCGCATCAGCCTCAGACCCTGCATCCCCCGCATCCATCAATTCTCCCTCATACGCCGCGATCAGGCCCGCAAGCCGCTCGTCCAGACGCTGACGCGCCGCGCCGTCGTAGGCGGCGGCGCGGCGGTCCAGCGCGTCGATCAGGTGAAAGCGCACGGGGTTGACGCGATCCGCGCCGCTGGCGCGCCAGGCGTCCAGCACCGCGCGCGCGTTCAGGCTTTCAGCGCGGCTGCCGTCACTGCTCACCGGGCTTACCCGCGTCGTTGGACGGTTTGGGGATGGGCGTGATTTCCACGCGGCGGTTCTTGGCGCGGCCTTCCTCGTCGGCGTTCGACGCCACGGGCTGTTCGGCGCCAAAGGCCGCCGCAAACACCGTTGACGACGGCACGCCTTCGTCGATCAGGGCGCGCGTCACGGTCAGCGCGCGCTGGGCGGAAAGGTCCCAGTTGTCCGCGAAGCGGCGGTTGCCTTCACGCACCTGCTGGTCGTCGGTGAACCCGCTGACCATCAGGATTTCGTTGTGGGTCTTCAGGTAGGCGGACAGCGGTTCGATCAGGCTTTTCAGGATCTCGCGGCCCTCGGGCTGGAGCTGGTCGGAGTTCAGGGCGAACAGCACGCTGCCGCTGATGCCGATGCGGCCGTTGATGAGCGTCACCCGGCCAGCGGCCAGGGGGCCGGCCAGCGCCTGCTCCAGCGTCTCGCGGCGCTGCGTTTCTTCCTGGCGCTGCTTGACCTCTTCTTCAAGGCGCGTCGACAGTTGCAACTGCACCGCGACGACGCTGACCAGGATGAGGACGAAGGCGCCCAGCAGCACGGACATCAGGTCGCCGAAGACGGCCCAGGCGGGCGCCGTTGCCTCCACGCCGCCGTCGATATCCTCGCTCATGCCGTTTCCGCTCCGGTGGTGGCGCGCTGGGTGGCCAGCTGCTGCAGGTTCTCGATGATCTGCTTCTGCGACATCAGGCTCAGGTCGACGACCTCACGGGCCTGCGCCACGTAGTAGGAAAGCTGCTCGTCGCCGCGCGCGATGGACCTGTCCAGCGCGGCTTCGATGCGTTGCAGATGCGCGGTGAGCTTATCGTTCGATTCGCCGAAGGCCTGCACTGCCGCGCCGAAGGATTCGCCCAGGCTGGCGACTTCGACGGCGCTGCTGGTGACCAGCGACGCCACGTCGGACAGCTTGCCGGTTTCGGATTCGACCTGCGCGGTGAACTGCGCGCCGACGCGTTCCAGCATGTCGGCCGACGACGCGACCAGCGCGTCCACGGCCGTGCGCTGCTCGGCGGCGGTGTGGTTGACGGCGTCCAGCAGCGTGCTGAGCGTTTCGAGCAGGCGGTTGCGTTCCTGCAGCATGTCGTTGTCGCGGACCATGCTGTCCGAGAGCTTCTGGCGCAGTTCGCCGATGACCTCGGCGGCGGCGCGCGGCGCTTCGGAAGCCGCTTGAACCAGACGGCCGATCTCGGCGATGGTCTCGCTGGCATGGGCCTGCGTCTGCGCGGTGATGTCCTGCGCGGTCAGGCTCAGGGTGTCGCAGATCTCTTGCTGCAAACCGGCGGCCTGTGCGCCTGCCTGCTGCCATTCGGTGCGCAGCGCGTCGGCCATGGCGGCCAGCTTGCCGGTCCAGGCGGCGAGACGTTCCTCGTCGTTGGCCGCCAGCGCCGTCTGCAGGGCGGTGTGCGATTGTTCCAGCGTCTGCAGCAGCTCGGCCGAGTGCGTGCCGAAGGCGGCGGACGCGGCTTGCAAGGCGTCGCGGTTGTCGCTGGCCAGTTGCTGGCCGACGGCTTCCTGGCGCGTCTGCGCGTCCAGCCAGGCCTGCGTGACGCCGCCCGCTGCCGTTTCCAGGCGCGTGGACACGTTTTCCAGCAGGGCGGCCTGCTGCTGCGTCTGGGCAGTGATGTCGCGGGCGGTCTGGGTGAGCGCGTCGCTGATTTCGAGCTGGCGCAGGGCGGCTTGGGTGCCGGCCTGTTCCCATTCCTCGCCCAGCTTGGCGGACATTGCCGTCAGCGAGCCGGTCCAGGCGGCCAGGCGTTCCTCGTCGCGCGAGGCCAGCGCGGTTTGCAGGTCGGCGTGCGACTGGTCCAGCGTGCGCAGCAGGGCGTCGGCATGCTGGCCAAAGGTGGCCGCAGCCGTTTCCAGCGCGCGCTGGTTGTCGGCTGCAAGTTGCTTGCCCAGGTCTTCCTGACGCGTTTGCGCGTCGCTCCAGGCTTGCGTGACGCTGCCCGCCGCGGTTTCCAGGCGCGAGGACACGTCCTGCAGCAAGCGGGCCTGCGCCTCGGTCTGGCCGGCGATGCCGAGGGCGGTCTGGGCCAGCGCGTCGTTGATTTCCTGCTGGCGGGCCACGGTGTTGGCGCCGGCCTGTTCCCATTCCTGGCCCAGCTTGGCGGTCATGGCGCCCAGCGTGTTGCTCCAGGCGGCAAGGCGGTCTTCGTCGCGCGCGGCCAAGGCGGCCTGCAGTTCGGTGTGCGATTGGTCCAGCGTGCGCAGCAGCGAGGCGGCGTGCTGTTCGAAGGCCGCCGTGGCTGCTTCGAGCGCGGCCTGGTTGCCGGCGGCCAGCTTGCCGCTGGATTCTTCCTGGCGGGCGAGGGCGCGGGTCCATTGGTCCGACACGCCGGTGGCGGCGGCTTCCATGCGGGCCGACACGCCTTCCATCAGGGCAGCTTGCGCCGCAGCCTGCTCGGCGACGTCGCGCACGGTCTGCGCCAAGGTGTCGTTCATTTCCTGCTGGCGGGCAGCGGCCTGCGCGCCGGACTGTTCCCATTCCTGGCGCAGGGTGGCGCCCATCGCGCCCAGCGTTTCGGTCCAGGCGGCCAGGCGCTGCTGATCGCGCGAGGCAAGGTCGGTCTGCAGCGCGGCGTGCGAGGCGTTCAGGGTGCGCAGCAGCGACGCGGAATGCTGTTCGAAGCTGGCTGCCGCGGCGGTGAGGGCCTGCAGGTTGTCGCCCGCCAGCTTCTCACCGGCTTGCTGCTGGCGCGACAGCGCATCGGTCCAGGCTTGCGACATGTTGCCGGACGACGCCTCCAGGCGCGTCGACACGCTGTCCAGCAGATTGGCCGAGCGTTGTTCGAAGGTCTGCGCGAAGCGGTCGAGCGACGCGCGCAGGTCTTTGGCCATGGCCTCGCTGGCGCGCTGCTGGCCGGCCACCGCCTGGCTCCAGATGCCGGCAACGTCGGTCGTCGCGGCTTGCAGGCCGGCGGTCAGGCCTTCGAGTTGCTGGCGCACGGCCTGCGAGACCGTGTCCTGCAGCGTTGCGGTTTCGCGGGACAGGCTGTCCATGGTGGCCTGCACGACGGGCTGCAGAGCCTCGCCGGCGGAACGCGCGCTTTGCGCCACGCTGTCCTTCATGGACTGTTCCATCACGGAAGCGAGGCGGGCGTAGGCGGCTTCGGCCTTGCCCTGGAATGCGGTCTGGCTGGCGATCTGGCGCTCGTTCAGCGCCTGGTTCTGCTGCTCCATGCTCTTCATCATGGATTCCAGCTGGCCGACGATGGCGGGCATCGCTTCGGCCTGGCGTTGCATGACCTCGGCCTGGCGCTGGAGCAGCTTGAAGGATTCTTCGCGCTGGTAGCTTTGCGAATATACGCGCAGCGTGGTCGCGGCCTGGGTGTCCAGCAGTTGCGCAGCGTGGACGCGGTCGCGGCGGCACAGCGCGGCCAGAAGGCCCAGCATGGCGGACGCGGCCACGCCGGCGATCGAAGTGCCAAACGCAAAGCCCAGGCCCTTGACGGGTGCGGCCAGCGACGCGCGGATCGCGGCCAGATCGGTCGAGCTTTCAAGGGCGAGCCCGGTGCCGCGCAGCGTCACGACCATGCCGAGGAACGTGCCCAGCATGCCCAGCAGAACCAGCAGGCCGACGAGGTAGGGCGCCAGCGACGGACCGGGCAACCCTACGCGCTCGCCTTCGATGCGCAGCCGCGCGGCGTTGCGCAGGCCGGCCGGCACCTTGTCCAGCCAGGCGCCCAGGCTGCCAGGGGCTTCCTTCAGGTCCGACACCGCGCGCGTGAGGGCGGTCGTTGCCTGCTGGTAGCGCAGCAGCTCGAGCGCGCCCGCCAGATAACAGACGCCGATCAGCAGCGTCACGGCCAGGGCCAGCGGGTTCGTACCCGCGTAACCCGCGCCGATCCAGCCCACAACGGCCAGTCCGGCCAGGAAAACCACGATATTGATCAGATTCTTGGACATAGTGTCCTAATTAGCTGGTGCGAAGGGCGGCGAGCAGCCCTTCGACCGGTTGTAAACGAACATCCAATTCGGCCAGCAGCACGGCGCGCATGTCGGCGCGGAACGTGTCCAGCCAGGCGCCCGCGGTGATCGCCTGGACGGGCGCCGCCGCGTTGGCCGGTGCGGGGTCAACCGCTGCGGCCTCTGCATCACCGTCGGCCTTTACGTTGCCGTCCGCCTCTGCGGCGGCATCCGCCGGCGCGTCGGCGTCAGCCAAGGCCTGCGCGTCGGCCGCAGCTTCGGCCGCAGCTTCGGCTTCGGCGGCAGCCAGCGCCGCTTCCTCGGCCTTGCGCAACCGGTCGAAGTGCGTCTGGAGCAGCTTCGGAATCGCGCCGAGCAGGGCCCGCTCCTTGGGCAGCAGCGCGCGGTCCATGATCGCGTCCACCACGGCCAGGCGCGTCCATTCGCCGTTGCGCGCCGCGACCATCCCGCGCAGCCGGCTGCGCAGATTGCCGATGCTGGTCTCCATCGTGTGTTGCAACGACAGATACCGCTGGCGAAAACTCGAATAATCGAACTGGTCCTCGGCCAGGACGGCAGCCAGCTTCTTGGCTGGCGCCGGCACCGGGGCGACCCGCTTGGCGGCCGTGGCCGCCGTGTCGCTGGCGATGGCGTCCGCCAGGGTGGTGCGCACGCGTACGCATTCGCGTTCTTCGGCGCTGCTGAACAGGCGGGCGCCGGGCGCAATGACCGGCGGGCTTGTGTTCAACGCCGCCGAAAGGGCGATCGCGTCCGTCCAGCCAAGCCATTGGCTCAGATGGTCGGATAGCGACTGCCTGGACTGCTGGACATCCGCGTCCGTCAGGCGAGTCAGCAAGCGAATGAGCGTCGGGCCGCTTAAACCTGTGCGCTGGGGGGCTTGCAACATACCACCAGAGTCAAAAAGGGGGGAGTTTACACGCTGCGACGGCCCGGAAGGGCCTGTCCGGGCGGCTCGAGCGGCAGTGAGCGCCACAAAACGGGGCCGCATGAGGGGCGCTGTAATACTGTGTCCCCGCCAGGCGAGCAGGAACCCCGGCCCCGCATCGCCGTCGAACGTTCCATGGATGCCCGCACCCCCTGGCGATTTGCCCGACGACTTCTCATCCTTGCCGCGCTGGCCGCCCTGGCTGTCTGGGCTTGGCCGCGTCTGCCCGAAGCGGCGCGTGCGCCCTGGCACATGGCGCGGTTGTCCTGGCAGGACGCGCCCGTGTCCCTGCCCGTGCCGGTTCAGGGCGTGGCGCCGCGGCGGCTGGCCGACACCTGGGGCGCGGCGCGGTCGGGCGGACGCACGCACCAGGGCATCGACATCTTCGCCAAGCGCGGCACGCCGGTGCTGGCGGCGACCGAAGGCGTGGTCACTCGGATTGGCGAAAACACCCTGGGCGGGCAGGTCGTCTGGGTGATGGGACCAGGCCGGCAGATGCACTATTACGCGCACCTGGACGGCTACGCGGATATCCGCCGTGGCCAACTGGTCGCGCCGGGCGACGTACTGGGCTTCGTCGGCAATACCGGCAACGCAAAAGGCACGCCGCCCCATCTGCACTACGGCATTTATGCGGGGGGCGGCGCGCTCAACCCGTATCCGCTCCTGATCGCGCCCAGCGTGACGCCAGGTGCATCCCTGCCAGTGTCGTCCGCGCAATAGCCCTGCAATCCGCACGCCGCGCGGTGTAGATTTGTTCCCTGGTCAGAACAAGCGGGGCAGGCATTGACGCACTTTCCATGGACTTTCTGATTGAAACCGCGGCGCGCGCGCTGGCGGCGGGCGACCCGCTGGGCGCGCTGAATCAGGTGGCGCTGCGCAGCGACGCGCCCGCGCTGGCCTTGCGCGGCATCGCCTTTGCGCAACTGGGCGATCTGTCGCGCGCCAGGACGCTGCTGCGAAGCGCCGCGCGCGCATTTGGTCCCCGGCAGGCGGTGGCCCGGGCCCGCTGCGTCGTCGCCGAGGCCGAGATTGCGCTGGCGTCGCGAGATCTGGGACATCCGGACAAAGCGCTGCATACGGCGCGCGCCACGCTGCAGGCGCATGGCGACGTCGTCAACGCGGCGCATGCCGGCCATCTGACGGCGCGCCGCCAGTTGCTGCTGGGGCGGCTGGAAGACGCGGAGCGCACGCTTGCCGGTGTGGACCCCGCGGGACTGCCTTGGGGGTCCCGGGCGATTCAGGACCTGATCGTTGCGGGCATCGCACTACGCCGCCAGCAGGCAGCGGCCGCCCGGACAGCGCTGACGCGCGCGCGGCAGTGCGCCGAGCGGGCGGGAATCTCGTCGCTGATGGCGGAAGTGGAGCACGCGGCGCGGACGTTGGACGCGCCGGCTGCCCGCCGCATCGGACACGACGGCGAATGCGTCTTGTCGCTGGACGAGGTTGAGGCCTTGCTGGCGTCCGGCACGCTGGTCGTGGACGCCTGCCGGTACGCCGTGCGCGATACGCGAACGACGGTCGCGCTGGCCGGCCGTCCCGTGCTGTTTGCGTTGGTGCGGGTGCTGGCCCAGGCCTGGCCGCAGGACGTGACGCGCGATGCGCTGATCGCCCAGGCGTTTCGCACGCGCGACTTTGACGAGACGCACCGTGCGCGCTTGCGCGTCGAGATGGGCCGCCTGCGCACCGCGATCCGCCCGTTGGCCGGCATCCACGCCACCCGGCACGGCTATACGCTGACGCCGGCCGGCGCCTGCGGCGTCACGGTGCTCGCGCCCGCCGGCGATGAAGCGGACCCCGATCAGGGCGCGCTGCTGGCGTTTCTGGCCGACGGCGAAGGCTGGTCGAGTTCGGCGCTGGCGCTCGTGCTGGGGTCCAGCCAGCGCACCGTGCAGCGCGCGCTCGAAGCACTGGCCGAGGCCGGCAAGGTGCAGGCCTTTGGCCAGGGACGCGGGCGGCGCTGGATGCTGCCGCCTGTGCCCGGATTCACGACAAGCTTGTTACTCCCGGTGATTCTGCCGGGCCAGTAGCATGGACGCATCCCTACAACAGGAGGCCAACATGAAACGATCACAAGCCGAAATCCTTCGCGAATACGGCCCGTTCCCGGGCGTCGAGGCCGTTCATGGGCTGACGTATGACGGCAAGCAGGTGTGGTTCGCCACGGGCGACAGCCTCGTCGCCCTGGACCCCGCCACCGGGCAGACATCCCGCTCGCTCAACATCACGGCAAATGCGGGCACCGCCTTTGACGGCACGCACCTCTATCAGATCGCCGATGGACAAATTCAGAAGGTCGAGCCGCAAAGCGGCAAGGTGCTGTCCAGCATTCCGGCGCCGGGCGGCGAGGGCGTATCCGGTCTCGCCTGGGCAGAAGGCAGCCTGTGGGTCGGCGCCTACCGCGACCGCAAGATCCACCAGGTCGACCCCGGGACCGGCAAAGTGCTGCGCACCATCGACTCCAACCGCTACGTGACGGGCGTGACGTGGGTGGACGGCGAGCTGTGGCACGGCACGTGGGAAGCCGAAGAAAGCGAATTGCGCCGTCTTGAACCGCGCACCGGCGAGGTGCTGGAGGCGGTAGAGATGCCGGCGGGCATTGGCGTGTCGGGCCTGGAATCCGATGGCGGCGCCCGGTTCTATTGCGGCGGCGGCGAGAGCGGCAAGGTGCGCGCGGTGCAGCGGCCGGGCAAGGCCTCGGGTTGACGCGGACAATGGGAAAAAACAACAGTAGATGGAAATGAGAAGGATTGGCATTTAAACTTCCTGCCGATTTGTCACCCTTTTGACTCACTCGGTAGGAAGCCCCATGCAAGCAGAAAGACGCGCCGGACGCGGCCACATCGTTCACCCTCGTTTCGTGCTGCGCCGCACGTCGGCGGCGGTTTTCCTGGCGTTGGCCTCGGGTGCCGTTGCCGCACAGGATGCCAACGTGTCGACGCTGCCTTCGGTGCAAGTGGTGGGCGACAACGCCAATCCGAACACCACCGAGGGGACGGGCTCCTACACGCCGCGCTCCACGGCGGCCAGCACCGGGCTGTCGCTGTCGCTGCGGGAGACGCCGCAGTCGGTCACCGTCATGACGCGCCAGCGCATGGACGACGAGGACATGCGGTCGCTGGCCGACGTCATGGGCAGCACGCCCGGCATTTCGGTGCAGAACTTCGACAGCGAGCGCTACACGTTCAATTCGCGCGGCTTCAGCATCACCAATTACATGTACGACGGCGTGCCGACGTCTTTTGACGTGGGCTACGCGGCGGGCGAGTCGTCGGTCGACCCCATCATCTACGACCGCGTGGAAGTCGTGCGCGGCGCGACGGGCCTGATGACGGGCGCGGGCAATCCGTCGGCCTCCATCAACCTGGTGCGCAAGCACGCCGACAGCCGCGAGTTCAAGGCGGACCTGAGCGCGGGCGTGGGCAACTGGGACACCTATCGCGTGACGGCCGACCTGTCCACGCCGCTCAACGCCGAAGGCACCGTGCGCGGCCGCATCGTGTCCGCCTACCAGGACAACCATTCGTTCCTGGACTACTACCAGAACAAGAAGAAGGTCTTTTACGGCGTGGTGGACGCCGATCTGACCTCGCGCACCACACTCAGCGTGGGCTACAACTATCAGGACAACGAGCCGCAGGGCAGCAGTTGGGGCGGCTTTCCGCTCTGGTACGCCGACGGCGGCCGCACCGACTGGCGCCGTTCGCTGAACACCGGCGCCCGGTGGACCTCGTGGGGCAGCACCACGCAAGGCGCCTTCGCCAGCCTGGAGCATCGCTTCGAGAACGACTGGCGCGTGCAGGCGGTGGGCTCGTACTCCAAGAACGAAATGGACGGCAAGCTGCTGTACCTGTACGGCTGGCCGGATCGGGAGACCGGTCTGGGCATGGGCGCGTCGCCCGCCTGGTATCTGGGCGACCGCACGCAGAACGCGCTGGACCTGAAGGCCAACGGCCCGTTCACGCTGTTCGGCCGCCGCCACGAAGCCGTGGTGGGCGCCAGCTTCAACCGGCAGAAGGGCGACTTCAACTACCGGTCCGCCATCAATGCGGCCGACGTGGGCAACTTCCTGGACTGGAACGGCTCGTATCCCGAACCCGACTGGAACGATTCCATCATCGCCAACCGCTACACCACCACGCAGACCGGCTGGTACGGCGCGCTGCGCCTGAACCTGGCCGATCCGCTCAAGCTCATCGTGGGCGGGCGCTACAGCACCTGGAAGACCAACTCGGTCGGCTTCGGCGGAGAAGGCCGCACGGAGTTCGACAAGAACGCCTTCACGCCGTACGCCGGCCTGCTGTACGACATCAACGACAACTACACCGCGTACGTCAGCTACACCGGCATCTTCAATCCGCAGACCTATCAGGACCGCAACGGCGATTGGCTGGATCCGCTGGAAGGCAAGTCGTACGAGGCCGGGATCAAGGGCGAGTGGCTGGAGGGTCGCCTGAACGCCAGCGCCGCCATCTTCCAGATCGACCAGGACAACGTGGCGCAGGTCGACCCGGGGTATATGGTGCCGGGCACGACCAACGAGGCGTACCGGGCCGCCCAGGGAACGCGCAGCCGCGGCTTCGACCTGGAAATGTCGGGTGAAGTCACGCCGGGCTGGAACGTGGCGGCCGGATGGTCGCATTGGACTGCCAGCGACGGCGAGGGCAACGCGATCCAGACCGACCAGCCGCGCAGCCTGGTGCGCGTCTTCACGACGTATCAGTTGCCGGGCGACTGGAACCGCTTGACCGTGGGCGGCGGCGTGAACTGGCAAAGCCACGTCTACACCATCGCCAGCGGCCCCAACGGCGACGAACGCGTCAGCCAGGGCAGCTACGCCATCACCAATTTGATGGCGCGCTACCGCTTCAACCGCAGCCTGTCGGCGCAGTTGAACGTCAACAACGTATTCGACCGCAAGTACTACAGCCAGATCGGCTTCTACAGCCAGGGCGCGTGGGCCGCGGGTCGCAGCGCGATGCTGACGATGCGCTATCAGTATTGATCGGTGACGCCGCGCGGTCCTTATGCGGGGCCGACCGGGCCGGAGGCCGCGCGCGCGGCCTCCGCGATGCTGGCGATGAACGCCTTGGCGGCCTCGGGCATGATGCGTCCGGCCAGCGTCTGCACCTCGAAGTGGCGTTCGTTCATTTCGCGGTCGCGTAGCGGCACGGCGACGATTCTTCCCCATTGCAGGCGGTTGCGGATGGCCAGTTCGCCACAGAAGGCCACGCCGCCGCCCGCGCTGGCAAAACCGACCAGCGCGTCGATGCTGCGGCTGGTGAACGCCGCCTCGCAATGCAGCTGCTGGCGGCTGCAACTGATGTCGATCAGCTGACGCAGCGTGGAGTCGGGGCTGGGCAGGGCCAGTGGGTAGGCGATCAGCTGCGCCAGCGCCATCTCGCGCCGGTCGGCCAGCGGATGGTCTGCCGCCAGGATGGCGCGCACCGGCGCCGGCACGCGCGCTTCCACCCGGATGTCGCGCTGCGACGTGAGGCTGAGGGTGATGCCGATATCCGCCGAGCCGTCCCGGATGCGCTGGGGGATCTCCTGCTGCGAGCAGACGTCCAGCGAGAACCGGATGCCCGCGTAGTGCTGCCGGAAAGCCGCGATGGCCGCCGGCACGAACTCCGACGCATAGCCCTCGGTGCTGACGATGCGCACATGCCCCTGGCGCAGGCCGCGCAGCGCCAGGATGTCGCCCGCCACCCGTTCCACGTCCTGCTGCATGCGCTTGGCGTGCGCGGCCAGGAGTTCGCCGGCGGCGTTCGGGACCATGCCGCGCGCGCGGCGCTCGAACAGCAAGGTGCCCAATTCGCGTTCGATGCGGGCGATCTGGCGGCTGACGGCCGAGGGGGCCACATCAAGCCGCCCCGCAGCTTCGCTGACCGAGCCGGTGCGCACGACTTCCAGGAAATATCGCAGGGAAATCTCCTGCAGGACGCGAGGGTTCATGGCCAGCTCCAAGGTTTGCGGAAAACGCAAAGAAGAATTCTAACCATTGATATTGCTGCAAAGCGTTGGCCGCCTCTAGGATGTGGGCATTATTTGCGCTTCTCATTCGGTACCACAGCCATGTTTCAAACCGACGCTTCCTCCCGATTTCCCGTTCTGGATTCCCTGCGGCAGGCCAAGCCGGTGCTGTGGACCGGCCCGGACATGCCCGCGCCCGCCACTGGACCGGGCGCGCACTTCCTGATGGATCAGGTGCTGTCGGCGCAGGAACGCTTCACACGATTTGCGCCGCTGCTGGCCGAGCTGTTTCCGGAGTTGGCCGAGACGGGCGGGGTGATCGAGTCGCCACTGCTCCCCGCCGCCGCCATGCAGGTCGCGATCGGCCTGCCGCCGGACGCTGGCCGGTTGTGGATCAAGGCGGACCACGCCTTGCCGGTGGCCGGTTCGATCAAGGCGCGCGGCGGCATTCACGAAGTGCTGGAATTCGCCGAATCGCTGGCGCTGCGCGAAGGGTTGCTGCTCCCGGGCGACGATTACCGCAAACTTGCCAGCCCCGAGGCCCGCGCCGTGTTTGGCCGCTATCAGGTCGCCGTGGGTTCCACGGGCAACCTGGGTCTGTCCATCGGCGTGATTGCGTCGGCGCTGGGGTTCCGGTCGGCCGTGCACATGTCGGCCGATGCCAAGGAATGGAAGAAGGCGCGCCTGCGGTCGCGTGGCGTCGAGGTCGTCGAGCACGCGGGCGATTATGAAAAGGCCGTGGCTGCGGGCCGTGCGCAGGTCGAGGCCGATCCCTTTGGCTATTTCGTTGACGACGAGCGGTCGGCGTCCCTGTTCCTGGGCTACGCCGCCGCCGCGCTGCACCTGCGCATCCAATTGATCGAAGCGGGCGTGCGGGTCGACGCCGAGCATCCGCTCTTCGTCTACCTGCCTTGCGGTGTGGGCGGGGCGCCGGGCGGCATCGCCTTCGGCCTGACGCAACTGTTTGGCCCCCACGTGCATTGCTTCTTCGCCGAGCCGGTGCAGTCGCCGTGCTTCCTGGTGCGCATGATGGCGGGCCAGGGCGAGCTGCCGGGAGCGCCGGCGTCTGCATCGGTGTACGACGTCGGCCTGACCAACGTGACCGACGCCGACGGGCTGGCGGTGCCGACGGCGTCCGAACTGGCGTATGCGGCGGTGGGCGCGCAACTGCGCGGCGTCTACACCGTTGAAGACGACACGCTGTACGCCGACCTGGCGCGCCTGAAGGACAGCGAAGGC
>NZ_DAMCTG010000002.1:73552-158113 GCF_032113835.1 Achromobacter sp. | reverse complement strand
GCGCATCGAACCGTCCGCCGCCGCGGGTTTCAGCGGTCCGCGCCATCTGTGCGGCACCGACGCCGGCCGCGCATGGCTGCGCGCGCATGGCCTTGACGCGCATCTGCCGCGCGCGACGCATCTGGCCTGGACCACCGGCGGGCTGTTCGTGCCTGACGAAGAATATGACCGATTCCTGAGCCGCGGGCGTTCGCTCGCGGCCGGCAACTAGGCGCCGACAGACGCGCCGCTTTTCCACCACCTCCCATCGAGCACCGCCATGAAAACCTCGTTTCTTGCAGTCAGTCTCGCTTTTGCCAGCACCGTCGGCGCCGTCGCGCCCGCGGTGGCCCAGGACGCCTATCCCAGCCGTCCGCTAACGCTGGTTGTGCCTTTTCCGCCGGGTGGCGCCACCGATGTGCTGGGCCGCGTGGTGGCGCAGAAACTGGGCCAGGAACTGGGGCGCACGATTGTGGTGGAAAACCGCGCCGGCGCGGGCACGGTGATCGGCGCCAGCTTCGTCGCGAAGGCCGCGCCGGACGGCTACACGCTGCTGGTCAGTTCCGGCACGACGTTCACGGTCAACCCGGCCATTCAAAGCAACCTGCCGTACGACCCGGTCAAGAGCTTCGAGCCCATCGGCATCGTTGGCCGCACGGGCCTGGCGCTGCTTGCGAACCCCAAGGTGCCGGTCAAGGACCTGAAGGAGTTCGTGGCCTACGTGAAGGATCCGGCCCACGACCAGCCGCCGTACGGCTCGTTCGGCACCGGCACCACAGCGCATTTCGTGGGCGAGGCCTTCACGTCGGCCGCCAAGCTGAAGATGACGCATGTGCCGTACAAGGGCAGTTCGCCCGCGATGACGGACCTGATCGGCGGCCAGATTCCGTTCTCGGTCGACACCGTGGCCGCGGCGCTGCCGCAAAGCAAGCAGGGCAAGGTGCGCGTGCTGGCGGTGTCCGCGCCCAGGCGCTCCGCGTTCCTGCCCGACGTGCCGACGTTCGCGGAACAGGGCTATCCCTCGGTCGCGATGGATACGTGGCTGATGGTCGCCGCGCCGCGTGGCCTGCCGGCCGACGTGAAGACCCGGCTGGAGAAGGCGCTCAAGGCCACCGTCGAGTCGCCCGAAGTGGTCAAGAGCCTGGAGGCGCAAGGCTTTGAAGCCGCCTACGCCAGCGCCGCCGAGGGCGAAGCGCTGATCCAGCAGGAACTGCCCGTCATGCGCGAAGTCGCGCAGCGGGCCAACATCAAGATCGACTGAGGGAACACGACGATGGCATTGGACGACACCCTGGTATCCCTGACGGCGGTCGAACTGCGGCGGATGATCGGCGCCCGCCAGCTTTCGCCGGTGGAACTGCTGGAGGCCTGCATCGCGCGCATTCAGGCCGTGAACCCGTACATCAACGCCGTCACCGCCACCGCCTATGAGCGGGCGAGGGCGGAAGCGCGCGCCGCCGAGCGCGCCGTGATGGCGGGCGAGCCGCTGGGCCTGTTGCACGGCCTGCCGATGGGGGTGAAGGACCTGGAGCCCACCGCCGGTGTGCTGACCACGTACGGCTCGCCCTTGTATCGCGGCCACGTGCCGGATGAGGACATCGAGCTGGTGGCGCGCCTGCGCCGCGCCGGCGCCATCGTCGCCGCCAAGACCAACGTGCCCGAAATGGGCGCGGGCGCCAACTCGCGCAACACGGTGTGGGGCGCGACCGGCAATCCGTTCAATCCGAACCTGAACGCGGGCGGCTCGTCGGGCGGTTCCGCCGCGGCGCTGGCCGCCGACATGCTGCCGGTCTGCACGGGCTCGGACACCGGCGGCTCGCTGCGCATTCCCGCGTCCAAGTGCGGCGTGGTCGGATTCCGGCCTTCGCCGGGCGTCGTGCCCAGCGTGCGCAAGCCGCTGGGCTGGACGCCGATTTCCGTGGTCGGTCCCATGGGCCGCACGGTGGCCGACGCCTGCCTGCAGATGGCGGCCTCCGCGGGCATGCACGCCGGCGATCCGCTCAGCTATCCGCTGGACCCGCTGCAATTCCTGAACCCCGGCGTCGCGGACCTGGGCTCGCTGCGCGTGGCCTACACCGAAGACTTCGGCGCATGCGACGTGGACGACAGCATCCGCGCCACCTTCCGCGAAAAGATCGCCGCCATGCGGCATCTGTTTGCCGCCTGCGATCCGATCGACCTGGACGTGGGTGAAGCCCATCGCTGCTTTGACGTGCTGCGCGCCGAAGCCTTCGTGGCGGGCATGCGCGACGCCTATGAGAAGGACCCGTCCAGCCTGGGTCCCAACACCCGCGCCAACTTCGAGATGGGCGCGGCGATGAGCCTGAAGGACTGCGCGTGGGCGCAGGCCGAGCAGACGCGCCTGATCAAGCGCTTTCAGCGCGCCTACGACGATTACGACCTCATCCTTTCGCCCACCACACCGGTGTCGCCGTTTCCGTGGACGCAGCTTTACGCGGACAAGATCAACGGCGTCGCGCAGGAGAACTACTACCGTTGGCTGGCCCTGACCTATGTGGTCACGCTGACCACGCACCCGGCGCTGACGCTGCCGTGCGGACGCGATGCGCAGGGCATGCCGTTCGGGCTGCAGATCGTGGGGCGTTTCCGTGCAGACCGTGAAGTGCTGGCCGCCGCGCAGGCGATGGAGCAGGCGTTTGCGGGAACGGAAGTCCTGCGGCGTCCAAGGCCGGATCTGGCGGCGTTGCGTCCGGCCGAACCGGCGTTGACGTCGATCGTGACGGCGCCGCCGTTGTTGCAGGGTGGGGGCGAGGCGGGGGCGGTGTCGGCGGTTTGACAGATTGGCATCGCCGATCAAGCCAGCTCACTGGACCGGATTGATAGTGATTGACCAGGGTGAGCGGGCTCGATCCAAGGGTGGAGTGACATCCGTTCGGGCGAACGGAGCTCCGCCCTCGTTCTTGGGGATCATGAAGTTCCACGTATTCAAATCGAAGGATTTGAAGCAGTTAGGCGATATCTTGCCCTTCATCTCTTGGCACCGGTTAAAGCTCTCTAAGAGTTTGGAGGTGTCAATTGCGCCTTTCTCGGGCGCGCCAGTCGCGTTTGCAGCTTTTGACGTTGTTTGGGTAAGTTCAATTGCCCGCGTGCCAAGTTCCGCCCGCATACGCCATTCAGTGAGTTGTATCTGATACATCTCGCCCACCTGATTGGCGCTGTAGCCCGCGAGCTCCATGCGTTGCTGTACGGCAAGCCACTGCAATGCCGCTTCCACGCTCGGAGGGCGTTCGATGGTTTTCCACGCGAAATCAGAGGGCATTGGTTGTGGTCGAAGCACGTCATGAAGACGGACATACGCGCCGCAATGTGCACCAATGAGAAAGCCGACAGAGAAGGTGACCAGGCAGATTCCGATATTTCGCTGGACGCCTGCCGCGGCGGCCATGGCTGAGCGTTTCAATTCCTGCCGGTACAACGCGATATCGGGAACGAGCGGCGGCAACTTTCGGGTGCGGGTCTGCTCCACGCGCCTTCCTTTTGTCTGCAGCACCGCGATTGCGGTTGCCGCCAGCCCGAAGATCACGGGTATCGCCGCGCTCGCGACCGGCGTTTGCGATCCTCCGCTCATATATCCAATCGTCACGCCAACCAGCGCGACCCCTGCGACCAACCATCCGGAAGTTGCGTGCATGGCCATTCCTTCTCATGCCCCACCATTACCGTCTTCTTCGCGTGGACGTTTTGGCTCCAGATAGGGAAGATCGTTGCTGTCGAGGCTTTTCATCAAGATGTTGATCACGCCGGATTTGATGTCATTGCGTCCAAACAGGAGTGCCAGTCGCACCAGCACTTTCCACTTGAAGCCCTGGCGCTTTGCCAGTTCTTTGGCAAGTTGAGCTGCTCGCCGAACGACGGAATCGGCCACGGCATCGAGGTCCACTTTCTTGGTGGGCCACGCCGGAAGTGGAGGAGTTTCCGCCAACTGCCCAATCAATGGGATAAGCGCAAATTCGCGCGAATCTTGAAGTCGTCCTGAAAAGCGCGCGTTTATGTTGGATTCCGATTTCACAAAGGCGGGATTGTCTTTCCAGACCCCAAAATGCTTGAGCAAAAACTGCTGGCAGTTTCGGCGGCCCAGCAGGTAATCATGATGACGGTAGGTTTCATCCAGGAAGCCGCCAAAGCCGTCCAATGAGGCACTTGCTATCTCAGCGGGAGGCCTTTTCCAGTCTGGCGGCACGACATCCGGCTTGCGGCTGGGCGCGATCACGAATCGGCTGTAATCGTCCGGATCCAGCCCTCTGGCGAGATCTGTGGGATTGAACCTCGCCTGGTATTTGTAGGCGCTCAGCAGCCCGGAGGCGATTGATATCAAGTCGCCCCGAGCGTTCGGATGATCGGGCGGGAATTCCGTTGCGGGTTCATCCGGAAACGGGTCAATCACCAGCACACATCTTTGCGCGGCGTCGCCGCGCGGAACGAAGTTGCCTTTCAGCCCGGTCAGTTCCTGTCTTGCCAACTCCAGGGGCTCATTGTTCATTGCCCCGCCATCGACCACGTATTCCGCATAGTAGGCGGGCGGGGGCGGCACTCGGCCGCCGATTTCGCGCTTCCATGCGGGCTTGAGTTTTACGTAATCTCCGCGTGCACCCTGAACGAACCGCCAATCCAGATCGGCAGGCTTTCGACGTTCATGACGTGCCTTCAGAAAGAGGGGAAATGCGCCTGACGCCAGGGCGGCAATTCCCAGCTCATTCCAGCCCTTGTCTTCGAACTTTGATGCGCCGTCAGGGAGTTCTGAGAGCGGTAGGTCATCGGCCCTGAATCTGCCCGCCGTGTCGCCATATGACACTGAAAAGCTGCGGTAGGTACGGTGTAGCGACATGTGCAGGCCGGGGTGAGCCTGCTGGGGATCAAGGGCCAGGTAGTACGGAATTCCTCGGAGTCCTGACTGGGTGAAGATGAACCGGACCCCGTCTTTCAAATAGGGCCGCGCGAGTCGGGGTGCGGAATAATCCAGTGCTGTGCGGGTGACATAGGTCAACTGCGTCGAGTCGAGGAGCGATGCGATTTCCGGCTTCGGTCCGGATAGATCTTTCAGACCCAATAAATGACTGGCGTCTATGTTCCGTACCCAGGATTCATAAAACGGGTTGCGCTGGCCGGCGCGGGGTGCGCCGTGGTCGAACCGGTACATGAGCGCGGATGAGGCGATGGCGCCGTTCATGGCGCCCGCCGATGCGCCTGCGATGACCCGGATTTTCACCGAGTGGGTCGGGACGGAGCCGGGCGCTTTGACTTTCGCTTCTTCCCAGGCATCCAGCGCCTCGATAAGAAAATCCATGACGCCTGCAGAATAGGCGCCCGCCGATATTGCGCCAGCCAGGACCAGGCCTATTTCGAATGTGCCGGCCTCGGGCGTGGATTCGGCTTCACCGTAGTCGCGATATTCGGTCTGGTTCGCCGGGCCGAATGCAAAGGGTGCGTGCATATTCGCATTCGCAGCGGCATCCTGATGCTTCCATTGAGTTGCCATGGCCGGACCTCCACATGTTTTGTCTGTCACGGTGGCATCCCGAATGCTTGCGAGCCGGAGATGCGCGGGCGTGGCCTTCGCACTATTTACCCTGTCGCGATTGATGCCGGAATGATGGAATTTGGGTAAGTCCTTTGCCGCCCGGATGGTATCCCTGTCTCGTCCATCTGGCGTCCTAGTCCTTTTTCTAGGGTAATTCCTGACTAAAAGCTGATTGTCAGCCGTTTGTCAGGCAGGTTTAATCACTCCAAAGTTGCGCATCAGACGCATCAACCGGCATCGGATGGCTCGCAGAAGCCAATCTTTGCCGCACCCTTGCAGCCGTAGTAACAACACGCTGGTCCATGTAGTCCACCCCAGGAGACAACAAGCCATGCAACACGTTACAAAGCCCCGCCGCCGCAAATTCATCTCCGGCGCAGCCGCCGCAGGGGTCGCGGCGCTAGGATTTCCCGCCATCGCCAAGGCGCAGAACGCGCCCATCTCCTTCCGGTTCCAGAGCACCTGGCCCGCGACCGACATCTTTCACGAATTCGCCCGCGACTACGCCAACAAGGTCAACGAGATGGCCGGCGGTCAGTTGAAGATCGAAGTGCTGCCCGCGGGCGCCGTGGTCAAGGCGTTCGATCTGCTGGATGCGGTGTCGGCCGGGACGCTGGATGGCGGCCACGGCGTCGTGGCGTACTGGTACGGCAAGAACACGGCGGTGGCGCTGTGGGGGTCGGGTCCGTCCTTCGGGATGGACGCCAACATGCTGCTGGCCTGGCATGAATACGGCGGCGGCAAGGAGCTGCTGGTCGAGATCCAGAAGGCCATGGGCGTGAACGTGCAGTCCCTGATGTACGGGCCGATGCCGACCCAGCCGTTCGGCTGGTTCAAGCGGCCGGTGACCAAGGTCGAGGACGTCAAGGGCGTGAAGTTCCGTACCGTCGGCCTGGCCATCGACATGTACACCGCGATGGGCGCGGCCGTAAACGCGCTGCCGGGCGGTGAAATCGTGCCGGCGCTGGACCGCGGCCTGCTGGACGGTGCCGAGTTCAACAACGCGTCTTCCGACCTGGCGCTGGGATTCCAGGACGTCTCCAAGATCTGCATGCTGCAGAGCTTTCACCAGAGCGCGGAACAATTCGAGGTGCTGTTCAACAAGGCAAAGTACGACGCGTTGCCCGACAACCTGAAGCACATCCTGAGCTACGCGGCCCAGGCATCCAGCGCGGACATGTCCTGGAAGGCGGCCAACCGCTATTCGCAGGACTACATCAAGCTGCAGAAGGATCACAACGTCAAGTTCTACAAGACGCCGGACGCGATCCTGCAGCAGCAGCTCAAGATCTGGGACGAAATGATCGCCAAGCGGTCGGCCGAGAATCCGCTGTTCAAGAAGGTGCTGGATTCGCAGCGCGCGTTCGCGGAGCGGGTGGGGCGCTGGCACGGCGACACCACCGTCAACTACCGCATGGCCTACAACCACTACTTCTCGCGCAGCACCAAGCCGGCCTGACGCTTTTCTGCGCCGCACCCGCGCGCTGCCTGGCCGGCGCGCGGGGTCTTGCCATGCGTCCAGGTTCCGTGCGCGCCGGCGGCAGATTTGCCGCGGCCTGAACGGATCCGACTCCAGGACCTTCGATGATCCGAATCGTACGTTTCATAGATAGCATCTCCACCCTCGTGGGCAAGACCTTTGCCTGGCTGATCGTGGTGCTGACGCTGCACGTGTGCTGGGAAGTCGCGGCGCGCTACATCCTGAATCAGCCCAGCGCGTGGGCGTTCGATCTGCAGATGATGTATTACGGCATCCTGTTCATGATGGCCGGGGCGTATACGCTGGCCAAGAACGGGCACGTGCGCGGGGACATCCTGTACGGATTCCTGCCGCCGCGCGTGCAGGCGGGGCTGGACCTGCTGCTCTTCATCGTCTTTTTCTTTCCGGGCGTCATCGCCCTGGTGTGGGCCGGCTGGTACTACGCCGGCTATTCCATCGCCATCCGCGAGCATTCCTCGCTGATGGCCAACGGTCCGCCGATCTATCCATTCAAGGCCTTCATCCCCGCTGCCGGCGCGGTGCTGCTGCTGCAGGGCGTGGCCGAGGTCATGCGCTGCATCCTGTGCCTGAAGCAGGGCGCGTGGCCGTCGCGTGAAGAGGACGTCGAGGAAGTGGACGTCGACAAGCTCAAGGAGATGGTGCACGTGAAGGACGAAGACATCGCCAAGCTCGATCGTTACGTCAACTCCGGGGAGTCCCAGCGATGAAAATCCACAAGGCATTGTGGTTCGGCCTGTCGTGCATCGCGCTGGTGCTCCTGATGATCGCGTTCCTCACGCCGTGGGACAACCTCACCACGGGTCACATCGGGCTGCTCATGCTGGCCTTGATCGTGGTGGCCATCATGCTGGGCTTTCCCACGGCGTTCACGCTGATGGGCATGGGCGTGCTGTTCACGTTCCTGGCGTATTACATGCAGAGCTCGGATCCGGGACGGTCCCTGGGCCAGACGCTGGATCTGATGGTGCAGCGCACGTACGCCACGATGACGAACGATTCGCTGATATCGATTCCGCTGTTCGTGTTCATGGGCTATCTGGTCGAACGCGCCAACCTGATCGAAAAGCTCTTTAGGTCGATGCACCTGGCGCTGGCGCGGCTGCCCGGCGCGCTGGCGGTGGCCACGCTGGCGACCTGCGCGATCTTCGCGACGGCGACGGGTATTGTCGGCGCGGTCGTCACGCTGATGGGGCTGCTGGCGATGCCGGCGATGCTTAAGGCCGGCTACAGCGTGCGCCTGACGGCCGGTTCGATCACGGCGGGCGGTTGCCTCGGCATCCTGCTGCCGCCGTCGGTGATGCTGATCGTGTATGGCGCCACCACGGGCGTGTCGGTCGTGCAGCTGTACGCCGGTGCGCTGTTTCCCGGGATCATGCTGGCGATTCTGTACATGGTCTACGTGATCATCGTGGCCAAGCTGCGGCCAGACATGGCGCCGCCGCTGCCCGAGAGCGAGCGCGGCGTGCCGCTGTCGCCCGGCACGGCCGCGCTGGCGGCAGGCCCGTACACGCGCGCCGTGTCGGGCATGCTGGCCGCCATGTTCAAGGGCCGGCGCAACAGCGCGGTGTCGTTTGGCTATCTGACGCGCAACATGGCGATGGCGTTGACCCCGCTGTTCGTGACGGTGTTGATGCTGGCAACGGTGCATCACGCGCTGACCAAGCCCGCGGTGGAATATGAGATTCCCGCCGAACTGCAATTGGGTTCCGGCGGCTTCGATTCCGGTTCCGGATTGAGCGAGCCGCCCGCAGGCGGTTTGGCGGAGCCGCCGTCAAACGACCTGCCCGAGCCGCCGTCCAATGAACTTGCCGAACCGCCGGGTAGCGCGCCCGCCGCGTCGGGCTTGAGCGAACCGCCGGGTACGCCTGCTGCCCAGCCGCCCGCAGGGGCCGCCGCGCCCGTGCAGCAGGCCGCATCCGACACCGCCGACGCCCGCAAGCCCGCGCCCACCGGCTTCTGGATCTTTGCAGGCATCTGCGCGGTGATGCTGGCGGTGTTCTACGCCGCGCTGACGTGGGCGCGGCTGGAAATCTTTAAGATGCTGATGGCGTCGTTCTTTCCGCTGGCGGTCATGATCGCAGCCGTGCTGGGATCCATCGGCTTCGGCCTGGCCACGCCCAGCGAGGCGGCTGCCATGGGCGCGATGGGCGGGGCGCTGCTGGCGCTGGCGTATCGCAGGCTGAATCTGCCGGTGCTGCGCGAATCGGTGTTCCTGACGGCCAAGACCAGCGCGATGGTGTGCTGGCTGTTCGTCGGGTCATCGATCTTCTCGGCGGCGTTCGCGCTGCTGGGCGGCCAGCGGATCATCGAGGAATGGGTGCTGTCGCTGGGCCTCACGCCGATTCAATTCCTGCTGCTGGCGCAGATCATCATCTTCCTGCTCGGCTGGCCGCTGGAATGGACCGAGATCATCGTGATCTTCATGCCGATCTTCGTGCCGCTGCTCAATACGTTCGGCATCGATCCGCTGTTCTTTGGGCTCTTGGTGGCGCTGAACCTGCAGACGGCGTTCCTGTCGCCGCCGGTTGCGATGTCGGCCTTCTACCTGAAGGGCGTGTCGCCGCCGCACGTGACGCTGAACCAGATCTTCCTGGGCATGATGCCGTTCATGGGGATCCAGGTCGTTGCGATCTTCCTGCTGTATATGTTCCCGGCGATCGGCATGTGGCTGCCGACGGTGCTGTATCGGTAAGACGCGACGGTGTCTCAGCGATTAGATGCCGACGCTAATGGAGATGGTGTCTGACACCCATGAGATGCCGTCTCAAGCTGACGGCCATCTTGCCGGGGTGTCAGACACCTGCTTCAGCCACCTGCTTCAACTTGGGTGTCAGACACCGCTGCTGAGATAGATCACCGCCGAGACGAGCCAGGACGCCGCCAGCGCCACATAGCCCAGCAGCAGGATCTGCGTGAGGGAAGCTGGCCAGTGTTTGGCTAGGCCGGCGCCTTTTCCCAACGCGCCCAACAGGTAGCCGCCGTTCGCGCCGGGCAACGGCAGCAAGTTAAGCGCCGCCGTGGTGGCGGCGGTCAGGCCCAGCAACGTGGAAAATGGCAAACCGTGCGCGGCGGCATCCACGCGTGCCAGCAGCGCCTGCGCCGTGTGCAGCGGCGACAGCGCGCCGGTGACGATGTTCGCAAATCCACCCGCCAGCGCCTGCACGCCCGCCATGCCGCCGAGCAGCGCGCTCGCCAGCGCGATCAGGGCGAGGCAGCCGGAAGCGCCGATGAACAGTTGCGCCCAGAGCGGCTGCGCTTCGAGGTGTTGCGGGTCGATGTCTGCTTCATCGGCCGGCATCGTGAGGGCAGTCGGCGTCGCGACGTCCGGCTGCATGTCGACCTCCACTGAATGCGCCAGCATCTTGTCATCCGCAGGCATCGCGTCATCTGCTGGCGTCGTGTCATCCGCCAGCATCGCGTCATCTGCAGGCATCGTGGCGCTCGCTGTCTGGAAGCGGACCGCGCCGCCGACAGGTAGCAGCCGAATGCTGAGCTTGCCTATCCGCAACAGGCGCGGCCCCAATCCGAACGACAGTTCGTCCAACGCCACGCCCCGCGCGCGTCCCGCGAAGGCCATCACCGCAACATGCACCAGCGCGCAAAGGGCAACGGCCAGCAACAGGCCGATGGCCCCTGACGCCACCGTCATTCGCTTTCCGCCTTCGACAGCGACACTTTGCCGAACGTCATCCACACATGCGCCGTCTCGGACGCCTGCGCGCGATACGAACCGGAGGCCTCACCCAGCCGCATGGCGACGGCGGTGAACTCCCAGGCCTGGGCGTCGTCGCAGTCGACTTTGCGTTCGGTATAGGCGGGCAGTCCATGCGCACGCCCGAAGGCCAACGCCAGTTGCGCATGCTCGGCCAGCTCGGACGGCACGGACGGATGGTCCCAGCCCCACAGGAAACTGCCGTCCTCGCTGTTGGACGTGCCGATGATCTGCACCGGCGCGGTGGCGACGATGCCGCCCGGCAGCTGGAACACGATCAGGCCGCTATCCATGTCCACCGACCATTGCTCGGCTTCGTCCAGATGCCAGGTCGCGCAATGCGCCGTCGTGGCGGCCTGCATGCCTTCCATGCTTTGGGCGATGAAGTTCTGGACGTCGAAGGGCTTGTTGGTGTCGGACATGCTTTCTTGTTCCATGTGGATGAAGGGGCCGGTGATGATACGTGAAACACATTTTGTGCGCGGCAATGATGGCGTGCGCACTGACGCGGCGGACATCTGCGGCCGGCGGGTCAAACAGCTCGAAGTGGTGGGGAGGTGTCTGACACCCATGAGATGCCGTTTCGAACTGATGAGCAATTCCTGGGGTGTCAGACACCTGGGGCCGGTGTCTGACACCCACGCCGCAGCGTCTCAATACGTCAGCGGCGCGCCCGTGACGACCTCATACAAAAACCGGTCCAGCGTCTCGGTCTGGCCATCCGGCCGGTCGAAGTAAGGCGCCTTTTCCAGTTCGGCCAGCGTCGATTCCAGATACGCGTGGATCAGCGGGAAGCGCGGGCCGTGCTCGGCTTCGCCCGCCGCCATCTTGATGGCCAGCAGTTCGTTGATCTCGGCGCGCAGCGCCGCGTCCGTAATGATGACGTCGGCCAGATCGGCGAAACGCATTGGCGGCACGCCGCGGCCGCTGTCGATCCATTGCGCGGCCAGAACGGGGCGCAGGACGTACAGGTACTTCTTCAGGCGAACCGTCTCGCCCTGCAGCGATTCGCGGAAATTGCGGCCGGCCATCGACACGTAATGCCAGCGGCCCTTGGTGCTGGAAAAGTACGCGCTGCGGAAATGCCGCAGCCACGCGCTGACGGCGTCGTCCTGGCGATAGATGATGGGCGAATCCAGCCACTCGAAAAGCGTGGGGTTCGAGCCGCGCAAGAGCTGCAGGGATTTGCGCAGCTCCCAGCCCGAGACGTCCAGTTCGTCGTCGATGGGCAGCTCGATCACGTCTCGTTGCGGCGCCACGCGCAGATACCAGTCCAGCTTGTGCACGTACAGAAAGCGCACGTCGTAGTCGCTGTCGGGCGAGGCAAAGCCCCAGCCGCGGCTGCCGGATTCGCAGGCGAGCAGGACGCGCACGTCGTGGCGCTGCTCGATGTCTTGCAGGGTCGCCATCACGCGTTCGCGGACGGCGGGGTCGATGGGGTGGGCGTGCAGGATCGAAGTCATGCCCCGCATCCTAGCACTGCCCGGGCGCCGCCCCACAGCGCTTCAGAGCTGGCTCATCCCACCGTCCGCAATGATCTCCGTGCCCACGATGAAGGCCGACTCGCGCGCGGCCAGGTGCAGCACGGTCGCCGCGATCTCCTGCGGCGTGCCGAAGCGGCCCAGCGGAATCTGCGCCTGGATGCTGGCGGCGGTCTTCTCCAGCGTGTCGGCGTCCAGGCCCAACTTGCCGTAGATCGGCGTGGAGACCGGCCCGGGGCTGACGACGTTGACCCGGATGCCGCGCGGCAGCCATTCGGCCGACAGGGTCTTCGCCAGGGAGATCAGCGCGGCTTTGCTGGCGGCGTAGATCGACGAGGCCGGCATGCCGATATGGGCATTGATGGACCCGTTGAGCACGATGGACGCGCCCGTGTTGAGCAAGGGGTTCAGCGCCTGCAGCTGGAAGAACACGCCCTTGACGTTGGTGTCGAACGTTTGGTCCCACAGGTCTTCGGTGGCATCGGTGAGCGTGGCGAACTTGGCGATGCCCGCGTTCACGAAGACGGCGTCCAGGCGCACGCCTGCCGATGTAAGGGCGTCGGCCAGGGCCGCGGCCGCCCCGGGCGCGCCGGCGGTGTTCTGGATGGCCAGGGCGTTGCCGCCCAGCGTGGCGCGGGTCTTTTCCAGCGCAGCGTTGTCGCGTCCGGTGACGATGACGCGGGCGCCTTCGGCGGCGAAGGCTTGGGCGGCGGCGAGGCCGATGCCGCTGGTGCCACCGGTGACCAGGACGGTCTTTTGTTCAAAACGGTTCATGACGGGTTCCTTTGGTGTGGAGGTGAGGTGTAGCCATGTTGCGCCTTGCCCCGTGGTTTGTCGTACGATCTGACGCATGAATACGTTCGATAAAACCGAACATGTTCGGTCTGAAACGTATAAACCGATAGGTGGATCCCGCGATGCTGACCTCCAATGAACTGGCGTTGCTGGAAGCCATCCGCGACAGCGGCAGCCTGTCCCGAGCCGCCGCCCGGCTGGGCAAGGCCCCGTCTTCCGTGTCGCACGCCGCGAGGCAGCTGGAGGAACGCTTCGATGCCCTGTTGTTCGACCGCCGCGGCTACCGGTTGCAGCTGACGCCCGCCGGCCAGTTGCTTGCGGACGAGGCGGCGCGGCTGGCGCAGGATGTCAGCCGGCTCACGCAGCGCGTGCGGCAAGTGGCCAGCGGCTGGGAAGACCGCCTGCACATCGTCAGCGACGAGATCCTGGAATTCGAACTGATGGCGCCGCTGATCCAGGCCTTCGACAAGCTGGATTCGGGCGTCAGGCTGCGCTTCACACATGAGGTGCTGGGCGGCACGTGGGAAGCGCTGCGCGAAGGGCGGGCAGACCTGATCGTGGGCGCGACCAACGAACCGCAGACCATGCCCAACCTGCAATGGGCGGCGCTGGGCGAGATGGAATGGCTGTTTGCCGTATCGCCGCGCCATCCGCTGGCCAAGGCAAACGGGCCGCTGCGCCAGGACCAGATCCAGCAACATCGCGCCGTCGTCGTTGCCGACACGGCGCGCGGCTCGTCGGCGCGCGGTTACGGCCGGGTCGGCGGGCAGGCCACGCTGGCCGTGCCAAGCATGCGCGCCAAGATCCTGGCGCAACGCGACGGCCTCGGCGTGGGTTGGGTGCCGCGTCACCGCGTGGCCTCGCTGCTGGCGCGGGGCGAACTGGTGGAAATGGCCACCGAGACGCCGCGCGAGCCCAACCTGCTGTACCTCGCGTGGCGCGGCGATCACGACGGCCGCGCACTGCGCTGGTGGCTGGACCAGCTGCGCCAGCCGCGCATGGCGGCGGCGCTGATGCGGGGCATCGACGGGTTCGCCTGACGCGTTGTAGTCTTGACCGCGTGCGGCAACGCGGGCCTCCGGCCGGCCAGACCGCGTACAACAGTCCAAAGGACAAACATGGAAGAGACAAGGCAGGAAACCGCGCTCGACTGGGCGTCGCTGGTCGACGAACTGAACCGGCTGCTGCGGCTGAAGACCACCGTCATCGGCATGAAGCTCTACGAGCACGAAGCCGACATGGCGGGGGTGAAGGGCCTGCGCCGGCCCAAGGCCACGCACACCACGGACCAGATCGTGGGCATGGCGGCTCGGCTGGGCTGGACAGTCGGCATCACCGGCGACGATCTGGTCGGCGCGCAATGCCGCGCGGTCATCGGCCTGGGGCCGCAGGACGAAGACTGGAAGCGCGGCAAGGAATACGTGGGCGTCTGGCATGCGACCGAAGCCGATGCCCAGGCCCGCCAGGAGGCGCTGACCTGTGTGCCGGCGGGCAAGTACCGCGCCATGGTGGTGTCGCCGCTGGCATCCGGGCGCCTGGATCCGCCGGACATCTGCCTCGTGTACGCCACGCCGGGTCAGATGATCATCCTGATCAATGGCCTGCAATGGAAGAATTACCGGCGCTTTGACTGGAGCGTCGTGGGGGAAACGGCCTGTGCGGATTCCTGGGGCAGGGCGCTTGCCACGGGCGAGCCCAGCCTGTCCTTGCCCTGTTTTGCCGAGCGCCGCTATGGCGGCGTGCCCGACGAAGAAATGCTCATGGCGCTGCCGCCCCGCTATCTGCCGATTGCCATCGACGGCATGAAGGCGCTGGCAGCCAATGGCCTGCGCTATCCCATCGCGCCCTACGGCATCCAGAACGACGTGCGCGCGGGCATGGGGGTGAGCTACGCGCAGCCGCCCAAGTCCCCGGGTTGAACGCCGGCGTGCAGCGCCGCGGCCAGGGCGCGCGCAGCCGGCCCCAGAGGCCGGTCGATGCGGTGCGCAAGATAGGTTTCGGTGGTGATCTGGCTATCGCGGCCCAGGCTGGCGGTGGGGACGCGCAGCAGGCGGCCTTCGGCCAGATCGCGCTCCACCTGCCACAGCGGCAGCCGGCCCCAGCCCAGCCCGGACAGGATCAGCGCATGTTTGGTGTCCTGGCCGCTGACGCGGCAGGTCTGCGGCGACAGCACGGCAAAGTCACGGCCCTCCGACAGCGGCGAGGGATCGGATTGCACGATCTGAAGGTGATCCGCAAGGTCCGGCGCATCAAGCGCCCGGCCGGCGCGCGCGGTCTGCGCCAGGGGATGCGAAGCGCCGACGACGGCCACCATCTGGATGGCGCCAAGCGCCTGCACCGCAATGCGCGGATGCCTGAAATGCTCGCCCGCAAGAATGCCCAGCGTGTGCGTGCCGGCCAGCAGCGCCTCGACCGGCCCGCCCAGCGGCAGCACCGACACCCGCATCGCCACCGAGGGGTACGCCGCGCGCATGTGGTTCAGCGCCGCGCCGGCCCGTTCGATCGGGAAAAGCGTATCCACCACCAGCGAAAGTTCCAGCTCCACGCCTTCGCCCAGGCCCTGCGCCCGCGCGCGCAAGGCGTCGACCCGCTGCAGGATGTCGCGGGCATTGGCAAGCAGCGCCTGGCCCTGCGGCGTCATGACGGGACGATGGCCGGTGCGGTCGAACACCGGCACGCCCAGTTGCGCCTCCATGTTGGCAATGGCGTGGCTGACGGCGGACTGCACGCGCGACAAGCGACGGGCGGCCGCGCGGAAGCTGCCGGTATCCGCGACGGCGGCGAATACGCGCAGTTGGTCGAGGGTGAGCGCATCAATCATGGGGCGAGTGATCTATTGGTTCGATCAAGAGCGTCAAAAGGTTATCACTTCGCAGGATCGGTTTTGCACGGCATGATGCCGGAATCGTGGCGAAAGCGAGGGCGGGATGGACAAGGTTGAAGGGGCGGAAGGCGCAGTCGGGCACCAGCATTGGGGTGCGGTGCTGGCCATCGTGGGCGCGGGCGTCGTGGCGGCGCTGCAAGTGGGCAAGGTCATCATCGCCGCGCCGTTGCTGCGCAAGGACATGGGCCTGGACCTCGCCTCCATCGGGACGCTGACGGCGGTGTTTTCGATATTGGGCATGGTGGGCGGCATCGCGGCGGGCGGGGTGATCGCGCGCTTTGGCGCCCGGCGCATGCTGATCCTGGGCCTGGCGGCGACGGCGGTGGGCACGGCGGTGGGCGCGCTGGCGCCCGGTTATGGCGTGCTGCTCGGCTCGCGGGTGATCGAGGGACTGGGCTTCCTGATGATTACGGTGGCCGGACCCGCCGCGCTGCAGCGCATCGTGACGGGCGGCAGGCGCGATTTCGCCTTTGCGCTCTGGAGCTGCTACATGCCGGCCGGTATGGCAATCGCGATGCTCGCCTCACAGGCGTTCGACGACTGGCACGCCTATTGGTGGTGCGCGGGCGTCGCCGCGGGCGTGGCGCTGGCCAGCATCGTCGTGCTTGCGCCGCCCACGCCCCGCGGCGCTGGCCTGTCGTGGCAAGGGCTGCGCCAGGACACCGTCGACACCATGGGCGCCGCCGGACCGATGCTGCTGGCGCTGTCGTTCACCCTCTACAGTCTGATGTTCTTCGCGCTGTTCACGTTCCTGCCGGTGCTGCTCATGGAGCAACTGGGGCTGACGCTGGCGGCGGCCGGGTTGTACAGCGCCATCGCCAGCGCCGCCAACGTGGTGGGCAATCTGGGCGCGGGCGTGCTGCTTGCGCGCGGGTGGCGGCGGTCCACCCTGATCGCCTGCGCCAGCGCGGTGATGGCGGCCGTGTCGCTGCTGATCTTCGGTTCGGCGCTGCCCGCGATGACCACCTTTCTGCTCTGCGTGCTGTTCTCGGCCGTAGGCGGGTTGATCCCGGCCACGCTGCTTGGCACCGCACCGCTGGTGGCGCCGCGTCCGGCGCTGACCGCGGCGTCGGTTGGGTTGGTGATGCAGGGCAGCAATCTGGGGCAGGTCATCGGGCCGGTGGCGGTGGGCGGCGCCATCGACCGCTTTGGCTGGACCTCCGCGTCGTTCATCGTGGCGGCGGCGGGACTGGCGGGCGTACTCGTCGCCTGGCGGCTGCGGCGGGTGGAGGCAGCGGTAGGGTAAGCGCGCTGGCCTATCATGGAGCGGCCGAACACGTTGGAGGTTACATGCATACGTCCGCCCCGCGCCTGGTCATCTTTGATTGCGATGGCGTCCTGATCGACAGCGAAATCATCGCCGCGCGCGCCCAGTCCAGCGCCCTGGCCGAACATGGCATCGCCATCACGCCCGAAGAGGCCGCGTTGCGCTTTGCCGGCATTCCGGATGCGGACATGTGGCGCACGCTGCAGGCCGAGCACGCCTGCTCGTTGCCAGATAGCTTCGCGCGCCAGTATGCCGACCGGCTGGAACGCACGTTCCGCACCGAACTGCGCCCCTTGCCGCACGTACACGAGACGTTGAAGGTATTGAAGGAACGCGGGTTGGACCTGTGCGTCGCATCCAGCAGCATGCCGGCCAAACTGGAGGCCGCGCTCAAGATGGTGGGTCTGTGGGAAACGTTTGCGCCCCATGTGTTCAGCACGGCGCAGGTGGCCAAGGGCAAGCCGGCGCCGGACGTTTTTCTGTACGCGGCGCGGCAGATGCGGGCTGCGGTGCTGGATTGCGTCGTGGTCGAGGACAGCGTGCCGGGTGTGCGCGCTGCCCGCGCGGCGCGCATGCGGGCGGTGGGATTCGTGGGCGCCTCGCACAACGGACCGCAACAGCGGCAGCGTTTGCTGGACGAGGGCGCCTTTGAAGTGATCGATGATCTGCGGCGCCTGCCGGAGATCATATGAGGGTACGTCTGGCTTATGCCGTGGCGGGCATCTCGCCGTGCAGCAGATAGTCCATCAGTTCGCGCACGGAACGCATGGCATTGCCGAACGGCAGTTTGGAGGCGCCGCGGAAGAAAAGACCGCGGCTGACTTCGCCGCGCATGGCGGCCGCCAGCTTCAGGTCGATGCAGAACTGGCCGAACTTGGCGATGCCGTCGCGCAGCCCGCATTGCGTGAGGCAGTCCATGCGTTGGCTGCAGCGGCGCGGATCGGCGCGCGTGTTGGCTTGTAGCGTGCCTTCCTGGCGCAGGTAGCGTGTCAGCCACGGGGTGGCGACCGCACGTGCCGGCAGACCGGCCACGCTGGTGAATTCCGCCAGTTCGGCGGGGTCGGCGTCGATGAGGACGCGCTTGAAGTTTTCGTGGGCGTCGCCTTCGTGGGTGACGGCGAATGCGGTGCCGACCTGCACGCCGTCGGCGCCGTTGCCGAGCCAATGGCGGACCTGTTCGTGGCTGCCGACACCGCCAGCGACGATCAGGCGGGGCGCATCGCGACCCAGTTGCAGTTCAGTGAAAAGGGCGTGGCAATCGGCCAGCACCTTCTTGAAATCGAAACGTTCGCTGTGCAGGTCGTCGAGCCGTGCCGCGCCCAGGTGGCCGCCCGCGTAACCGGGGTGTTCGATGACGACGGCGTCGGCCAGTCGTCCTTTTTTCATCCATTTCTTCAGCACGGCGGCGACGCCGCGGGCCTCGGAAAGAATGGGCACCAGCGCCACTTTGGGGAAGTCGGCCGTCATTTCGGGCAGGTCGAGCGGCAGGCCGGCACCCATGACGATCGCTTCGGCGCCGCTTTCGCAGGCCTGGCGCACCAGCGCGGGGTGGTCGCGCACGGCTTTCATGACGTTTACCGCCACCAGGCCGCGGCCTTGCGCGGTATCCAGCGCGGCGCGGACTTCGCGATGCAGGGCCTCACGGTTGGCGGTGTCGATCGTGTCGCGGTCATTGCATTTTTCAGTTCTTTCCACGAGATCGGCGTGATGATGGCGCAAATCGACGCTGGCAATGGTGCCCACGGCGTTCTGGCTGGCAACCGCGCCGGCCAGGCGATGGGCGGATACCCCTACGCCCATGCCGCCCTGCACGATGGGCAGCAACTCGCGTCCGGCGAGGGTGAGTGATTTGAACCACGTCATGATATGAGTCTTTCCTCTGGTCAAGAGAGCAGAGGCTAGAGCAACGTGGGGAGCGCCGCCTTGCGAAGGATCAAGTGGCGCGGCAATGGGTGGGGGTCAGACAGTCCCCCCCGCCCATCCGTCACGCTTTTATCCCAGCAGCTTGATGATCGCCGGCACGGACAGCACGGCGGTGTAGTAGCCCATGAACTGCACGCCGGTATTGAAGCCGAACAGGCGCGACAGCAGGCCGCCGATGAGGCCCATGGTCAGGATGACGAGCAGGCCCAGGAATTGGCCTTCCCAGACGCTGATCACGATGATCAGGCCGACAAACGTGGCAATGATGGCTTCGTGACTGACCCGGCGCGACACGAACAGCGCGGCGCGGCGCGCGAAGTTCATGGCGAAGGGGTAGGACACCACGGCCGCCAGCAACACGGCCAGCATGCCGTAACCCAGGAATTCCCAGTGGTTCAGCAGGTTGTGCAGGTTGTGCGTCTGGCCCGTTGCCGAATCCACCGTGAAGCGGGGCGGGGCGTTGAAGAGCGGCGCCGCCGGTCCCGCCGCCACCGGGCTCAGGGGCAGGCCGAAGGCGATCAGCGGAATCAGCGCCTCGGCGATGTAGGTGGCCTCGGTCACGCCGTTGCGCGCGCTGAGCACCGTCGTCAGCCGGTGATAAGCGTGCTTGACGCGCGAGCCCACCAGTTCGCCCAGCACGACGGTCATGGCGACCGGGCTGAACACGAAGGTGGCGCTGGACACGGCGGCGGTGGCAAGCGTCCAGCGCGTCTGCACCCGGTCCATGACCTTGAGCGGGTTCGGAAAGTAGCCCGACCAGCCCTTCACGTCAGGCGCCAGCGAGAACGTGCGGACCTTGTCGCGCATCATCTTGCCGCGGCCTTGGGGCGACAGCACGGTGAACAGGTCGGCGATCAGCGGTCCGATGGCAATGCCCAGGAAGTAGCTGATGCTGAGCTTGACGCCGTACTTGGCCGTCAGGCTTTGCAGCGCAATGATGACCATGACGAACGGCACCAGCAGCGCCACGGCCGCCCAGCGTCCCGCGGAAAAATACGCGATCAGCAATGCGGCCGCCAGGAAGATCCACGGGGCCGACTTGGTGATGGCGGCGCCGAACGGGGCCAGCAGCACGGCGAACAGCACCGCCAGCGGCACCGCCACAAAGGCTGCGACGATGGCGCCGGACACCATCTTGCGCAGCGCAATGTGCGGCACGCCCAGCTTGCGCAGCATGTTCGCGTCCTGCAGCAGCGGTGTGGCCAGCGTGTCGCCCGGGATGCCCAGCAGCGCCGTCGGCACGGCGTGCGTCATGTGTTTGGCCACCGCGCCCGCCAGAAAGAACGTGAAGACGCCGGCGGGCGGCACGCCCAGCAGCACGACGAGCAACGTCAGCGGCGCGAGCGTCGTGGTTTCGTCGGTGCCGGACACCAGGCCGATGGCGGCAAACACGACCGCGCCCAGCAGGCCCATGCCCGCGGCCACCATGATTTGTTCAAGCAGTTCGGGGCTCATGCCAGCGCCTCCTTGGCGGCGCCGCGCCGGGGTTCGGCGGCAGCGGGAGAGGCGGCGGCGGGCGCCGCGGGCTGCGCGAACAGGTCGTACAGGTCCAGTTCCTTCAGCTCGCGTACGACCGCGTCGGGCAGATCCGCCAGCGTGCCCAGGCCGCCGGGCTGCTCCGCCAGCTCGGCCAGCACCTCGGCGCGCCAGGCCGGATCGTGCGTGGCGCTGTGCTCGACGACCTCGCGTTTGGGCGGAAACAGCCGGGCGCAGATCACGCCGGCCAGTACGCAGCCGGCCAGCCCCGCCAGCATGGCGTAGGCGTGCGCAAGTTCGGGCGAGGCGACCACGCCGCGCAGCCAGCGGCTGGCGGCAAAGAAGCCGGCCACGCTGACCGAGATGCCAATGCCGATGGCCCAGGCCAGATGCCTGAGATCCACGGTGTCGCTCCAGACTTCAGCCAGGCGCGTGGACGGCGCCTGTGAGCTTTGTTTCATGTCTCTCTCCTGTGTTTATCGGACGGCGCGCGGGGTCACCGGCGCCGCCTCGGGTACTCGCCGTGCGGGTTATCGGGACGCGCGCAGTTCCTCCAGCAAGGCCAGCGCGCGGTCGGTGCGGACGTCCTTCTCGGCGGCCATGCGCTTGGCGACCTCGTCGATCTCCGCGCCCGCGGCGCCGGCCACCAGCGCGATGTTGCGGGCGTGCAGCGCCATGTGGCCGCGCTGGATGCCTTCGGTGGCCAACGCCCGCAGCGCGCCCAGATTCTGCGCCAAGCCGACGGCCACGGCGACTTCGCCGAGTTCCTGCGCCGAGCGCACGTCCATGATCTTCAGGGCCAGCCGCGCCAGCGGGTGCGTCTTGGTGGCGCCGCCGACCAGGCCCACGGGCATGGGCATCTCGATGCTGCCGACCAGCGCGCCCGACGTGTCCTTTTCCCAGTGGGTCAGCGACGTATAGCGGCCGGAACGCGCGGCGTAGGCGTGCGCGCCGGCCTCGACCGCGCGCCAATCATTGCCGGTGGCGACGATGACCGGGTCGATGCCGTTCATGATGCCCTTGTTGTGCGTCGCAGCGCGGTACGGATCGATGGCGGCGAACGTGTACGCGTCCAGCACGCCTTCGATGATCTCGGCGCCGCTGCGCTCCTTGGTGTCCAGCGTCTGCGGCGTCAGACGCACGCGGGCGCGGGCCAGCCGCAGGTCGGCCAGGTTGGACAGGATGCGCAGGCGGACCGAGCCGCCGACGATCTCCTCGACAAGCGGGGCCACGGCTTCGGCCATCGTGTTGACGGTGTTGGCGCCCATGGCGTCGCGCACGTCGACGATCAGGTGCATCACGATCATCGGACCGCGCGGCGTATCCGGGAACACGTGGACCTCGATGTCCTGGCAGCCGCCGCCCAGTTCGATCAGCACCTTGTCGCGGCTGTTGGCCAGCGTCAGGATGCGGTCGCGCTCGCGCAGCAGGGCAAGGCGCGCGCCATGCGGGTCGGTCAGGCCCAGGACCTGGACCTGCGCGCGCATGAGGGGACGGGTGCTGGAGGTCTCGAAGCCGCCGCCTTCGCGCGCCAGCTTGGCCATGAACGAGGCGGCGGCGACCACGGACGGTTCTTCCACGGCCATCGGCACGAGCACGTCGCGGCCGTTGACCTGGAAGTTGCCGGCAACACCCAGCGGCAGCTCGAACGTCCCCAGGACGTTTTCGATCATGCCGTCGGCGCGGGCCAGGCTGAGCGCGCCGGGCTCGGCCAGCAACTGGCGCTCTTCGGCGGTGAGCGAAGCGGCGTCGGCAATGAAGGCCAGGCGTTGGGCGGGGGTGAGGGCCCGGAAGTTGGGCAGGCGTGAATCGGCCACGATGGCGTGTCTCCGTATAAGAATCGAGTGGCCAGATTCTAGGTAAACTGTACCGCTATTCAGAGGTACAGTTTGGGCAAACAGTACCATCGCACTGCACCAATTTTGTCCACGACAAGACGGGGATCGCAACGTGGAAGACGCCAATCCGCCGGGCAGGCCGCAGCGCGCGGCGCCCATTGCCGAGAGCCTGGCCAACCTGATCGGCCAGCAGATCGCCGACGGCGTCTACCACGCGGGCGACAAGCTGCCGTCCTTGCGCGAGCTGGCGCAATTGCACCGCTATGCCAAGAACACCGTGGTGGTGGCGTTTGAAATGCTGGTGGCGCGCGGGCTGGTCGAACCGCGGCGCGGCTCGGGCTTTTACGTGCTGGACGTCGATCACGCGCGCCCGGCCACCGATGAAGAGCCCGGGCAGTTGAGCCGGGCGATGGACATCGTGTGGCTGATGCGCGAACAGCTCAAGACCCAGCCCGACGCGGTCGCCGTGGGCGACGGCTTTCCGCCAGTGGAGTGGCTGGCCGACATGCGCATGGACCGCTACCACCAGAAGGTGGTGCGCACGGGACTGGGCGCGCTGTTCCGCTACGGCAGCCGTTTCGGCTATGCGCCGCTGCGCGAAAGCCTGGTCCGCAAGCTGGGCGACGTGGGCATCAACACCGCGCCGTCGCAGCTGGTGCTGACGCATGGCGCCAACGAGGCGATGGACCTGGTGATCCGCTACTTCCTGCCGCCGGGGTCGACGGTGCTGGTGGACAATCCCGGCTACTACCCGCTATTTGGCAAGCTGAAGCTGGCCGGGGTGCGGATGCTGGGCGTGCCGCGCCTGCCCGACGGACCGGACGTCGTGGCATTGGAATCGTTGCTGCAGCGCGAAAAGCCGCGGCTCTTTTTCACGCAGTCGATCGCACACAATCCCACCGGCTCGGACATGTCGCCGGCCAAGGCCTACAAGATCCTGCAACTGTCGGAGCGCTACAACCTGATGGTGGTCGAGAACGACCCGCTGGCGGACTTCAAGCCCACGTCGTCGGTCAGGCTGTCGGCGCTGGATCAGCTTGAGCGCACCATCTACATCGGCAGCTTCTCGAAGTCTTTCTCGGCGGCGTTGCGCGTGGGTTTCATTGCCTGCAACGCCGCATTGGCAAGTGACCTGGCCGATCTGAAGGCGCTGGTGCACGTCAGCAGCTCTGAATATTGCGAGCGCATGGTGGACGTGATGCTGCGCGAGGGTCATTACGAGCGGCATCTGGTGCGGCTTCGGCAGCGGCTGGAAGCCGCGACCGGCCAGGCGTTGCAGGTGCTGGATTCGCTGGGCGCGCAGGTGTTCACGCGGCCGACCAGTTCGTTGTATCTGTGGTCTGCGTTTCCCGGCGTGGCGGATTCGCTGACGCTGGCCGCGGCGCTGATGCCCGAGAAGGTCATCATGGCGCCGGGTCGCGTGTTCAGCGTGGATCCCACTGCGGTGTCGCCGTGGTCCCGCTGCAATGTGGGCGCCGTGGTATCGCCGCGCTTCCACGCCACCCTGGCCGCGCATCTGGATCAGCGATAGGCGAATTCCTGGAAGGCCTGCCGCAGTTCGCCCTGCGCCTGGTTGCTGAGCGCCCGCGCGACCGGTGCGCCGGGGGCGGCGCGCGCGGCCTGCACCGCAAAGCTGCGCACGCCGCGGCGGGCCAGTTCCCGCGCCAGCGCCAGCAGCCGCGATTCGTCCAGCCAGTCGGGATGCCAGGTGATGCGGCACTCGAATTCCAGTCCGGCGGACAGCAACTGCGTCAGGCACGCCAGCGCCGGACGCTGGGAATCGCGCCGGCCGGTGATATCGTCGTACCCCTTGGCGTCCGCCTTGATGTCCATGCCGACCCAATCCAGATGACGCAGCACGTCGGCCAGCCGTAGCGGGTAGATGCCTGCGGTGTGCAGGCCCACGCGATAGCCCATGCGTTTGACGTCGCGGATCATCGCGGGCAGGCGCGGTTCGCTCAGCGGCTCGCCGCCGGAAAACACGACGGCATCCAGGAGGCCTTTGCGGGTTTCGAGGAATGCGCGGACCTCGCGCCAGTCATAGCGGGCGGCGCGCGTCTGCAGTTCGGTGTTGTGGCAATAGTGGCAGCGCCATGGGCAGCCCGAAATGAAGACGACCGCCGCCAGTTGGCCGGGCCAGTCGACGGTGGAAAAGGGCACCAGCCCGCCCACGGCGGGCGAGTGCCGGGGCAGGGGCTGGATGACAGGCTGCGGCGGCGCGGCATAGGCCGGTCGATCCGCCAGCAGGCGAATGGCCTGGGCGGCGGGCCGGCCGGCGCCGCCGGCCTGCGAGTTGCCCTGAGGCGATCCGCCTTCAGGCACTGCGTTCGACGAAGAAGCGGCGCTCATTGAATTCGCCCTGTTTGCCGGTGTTGAAGGAAGAAACCGGGCGGTGGTAGCCCATCACCCGGGTCCAGACTTCGCAACGCACGCGCTGGCTGTCGTCTAGTTGGACAGCGGGAGCGGACGTGGCGACGGGAGAGATCAAGGTTTGCATAGGTTTTCCTCGGAAAGAGAAGCCGGACGCTTGTCCGGCGGTTGAAGAGCGGCGCGCGCCGGAAGGATGCGCACCGCCCCGGATCCCGGCAGCGCTACGCCGGGGTGCAGCAAGCCGATTGCTTGGCAAGCAGTTCCGCGTCGCACTTGGGGCAGAACTCGTGGTGCCCGGCCAGGTAGCCGTGATTCGGGCAGATGGAGAACGTCGGCGTGACCGTGATGTACGGCAGGCGGAAATTGGTGAGCGCGCGGCGCACGAGCTGCTTGCAGGCCTCGGCGGTGGAGACGGCCTCGTTCATGTACAGATGCAGCACCGTGCCGCCCGTGTACTTGCTTTGCAGCGTTTCCTGCAGTTGCAGCGCGTGGAAAGGATCGTCCGTGTAGCCCACCGGCAACTGGCTGGAGTTGGTGTAGTACGGCTGGGCGTCCGTGCCCGCCTGCAGGATGCCGGGATAGCGCTTGCGGTCTTCGCGTGCGAAGCGGTAGGTCGTGCCTTCGGCCGGCGTGGCCTCCAGGTTGTAGAGGTGGCCGGTTTCTTCCTGGAATTCGGTCATGCGCTGGCGCACGCGATCCAGCAGGCGTACGGCAAAGGCGTGGCCGGCGGGCGTGGTGACGTCTTCGGCGTCGTCCGTGAAGTTGCGGATCATCTCGTTGATGCCGTTCACGCCCAGCGTGCTGAAGTGATTGCGCAGCGTGCCCAGGTAACGGCGGGTGTAGGGGTAGAGGCCCTGGTCGATGTAGCGCTGCACGACCTTGCGCTTGGTTTCCAGCACGTCGCGGCCCAGCGCCAGCAGGTGGTCCAGGCGCTCCATCAGGCGCGCTTCGTCGCCGCGGCAGGTATGGCCCAGCCGGGCGCAGTTCACGGTCACCACGCCGACCGATCCGGTCTGCTCGGCCGAACCGAAGAGTCCATTGCCGCGCTTCAGGAGTTCGCGCAGGTCGAGCTGCAGGCGGCAGCACATGGAGCGAACCATGTGCGGCTCCAGGTCGGAGTTCAGGAAGTTCTGGAAGTACGGCAACCCATAGCGCGCCGTCATTTCAAAGAGGCGCTCGGTGTTGGGATGGTCCCAGTCGAAATCGGGCGTGATGTTGTACGTGGGGATGGGGAACGTGAACACGCGGCCCTTCGCGTCGCCAGCCATCATGACCTCGATGTACGCGCGGTTGATCATGTCCATCTCGGCCTGCAGGTCGCCATAGGAAAACGGCATTTCCTCGCCGCCCACGTACGGGATCTGGTCCTTCAGGTCGGCCGGGCAGGTCCAGTCGAACGTGAGGTTGGTGAAGGGCGTCTGTGTGCCCCAGCGGCTGGGCACGTTCAGGTTGAAGATGAGTTCCTGGATGGATTGCTTGACGTCCGAGTAGGTCATCGCGTCGCGGCGGATGAAGGGCGCCATGTACGTGTCGAACGAGCTGAACGCCTGCGCGCCGGCCCATTCGTTCTGCAGCGTGCCCAGGAAGTTGACGATCTGGCCGATGGCGGCCGACATGTGCTTCGGGGGCGTGGATTCGACCTTGCCGGGAATGCCGTTGAAGCCTTCGGTCAGCAGCTGGCGCAACGACCAGCCGGCGCAGTAACCGCTGAGCATGTCCAGGTCGTGGATGTGGATGTCGCCCTCGCGGTGGGCGTGGCCGGCTTCCGGCGTGAAGACGTTGGACAGCCAGTAGTTGGCGGTGACCTTGCCGGCGACGTTCAGGATGAGGCCGCCCAGGCTGTAGCCCTGGTTGGCGTTGGCGTTGACGCGCCAGTCGCGCTGTTCCAGATACTCTTCCATGGCGCTTTCGACGTCGACCAGCGTGTGGCGCAGCGAACGCAGGCGGGCGTGCTGCTCGCGGTGGACGATGTAGGCGCGCGCCGTGCGCCAGTGGCCTGCCTGGACCAGCACATCTTCGACGCGGTTCTGGATGGTTTCGACGCCGGGGCAGACGTTGCCGTCCAGCTTGGCGATGACGGTGCCGGTCAGTGCGCGCGCGGCTTGCAGGTCCAACTCCCCGGTGCTCTGGCCCGCCGCCGCCATGGCTTGCGCGATCTTCTCGCTATCGAATGCAACGACGCGGCCGTCGCGCTTGAGGATGTGTTGGATTTCCATTGTTGGCACCATATGTAGTGGAGTGCGAAGACTCTATCACCACATATGGTGCTGGAACCGCGTCGATATGGCCGGATGTGGATGCCGGTTGACCCGCATCAAATGGCCGAAAAGCGGCGTGAAATTGCGCAATGCGGCGATCGGTCGCACCCGGCGCTTGCCGCCGGCGTCGCACGCAGCGCTCGCCGCCGGCCCGGCCAGATCAGAAGCCGATGCCGACGCCCAGCAGGGAAATCGCGACGGCCACCGCCGCCGTCCCGGCGGCCGGCCGCGGGGTCCAGGACAGCAGGCCGAACCACAGCAGCGCGCCCGCGGACAGCCAGCCCAGCCACACCACCATGCCCAGCACGTCGCCCCACAGGCCGACGCAGGGGAGGATCGCCAGGCCCATCAGCAGAACGCCGGCGCCGCGCAGGACGCGCGTGTGGCCGGCGTGGGGATCGCGCGTCCAGACCTGGTGGTAGTGGCGGGGGGTGGCGAGGGCCAGGCAGGCCATGCCGGCGTAAGTCAGCAGCAAGGCCATCGCGATGGCGCAGAGGTCGTTCATGGTCATGCGGCTGCGCTTCTTGCGCGGGGTCGCTGTGCCTGCCGGATGGCGCGGCGCCTTTGCGCTGTTGTGGGTAATGCCCCCGATTCTACGGGAATCGGCGCGGCGTCCGGCGCGCGAGGGCTTTGTATTTTCTGCACGGCGTCTTGGGCGCCCCGTGGCTACCGTGGCGCGCGGCGGGCCCGCATCGGCAGTCCGGGCTTCAGGAACGCGAATTGCTGTAAACGCGCCTCCATCGGAAGCGATCGCCCGCCGTGCGCATCGTTGATGACCTACGACAAGGAGCCCAACCATGAAACGCAAAGCCGGAAACGCCCGCCAGATCAAGGAGCTGCTGTACCAGGCGCTGGAGACCGAGATCGGCGGCCTTGCCATTTACGAGACCGCGGTCAGCTGTGCCATCAACGAAGACCTGAAGAAGGAATGGCTGGGCTATCTGGAAGAAACGCGCACCCATCGCCGTGTGCTGCTGACGGTGTTCGAACAGTTGAAGCTGGACCCGCAGGCCAAGTCGCCGGGCCGTGACGTGGTGCGTCACCTTGGCGAATCGCTGGTGCGGGCAATGAAGATGGCCATCAACGCCGGCGACCCCGCGGCGGCCCAGCTGGTGGCGACCGAATGCGTGGTGCTGGCCGAAACCAAGGACCACGCCAACTGGTCGCTGATCGGGCTGATTGCCGATCAGCAATCGGGCGACGAAGCGAAGATTCTGAAGCAGGCCTACGACGCCGTGGCAACCGATGAGGATCATCACCTTTATCACACGCAGGGCTGGTCGCGGGAACTGTGGATCGAGTCGCTGGGCTTCCCGGCCGTGCTGCCGCCGCCCGAAGAAGTAAAGAAAGTGGAAACCGCCATCGGCGCCTCCCGCGCCGAGCAGGCACGCGACACGATGCTGACGCATTAAGGAGAAAGAACCATGGCAAGCAAGAAGCCAGCAAAGGCCGGCTCGGGCGGCGCGCTCGATACCGCCTACATGAATACCGACAGCGGTCCGGCCAGCGGGCCGGCCGGCAAGCCTAAGCATCCCGCGCTTCAGCGCGCGGCGGCGGTAGGCGCCACGACGGGGGCCATTCCTCACAACGCCAACAAGGAGGCGGAATACGGCGAGCAGGCCGCGCGCTGTCCCTATGCGGGCGCGCATGTGGGCACGGTGGATCCCGCCGTCGGCGCGAGTTCGCTGTCCGAGAAGGAAGTCTCGGACAAGACGGGCGACGCCGCCACGCCCGGCGTGAACCAGAACGACGGCACATTGCCCCGCGTGCGCGCGGACGGCGGCGGCCAGGCGCTGACCACCAACCAGGGCGTGCGCGTCAGCGACAACCAGCACTCGCTGAAGGCAGGGCTGCGCGGTCCCGCGCTGCTGAAGGACTTCATCCTTCGCGAGAAGATCACGCACTTCGACCACGAGCGCATCCCCGAGCGCATCGTGCACGCGCGCGGCTCGGCGGCCCACGGGTATTTCGAGTGCTACAAGCCGCTGACCGACCTGACCGCCGCATCGCTGTTCGCCGAAGCCGGCAAGCGCACGCCGGTCTTCGTGCGGTTTTCGACCGTGGCCGGCGAGCGCGGGTCCAAGGACACGGCGCGCGACGTGCGCGGCTTTGCCGTGAAGTTTTATACGGACGAGGGCAACTGGGATCTGGTCGGCAACAACATGCCGGTGTTCTTCATCCAGGATGCGATGAAGTTCCCGGACCTGGTCCACGCGGTCAAGCCCGAACCGCACCACGGCATGCCGCAGGCGGCCTCCGCGCATGACACCTTCTGGGACTTCGTGTCGCTCATGCCGGAATCCACGCACATGCTGATGTGGGCGATGTCGGACCGCGCAATTCCGCGCAGCTACCGGATGATGCAGGGCTTTGGCGTGCATACGTTCCGCTTCGTCAACGCGCAGGGCGAATCGCGCCTGGTGAAGTTCCACTGGAATCCGATCCTGGGCACGCATTCGCAGGTGTGGAACGAGGCGGTCAAGGTCTCGGGCGCCGATCCGGACTATCACCGCCGCGACCTCTGGGAAGCGATCGACGCGGGCCATGGCCCCGAATGGGAACTGGGCGTGCAGGTCTTCACCGAGGATCAGGCCGATGGCTTCAGTTTCGACGTGCTGGACGCCACCAAGATCGTGCCCGAGGAACTGGTGCCGGTCGTGCCGATTGGCCGCATGGTGCTGGACCGCAATCCCGACAACTTCTTTGCCGAGACCGAGCAGGTGGCGTTCTGCGCCGCGCACGTGGTGCCCGGCGTGGATTTCACGAATGACCCTCTGCTGGCTGGCCGCATCCATTCCTACGTCGATACGCAGATCTCGCGTCTGGGTGGCCCGAATTTCCATGAGATTCCCATCAACGCGCCGCTGGCGCCGGTGCACAACAACCAGCGCGACGGCATGCACCGCCAGGCCATGCATCGCGGCCGGGTGGCCTATGAGCCCAATTCGCTGGCCGGCGGCTGTCCGTTCCAGGCGGGCATGGACGGCTTCGTGTCGTTCCCGGAGCCGGTGACAAGCGACGAACTGCGTGGGCATCCCGAGAAGTTTGCCGAGCACTACAACCAGGCCACGCTGTTCTACGACAGCCAGACTGCCTGGGAGCGCAAGCACATCGTCGACGCCTTCGCCTTCGAACTCAGCAAGGTGACGGTGCCGCAGATCCGCCAGCGCATGGTCGCATCCCTGCGCAACGTGTCGGACGAGCTGGCGCAAGGGGTGGCCGATCAGATTGGGATGGCGCTGCCGGACCCGCTGCCGCGCGCCACGAAAAACCCGCCCAAGCCCGAGGTGCAGGTGTCGCCGTCACTGTCCCTGACCGCCCGGCCGGGCGACGGCAGCGTGGCCACGCGCAAGGTCGCCATCCTGGCGGCCGAAGGCGTCGACGGCCAGACGGTGTCCGCCGTCGCTGACGCGCTGATTCAGGCGGGCGCCGTTGTGCGGTTGGTGGGCCAGCGCATCGGTCCCGTCCAGACCGCCGAGGGTGGCGCGCTCGATGCGGATGCGTCGCTGGACAACCATCCGTCCGGCGTGTTCGACGGAGCGGTGGTGGCGGGCGGTGCGGACGCCGCGGCGCTCCTGGCTGCCGACGGAAGGGCGCTGGAGTTCCTGCGCGACGCCTATCGGCACGGGAAGACGCTGATGGGCCTCGGCGATGGCGTGCAGGTGTACGCCGCCGCGGGCATCGATCCGGATCCGAACGACGGCGGTTTGCTGCTGGGCGGGGAGGATCCGCAGGCGTTCGTCGCGGCACTGGGCAAACATCGCCATCCGGAGCGGGAGACCACCCCGCCCAAGGTGTGAGGGACGCGCCCGCACGGGTAAAGACGGATCATTGACACGTGCGGGGCGGCTGCGAATACTGAGCCGGCAGGTCGGGCGAGCGCAATCGGCGCTCGCCCTTCTTAACCGGGGAGGCCGTATGAACCGCGCGTCCGTGTTGCCTGTGAAACTTCTTGGCTGGCTCTGCGCCAGCCTTTTGACTTTCTCCGCCCTGATCAGCTTCTCCCCGCCCGCGCGGGCCGCGTCGGCGGAGGAGATCAGCGCCGATGCGATGGCGGCGCTGGAGCAGCTTTACTCCCAGGATCCGCGCATGCGCGAACTAGGCAAGAAGGCCGTCGCCGTGCTGGTGTTTCCGAACATTATCAAGGGCGGCTTCCTGGTGGGCGGCGAGCGCGGTTCGGGAGCGTTGATCCGCCGGGGACAGGTCGATGGCTTTTATTCGATCTCGGCGCTGTCTTTCGGATTCCAGGCCGGCGCGCAGCAGTTTTCGTACGCGCTGTTCTTCATGAACGAGCCGGCGTTGGCGTATCTGAACCAGAGCGATGGCTGGGCGCTGGGGGCAGGCCCTAGCCTGGTCGTGGTGGACCAGGGCTATGCCGCCAGCATCAACACCACCACCCTGACGCAGGACGTGTACGCGGTGCCGTTCGGCGAGCAGGGACTGATGGCCGGGATGGGTCTGCAGGGATCCAAGATCAGCCGCATGGATCCGAACTGAGCCGTTTGCGGAAAATGATGCGGCTGGGACGCCATCCGGCGTCCCGCTCCCGGTCAATCGAGGGTAATGCCGGCACGCTCGGCGACGGCGCCAAATGTGGCGATCTCTATTGCAATCTGCTCGCGGAACGCCTGACCCGGAAGGAAGACGGGATTCAGCGACAGGTCCGAGACGTTCTTGCGCACCTGTTCGTCTTGCATGATTTCCGCCACTACCCGGTTCAGCGTGTGCATGACTTGAGTCGGCGTGTGCGCTGGCGCGACCAGCCCGTACCAACCGACGAACGACACATCCGGCATGCCCGCTTCGGCGAAGGTAGGCACGTCCGGAAGTTGCGGCATGCGTTGCTCGCCGGTGACTGCCAACGCCCGGATTTTGCCCGCGCGCGCGTGCGCTGCCGATGCGGAAACCGTGTCCACGGCCAGCGCGATCTCGCCGCCGATCAGGGCGGTGATGAGTTGTGCGCTGCCCTTGTACGGCACCGGTGTCATCCTAGCTCCGGCTGCCTGCGCGAACATCTCGCCGGTAAGGTGGGGGGCGGACCCCGGGCCGAACGTGCCGTACATCAGGCCGCCGTTGGCGCCTTCCCGCCGTGCGAACTCGGCCGCTTCCTTGGGTGTGGCGGCGGGCAAGGCATTTTGCGCCAGTAGTACAACGGGGGCCTTGGCGACGATTCCGATGTGCTCGAAGCTACGCAGGGGATCGTAGGGCAGCGCCGGCTTGAGCGCCGGCAGTACGCTGTAGGTGGTGCTGCCGGACAGCATCAGCGTGTAGCCGTCGGGCGCTGCGCGGGCAACCGCCTCGGCGCCGATGAGGGTGGAGGCGCCAGGGCGGTTTTCCACGATGACGGGTTGGCCAAACTTGCCCGACAACTTGGTGGCGAGCAGACGCGCCACCGCGTCGGTGGCCCCGCCCGGCGTGAACGGGACGACGATCTTGATGGCCTGTTCCGGATACGCGGCGTGGGCGGTACTGGCGTGGGTGGCGGCGGCAAGTGTCAACGCCAACAGGGCGGTACGAAATCTGGCGGTCATGGTGGGGCTCGGTCGGGTCAGGCGTAGGAGGTCGAATGGGCGCAGGTTTGTTCGAGCAAGTCGGCGCCCTGTGTCCCCAGATCCCAGAAAAGGCCAGCCATGATGGCCAAGCCTTCCCGGGCGACACTGCCCAGAAGATGTTCGTTTGGCGCATGCTGCGCGCAGGCGGGGTAGGAGTGAGGCACCCACAGGGTGGGCAGCCCAAGTTGGTCGGCAAAAATGTCGTTGGGCAGGGAGCCCCCCAGGTTGGGCAACAGGGCCGGCCGCTTTCCGGTGGTGCGCTCGAGCGAGGCGGCGGCCCAGCGCACCCACGGGGTGTCGGGCGACAGGCGCGTCGCGCCCGCCTGCATGCCGATACGAACCTCGACGTCGTCGAAGCCGCCCAGATGCAGGTGCTCGACCACGTGTTCTTGCAGGGCGCGCCAGTCGGTGCCGACCACGAAGCGCAACTGGCACCACGCCGCGGCTTCCGGAGGGATGGCGTTCACGGGCTTGGCGGGGTCGCCGGCGCCGAATGTCAGGACGTCAAGACTGTTCCAGCCGAATACCTTTTCCGGCGAGGTCAAGCCGGGTTCGCCCCACCAGGCGGTGATGTCCGGATCGTCTTCGCCACCACCGACTTCCAGGTCTGCCAGCGCCAGGGCGACCGCAGCGGGGATGGGCGGGGGCCGCAACCCGGGCACGGCGATGCGGCCGTTCGCGTCCACCAGCGAACTGATCGCATGCGTCAGCCGGATTGCCGGGTTGGAGAGCAGTCCGCCCCAGTTGCCGGAATGGTAGCCGCGTTCCCGAGCCCGCACCTTGAGTTCAAAATTGACCGCGCCGCGCGAGCCCATGAACAGCGTGGGCCGCGCGGCGTTCAGGCGTGGCCCGTCGCTGGCGATGAAGACGTCGGCGGCCAGAAGATTGCGGTGCGTCTTGCAGAATGCGGCCAAGCCGGGCGAGCCCGCTTCTTCGCCGGTTTCGATGAGCCAGATCGTATTGAATCCCACCGTGCCGCCGCGCACGGCAATGACGCGCGACAACGCCTCGAGGTTGATCGAGTGCTGTCCCTTGTTGTCTGCCGTGCCGCGCCCATACCAGCGGTCGCCTTCAACCTGCAGGCGCCAGGGGTCGCGGCCGGATTCCCATTTGGCGGCGTTGCCCCGCACTACATCGCCGTGGCCGTACATCAGTACGGTGGGCAATTCGGCCGCTTCGATCCGACGCGCCACCAGGATAGGCAGGTCTACCCCGGCGGGATTGGGATGCACCTCGCAGGAAAAGCCCAGTGCCGCCAGTCGCGGGACCAGCTCCATGGTCAGGTAGGCGTGCTGCGCCGGGGCCTGGGTCGCCACTTCGCTTTCGGTGGGGTAAGCAACGCGGCGGGCAAGGGTGTCCTGCAGGGCGCCGCTGTCAAACGCTTCTGTTGCGTGGAGAATGGCTTGTTCGCGGGTCATGGCGGACTCTCGAGGGCAGTGTGGGAAAGCAAAACTTATTACGCTTCTTCGCGTGCCACAATTAGATATTTCGCACTTTTGCGTTGCCATAAAGGCACGACACCCAGGAGTCGCTCATGATTTCCCTCGGCCTAAGATATTTCCTGGAAGTCGCGCGGTGCGGTTCGATCGCAGGCGCTGCGGCGGCGCTGCATGTGGCGGCATCCGCCGTCAGCCGTCAGATCGCCAAACTGGAGGACAGTCTGGGCATCGCGCTGTTTGAACGCCAGGCGCGCGGCATGGCGCTTAGCGAGGCCGGCTTGCAGCTCGCCGCTTACGCCAGGGCCGCCGCGCTGGAGGCCGAACGCGTCACCACGGAGATCCGGCGGCGCAGCGCGCTGGGCGATGTCACGATCCGGCTGGCCTGCAGCGAGGGATTCGCCCATCGTTTCCTGCCGATGTGCATGGCCGAGTTCAAGCAGATCCGGCCCGAAACGCGCTTTCATCTGCAGGTGGACCGGCCTGAGGAAGTCATTCGGAGGATTCTCGAGGGAATGTCGCAGATCGCGCTGCACTATACGGTGGCGCAGGACGATCGTCTGAAGACCGAACTGCTGACCCGGGCGCCGGTGTACGCGGTAATGTGCCGGCGGCATCCGCTTGCCGCGCGCCGAGCGATCAGCCTGCGTGACCTGAGGGAGGTGCCGGTATCGGTCGGAGATACCGGCACGACCGTGCGGCAGCTTTTCGATACGGCGTGCGCCAACGCAGGGCTGCATATCGAGCCTGCGTACGTATCCAACAATTCGGCGGCTTTTCTGCCCATGCTGCCTGGCAGCCGAATCGTGGCGCTAACGGGATACCTGACGTTAATGGGCGATCCGCAGGGCACCGCCCTGGCCGCGGTGCCCTTCAGCAACCCGGAGATGCGCCAGCGCAGCATCCAGGCCGTGACTCTGCAAGGACGCACCTTGCCGCCGCTGGCCAAGGAGTTTCTGGAGTTCATGGCGGTGCGGCTCACCGCCGCACCGCGCGCTCCGGATCTGGACAGAGGCGGCGCGTGACGAGCGGTGCTAGACCGACCGCACGAACAACGCGCGCAGCTTGTTCCAGAAATCGCCGCCCAGCACGAAAAAGCTCGCCACCAGCATGACGTCGCCCAGCAGTTGCGCCTGCCAGAGCCGCGGCCGGAAGCCGGGCCAGATCTGGTCGACATAAGGTTCCAGCATCGACGTCAGCAACGGCAGGATGAACATCACCATGCCGATGGCGTGGCGCACGGGGCCCACCTTCTGCACGGGCGCCAGCTTCTTCGCATGACCGCCGATGATGGCCTTGAGCTGCTGGAATCCCTCTTTGCCCATGACGGCGATGCAGGTGATGAGCAGCACCTTGTTGGCGATGAAGATGGCGCCGGTCAGGGCGGCAATGCGCGATCCGGGAATGTCCATCGCGGCGCCGATGGGGATCAGGAACCACAGCGCGAAAGCCAGGATGAAGATCCCGATTCCGCACTTGAAGCGCCAGCCCATTGCCGGCGCGGGTTGGGTTGGCATGTCTTGGACACTCATGGCGGTCTCCTTGCAAGGGGGGGGAATTTGGGCTGTGCGCGCGGCCGGGTTTCGAGCAACTGCAGCATCAGGCAGGCATATAAGGTGACGGCAATGAAAAGTCCCATGCGCACCGCGAAAGCCGTGTACACATCCTTGCCCGCGACGCTATCCTGCACCGACTGGCCCAGCAGGATGATCAGCGTGATCAACGTGTTCAGCCAGAAGCTGGGCGGATGCGGCGTGGGACTCAACCGGTAGAGCTTTCTGGCCATCACCAGCGCGAACAGCAGCATCCACAGGAAGTACATCCACAGGCTGGGGAACGGCCGCAGGGCGATCCAGAACGCCACGGCAAGCACGCCGGCCAGCAGCGTCGACCCCAGGATCTCGCGCGCCGCGCCATGCGCTGCCGTGACGCAGCTCTGGCGGCCCAGGCTGACCGCCTTCAGGATGATGGGCATGTAGCCCAGGGGATCGGTCATCGCCAGCAGAAAGGCCGGCAGCACGACCAGCGCCGCGCGCAGGGCCATGCGGGTCGCCTCGGCGGCGGGCAGGACAGGTGGGGGCGGTGGAGCCGGCAGGCCGGGCGGTTCGGGAAACAGCGCGTGGCAGACGCCGAGCACCAGGGCGGCCAGCAGCAGGGCTTTGACCAGCGCCTCGATCACCGTCACCGCCAGGCCGAAGTCCAGGGTGCCTGCCGCGGAAATCATGGTCAGGCCAATGATCAGGAAGGTGGACACCAGGTTGTTGCCGCCGCGCAGCCCATGGCGGAACGCCAGGAACAGGCACAGGCCGACGATCAGCACGCCGCCGGCCGGGTAGTAGCGCAGCAGCGGAATCAGCAGCAGTCCGCTGCCCGTGGTGAACATCGCGACCAGCGCCAGACCGAGCCCGGCCTTCAGCGAGAGCGGCCGGTTCATCTGCGCCAGCAGGAATACGCCCAGCACCGGCGCGATCATCGGGATCGGCATGTCCAGGCCGAAGCTGATGGCCAGGCACAGCGCCGTCCCCACACCCAGTCGCAGGGCGCGCTGACCGCGGGGGTCTCGCGGGGCGGGGATGGCGTCAGTAGGCATAGGAAAGCCAGCTCATCAGCCGCAGGTACAGGCGGCCCAAGGGGTTGAGCGGATTGCCGGGATGCGGAAACGCCATCACTTCGGCCTGACCGCCCACCCGGATGCCGCGCAGCGAGGGAAGCTGTCCGGGATCGAGGTCGATGGCGACCGGAAAACGTTGGGCGGGGCGCAGCCAGTCGCGGCTGTTCTGCACCGTGGGCAGGCTGCCGGGCTGTGTCGGCGTGCCGACGTTCACGCCATAGCCCACGCTGCGCACGCGGCCTTCGAATACCTGCCCGGGCAGCGCGTCCAGGATGATCGCGACCGGCGTCCCGGGGTCAACGTGGCCAAGGTTGTTTTCGGTCATTTCCGCGTTGATCCACACGTCGTGGATGGCGATCAGCGTCATCACCGGTTTGCCGGCCGCGGCGAACTGGCCGGCGTCGGTGCGCAGGTCCGTGACCAGCCCGGCGGCGGGGGCGCGCACTTTCGTGTTGGCCAGATCCAGTTCCGCCTTTTCGACGGCGGCGGCGGCGCTGCGCAGCTTGGCGTTGTCTTCCTCGCTGCCGCCTTCCTGCTCGCGCGCCCGCTGCACCTCGGCACGCGCGGCCGCCACCTGGCTGACCGCCTGCGCCAGATTGGCCCGCGCGATTTCCAGCCGGCGCAGCGATATCGTGCCCCGGTCATCCCGGTACAGGCGCTCGAGGCGGGTGCTGTCCTGGCGCGCGCGGACTTCGTTGGCTTGCGCCGCGCGCAGGGACGCCTGCGCCGATTCGATGCCGGCCGTACCGGCGCCGATCTGGCGGCGCGTGGCGTCCAGGTCGGCGCGTGCGCGGTCGAGCGCGATCCGGTAGTGCTCGGGGTCGACGTCGAACAGCACGGCGCCCGACTTCACGTCCTGGTTGTTGCGCACATGAACCTGCGTCACCCGGCCCGCCACTTCGGACGCCACCGGCACCACGAAGGCCTCCACCCGCGCCTGCTGCGTGTATGGCGTGTAGCGGTCCGCCAGCAGATACCAGACGAGGCTGATGACGATGACCAGGAGCACCCAGCGGACACCCTTTTTGGCGGGATCCGCCGGTGACGGTGGGGCGGCCGGCGGTGCGGGCGGCGGCGGTGGCGGCTCCGGCGGCTCCGCCGGCTCTGACCGCGCGGCGCGGGCCGGCGTGGTGCGGGCCGATGAGGCAGGGCTCGCCGCAGGCGCAGGGCGGGCCGTCGGTGGCGCAGGCCTGGGATCAATCATCGGGTCGCCTCGTGGTTTTGGAAAGCGCGGACACCGGGGCAGGCCGCCCGGCCTCGGACAGCAGGTCGCCCCAATTGGTGCGCCGCTGCATCTGCTCTCGCGTGGCCGGATCGATGACGGGCTGGTCGCTGTACCAGCCGCCGCCCACTGCCTTGTACAGCGCGATCAGGTCGCGCACGGCGTTGCCCCGGTTCACCAGATACGTGTCCTGCTGCGTCGCCAGCGCGCGCTGCGCGTCCAGCACCCGCTGAAAGTCGGAATAGCCCTCGCGGTACAGCGCGGTCGCCAGCGTCAACGACCGCTTGGCCGCCAGCGCCGAGTCGTAGAGGATGCCGTCGCGCTCCAGCGCCTTGACCAGCCCGGTGGCGGCGTCGTCGGCTTCGCGCGCCGCCTGGCGCACGGCGTCCTGGTAGATCACGATGAGCTGCTGCAGCCGCGCATCCTGCAGGCGCACCGTGTTGGTGATCCGGCCGTGGTCGAAGACGTTCCAGGTCAGGCTGGGACCGGCAAACAGCGCCGCGCCGCCCGACGTGCCGGCCAGCGACGTCGCGGTCCAGGCGATGCTGCCCAGCAGCGTCAACGAAGGGTAGAGATCAGCCTTGGCCACGCCCACCTGCGCGGATTGCGCCGCGATCCGCAGCTCGGCTGCGCGGATGTCCGGACGCCGCAGCAGCAGGTTGGCCGGCACGTCCTGCAGCACGGCCCGGTCGATCAGCGGAATCACGGCCTCCCGGGTCGCCAGGTCGGGCAGCTCCGGCATCGGGCCGGGCGGCTTGCCCACCAGCACCGCCAGCGCGTTGCGGGTGCGCGCGATCTGGCTTTCGAATTCCGGGATCGTGCTGAGCGTGCCAAGGTACTGCGTGCGCGCCTGTTGCAGATCCAGTTCGTCGGTCTCGCCGCTGGTGAAAAGGCGCTCGGTGATCTCGTAGCTGCGCTTCTGGATGGCGGCATTGTCCCGGGCAATGCGCAGCCGCGCCTCAGCCGTGCGCAGCGCGTAATAGCTTTCGCCGACCTGCGCGTGCAGCAGCACCAGCACGTCTTCGCGGTTTGCCTCGGCCGCGAAGTAGGCGGCGTCCGCGGATTCGACGGCGCGGCTGAAACGGCCCCAGAAATCCAGCTCCCAGCCGATCGTGAAGCCCGCGCTGTATTGCCAGAAGCTGCTGGGCCGCGGATTGCCTTCAGATGAGCGCGATGACCGATGCTGGTACAGCGCGTCCGCGCCGATAACCTGGGATTGCGGATACAGCCCGCTGCGGGCAATGCCAAGCTGGGCGCGCGCCTCCATGATCTGCAGGCCGGCCACCTGCACGCCGGGATTGTGCGCGTCGGCCTGGGCGATCAGGGATTCAAGAACGGGGTCGTCAAAGATGCGCCACCACTGCCGGGCGTGCGGCTGGGAGCCTTCCACGGTGGCCTGTTGCAGCGCGGGCGTGTCCCACTGGCTGGACCAGTCGACACGCTGGGGCTCGAAGTCGGGTCCCACCTGCACGCAACCGGCCAGGCACAGCACGCCGGTCAGAAGCAGTCGATTCGAACAAGTCATCGGCCACATTGGGCACCAGGTCTGTCAGAGGCCTAACTGCAACTGTCCATGTGAACGACGGGAAACCATCGTGCGCCCTGGACACCGGAGCGCCGGGCGCTAACGCGGTCGTGCCGTGTGCGACGGCGGCCCGCGTCACCCGAACGTATCCGCGGACGGCGTCTTCGAACGCCGGGGCGGATCCGCCTGCTCTTGTGTGGTCGATTCTATTCACCTTTCGTTGCCGCTGCCAGCGAAAGGTAAGGCGCCGAGGGGTAAGGCACCGAGGGGTAAGGCATCGAAGCGGGCGTCACAGGGCGGTGGCGCCAATTTCGCCAGCCAGTCAGCGCTTGCCGAAAAGGCTCCGAAGGCGCCAGTGGCGCTTCGACGCTTTGGGCGGCTGCAGTACCGGGCGGGCCGCATAGCATTTCGACAGCGTGGCCAGGTCGTCGTCCGCGGGTTTCCGGTCGTCGAGCAAGTGCCGCGCCACATTGAACATGGCGCTTTTCAACGGCTCGATGTCGAGCGGGCGAACCTGCCAGTCTATCGAAGAAAACTCGGTGGGCGTATACAGCGGGAGCAGCCGGTCGATTGCCGTAAACCGGTCGTCCCAGTCGCGCCGAGCCAGCACCACCGGAATGCCCATGGCGACACACGGACTGGCCACATGAAGCAGCGGCGTCACCACGACCGAAGCCTTCGTGTAGACGTCCAGGTAGGACTGCGCCAACGCATCCATCTTCGCGACCGAGTCGTCGCTCAGGGGGATCTCACCCACGGGTTCGCGCTGGTAGACGAGGCGCGCGTTCTCGAGCAGAGGTTTTGGAACGTTTTCAAGCAGCTTCTGCTGCAGGACGCCAGACCCCGCGCCAAACGCGATGACGGGCAAGGCGGTGGCTGCCGTCTGGTCCCGTTTGTCGAACGTCAGCGTCGCGCAGCCCGTGACGAAGGCCGCAATGCCGTGTTTGTCGAACAGGCTCTTGGTGGCGTTGTCCCTGCAACCGATGGGCTGATGTTGCTTGAACAGAGGCTTGTTCTTCGTGATGACCGACTCTGATTCCGCATTGAAGCCGAAGAAGACCGGCGTGATCTGAGGTGGCAGAGGAAAACAGCGCTCGTTGAAGCAGCCGTTCATGATGAGCTTCACGGGCGGTCCCGCGTACTGCTTCAGGGAGTCGCGATCGATTCCCACGATGTTTGCGTCGTCAACGGCGAGTCGTCTCAGCAGGCGGCGCACCGCGATGGACTGGATGCTGTCACCGACGTTGGCGGTTTGACGTTTGGCGTCGGCGCCATACCGGAATTCGAGGTAGCCGATTTTCTGCGTGTACATGGCTGTTGCTTGTGCGGGCGCGGGCAGGGAAATGCGCCTTCGTAAAAAATGCCGGCACAAATTGTAATTTATCGAGATTGCGATCAGGGCGAGCCGGCTTTTTCGTCGTCATTCGCACGCCGTCCACGCCGAATGAACCCCGCGCGATGCCGCAAGCGCTCCAGCGCCAGATACACGATCGGCGTCGTATACAGCGTCAGGAACTGGCTGATCATCAGCCCGCCAATGATGGCGACACCCAGCGGACGCCGTAATTCCGATCCTTCGCCCATGCCCAGCACCAGGGGCAAAGCGCCCAGAAGTCCCGCCAGGTTGGTCATGACGATGGGCCGCAGGCGCAGCATGGCCGCGCGATGGATGGCCTGTTCGGGCGTCAGGTTTTCGCGCCGCTCCAGGCTGAGGGCGAAGTCGATCATCAGGATGGCGTTCTTCATGACGATGCCCACCAGCAGGAACAGTCCCAGCAGGGCGATCAGGGTGAACTCGATGCCTGCCAGCCGCAGCGCCAGCAGCGCCCCGACCCCGGCCGACGGCAGCGTGGACAGGATCGTCAGCGGATGCAGCGGGCTTTCGTAAAGAATGCCCAGCACCAGGTAGATGGCGACCAGCACGCCCAGGATCAGCCAGGGCTGGTCCTGCAGGCTCTGCTGGAAGTTGCGGGCATCGCCGCCCAGGCGGGTCTGGATATACGAGGGCACCATCAGCTTGGCCGTTGCGGCATCGATGGCGGCCAGGCCCTGTTCCAGCGACACCCCCGGCGCCAGCGAGAATCCGACCCACACCGCGGCAAACAGGCCATCGTGATAGACGCGGTCGTTGACCAGCCCGTTGTCGTAGGTGGCGAACGCGGTCAGCGGGACGCGGTTGCCGTCGGCGGCCACGACGTGCACCTGTTCCAGGACTTCCGGATCTTCGGTGTAGCGCGGGTCCAGTTCCAGCACGACGCGGTACTGGTTCATCGCGTCGTACAGCGTCGCGACCTGCCGCTGGCTGAACGAATTGCTCAGGACGCTGCTGATGGTGTCCATGTCCACGCCCAGGCGCTGCGCGGCGCTGCGGTCAATGTCGATCACGACCTGCTGCGTGGCGCCGTCGCCCTGCGCGTCGACGTCGCGCAGTTCGGGGATCTCCTGCATGGCCTTGGAGATCTTGCGCGACCATTCCCGTAGCGCCGGCACGTCGCTGGCCATGATCGCCAGTTCATGGTCGCCGGAATTGCCGAAGCCGCCGGGCATGCGCAAGTCCTGGTCCACGTTCAGGAAGAACATGCCGCCCGGCACCGCCGGCGCGTTGGTCCGCATCCAGTTGATGACCTCGGTCGAGGACCCCGCGCGTTGGGCGGCCGGCTTCAGCCGGATTAGGAACAGCGAATTGCTGATCCCCAGACCGCCGCCGTTGTAGCCGATGACGTCGTCGACGGCCGGGTGCTTGAGCACAAGCTGCCGGTACTGGTCGATCTTGGGCTGCATGACCTGAAACGAGAAACCGTCGTCGCCGCGCACAAAGCCCATGAGCTGGCCGGTGTCCTGCACCGGCAGAAAGCCCTTGGGCGCCTGGACATACAGATAGACGTTCAGCCCGACGACGCCGGCCAGAAGCAGCAACGTCAGGCGCGCGTGGCCGAGCACGCGCGATAGCGACACGCCATACCAGTCGTGGATGCGGGCAAACACCGCCTGCATACGGGAGGGCTTGGCCGCGACGTGGCTCGCGGGCCGCAGCCAGCGCGCGCACAGCGCCGGAATGATCGCCACCGACACGACCAGCGAGATGACGGTGGCGGCCACCAGCGTGATCGAAAACTCGCGGAACAGCCGCTCCACCAGGCCGCCCATGAACAGGATCGACACGAACACCACGCTCAGCGCCACGGTCATCGCAACCAGCGTAAAGCCCACTTCGCGCACGCCGCGCAGGGCGGCCTTGACCGGGGTAAGCCCGCGCTCCAGATGGCGCGAAATGTTCTCCAGCACGACGATGGCGTCGTCCACCACCAGCCCGGCGGCCACGATCAGCGCCATCAGCGACAGGTTGTTCAGCGAAAAGCCCCACGCGTACATGACGGCAAAGGTGGCGATGAGGCAGACCGGAATCGCCACGCTGGGAATCGCGGCGGCGCGGGCATTGCCCAGGAACAACCACACCACCAGGATGACCAGCCCGGCGGCCAGCGCCAGCGTGATGTGCGCTTCGCGCAGCGTCGCCTTGATGCCCGGCGAGCGGTCCAGCGCCACGGTCAGGTCGACGTCGGCCGGCATGAGTTGGCGCAGCCCCGGCAACGCCTGGTTGATGGCGTCGATGGTCTCGATGATGTTCGAGCCCGGCTGGCGGCTGATGGTCAGCACGACCGCCGGGTTGCGGTTGTGAAAGCCGCTGCTGTAGCGGTTTTCGACCGAATCGCTGACGCGCGCCACCTGCGACAGCCGGATCACGGCGCCGTCCTGGTAGCGCACGATGAGGCTGTCGTAGTCCTGCGCGCGGCGTGGCTGTTCGGGCGTCCCGACTTCCCATCGCTGGCCGGCCGAATCAAGCTGGCCCTGCGGGCCCATGGGGGCGGCGTTCGAAATGGCCTCGCGCACGTCGTCCAGCGCCACGCCGTAATGCGCCAGCGCGTTCGGATTGACCTGGACGCGCACGGCCGGCAAAGAGCTGCCGCCCATCGTCACTTCGCCCACGCCGCTGATCTGCGAGATCTTCTGCGCCAGCACCGTGGAGCCCAGGTCGTAAAGCTGGCCGGCGGGACGCGTGGGGGAACTGAGGGCCAGCGCCATGATGGGCGCCTGCGACGGATTGACCTTGCGATAGCTGGGATTGCCGGGCATGCCAGCAGGCAGTTCGGCGCGCGCGGCATTGATGGCGGCCTGCACGTCGCGGGCGGCTTCGTCGATGTTGCGGTCCAGGTCGAATTGCAGCTGCACCCGCGTCGAGCCCTGGTTGCTGGACGAGCTCATCGAGCTGACGCCCGCAATGCTGCCCAGCGCCCGCTCCAGCGGCGCGGCGACTGTGCTGGCCATGCTCTCGGGGCTGGCGCCCGGCAGGTCGGCGCGCACTTCGATGGTCGGAAAATCCACCTGCGGCAGGGGCGCCACCGGCAGCAGCCGCCACGCCACGGCGCCCAGCAGCGTCAGCGCCAGCGCCAGGAAAATGCAGGCGACCGGCCGGTGCAGCAACGCGCGGATCATTTCACCGGGCCTTCGGCGTTGACTGCCGGCGCGGCGTCAGCGCGGCGGTGGCCCAGCCGGTGGAAGAACAGGTACACGGCGGGCGTCGTGAACAGCGTCAGCACCTGGCTGACCAGCAGCCCGCCGACCATGACCCATCCCAGCGGCTGGCGCAGTTCGGCGCCGGATCCCGTCGCCAGCATCAGCGGCAGCGCGCCAAACAACGCGGCCAGCGTCGTCATCAGGATTGGGCGCAGGCGCAGCAGCGCGGCCTCGCGGATGGCGGCGTGCGGGTCCAGGCCGCGCGTGCGCTCGGCCTCCAGCGCAAAGTCGACCATCATGATGCCGTTCTTCTTGACCAGCCCGATCAACAGGATGATGCCGATGACGGCGATCAGGTCCAGCGGGCGGCCGGTGATCAGCAGCGCCAGCAGCGCGCCGACCGTGGCCGAGGGCAGGGTGGACAGGATGGTGACGGGGTGGATGGCGCTTTCGTACAGCATGCCCAGCACCAGGTACATGGTCACCACCGCGGCCAGCATCAGCCACAACGTGTTGGACAGCGACGCCTCGAAGGCCGACGCCGCGCCTTGCAGCCGCAGTTCGACGCTTTCGGGCATGCCGATTTCCTGCCTGGCCGCTTCGATGGCAGCGATGGCCTCGCCCAGCGAACCGCCCGGCGGCAGGTTGAAGGACAGGTTTACCGCGGGGAACTGCGACAGGTGATTGACCGCCAGCGGCGCGGCGCGCTCGCTGACCGTGGCCAGGGCGGACAAAGGAATCGCCAAGCCGCTTTCCGTCTGCAGATGGATACGTTCCAGCGCCTCGGGACTGGTCGCCATCGTCCGGTCCACTTCCAGCACCACGCGGTACTGGTTGGACTGCGTGAACAGCGTGGCGACCTGACGCTGGCCGAAGGCGTTGTAAAGCGCCTGCGCCACGTCGTCCATGGTGACGCCCAGGCGCGCGGCGGCGTCGCGCGACACCTCCAGATAGGCCTGGCGGCCGCCGCCTTGCAGGTCGGAAGACACGTCGGCAAGCTGAGGCGCCTGCGCCAGCCGCTGCATCAGCGCGGTGGTCCAGCGCGACAGCAGCGCGCTGTCGGGCGAGGTCAGACTGAATTGATACTGGCCGCGGCTGACGCGATCCTCGATGTTCAGTTCCTGCACGGGTTGCAGATAGAGTGAGATGCCGTTTACTTCGCGCGCCCGCGCATCCAGCCGCGCCATGATGTCGGCCAGCGGCGCGCTGCGTTCGCTCCAGGGCTTCAGGTTGATCAGCAGACGCCCCGTGTTCAGGGTGGCGTTCATGCCGTCGATCCCGATGAAGGACGACAGGGTCGCGACGTCGGGATCGGCCAGCAGGCTTTCCGCCACCGCCTGCTGGCGGCGCGACATGGCGTCAAACGACGTGCTCTGCGCGGATTGGGTCACGCCCTGCAGCACGCCGCCGTCCTGCGCGGGGAAAAAGCCTTTGGGTACCGCCAGATACAGCAGACCGGTCAGCACCACGGTGGCCACCATCGCCAGCAGCGTCAGCCGCTGGTGGCGCAGGGTCACGTCCAGCCAGCCGGCGTACCGAACCTGCAAGCGGTCCAGCAGGCCGGGACGCGACGGCTCGTGCGCCGGCAACAGGCGTGCGCACATCATGGGCGTCAGCGTCAGCGAGACGGCCAGCGAGATCAGGATGGCGACCGCCAGCGTGATGGCGAACTCGCGGAACAGCCGGCCCACCACGTCTTCCATGAACAGCAGCGGAATCAGCACCGCGATCAGCGACAGCGTCAGCGACACCAGCGTGAAGCCGATCTGCCCGGCGCCCTTGAGCGCGGCCGCCATCGGGCTGTGGCCTTGTTCGCGGTAGCGCGCAATGTTCTCCAGCATCACGATGGCGTCGTCGACCACAAAGCCCGCGCCGATGGTCAGCGCCATCAGCGTTAGGTTGTTGGTGGAGAAGCCGGCCAGGTACATGAAGCCGAAGGTGCCGATCAGAGACAGCGGCACGGCCAGGCTGGGGATCAGCGTGGCGGGCAGGTTGCGCAGGAACAGAAACGTCACCAGCACCACCAGACCCACGGCGAAGGCCAGTTCCCATTGCACGCCCCGCACCGAAGCGCGGATGCTCTCGGTGCGGTCGGTCAGGATGCGCACCTGCGCGGCGGCGGGCAGACTGGCGGTCAGCTGCGGCAGCAGCGCCTTGACCTGGTCGGCCACCGCGATGACGTTGGCGCCCGGCTGGCGCTGGATATTCACCAGCACGGCAGGTTGCTTGTCGACCCAGGCGGCCAGGTAGCGGTCCTCGGCGCCGTCTTCCACCGTGGCGATCTGGCCCAGCCGCACCGGCGCGCCGTTCTTCCAGGCGACGATCAGGTCACGGTATTCCTCGGCACTTTGCAACTGGTCGTTGGCGTCCATGATGACGGACCGCACGGGGCCGTCGAAGCTGCCCTTCGGCTGATTGGAGTTGGCTTTGGCAATCGCCTCCTGCACGTCCGACAACTGCAGGCCGCGTGCGGCCAGCGCCATGGGATTGACCTGCACGCGCACGGCGGGGCGCTGCCCGCCGGCCAGGCTGACCATGCCCACGCCCGACAGCTGCGACAGCCGCTGCGTCATGCGCGTGTCCACCAGATCGTAGACCTTGGGCAAGGGCAGGGAGTCCGACGTGACGGCCAGCGTCAGGATCGGTACGTCCGCGGGGTTGACCTTGCGATACACGGGCGGGGTGGGCAGGTCGTTGGGCAGCAGCGAATCGCTGGCGCTGATGGCGGCCTGCACTTCCTGTTCGGCCACGCCCAGCGACACGTCCAGCGCGAACTGCAAGGTGATGACCGAGATGCCGCTGCCGCTGGTGGACGACATCTGCTTCAGGCCCGGTATCTGGCCGAAGCGCCGTTCCAGCGGCGCGGTCACCGCGCGCGCCGTCACGTTCGGACTGGCGCCCGGATACTGCGTGGTGACCTGGATGATGGGGTAGTCGACCTGCGGCAATGCGGCCACGGGCAGCAGGCGCCACGCCAGGATGCCCGACAGCAGCAGGGCGATCATCAGGAACGATGTGGCGACCGGGCGCAGGATGAAGGGACGTGACAGGCTCATGCGGGCTCCTTGTCCTGGCTTTCCACGATCTGCACGTCGCGGCCGTCGTGCAGCCGGTCCACGCCCTCGACCACGACGCGTTCCTCCGCGGCCAGGCCCGCCAGCACCACGATGCGGCCTGCGTTAGCCGGCCCCAGCTTCAGCACGCGGTGGGTTGCACGGTTGTCATCGCCGATGACGAATACAAACGATCCTTCGGAGCCGAATTGCACCGCGGCAGTGGGTATGGTCACGACATCATCCTGCTGCACCACGGCGAGCCGGATGTTGACGAACTGGTTGGGAAACAGGGATTCGTCGGCATTGTCGAAGCGCGCGCGCAGCCGCACGGTGCCGCTGGCCGCCTGGATGCGGTTGTCCAGCGCCTCGAGCGAGCCTTCGGCCAGAATGCGGCGCTCGTCGGCGTCCCAGGCCTGCACGCGCAACACGGGCGTTTTCGCCTGCGCCTGACGCAGGATGTCCAGGCGAGTCTCCGAGATGCTGAACAGGGCCGACGTGGGCGCCATCTGCACCAGCGTGGTCAATCCTTCGGCGTCCGTCGCCCGCACGTGGTTGCCGGCATCCACGCGCCGCAGGCCCACGCGGCCGGCGTGCGGCGCCACGATGCGCGTGTGGCCGAGCAGGCGGCGGGCGTCGGCCACCTGCGCCTGGTTCTTCTGGCGCTGCGCGGTATACATCCGCACCTGCGCCTCGGCGGTATCAAGCTGCTGCCCGGCCACGGCTTCCTGCCGTGCGAGCTTGCGGTAGCGCCGCAGGTCCGCTTCGGCGTTGTCCAGCATCGCCTGCGTCTGCGCCAGTTCGCCTTCGGCGGATGCCAGCGCGGTCTGGAAGGGGCGCGGGTCGATCTCGGCAAGCAACTGGCCTTGCGCCACGGCCTGGCCTTCGGTGTAGTGCAGTTTGATCAGTTCGCCATCGACCTGGCTGCGCACGGTCACCTGCGCCAGCGGCGTGATGGTGCCCAGCGCGTGCAAGTCGCGCTGCAACGGGCCGGTGCGCGCCGCGGCGACGCTCACCGCGACGGGAAGCTTCCCATAGTTGGGGGGAGGAGGAGCGGCCGGGCCTTTATTGCCCGCCAGCCAGACCGCCGCACCGATCAGCAGGGCCAGCGCCAAGGCGGCCGCGATCAGGATCAGGCGTTTGCGTGAGGGGGTGGGGCCCGCTAGGAAGCGCAGGGACATCAGGGCTGCCAGGCAAGGGGATAGCGGACAGCCGAGATTCTATATTAATAATAATGATTAGCGTTATTGACGCTGATTTTCAAGAAGGGTTTGCGCGTATCGTTTAGAGTGGCGGCTGTTTTCAATACCCCGGTTTGCAAGAGGAGTGGGTCATGAGCAAAGAATCCTTCGAAAGTCAGCGTGAATTATGTGAACGCCTGCAGGAACGGCTGGCGTCCGAACGGGCCCGCCTGGCGCAGTGGCAGTCGATCGAAGCCGATTACCAGCGCAAATACACCGAGACGCTGCGGCCCCTCGAAGAAAAGCTCAACCAGCTTCGTTACAAGCTGGTGCTGTGCTTTGACCATGCATACAAGGAAATGGGCCTGTCCAAGGCCGAGCGCGAATTCGTTTCCGAACTGGTCACGGAATTCTCGGAAGAACTGCTGGTGCTGGCAACCAAGAGCGATCTGCCTGCCGGCTGCGACACCGCGCGCCTCAAGACGCTCTACAAGAAACATCGCGGATCGGACTATGACGCCAACCTGGCCGAACTGACCGAAAGCGCGGGCCAGGAACTGGCCGATGCGTTGGATCTGGAAGTTGCGGATCTGGCCTCGACGTCGCCCATGCAGCTGCTGCAGATCATCCAGGACCAGTACGAGGACGAAGACGCTGAAGAACTGCTGGAATACGCGCGTGTCGTCAAAATTCCGGCCGTGACGAACCCCGTCGCGTGGCAGGCCTTGCAAGAGGCCGAACGCCAGCGCCTAGCCCAGTCCACGGCCAACGAGGCGTCGATGAGCGACCTGCTGGGTGGCCGCGACATTCCCGACGATCAGCTGGATTCTGTCAACGCGTCGCTGGTCCTCGAGCTGGACGAAGTGCTGAGCAAGGTTCAGTTCGCCGAGGAAGGCTTCAAGCTGCGCTACGAACTGGACCCGTTTGCCACGTTCGAACCGGACGCCGTGATGGGCGAACTGGACGACGACCTCAAGGATATCCAGGAATACATCCAGGAACTGGAGCACGAGGTCATGCAGTTCTCGGATGAATCCCTGCTCAAGTCGTGGCTCAAGGCAATGCGCCGCGAAGTTGCCGCGATGGAGCGGCGCGAAGATCGGTCATGATGCGTCGGTCATGATGCGTCGGTCATGACGCAGCGGTCATGACGCCTCTCAGCCCTTAGGCCGCGATACCGGCATCACCCGCATGACCGGCGCGGCCTGCTTGGCCGCCGCATCCGCGCGCGGCCGGATCATCATCGGGAAGAACCGCCACAGGTACAGCCCCAGCGCCAACGCCCACGCCGTGGCCGACGCATGCAGCAGGCCCAGCGTGGCGGCCGTGGGCAACAGCGCCGCCAGCCGCAGCAACGCCGCCAGGATCATCAGCGCGTAGCTCACGACCATGCTGCGGTCCGTGCGCAGCGGCCGGCCAAGGTGGCCGAGCGCGGTGCGCGTCACCATGCCCAGAATCAGCACCGAAAACCCCGCCACGCCGATGACGTGGGCCGGCCATGCCTGCCGGACGACGAAACCCGACAACTGGGCCGCGCCCACCAGCAGACCGATGCCCAGGCCCAGATAGCCGGCATAGAGAATCCACAGAAGCGGCACGCGCCGCACGGCCCACGGCTTCCAGGACACCCACTGCACCAGCGCGATCACGCCGCTAGCCGCCAGTGCCGCCGCGGCGACCTGCTGCACCCCGGCCAGCAGGCAGGCAATGGCAATGACGCCAAACCCAAGCTGCCAATGGCCACTCTTGGTATGCGGAGGGATGTCCAGGCCGGCGACGGCGCGCTTGGCGAAGAATGGCATGACCCGCCTAGCGATCAGCAGGGTCAGCACGGCCATCGACAGCAGGCCGGCATTGAAAAAGCGCATCAACGTGACGTAATCGCCCTGGACAGTTGCCCACAGATACAGCCCGTTGGTTGCGCCCAGCGCCAGCAGCAGTAGCGGAACGCCGTAGTTGCGCTGGTTGCGGGTGACGGCGACGGCGCGTCCCAGCGCCCCGGCCGCCCACAGGAAAAAGAGCAGGTCGGCGGCCGCCGCAATGGCAAATGCCGGGCGGCCCGGCACCAGATAGCCCACCCGCGCCACGACCCATAACCCGCACAGAGCCGCCAGCGGGTTGCCGCGCAGGGGGTTCTTGCCCGTCCAGTTGGCGCCCGCCGTCAGCAGAAAACCCACGGCAATGGTGGCGACGAAGCCCCACAGCATTTCATGCGCGTGCCAGAACATGCCGTTCAGCACGCCCGTCAGGCGGGCCGGTGCGTGCACCCACAGCAGCACGGAAAACAAGGCCCAAAAACAGCCCGCCAAGTACAGCGGGCGAAATCCCATTTCAGTGAAAGCGCGCCATTCGGGCGGTGCCGGGCGCGGCTTTTGTGCGGGTTCTTCAATGGAAAGCAGGGTGCTCATGATGTGGCCAGTGCGGGCAGGGTGCGCCGCGTTGCGGGTTTGAACGTGTATTTGAAATACATATTAACTCCGACCGTATCCCGGCGCGATCCGCCTGCTTGATCCAGCGCAAGGCTGTCCGGAACACCCGCATGACTAGGCACTTCGGAAATGGCCCTTTGGTCGGCTGGGGAATGGTGAGCGAAGGGTGGCCTCCTTAGGCTACCCACATACGCATTTGTCAGCAAAAAGCGAGACCAACCATGGCAGCACATCAATCCTCGGCCGGCGCGCCGATGCGGGTCCTGATATCCAGTACGTTTGCCTTCACCATCTGTTTCGCGGTGTGGATGATCTTCGCCGTGCTGGGTATTCCCATAAAGACCCAGCTCGGCCTATCTGAAACGCAATTCGGCCTGCTGGCCGCCATGCCGGTCCTGACCGGCTCCCTCGTGCGGGTGCCGCTGGGCATCTGGACCGACCGCTACGGCGGCCGCCCCGTGTTCTTCGTGCTGATGCTGCTGGCCGTCGTGCCGATCTGGCTGCTGTCGTACGCCACGGAATACTGGCAGTTCCTGGTGCTGGCGCTGTTCGTCGGCCTGACGGGCGGCTCGTTTTCGGTGGGCACGCCCTACGTGGCCCGCTGGTTCCCGCGCAACAAGCAGGGCCTCGCCATGGGCGTGTTCGGCGCCGGCAACTCCGGCTCGGCCATCACCAAGTTCGTGGCGCCCGCGCTGATCGCGGCCGCGGCCGGGTCCTGGGTCATCGTGCCGCAGGTGTACGCCGTGGCGCTGCTGGTCACCGCGATCCTGTTCTGGATGTTCTCGTCGTCCGATCCCTCACACCGCGTTGCCGGCGGCGCATCGTTGTCGGCCCAGTTCGCCATGCTGAAGGACCCGCGCGTCTGGCGCTACTGCCAGTACTACTCGGTCGTGTTCGGCGGCTATGTGGCCCTGGCTCTGTGGATGACCAAGTACTACATCGGCGAGTACGGCTTCGACATGAAGCTGGCCGCGCTCCTGGCCGCATGCTTCTCGCTGCCCGGCGGCGTGCTGCGTGCGGTGGGCGGCTGGATCTCCGACCGCTACGGCGCCTACAAGACCACGTGGTGGGTGATGTGGGTGTGCTGGGTCGCGTTCTTTCTGCTGAGCTACCCGCAAACCGAATTCACCGTCATGACCGCCGGCGGCCCGCGCTCCTTCGGCATCGCCCTGGGTCCGGTCACCTTCACCATCCTGCTGTTTATCGTCGGCATCGCCATGGCGATCGGCAAGGCGTCCGTCTTCAAGTTCATTTCCGACGAGTTCAGCGACAACATCGGCGCCGTGTCCGGCATCGTCGGACTGGCCGGCGGCCTGGGCGGCTTCATTCTTCCCATCATGTTCGGGGTCCTGCTCGACCTGACCGGCATCCGCTCCAGCGCCTTCATGCTGCTGTACGGCACCGTCTGCGTCTCGCTCATCTTCATGCACTTCAGCTTCCGGCCCGAAAGCGCGGCCATCGCGCGGCAGCAAGCCGCCTGACCCACCCACCATCCTGAGAGAACCTCATGTCCACTCAAGTCCTTGCGCGCTGGGAGCCGGATAATCCCGGCTTCTGGAAACAGACCGGCGCGCGCGTCGCCAACCGCAATCTGTGGATCTCGATCCCGGCGCTGATGCTGGCGTTCAGCATCTGGATGCTGTGGAGCGTGGTCGTGGTCAACCTGGACCGCGCCGGCTTCATGCTGTCCAAGAACCAGCTGTTCTGGCTGACGGCGCTGCCCGCGCTGTCGGGCGCCACGCTGCGCATCTTCTACTCGTTCCTCGTGCCCGTCTTCGGCGGGCGCAAGTGGACCGCCATTTCCACCGCCTCGCTGCTGATTCCGGCGCTGGGCATGGGCTTCGCGCTGCGCGACCCGACGACCTCGTTTCCGACGCTGTTGATCCTGGCGCTGCTGTGCGGCCTGGGCGGCGGCAACTTCAGCTCCAGCATGGCCAACATCAGCTTCTTCTTTCCCAAGGAAAAGAAGGGCCTGGCCACGGGCCTGAACGCCGGCATCGGCAACCTGGGCGTGTCGCTGGTGCAGTTCGTCGTGCCGGTGGTCATCACGATGGGCGTCTTCGGCGTCGCCGGCGGCGAACCCCAGGTCATCAACGCCAATGGCACGCAACAGAACCTGTGGCTGCAGAACGCGGGCTTCATCTGGGTGGTCCCCATCGCGCTGGCGTCCATTGCCGCGTGGTTCGGCATGAACGACATCGCCGATGCGCGCGCCTCGTTCGCCGATCAGGCCGTCATCTTCAAGCGTAAGCACAACTGGCTGATGTGCTGGCTGTACGTCGGTACGTTCGGGTCTTTCATCGGCTTCTCGGCGGGCTTCGCGATGCTGACCAAGACGCTGTTTCCCACGGTCAATCCCATGGCGTACGCCTTCCTCGGGCCGTTGGTTGGATCGCTGACCCGCCCCGTGGGCGGTTGGGTGTCCGACAAGCTGGGCGGCGCACGCGTCACGCTGTTCACCTTCGCGGCCATGATCGCCGCGGTGGCAGGTGTCATGGTGTTCCTGCCGGGCGACGGCCGTCTGGGCGACTTCAACGGGTTCCTGGCCATGTTCATCGTGCTCTTCGCGCTGACCGGCCTGGGCAACGGCTCGACGTTCCGCATGATCCCCGTGATCTTCCTGCGCGAACGCACGCAGGCCGCGCAGGGCAAGGGCCCGGCCGCGCAAAAGCAGGCCATGGCGGAAGCGGCCAAGGAATCGGCGGCCGTGCTGGGCTTCTCCGGCGCCATCGGCGCCTATGGCGGCTTCTTCATCCCGCGCAGCTTCGGCACGTCGCTCGACATGACGGGCAGCGTCCAGACCGCGCTGGTTTGCTTCATCGGCTTCTACGCCACCTGCATGGTGATCACGTGGTGGTACTACGCGCGCCGCAACGCGCCCGTTCCCTGCTAAGCGTCTGTCGGGGCCGGCCTGTGCGCGCGGCCTGCGCAGCCCGGCCGGCGCGGCACGACTAGTTCGGCCTGCTTCGATAACTAGTCACTCTGCCGAACCCGGGTTGTGCCACCGGCGAATGGTCCGCCAGACAGCCCAGACCTAAAGTTGCTTCAACAGCATTGATCGCAGTACGCGCCGGCCAGGCCGGCGTTCTTGGAGAAACACAATGAGTCATTTTCTGGACCGGTTGAAGTTCATGTCGCGGGTGAAGTCCACCTTCGCGAACGGTCACGGCGAAACCGTCAACGAGGACCGCAAGTGGGAGAACGCCTACCGCGCCCGCTGGCAGCACGACAAGGTGGTGCGTTCCACCCACGGCGTGAACTGCACCGGCTCCTGCTCCTGGAAGGTCTATGTCAAGAACGGCCTGATCACCTGGGAAACCCAGCAGACCGACTACCCCCGCACCCGTCCCGATCTGCCCAACCACGAGCCGCGCGGCTGTCCCCGCGGCGCCTCGTACAGTTGGTATGTGTACTCGGCGCAGCGCGTGAAGTACCCCATGATCCGCGGCCGCCTGATCGAAATGTGGCGCGAAGCCCGCAAGACCATGGACCCGATCGCCGCCTGGGAATGGATCAGCCAGGATCCCAAGCGCGCCAAGCGCTACAAGTCGGTGCGCGGCCTGGGCGGCTTCGTCCGCGCCGATTGGGACACCGCCACCGAAATCATCGCCGCCGCCAACGCGCTCACCATCAAGAAGTACGGTCCCGACCGCGTGATCGGCTTTTCGCCGATTCCCGCCATGTCCATGGTCAGCTACGCCGCCGGCGCCCGTTACCTCAGCCTCCTGGGCGGCGCCTGCCTCAGCTTCTACGACTGGTACTGCGATCTTCCCCCCGCCAGCCCCCAGATCTGGGGCGAACAGACCGACGTTCCGGAATCTGCCGACTGGTACAACTCCACCTACCTGATGGTCTGGGGCTCGAACGTCCCGCAGACCCGCACCCCCGATGCGCACTTCTACACTGAAGTCCGCTACAAGGGCACCAAGACCGTGGCCGTGTCCAGCGACTTCGGCGAAATGGTCAAGTTCGGCGACATCTGGCTGGCCCCCAAGCAGGGTACCGACGCCGCGCTGGCCATGGCCATGGGCCACGTCATCCTCAAGGAATTCCACCTCTCGGGCAAGTCGGCCTACTTCACCGACTACGTGCGCCGCTACACCGACATGCCGATGCTGGTGCAGCTCAAGGAGCGCGACGGCTTCTACGCGCCTGACCATTTCCTGCGCGCCTCGCAGCTCGACAACGGGCTCGGCGAACAGAACAACCCCGACTGGAAGACGCTGGTGCTGGACGAGTCCACCGGCGATCTGGTGGCGCCCAACGGCAGCATCGGTTTCCGCTGGGGCGAGGGCGCTGTCAACGACGGCGAAAAGGTCGGCCGCTGGAACCTCGAATCCAAGGACGGCGGCTCGGGCCGCGAAATCGTCCCCACGCTGACCCTGCTGGGTCAGTCGGACGACGTGGTCGGCGTGGGCTTCCCGTACTTCGGTAGCGAACACGACGAACTCCTGGTGCGCAACGTGCCCGCCCGCCGCATCCGTCTGGCGGACGGCACCGAGGCGCTGGTCGCCACCGTGTACGACCTGCAGATGGCCAACTACGGTCTTGACCGCGGCCTGGGTGGCGGCAACGTCGCGTCGTCGTACGACGACGACGTTCCCTACACCCCCGCCTGGCAGGAAAAGCACACCAGCGTGCCGCGCGCACAGGTCATTCAGGTGGCGCGCGAATTCGCCCAGAACGCGCACGACACCGAAGGCAAGTCCATGGTCATCGTCGGCGCCGGCCTGAACCACTGGTACCACATGGACATGATCTACCGCGGCATCATCAACATGCTGATGATGTGCGGTTGCGTCGGCAAGAGCGGCGGCGGCTGGGCGCACTACGTGGGCCAGGAAAAGCTGCGCCCGCAGTTCGGCTGGGCGCCCCTGGCCTTCGCCTCGGATTGGGTCCGCCCGCCGCGCCAGATGAACGGCACCTCGTTCTTCTACGCCCACACCAGCCAATGGCGCCATGAAAAGCTGAACGTGCAGGAAGTGCTCGGCCCCACCGCCGACCGCGCCAAGTACGGCGAACTCAGCATGATCGACCTGAACGCCCGCGCCGAGCGCATGGGCTGGCTGCCGTCGGCGCCGCAACTGCGCACCAATCCGCTGGACGTGGTGGCGCAAGCCGACAGCCTGGGCAAGGACCCCGTCGCCCACGCGGTCGAACAGATGAAGTCGGGCGAACTGCGCATGTCCTGCGAGAACCCCGACGATCCCGCCAACTTCCCGCGCAACATGTTCGTGTGGCGCTCCAACATCCTGGGCTCCAGCGGCAAGGGCCACGAGTACTTCCTGAAGTACCTGCTGGGCACGCAGAACGCCGTGTTCGGCGACGAAGGCGATGCCATCAAGCCGACCGAAGTCACCTACGAGGAAGACGCGGCCGAAGGCAAGCTGGACCTGCTGACGGTGCTGGATTTCCGCATGAGCACCACGTGCCTGTACGGCGACATCGTGCTGCCCACGGCCACCTGGTACGAAAAGGACGACCTCAACACGTCCGACATGCACCCCTTCATCCATCCGCTCAGCGAAGCCGTGCAGCCGCTCTGGGAAAGCAAGACCGACTGGGAAATCTACAAGCTGCTGGCCAAGAAGTTCACCGACATCGGCGGCCCGTACCTCGGCAAGCGCCGCGATCTGGTGCTGACCCCGCTGATGCACGACACCCCGGGAGAGCTCGGCCAGGCCTTCGAACCCAAGGACTGGAAGCTGGGCGAATGCGACCTGATCCCCGGCAAGACCGCGCCGTCCATGACGGTGGTCGAACGTGACTACAACGACATCTACCGCAAGTTCACGTCGGTGGGTCCGCTGCTGGACAAGCTGGGCAACGGCGGCAAGGGCATCAACTGGAACACGCAGCACGAGGTCCACGAGCTGGCCGGCATCAACGACAGCGTCACCGAAGCCGGCGTCAGCCAGGGCCGTCCGCGCCTGGACACCGCCATCGACGCGGCCGAAATGATTCTGACCTTCGCACCGGAAACCAACGGCCACGTCTCGGTCAAGGCCTGGGAAGCGCTGGGCAAGATTACCGGACGCGACCACACGCACCTGGCGGTCGGCCGCGAGCACGACAAGATCCGCTTCCGCGACATCCAGGCCCAGCCGCGCAAGATCATCTCGGCGCCCACCTGGTCCGGCCTGGAAAGCGAAGAAGTCAGCTACAACGCCGGCTACACCAACGTCCATGAACTGATCCCATGGCGCACCCTGACGGGCCGCCAGCAGTTCTACCAGGATCACCGCTGGATGCTGGACTTTGGCGAAGGCTCGTGCGTGTACAAGCCCGCCATCGACACCAAGACGGTTGCGCCCATGTTGGGCAAGTACCCGAACGGCGAAAAGGAACTGGTGCTGAACTGGATCACGCCGCACCAGAAGTGGGGCATCCACAGCACGTACTCGGACAACCTGCGCATGCTGACCCTGAGCCGCGGCGGCCCCCACGTGTGGGTGTCCGAGGCCGAGGCCAAGCAGGCCGGTCTGGTCGACAACGACTGGGTCGAAGTGTTCAACGTCAACGGCACGCTGACCGCCCGGGTGGTCGTGAGCCAGCGCGTTCCGGTCGGCATGTGCCTGATGTACCACGCACAGGAAAAGATCGTGAACGTGCCGGGCGCTGAAACCAGCGGCAAGCGCGGCGGCATCCACAACTCGGTCACGCGCACGGTGCTCAAGCCCACGCACATGATCGGCGGCTACGCCCAGCAGGCCTACGGTTTCAACTACTACGGCACCGTGGGCGCCAACCGCGACGAATTCGTGGTCGTGCGCAAGATGAAGAAGGTGGACTGGCTGGAAGGCCCGCTCGTCGAAGAACTGCAACAAGAAGAGAAGCAATCATGAGGATACGCGCCCAAATCGGCATGGTGCTGAACCTGGACAAGTGCATTGGCTGCCACACTTGCTCGGTCACCTGCAAGAACGTCTGGACCAGCCGCGATGGTGTCGAGTATGCCTGGTTCAACAACGTGGAAACCAAGCCCGGCATCGGCTATCCGAAAGAATGGGAAAACCAGGAAAAGTGGAAGGGCGGCTGGAGCCGCACGGCCGCCGGCAAGCTGGAACCGCGTCAAGGCGGCAAGCTGCGCATCCTGGCCAACCTGTTCGCCAACCCGAACCTGCCCGCCATCGACGACTACTACGAGCCGTTCACCTTCGATTACGAGCACCTGAAGAACGCGCCGCTGTCGCAAACGCCGCCCACCGCGCGTCCGGTGTCGGTGCTGACGGGCAAGAAGATGGAAAAGATCCATTGGGGCCCGAACTGGGAAGACGACCTGGGCGGCGAATTCAGCTCGCGCAGCCGTGACGCCCTGTTTGAAGGCGTGCAGAAGGAGATGTACTCGACCTTCGAGAACACCTTCATGATGTACCTGCCGCGCCTGTGCGAACACTGCCTGAACCCGGCCTGTGTCGCCAGCTGCCCGTCCGGCTCCATCTACAAGCGCGAAGACGACGGCATCGTCCTGGTCGACCAGGACAAGTGCCGCGGCTGGCGCATGTGCATCTCGGGTTGCCCGTACAAGAAGATCTACTACAACTGGAACAGCGGCAAGGCCGAGAAGTGCACGTTCTGCTACCCGCGCATCGAGGCCGGCCAGCCGACCGTGTGCTCGGAAACCTGCGTGGGCCGCATCCGCTACCTGGGCGTGCTGCTGTACGACGCCGACCAGATCGAGAACGCGGCGTCCACCGCGAACGAGCAGGATCTGTACCAGTCGCAGCTCGACCTGTTCCTGGACCCGCATTCGCCCGAGGTGATCGCCGCGGCGCGCGAGCAGGGCATCCCGGAATCGTGGCTGGAAGCCGCGCGCAACTCGCCCGTCTACAAGATGGCCGTTGAATGGAAGGTCGCCTTCCCGCTGCATCCGGAATACCGCACGCTGCCGATGGTCTGGTACATCCCCCCGCTGTCGCCCATCCAGACGGCCGCTGAATCGGGCAAGATGCCCCAGCGCACCGTGGGCAAGAGCGGCATGATCCCGGATGTGTCGACCTTGCGCATCCCCGTGCGCTACCTGGCCAACCTGCTGACCGCCGGCAAGGAAGCGCCGGTGCTGCAGGCCCTGGAACGCATGCTGGCCATGCGCGCCTTCAAGCGGTCCGAGACCGTCCACGGCGAACGCGACACGGTGTTGCTGGACCAGGTCGGCCTGACCGAGGAAACGGTGCAGGACATGTACCGCATCATGGCCATCGCCAACTACGAAGACCGCTTCGTCGTGCCCAGCAGCCACAAGGAAGTGGTTGAGGACAGTTTCAACGAGAAGGGAAGCTGCGGCTTCACCTTTGGCAACGGCTGCTCGGGCGGCGTGTCGGAAGGCACCCTGTTCGGCCGCAAGCCGCAGGGCAGCGAAATCTTCATCGAGATGCCCAAGTCGCGCAAGAAGGCCGTTTCGGCCTGAGGAAAGGAAAACATCATGAGCCTGTACCGACTGCTTTCCGCCATGCTGTGCTACCCCGAGCCGGAGCTGCTGGACTATCTGGGTGAACTGGAAGAGGCCCTCGCGGCCTATCCGGACGCCGAGGAAACCCTGCAGCCCCTGGTGAGCTACCTGGCCTCCAACGACCTGATTCCCTTGCAAGAGAACTACGTCGCCACCTTTGACCGCAACCGTTCGCATTCGCTGCACCTGTTCGAGCACGTGCACGGCGAAAGCCGCGATCGCGGCCAGGCGATGGTGGACCTGCTGGAAACCTACCGCGCCCACGGCTTCGAGCCGATGGTGTCCGAACTGCCGGACCATGTGCCCCTGTTCCTGGAGTTCCTGGGGGTCATCGATCCCGACACGGCCCAGGAACTGCTGGACGAAGCCATCCACGTGCTGGCGGCCATCGGCGCGCGGCTGGCCAAGAGCGAAAGCTCCTATGCCTGCGTCTTTGCCGTGCTGCGCGCTCAGTCCCGCGTCATTCCGCGCGTGCAGACCGAGGCGCCGGTGCGCGACATGGACGAGGCAATGGAGGCCTTCGGGGCCGGCCCGGACGGCGTGGAACCGCTGCTGCGGCCGTTCTCGGGGGGCGGCGCACAGCCCGTGCACTTCCATCCCCGTTCCGCCGCGACTCATTAATGCCCAGGACGACGCATCATGAACTCCCTGAACCAGTTTCTTTTCGGCATCTATCCGTACATCGCGCTGACCATCTTCCTGCTCGGCAGCCTGGCGCGCTTTGAACGCGAGCAATACACCTGGAAGTCCGACAGCTCGCAACTGCTGCACCGCGGCCAGTTGCGGCTGGGCAACATCCTCTTCCACATCGGCATCATCGGCCTGTTCTTCGGCCACATGGCCGGCCTGCTGACGCCCGTCGTCGTGTGGGACACGCTGGGTGTCTCGCACTCGCTCAAGCAGATGGTCGCCATGGTGGCCGGCGGCGTGATGGGCGGGCTGTGCCTGATCGGCCTGCTCATCCTGATCCACCGCCGCCTGACCGATCCGCGCATCGCGCACGCCACGCGGCCGGGCGACAAGATCCTGCTGCTCTGGATCCTGGTGACCCTGCTGCTGGGCCTGTCCACGATCGTGCTGTCGGCCGGCCACATGGACGGCGAAATGATGGTGCACCTGATGACCTGGGCGCAGCACATCGTCACGTTCCAGGGCGACGCCGCCAGCTACATCGCCGGCGTGCCGCTGCTGTTCAAGGCGCACCTGTTCATGGGCCTCACGCTGTTCGTGATCTTCCCGTTCACCCGCCTGGTGCACGTCTGGAGCGGCTTTGCGTCGATCGGCTACCTGGGCCGGGCCTGGCAACTCGTCCGTCCTCGCTGATCCACCGTCTTAGGAGCCGAACATGCCTGTCATCGTCAATGGCGTCGAACTGAACGACGCGGATCTGGAACGTGAACTGCCCTTGCACGCCGAGGCCGGCAATCCCATGCGCGAGGCCGTCACGGCCCTGGTGCTGCGGCGCGTCCTGCTGGACGAGGCCGGCCGGCAAGGCCTGGATGTGTCCGACGAGGAAAGCGCCATCGGCGCCTTGCTCGCCAGCCAGGCCCCCGCGCCCGAAGCCGACGATCAGGCGTGCCGGCGCTTCTATCAGATGCACCCCGAGCGCTTCATGGTGGGTGAACTGGTCGAGGCCGATCACATCCTGTTCCAGGTCACGCCCGACGTGAACCTGGACATGCTGAAGGCGCATGCCAATGTGGTGCTGACCGAGCTGTTGGCCGATCCCTCGCGGTTTGCGGAAGTTGCCCGCGAGCAGTCCAATTGCCCGTCCGCCGCCGTCGGCGGCAATCTGGGCCAGCTCGGGCGCGGCGACACCGTGCCGGAGTTCGAACGCGCGGTGTTCGCGCTGCCTTCGGGCGGGCTGCTGCCGCAGCTGCTGCAGACGCGGCACGGGCTGCATATCGTGCGCGTCACGCGCCGCGTCGAGGGCCGCCTGCTGCCGTACGAACACGTCGCAAAGCAGATTGCCACGGCGCTCACCACCATGAGCCGTGACACCGCCTGGCGGCAATACACCAAGCTGCTGGTCGGGCGCGCCAAGATCTCCGGCATCGATCTGGACGACGGCGAACCCGAACGGGTGTTCGCCGGGAGCGCCGCATGATGGACGAGCCAGCCCCTGCCGTATTGGCGGACGGCTTCGGCCGTCGCATCGACTATCTGCGGGTCTCGGTCACCGATCGCTGCGACCTGCGGTGCAGCTACTGCCTGCCCAAGGGCTTCAAGGGCTTCGAGACGCCGGCCAACTGGATGTCCCACGACGAAATGGCCCGGCTGGTCGGGTTGTTCGTGGGCCTGGGCGTGGCCAAGGTCAGGCTGACTGGCGGCGAACCGCTGCTGCGCAAGGGTGTGGCCGGGTTGGCCGCCACCATCGCCGCCATGCCCGGGCTGCGCGATCTGTCCGTGTCCACCAACGCCACCCAGCTTGTGCGCCATGCGCAGTCGCTGCGCGCGGCCGGGGTAAGCCGGCTGAACATCAGCCTGGACACGCTGGACGCCGCGGCGTTCTCGCAGATCACCGGGCGCGACTGCCTGGATTCGGTGCTGGCCGGACTGGCGGCCGCGCGGCAAGCGGGCTTTTCCCCCATCAAGCTCAACAGCGTGGTGCACGCCGCCACGCCCGAATCCGAAGTCCGCCGCCTGCTGTCCTATGCGGTGGAGCAGGGCTTCGTGCTGCGTCTGATCGAACCCATGCCGATGGGCGAATGCGGCCGCGGGTTCGCGCATACCGACCTGAATGCGATGGGCGCACGCCTGGCGGCCGATGCCGGTCTGGTGCCGTCGCTGGCGGAATCGCGCAACGGCCCGGCGCGTTACTGGACAAGCGGGCAGGGCGCGCCCGTGCTGGGCGTCATCACGCCCATGTCGCGCCATTTCTGTGCCACCTGCAACCGCGTGCGGTTGGGCGTGGACGGCACCTTGTATCTGTGCCTGGGCCAGGAAGACCAGGTGCCGCTTGGACACCTGCTGCGCGCGGGCGCCAGCGACGCCGAGCTCGTCCAGGCCATCCGGGCAGGCATCGCGGCCAAGCCGGAGCGCCATGACTTCAACGCCCGGCCCGAACGCATCGTGCGCTTCATGGCGCAAACGGGAGGCTGACATGCAAGACCTTGAACGACTCGTCGGCGGCTTCCAGCGCTTTCAGCAGCAATACTACGAAGACGCACCAATGCTGTACCGCAATCTGCGCGATGGCCAGCATCCCAGCACGCTGCTGATCGGCTGTTGCGATTCGCGGGTGGATCCGGCCATGCTGCTGGGGTGTGATCCGGGCGACATCTTCACCGTGCGCAACGTGGCGAACCTGGTGCCGCCGTGCAGCAAGGACCGGGGCCTGCAGGGCGTGCTGGCGGCTATCCAGTTTGCGGTCGAGCAATTGCAGGTCAGCCGCATCATCGTGCTGGGTCACGCGCAATGTGGCGGCATCCGCGCCCTGATGGAGCGGGGCATCCGCCGCGACGGCGAAACCGACTATCTGGGACGCTGGATGGACATTGCCGAACCGGCGCGCGAGCAGGTGCTGCGGCAGATGCCGGATGCCTCGAAAGAAGAGCGCCGGCGCGCGTGCGAACAGGCTTCCATCCTGATTTCGCTGCGCAATCTTGAAGATCTGCCGTTCGTGCGGCGGGCGGTCGACGCGGGCAGCCTGTCGCTGCATGGCTGGTATTTCGACCTGGTGGCGGGCGCTTTGCTGGCATACTCCCCGCGGGCAGACACATTTCTGCCCATCGTATGTCCCTTGCTGACGGAACCCGCCCTCGTATGACTCCCGTATTCGGTATCGCCGGCCGCTCAGGCAGCGGCAAAACCACCCTGATCGAAGCCATGCTGCCGCTGCTTGGCGCGCGCGGACTGCGCGTGAACGTGATCAAGCACAGCCATCACGACTTTCAAATGGAACCGCCGGGTAAGGACAGCGCGCGGTTCCGCACCGCAGGCGCGCAGGAAGTCATGATCGCCTCGCCATACCGGTACGCCATCGTGCACGAACTGCGCGACGCGCCGGAACCCACGCTGGAGGCGCAACTGGCGCGGCTGTCGCCTGCGGACCTTGTGCTGGTCGAAGGTTTCAAGCAGGCGGCGATTCCGCGCATCGAGGTCTACCGCCCGGCGCTGGGCAAGCCGCCGCTGCACACGGAAGACCCTTCATTCCTGGCGGTCGTGACCGATGCGCCGCTGGACATCGCCTTGCCCTGCCTGCCGCTGAACGAACCTGCCCAGGTTGCGGATTTTCTGTGCCGCACGCTTGGACTGCGTTGATCTCGTGAGTTACGGAATGGGCACGCGCGCGCCGGATTGCCGGCGGGAAGCGACTACACTGACACCCGAACTGCGCTCCCAGCCCCGACATTCATGAAGTCCACCGATACCGCTGCCCAAACCGACGCGCTGCCATCGCCCCGGCACCGGCTGTCCACGCGCATCGTGGCAAGTTCACTGCTGGCGCTGATCGTCGTGCTGTCCATGGTCAGCTGGACGCTGTGGCTGTCGTGGCAACTGGAAGGCGCGGGCGCCGCCATCAACGATACCGGTAGCCTGCGCATGCGGGCCAATCGCGTCGCCGTCGAGCTGATGCGTCCGCAAGCCGGCCGTGAAGTGCGCACCACCGAACAGATCGCGATCCTGGACGAAACCATCGCCCGGCTGGCGCGGGGCAATCCCGCTCGGCCGCTGTTCATCCCCAACGACAACGCCATCCGCGCCCAGTGGCACGACGTGGCCGCGTATTGGCGCGACATCATGAAGCCCGCGGCCTTGCGCTCCATCGGCCAGCCGGATGCATCAAGCTACCTGGAAACGTTGCCCGAGTTCGTGGCCCGCGCCGATACGCTGGTGCGCATGATCGAACAGGACAACGCCGGCAAGACGACGTCGCTGCGGCTCTCGCAGGGCGTGCTGGCGGCGATTGCCAGCGCGGGTACGTTGGCCATGATCTACCTGTTGTACCTGTGGATCATCTCGCCGGTGTTGCGCCTGCGCGATGGCCTACAGCGCATGGCCGACCGAGAATTCAGCACCCGCCTGCCCGTGGAAAGCCAGGACGAGTTCGGCGTGCTGGCCCGCGGCTACAACCGCATGGCCGACGAACTGCAAGACCTGTACACCAGCCTGGAGCAGCGGGTGGAGCAGAAGACGGCGCAGCTTGCTGCGCAGAACCGCGACATCGGCGCGCTGTACGACATGGCGGCGTTCCTGAACCAGCCCAACGAGATCGAAGCCATGTGCGATGGCTTCCTGCGCCGCGTCATGCTGCAGTTCGATGCGGACGCCGGCAGCATCCGCGCGCTGGATCCCAACAACGAAAAGCTCAACCTCGTGGTGTCGGTGGGTCTGTCCAACGAATTGGTCGAATCCGAACACTGCATGAAGGTCGATGACTGCTATTGCGGCGTGGCCACCCGGCAGGCCGGCGTCATCGTGATCCAGGACTTCCGCCAGTCGCCGCCGGACCTGGACCTGAACTGCCAGCGCGACGGCTTTTCCAGCGTGGCGGTGTTCCGCATCGTGACGCGCGACGAGGTCCTGGGGTCGTATTCGCTGCATTTCCGCACGCAGCGCCGGCTGGCGGCGTCGGAGTCGCAATTGCTGGAAACGCTGGGGCAGCACCTGGGCGTGGCGCTGGACAACCGGCGCCTGAGCGCGCAGGCTCGCCAGTTGGCCGTGGTGCAAGAGCGCGGCCTGGTGGCCCAGGGCCTGCACGACAGCCTGGCGCAAGGGCTGAACTTCCTGAACCTGCAACTGCAGATGCTGGATGCCGCCATCAAGCGCGGCGACGAAGAAGAGGTCAGCGAAATCCTGCCGCTCTTGCGCACCGGCGTGGACGAAAGCTATCAGGACGTGCGCGAGCTCCTGACCAACTTCCGCAGCAAGCTGTCGCAGGGCGACCTGCAGGCAGCCATCGAAGACACCGTGGCGCGTTTCCGCCGCCAGACCGCCATCGAAACCGACCTGACATTCAGCCAGGGCGAAGGCGCGCCGCTGCAGCCCGAGCAGCAACTGCAGGTGCTGTTCATCCTGCAGGAAGCGCTGTCCAACGTGCGCAAGCATTCCGAAGCCAGCCGCGTGCGCATCGCCGTGGAGAACGGCCGGGACTTCACCCTGCTGATCGCCGACGACGGGCAGGGGTATGATCCGGCCGACGTCGCCGAGCGCGGCGAATCCCATGTCGGCCTGCACATCATGCGCGAGCGCGCCGCCCGGATGCGCGCCGTGATAAAACTCGAATCGCAGCCCGGCGCCGGCACGCGCGTGGCGCTCACCCTGCCTGGCGCCGAACGCCAGGCCGCCTGACATCCTTGCCTACCATGACCATCCGCATCCTGCTCATCGACGACCACACCCTGTTCCGCTCCGGTGTCCGCCTGCTGTTGCAGCGCCAGCCCGACTTCGAAGTCGTGGCCGAGGCGGGGGACGGCGTCGAGGGCCTGAAGCGCGCCAAGGAACTGAAACCCGACGTCGTGCTGCTGGACCTGAACCTGCCCGGTCTCTCGGGTCTGGAAACGCTGCAACTCCTGACGCAGGATCTGCCCGGCTGCGCGGTCATCATCCTGACGGTCTCGGAAGAAGCCGACGAGCTTGGCCAGGCGTTGCGCGACGGCGCCCGCGGTTATCTCGTCAAGAATATCGACGCGGACGCGCTGGTGTCCGCGATCCGCCGCGCCGCCAACGGCGAAGCCGTCATCGCGGACAGCATGACGGCCAAGCTAGTGGAACAGTTTCGCGGACAGGCCAGCCAGACGCCGCCGCCGCCCGGCACGGCCGAGCGCCACCGCCTCACTGCGCGCGAAACGCAGATCGTGCAATGGCTGGCGCGTGGCGCCAGCAACAAGGTCATTGCGCGCGAACTGGACGTCAGCGAAAGCACCGTCAAGATCCACGTGCAGAACGTGCTGAAAAAGCTCAATCTGACCAGCCGCGTGCAGGTTGCCGTGTATGCCGTCGAGCGCGGCCTGTACACCGAGGAATAGTCCGATAAAAAGGCGCCACGCGCGCCGCGCGGTTTGATTTTCGACAAGGCCCGGGGGACGGGCGGCCCATAGACTGGCCGTCATGCAAACTCGAACCTCTCCCATAGAGCTCGTGGCCCCGGCAGGCAGTCTGGCCGCCTTGAAAGCGGCGATTGAAGCGGGCGCCGACACCGTCTATCTCGGGCTCAAGAACGCCACCAACGCCCGCAACTTTGCCGGGCTCAATTTCACCGAATCAGACATCCGCGCCGGCGTCGAACTGGCGCATCGCCACAACCGGCATGTGCTGTTCGCCATCAACACGTTTGTGCAGGCAGGCCGCATGGCGGAATGGCAGGCCGCCGTCGATGCCGCCCATGACCTGGGCGCCGACGCGGTCATCATGGCCGATCCGGGCCTTCTGGCCTACGCCAGCGACCGCTATCCCGATCTTCGCCTGCATCTGTCGGTGCAGGGTTCGGCCACCCACACCGACGCCATCGAACTCATGAAGGAACAGTTCGGCATTCGCCGCGTGGTGCTGCCGCGCGTGCTGACATTGACGGAAATCGCCCGCATCTGCGCCAACGTCAGTGTCGAGGTCGAGGTCTTTGGTTTCGGCAGCCTGTGCGTCATGGCCGAGGGCCGCTGCCTGCTGTCGTCGTACGCCACCGGCGATTCTCCCAACAACAAGGGCGTCTGTTCGCCCGCGCACGCCGTGCGCTGGGTCGAAGAAGACGGCCGCATGGATGCGCGGCTGTCCGGCATTCTCATCGACCGCTACGAACCCGGCGAACCGGCTGCGTACCCCACGCTGTGCAAGGGCCGGTTCGAAGTGGACGGGCAAGCCGACCACGCACTCGAAGAGCCCACCAGCCTGAACGCCATCGGCCTGTTGCCCAAGCTCGCCGAGATGGGCGTGTCGGCCATCAAGATCGAAGGGCGCCAACGCAGCCCGGCGTACGTCACGCAGGTGGTGTCCACGCTGCGCGCCGCGCTGGACAGCGTGCACGCAGACGCCGCGCGCTTCTCTCCGCGCCCCGAATGGAACGCCATGCTGGCGCGCCATGCCGAGGGTTCACAAGTCACACAAGGCGCTTTCGAACGTCCATGGAAATGACCTCCATCCCATTCCAGATTTCAGTCGGCCCCTTGCTGTACTACTGGCCGCGCCAGCACACCATGGATTTCTACGCCGCCCTGGCTGAAAGCCCGGCGGACATCATCTACATTGGCGAAACCGTCTGTAGCCGGCGTCACGAACTGCGCGCCGACGATTGGCTTGAGCTGGCGCGTGACCTGCGCGCGGTGGGCAAGACGGTCGTGCTGTCGGGCCGCACGCTGATCGAGACCGGCGCAGAGGCCAGCGCCCTTAAGAAGCTGTGCGAGCAGCAGGATTTCATGGTCGAGGCCGGCGAACTGGGCGCGGTGCGCCACCTCAGCGGCCGCGGCTTTGTTGCCGGTCCGCACGTCAATGCCTATCACGGCGGCACACTGACCTGGCTGGCCAGCCGCGGCGCCGTGCGTTTTGTCGCCCCGCTTGAAATGGACGGGCCCACGTTGGGACGGTTGCTGCGCGAACGCCCCACCGGCATGCAAGCCGAAGTCATGGTTTGGGGCCGGATGGCGCTGGCGTTTTCGGCACGCTGCTTCACGGCGCGGCATTTCCGCCTGAAGAAGGACGACTGCGGATTCCGCTGCATCGAGCATCCCGACGGCCTGGACATGCGCACCCGCGAATCGCGCGAATTTCTGGGAATCAACGGCATTCAGGTTCAATCGGCGGCTTGCCTGGACCTGTTGGCCGAAGCGCCCGAACTGGCTGGCATGGGCGTGGACGTTCTGCGCGTCAGCCCGCAATCGTCGGGCACGCTGGAGGCGATCGCCGCGCTGGACGCGACGCGCCGCGGCGCCAAGCCCGATGCGGTCTCGCCGCCCGAGGGGATCGGCCGCTGCAATGGTTACTACTATGGACAGGCCGGCATCGGCCTGCAGGAGGCCGCCGCATGAGCGCAGCTCTGAATCTACCGCCCATGCTGGCCAAGCTGGGCAAGCGCGTGCCGGGCCCTTTCGTGTCCCTGCATTTTGTCGCGGGACTTGAACTGGCCCGCCGGCTCAAGTGGCTGGAACCGCCCGCCGAACTGAACGGACGCACCTTTGCCATCACCGTCGAAGACCTGGGGCTTCGCAGCACCTTCGTGGTGCGCGACGGCGCCTTCCGGCCGCTGTGGAACAAGGGATCGCAAGCTGGCCCCGCCGAACTGGAACTCGGTGCGAAGCTTGCCGACTTTCTGGCGCTCATGCGCGCGGAAACAGATGCCGACACCTTGTTCTTCCAACGCCGCTTGCGGATTGCCGGTGATACGGAACTGGGATTGATCGTCAAGAACTGGCTGGATGCTTCGCCTCGGCCTGCATGGCTGCAGCGCATCAGCGCGGTGAATGGTGGAATCGGGAACGGGGCGGGCGGCTGAAGTCCTGGCAGTTCCAACAGTCGGTTCCTGTTAATCGGTTCCTGTTAATCGGTTCCTGCTAATCGGTTCCGGCCCTGCGGTCCATCTCCTAGTCAGTTCTTTCCACGCCCCTCCATGCGGCGTGCCACCCCCGACAACGCCAGGCTGGCGGCCAGATACAACAGCGCCACCGCCAGGTACACCTCGACGTGATAAGGCCGCCAGTCGGTGCCCGCAACCACCGCCTTGGCCGCACCCAGCACGTCAAACACGCCAATGATGCTGACCAGCGACGTGTCTTTGACCGCGCCCACAAAGACGCCCAGCGCGGCGGGCGCGGCGATGCGGCGGGCCTGCGGCCAGATCACGCACGCATAGGCCAGCGCGGGGTGCATGCCCAAGGCGCGTGCGGCCATCATCTGGCCGGGCGGAATCGCCTGCAGGGCGCCGCGCAGCACTTCGGCCAGCACGCACGCGGTATGCAGCGTCAGCGCCGCCAGCGCCATGCTGAACTTCGACACGCCGCCGCCCAGCAGCATGGGCAACACAAAGGACGCGAACAGCAGCTGGGTCACCAGCGGCACGCCGCGCACCGCTTCGATCAGACCGGCCGCGGCCAACGAGCCGGCTGGGCTGCCAGACCGGCGAAGCAGGGCGAGCGCAAAGGCAAGCGGCACGGCCGCCGCCAGCGCGGCGATCGCCAGGATCAACGTGACGAGCAGTCCGCCCCAGCGTTGGGGGCCGATGAAATCGCCGCCCCATGGCCAACCGGTCAGCGCAGCCGCGGCAACGCCAAACAGCGCGGCCAACAGGGCAATACGCCAGCGTGGCGGTGCGCGGCGTGCGCCCAGGGCGATGGCAATGGCGGCCAGGAGCGCCAGGCACGCGACCAGCGCGGGGTCCCGGTGCGCTTCGGACATGGTGCCGTAGATCAACAGTGGCAGGTTTTCGCCCACGGCGGCCCAGCAGGCGCCCGCCGCATTCGCGCAGGTCATCGGGTCGCCCGACCACACGGCGCGCAGCACTGCCCAATTCAGCAGCGACCATGCCACGGCGGCCAACAGCAGCGTCAGGACGGCAGACACCACTTTGCTGCGCAGGGTTCCGGGCTTGCCGCCAGCACCATTCTTGAACGCGCGGTCGCCCAGACGCGCGCCGTGCGTGTCGCCCGGGCCGTGCCGCGTATTGCGCGCATTCCAGGCGGACAGCCCCCCGCCCAGACACAGCGCCAGCGCCAGATACACGGCCACTGCAAGCGCAATGCCCTCCAACGCCAGCCCGGTTTGCGTGATGGCCGTGTTGATGACGGCCATCAGCTCCTGGTAGCCGATCGCGATGGCGAGCGTGCTGTTCTTGATGAGCGCCAGGCATTGGTTGGCATAGGGCGGCAATGCGACGCGCGTGGCGTAGGGGGCGATCACCAGCCGCAGCACCTTGGAGGGAGTTAGGCCCATGGATTGGCCGGCTGCGACCAATCCAACGGGAACCGCGCGGACCGCGCCGCGCACGATGTCGGCGATGTAGGCGGCGTGAAAGACCACGAGGCCGATGGTCAAGGCGGCGAATTCGATGCTGGGTTGCCAGCCACCATGAAGGCCGAGCCCGCGCCTGATGGGCAGGTCGATCTGCATGGGCGGCAATTGCGCCCAGGCGATTCCCGCGGCGGCTAACACCGCAGCCAATGCAGCAGCCAACGCGGCGGGTTGCGTCGAACCGGACCAGCGGCGGCGGGCGCGCCAGCCTAGCGCCAGCGCGGCCACTGCCACGCCGGCATAGGGCAGCCAGCCATGCAGGGCGGGCAAGGCCAAGCCGCGATTGGACAGCAGTACCGAAGGCAGCGGCGACCAGGCCTGACGCAGATCGGGCAGGCGCAGCAGCAATCCATACCAGACGAATAGCTGCAAGAGCACGGGGGTGTTGCGCAACGGTGCGATGACAAGGGCAGCAGTTCGCGCCGCCAGCGGGTTGGACGACAGCCCCATGAATCCCAGGCCCGCGCCCAGGACGGTCGCCAGCGGAATCGCCACGACGGCGACGGTCAGCGTATTGACCAGTCCCGCCGCCAGGGACATCCAGTAAGGGTCTTCCGGTGTGACGTTGAGCAGGCTTTCAGAGATGCGGAACCCGGCCGGCTGAAAGAGAAAGCCGAATCCGCCCTGGATACCGCGAGCGGCCTGCACCGATTCGATGTGCAGCACCAGAATCGAGGCCATGCCGCCCAATCCCAGCACCCACGCCAGCGCCGGCAGCCAGCGGCGCCACGGGGCAGTCGACGGGAAGGGGAGCGAGGTGGCGGTCATGTCGGGCCCATCAACCGATACGTATCACTGGAACGGTGGCGAATACAGCAAACCGCCCTTGTTCCATTGCGCGTTCAAGCCGCGTTCCAGCTTGAGCGGTGTCGCCGCGCCCAGGTTGCGATCCCACACCTCGCCGTAGTTGCCCACGGCCTTGATGGCCTGCCTGGCCCAGGTTTCGTCCAGCCCGAAGCTCTTGCCGATGCCGGGATCCACGCCCAGCAGGCGGCGCACCTGCGCGTCGGTGCTTTGCGCCTGGCTGTCGGCGTTGTTGGCGGTGATGCCCAACTCTTCGGCGGCGACCAGCGCATTGACCGTCCAGCGCACGATGGCGACCCAGTTCGGGTCGTCCTGGCGCACGAAGGGGCCGAGCGGCGACTTGTTGATGCGTTCGGGCAGGATGATGAAGTCGTCGGGTTTGCCGGCGCGCGCGGCGCGGCTGGCGGCCAGCGTGGACGCATCCGACAGGTAGACGTCGCAGCGTCCGGCATAGAAGGCCTGTTCCAGTTCGACCAGGTTCTCGATCACGACCGGGCGATAGCTGAGCTTGTTCTTCTTGAAGTAATCGACCAGGTTCTGTTCATTCACCGTGCCGGGCTGCACGCAGACCTGCGCGCCCTCCAGTTCGGTGGCGCTTTTGACGCCCAGCTTGCGCGGCACCAGGAAGCCTTGGCCGTCGTAGAACACGATGCCGGCGGATGCGATGCCCAGCCCGGCGTCGCGGCCCGACGTGATGGTGGTGTTGCGGTTCAGCACGTCGATCTCGCCGGTTTGCAGTGCCGGAAAACGCTGCTGCGAGCTCAGCGGCACGAAGCGGGTCTTTTCCGGATCGCCCAGCACGGCTGCGGCCAGCGCGCGGCACAGGTCCGCGTCAAGGCCGGTCCAGCGGCCTTGTTTGTCGGCAATCGACAAACCTGCCGACCCCTGGCTGACGCCGCACACCAGTTCACCGCGCTTCTTGATGGTGTCCACCGTGCCGGCCTGCGATGCGCCGGCAAGCGTCATCGCGGCGGCAATGCCCGCAGCCTTGAGTAGATGGTTCAAACGCATGCTGTTCCCATAATTGTTGTGTGCAAGAGAGGCACGAATTCTATGGGCGCACCGCGGTTTGCCGAGCGACTTAATACTCATATCAATATGAAAACTAAGCCTTATCCAGATGCGCGTCATATACCTAGAATGCCCGCATGCCAGATGGTCTGGCGGAGCAGGTTGCGCATGACTTGGCAGGACGAATTCAGACAGCTGTTTCCCATCACGCGCGACAAGGCCTACGCCAACATCGCGTACACCAGCCCCTTGTCGCCGCGCGTGTCGGCCGCGGTCGCGGGCTTCTTCGACGGCATCACGCATGCCCGCAGCGACAAGCCGCAATGGCTGCGCGATGCCGACGCCTTGCGCGTGCGGCTGGCCCGGCTGATCGGCGGCGACGCGCACCGCCTTGCATTCACCAAGAACACCACCGAAGGGTTGAACACCGTCGCGCAGGGGCTGGCCTGGAAGGAGGGCGACAACCTCATCGTCGACGATCAGGAACATCCCTCCAACGCCTTGCCGTGGCTGAACCTGCGCCGGCGTGGCGTGCAGGTGCGCGTGGCGCAGGCGCGCGCGCATCGCTTCACCGTCGATGACCTGTGGCAGCACGTGGATGCCCGCACTCGATTGATCGCGGTGTCGTGGGTGCAGTACGGCACGGGCCTGCGCACCGACATCCAGGAACTGGGACGCCGCTGCGCGGAACGCGGCATCTGGCTGGTCGTGGACGGCATCCAGGGCGCGGGCCTGTTGCGCGCGCAGGTGGACGACTGGCACGTCGACGCCTTTGCGTGCGGCGCGCACAAGGGCATGCTGGGTCCGCTGGGCGTGGGCCTGCTGCACGTGTCGCCGCGGCTGCTCGATGCGCTGGACCCGTTCTATATTGGTCCGTCCGGCGTTACCACGCTGGACAAGTCCGGCCTGCAATGGCAGGCGGCGGTGTCGGATGCCAGCGACGCTCGAAGGCTCGAGACCGGCAACCTGAATTATCCCGGCATCGCCGGCTGGGCGGGCGCGCTGGACCTGATCGAACAGGCCCGGCCAGAACGCATCGAGCCCTGGGTGCTTGAACTGTCGCAGGCACTGAGGGATGGACTGCGCAGTCTTGGCGCGCAGGTCGTGTCGCCGCCGGGCGATGACGTGCGCAGCACCACGACGGCGCTGCGCGTGGCCGACCCCGCTGCCGCGCTGGCGCATTTGACGCAGGCCGGTGTCGTGGCAAGCATCGTGGAGTATGGTTACGTGCGCCTGTCCGTGGGCGCCTATAACAACCATGAAGACATCGATCGCATTCTGCGCGCGGCGCGCGCGATTGCGGCTTGATGGGCAGCTTGATCGGCGGCCTGATTCACAGCCTGATCTCAATTTTCAAAAACATGTTTACCGGAGAGACTGATGACTGAAGCGAAGAAGCCCAACTGGCGTCTGGAAACCGTGGCCGTTCACGGCGGCTACCGCCCCGATCCGACCACGCGCGCGGTGGCGGTGCCCATCTACCAGACGGTGGCCTACGCGTTCGATGACACACAACACGGCGCGGACCTCTTCGATCTGAAGGTCGCGGGCAACATCTACACCCGCATCATGAATCCGACCACCGACGTGCTGGAGCAGCGCGTGGCGGCCCTGGAAGGCGGCATTGCCGCGCTGGCGCTGGCCTCGGGTCAATCGGCCGTCACGTACGCGATCCTGACCATCGCCGAAGCGGGCGACAACATCATTTCGTCCAGCACGCTGTACGGCGGCACCTACAACCTGTTCGCGCACACGCTGCCGCAATACGGCATCACCACGCGCTTTGCCGACCCGGCCGATCTGGCCGCCTTCGAGGCGCAGATCGACGACCGCACCAAGGCCATCTTCGCGGAATCGGTCGGCAACCCGCTGGGCAACATCACCGACATCGCCGCGTTGGCCGAGCTCGCGCATCGCCACGGTCTGCCGCTGATCGTGGACAACACCGTGCCGTCGCCGTACCTGCTGCGTCCCATCGAGCACGGCGCCGACATCGTGGTGCAGTCGCTGACCAAATATCTGGGTGGGCACGGCACCAGCCTGGGCGGCGCCATCATCGACTCGGGCAAGTTCCCGTGGGCGGAACACAAGGCGCGTTTCAAGCGCCTGAACGAGCCCGATGTCAGCTACCACGGCGTCGTCTACACCGAAGCCTTCGGCCCGGCCGCCTACATCGGCCGCGCGCGGGTGGTCCCGCTGCGCAATACCGGCGCCGCAATCTCGCCGTTCAACTCGTTCCAGATCCTGCAAGGCATCGAGACGTTGGCGCTGCGCGTGGACCGCATCGTGGAGAACGCGGTCAAGATCGCCAGCTACCTGCGCGAGCATCCGAAGGTCGAATGGGTCAATTACGCCGGCCTGCCGAATCATCCGGACCATGCGCTGGCCAAGAAGTACCTGGGCGGCAAGGTGCCGGGCCTGTTCACGTTCGGCGTGAAGGGTGGCCGCGACGCTGGAGCGCGCTTCCAGGACGCGCTGCAGCTCTTCACGCGCCTGGTCAACATCGGCGATTCCAAGTCGCTGGCGACCCACCCGGCATCCACCACGCACCGCCAGCTCAATGCCGAGGAACTGAAGAAGGCGGGTGTGCGCGAGGAAACCGTGCGCCTGTCCACCGGCATCGAGCACATCGACGATCTGATCGCCGATCTGGATCAGGCGCTGGCGCAGGTTTAGGCAGCAGGGCGGCGGCGCCGCAAGGCGGACGGCGCCATGCCTTCCGTGCGTTGAAACACCCGGCTGAACGCCGCCTGCGATTGATAGCCCACGCGCTCGGCGGTCTCCTGGATGCCCATGCCCTGATCCAGGAGCCGCCGCGCGACACGCATGCGCAGCAACTGCAATAGCTGCGCCGGCGTCGTGCCGCTTTGCAATGTGAAGCGGCGGTGGAAGGTGGCCTTGGACATGTGGACGCGGTCCGCCATGTCCTGCATGCTCCAGGGCGCGGCGGGCTCGGCCAGGATCGCCTGCAGCAGCCCGGCCATGGCCGGATCGCGCGCCAGCACGAAAAGACCGTGTGCCTGGCGGTCCTGAATGGCCAGGTGGCGCAGCATGAAGAAGATCAGCAGATCCGTCAGGCGTTCCAGCACGACCGGCGAGGCGGACGGCGCGCGCGCGGTCTCGTCCAGGATAAGATCGAACACGCCGCGCGCGGCGCGAAAGCGTTCGTCGTCAGCGCGCAGCAGCAGATAGTCGGGCAGGGTGTCGGCCAGCAGGTCGGCCAGCCCCGGGCGAAACTGGAAGAACCCGCAGGCAAGGCCCGTGCCGTCAGGCTGACGTGGCGATAACGGCTGCATCGGGCCGCACGCGGCGCCGGCGCCGGCGGCGGCTGACGGTTGCAGGGGCGTCAGCACGTGGGCGATGTCGCGCAGAAAGAAGATGCCGTCCCCTGCGGACAGCGTGTGCGATTCCTGGCCAGATGCGATGTCCGCGCGGCAGCGGCCGTGCAGGATCAGGTGAAAACTGGCGCGGGCGCGCCCGCTGGTGCTGGCAGTCCAGTTGCCGCAATACTGGCCCAGATGGTAAAGACTGGATTGCACCTCCAGGCTGGACAGCAGCACGGCGTCCACGGCGGCTTGATCGGTGAGGGCGGAATCTAGGGTCAAGGTGGCAGGCGGTTATAAGCGCATAGCTGAAAGTCGATAAGATCGAGCATCAAGTTGCGATCCTCGTGCATTGTCGCTTGCGGGCGGCTGCACGCAAAATGGTGTTTTCTTTCGATAGCCCAACGGAGAACTTCATGGCCCGTCTTACCGTGCACACGGCGCAGAGCGCACCCGAACCCACCCGCCCGGCCCTGGCCGCGGCCGAGAAGGGCGCGGGATATCTGTCCAACCTGCTGGGCGTGCTGGCCAGCGCACCCGCCGCGCTCGAGGCCTATCAGACGCTGTCGCAGATCAATGCGCGCGCCGGCCTGACCCTGCAGGAACGCGAGGTCGTGCAACTGGTGGCCGGCACGCTGCACGGCTGCACCTTCTGCGTGGCCGGCCACACCGCACTGGCGCGCAACAAGGCCAAGCTGTCTCCCGAAGTCGTGGACGCGCTGCGCGCGCAGGGCACGCTGCCCGACGCGCGCTTGCAGGCGCTGGCGGCATTCACGCAAGCCGTGATCCGCACGCGCGGCCGGGTCGACGACGCCGAACTCAAGGCCTTGCGCGATGCGGGCTACACGGAGGGCAATGCGCTCGAGGTGATCCTGGGCGTGGGCTTGGCCACGATCTGCAACTTTGCCAACAACCTGGCGCAGACCCCCTTGAACGAACAGCTCAGCGAATATGCCTGGAGCGGCGCGCAATGACGGCGCAGACCGCAACCCGGCTTGACGCCACCGAGCCGGCCGGCGGCGCGATCCTGCCGCCGGACCTGCGGGACTGGCTCGCGCAACATGCCGAGGCGCTGGACGAGGGCAGCCTGGACGCCGCCACCGTGTTGCCGCGGCTGGCGTCGGCGGGCCTGTTCCGCATCGGCGTGCCCGAGTCGCAGGGCGGCCTGGCCGGCACCGATATCGGCGATGCGATCGAAGCGGTGTCGCAGGTGGCCGAACTGTCGGTCGCCAGCGCATTCGTCGCGTGGGGCCAGCGCGTGTTCATCGAATACCTCTTGACCAGCCCCAACACGGCGCTCGCCGAGCGCTGGCTGCCGCCGCTGCTTGCCGGCGAGGTGGCTGGGGCGACGGCGCTGTCGAACGCGATGAAATTCCTGAGCGGCATCGAGTCGCTGCAGATTGCGGCGCAGGGCGATGCGGGGCAATGGACGCTGGACGGCCGCATGCCCTGGGTGACGAACCTGCGGCCGCAGGGCTTTCTGGTTGCGGCGGCGGTCACGGCGCCCGACGGCACGCCCGCAGTCGTCGCGCTACCGCACGATATCGCCGGACTGGAACGCAGCGCGGATCTGTCGTTGCTGGCGCTGCAGTCCAGCAACACCGCGGCGCTGGACGTGCGCGGCGTGCGCATCGGTCCCGAATGGCTGATCCACGCCGACGCGCGGCAATATCTGCCGGGCGCGCGTCCGGCGTTCGCAGGCCTGCAATGCGGCCTGTCGATCGGTCTGGCGCGCCGCGCGTTGCAGGCGGCCGGGCAGGCGGGGCAGGGCCAGGCGTCGCGCGGCATCCTGGGCCAACCCTTGCAGGCGCTGTCCGCGCAGCTCGAGGATCTGACGGCCAGCCTCATCGCAGGCGTGCGCAGTCAGCGATTTGTCGCCGAACCGTGGGCCTTGTTCGAAATCCGCATTGCGCTTGCCGACGTGGCGAACGCGGCGGTGCAGCTTGAACTGCAAGCCAGCGGCGGCGCGGCCTATCTGAAGCCCGGCGGCGCCGGCTTTGCGCGGCGCTGGCGCGAGGCGGCGTTCCTGCCCATCGTCACGCCAAGCCTGGTGCAGTTGAAGACCGAACTGGCCAAGCGCCAGGCCCGGCTTGCCGAGCAGGCCGCCTCATGACGGCGGCGCCGCTGCCGGTGCTGCAGGCCCGCAATCTGGCGCTGCGCTATCCCGGCGCGGACGGCGCCGTCTTTGAAGGCGTCGACCTGGATCTGGCGCGCGGGGAAGTGGTCGCGGTGCTGGGCGCCAGCGGCGCGGGCAAATCGAGCCTGTTGCGGGTGCTGGCCGGCCTGCAACCGGCCACCGCCGGCACGCTGCTGATGGAAGGCGCGCCGCTGTCCGGCGTGCATCCGCGCGTGGCGGTGGCGTTTCAGGATCCCAGCCTGTTGCCCTGGCTGACGCTGGAACGCAATGTCGCCTTCGGACTGGACTTCAAGCATCAACCGGCGCTGACGGATGCGCAGCGCCGCGCGCGCGTGGCGCAGGCCATCGACGAAGTCGGATTGGCGCACGCGCGGCATCTGCGTCCGGCGCAGTTGTCGGGCGGCATGGCGCAGCGCACGGCGCTGGCGCGCTGCCTGGCCCGCCAGCCGTCGGTGCTGCTGCTGGACGAACCCTTTGGCGCGCTGGACGAAGTCACGCGCGGCGAAATGCAGGAACTGCTGCGCAAGGTGGTGGCCGACTTCCAGACGGCCGCCGTCCTGATCACCCACGACATCGATGAGGCGCTTCTGCTGGCCGACCGCATCGTGCTGCTGGGCGGCGCGCCCGGACGCATTCTGGGCGTGTGGCAGGTGGACCTGCCGCAGCCACGCGCCGACCTGCTGCCGGAAATGGGCGCGCTGCGCCTCGAAATTCTTACCCGCCTGCGCGCCGCGCTGCGGGCCACGCGCGGCGCCGCCGCACTTGCCTGACGAACCACGACCAACCCTGACCCATCCCGCGAGGAGCTTTCTGATGTGCCTTGAACACATGTCGCGTCGCGACTGGTTGAAACTGTCGGCCCTGCTGACCGCAGGTGGCGCGGCATCGCTGCTGTCCGCCTTCAACGCCCGGGCGCAGTCCGAGCCCGACGCGCCTGTTCGCATCGGCTACCTGCCCATCACCGACGCCGCGCCGCTGCTCGTGGCGCATAACAACGGCCTCTTCGACAAGGCGGGCGTCAAGGCCGAAAAGCCCGTGCTGCTGCGCAGTTGGGCGCAGGTGATCGAGGCCTTCATCTCGGGGCAGGTGAACGTGGTGCATCTGTTGTCGCCGATGACCGTGTGGGCGCGGTTTGGCAGCAAGGTGCCCGCCAAGGTGGTGGCCTGGAATCACGTCGGCGGCTCCGGCCTGACCGTCGCGCCCGCCGTCAACGACGTGAAGGATCTGGGCGGCAAGACGGTGGCCATTCCGTTCTGGTATTCGATCCACAACGTCATGCTGCAGTACTTGCTGCGTGAAAACGGGCTGACGCCGGTGTCGCGCAAGGACGGCACGCCGGCGGCGAACGAAGTGAATCTGGTCGTCATGGCGCCCGCGGACATGCCACCCGCGTTGGCGCAGCAACGCATTGCGGGCTACATCGTGGCCGAGCCCTTCAACGCGGCGGCCGAGACATTGGGCGTGGGCAAGGTGCTGCGCTTTACGGGCGACATCTGGCGCAACCACGCCTGCTGCGTAGTCTTCATGCACGAGCGCGACCTCACGCAGCGGCCGGAATGGTCGCAGAAGGTGGTGGACGCCATCGTGCAGGCGCAGCTCTGGATCCGCGACAACCGCGCCGAGACCGCGCGGCTGCTGTCCAAGGAAGGCATCAACCGCTATACCCCGCACACGCTGCCGGCGCTGTCCAAGGTGCTGGCGCCGCCGCCTGAGGACCGCGAGCAGTACCTGGCCAGCGGGGCGATCCGCCATGCCGATTGGGATGAGCGGCGCATCGACTTTCAGCCTTATCCCTTCCCGAGCTACACCGAGGAACTGGTGCGGCGGCTGCGCGATACGCTCATCGAGGCGGACCGGGGATTCCTGGCCGACCTGGATCCAGCGCGCGCCGCGGCCGAGCTGGTGGACGACCGCTATGTCCGGCGGGCAATCGAATCGGCCGGGGGACTGACGCGTTTCGGCTTTCCTGATGCGTACAGCCGGACCGAGCTGGTGCAGGCGTGACGGGGCGCGAGTCCGTGGCGCCGGCGCCGCACGAGACGCCTGCGCCGCCCGAAGCGCAGCGGCAGCCTGCGGCGCCTTCCCTTTCCAAGAAGGCCGCCGGCCTGGGCCTGGGCGCGCGCTACGCGCTCGGCCTTGGCGGGTTGGGACTGCTGCTGGCGGTGTGGTGGCTGGGCACGGAAGTCCTGGCGCCCGTGGGCGGCATGGCGCGGCGCTTTGCGCCCGGACCCACTTTCGTCAGCCTGGGCGAATTGCTGTCCGGCGCGGACCTGCCCCACCACATCCTGGTCAGCCTGCGGCGCATCGCGGTGGGCTTGGGGCTGGCCTTGGCGATCGGCGTGCCGCTGGGCCTGGCGATCGGCAGCTGGCGCCGGCTGGAAGCGGCGGCATCGCCCGCCATGCAATTCCTGCGCATGATCTCGCCGCTGTCGTGGATGCCGATCGCGGTCATGGTGTTTGGCGTGGGTGACGATCCCGTCTACTTTCTGCTCGCGTTCGCGGCGGTCTGGCCGATCGTGCTGAACACGGCGGCCGGCGTCCAGCAGCTTGATCCGCGCTGGCTGCAACTGGCGCAAAGCGTGGCCGCGACCCGCTGGGAGACGCTGCGCAGCGTCATCCTGCCCGGCGTCATGGGCCACATCCTGACCGGCGTGCGGCTGGCGATCGGCATTCTGTGGATCGTCCTGGTGCCGTGCGAAATGCTGGGCGTGTCGGCCGGCATGGGGTACTTCATCCTGGATACGCGCGACCGGCTGGCGTATTCGGAACTGATGGCGATGGTGCTGATGATCGGGGTGCTGGGCTTCTTGCTGGATGCCGGCGCCCGGGCGTTGTACCGGTATTGGCGAGGGCAGTAGCCATCCTGGCTACCCCCTTCGCCACCGGCTACTTGCGCGCGCTTTTGCCGTTTGCCGCGCAGACCAGATCCCGCAGCCGCCGCTGCACCGGGTCGCGCGTGACCGGCGCATTGCGGATGCCCGCCACCGGGATGGATTCCACGATGGCCCCGGTGGCGTCGTTGCCCGCGTGGTGCAGCACCTCGGTGACGGTATAGGTGTCGGCGGCGCAGTTCAGCGTCACCGGCTGGGTCACCGACCCATAGGGTTGGCCGTTGGCCTCGGAAATGCGGGGTTGGGCGTAGAACCAGGCCACCGTCACGGCTCGTACCGTCGGGCTGTCGGACACGGTTCGGATGGATTTGCTGTCGTAGAACACGCCCGGCATCGTCTGCGGATCGACCGGCACCCAGGCCGGATCGTTGGCGGAGGCGCCATGCGCTATCGGGCCGCCGCTCGCCGCGACAAACAGGGCCAGGGCGAGGAGGGCAGAAGGAGGCCTTGCGGTCATGGGCGATTCCGTGGTTTCGGGGCAGGGGTGCGCGTCCGTAAGACGTGAGCATGCGTTACGCCAGTATAGAGAACCGGGCGCAACGCGCTATAGTCTCGTCCGTTCGATAAATGTGGCTGGCGGCGCGGGGGGCTGGCATTATGCCCAGGATGCCTGGACCCAAGACCATCAGACTCGTGGCCGCCGGCCTGGCGGTCCTCTCGGCCGCCGTGCTGGCGCGGGGCATTTACCAGATCATCCCGATGGGCGATCCGCTGCCGCGCACCGAGGTCGTGGGCGAACTCAACGGCCCGGCGCTGGCCTCGTATTCCCGGGTTGCCATCCAGCGCTTCGGCGAACGCCAACTGCTGACTGGCCAGCTTCTGGTCACCGCCAAGGACATCGAGGGCCTGGCGCAGGCGCCCGTGCTGGATACGCAGGTTCCAGCCCTGAAAGAACGTCTTCAAAAGCAGCGGGTCAGGCTGGCGCAAGCCGGCGCCATCACCACGCTGGCGCACGGGCAAGGCGATCTCGCCCTGACCATGCTGCAGACCGGCCGCTCCACCACCGATACGCGCAACCTCATCTATGGCGGGCGCGGCACCGGCGTGTTCGAGCTGCTGGGATCCATCAGCGGCGATACCGGCGTCACGCTGATCGGTGCGCCGGGCGGCGAACCGCTGTATCTCGTCACCAGCACCCTGCGCAGCCGGGCAGAGGGCGATCAGCCTCCCGCCTGGGACACGCTGCGTTCGGACGACCTGGGCGAGACCTGGATCTACGATCCCGACGTGACGCTGGGCGTGCCGCAGCAGCACACGGCTTTCCTGACCGACCGGCTGGCGATCGCGCTGGAAGTCCACGAAACCGGCGTGCGGCTGCTGCATAGTTGCGACGGCGCCAAGCGTTGGGTGGCGACGCTGCTCAAGGAACAGGTCTGGCCGGATTCGGCCGCGTTCGAGCGCAAGTTTGCGGAAACGGCCGAGCGCGACCGCAAGGCCTACGGTCAGGAGCAGCTTGGTTATGGCTGGTCGCTGTACCCGCTGGACGAGACGCGCGCGGTGGGCTGGAGCTGGCGGACGCGCGTACGGCCCGAAGGCCAGGAAGCGCCCGAGCTGATCGAGACGCGGCGTTTCGAGGTGCAGTTCCAGGAAGGCGCGTCGCCCGCGTTCCGCATCACGCCGGACGTGCCTGGGGTGCCCACGCAGGACGCCCACGCGCTGTTGACGCGCGACGAGCCCGTCTTCGAAACCGAGGGCGGCGCCATCTTCCAGTTGGACAAGACGACGATGTCCTGGGTGAAGCGATCGCGCTCGCCTGATGTGCGGGGGGCGGCGTCGCGGATTGGCCAGGCGTGGTTCGGCCGGAATGCGTGGGTCATCAAGACCTACGCCGAGCACCTGTTTTCGGGCGCCGATTTCACGAAGACCTACTTCTACAGCCGCGACAAGGGCAGATCCTGGCGTCCGTTCCAGTTGTCGCACGCGCAGGAGCGCGGGCTGCTGGGCCTGGATCAGACCGGGGACGCGCTGCTGACGCTGGCCGAACGCGGCGGCAAGACCGTCATCCAGCGGTATCCGCTGGATTGATCCTGCCAGTGCGAAGGGATGCGGCGCATCCCCGGCTAATCGGCCACCACATATTCCGGATAACGCTTGCAGATTTCAGCCACCTGGCTGAGCGTGCCTGACAGGTGCTCGCGCAGCACCTGCTGCGCCCGGGCCGGATCCTGCGCGGCGATGGCATCCAGCAGCCGTTGATGGTCGTCCAGGATGCGTTCCGCCTTGCCGGCTTCCGGCAGATGCAGCCGGCGCAACCGGTCCAGGTGGCCGCTGTAGCGCTGCGCCATTTCCCACAGGCTGGCGACGCCCGCGGCTTCGTGCATGTCGCGGTGAAAGGCCTGGTCCGCGTTGATGAACTGCTGATACTCGCCGCTGGCGTGGGCGGTGCGCTGCAGGTCGATGGAGGCCTGCAGGCGTTGCAGCAGCAGCGGATCGGGCCGCTGCGCCAGCAGATGGACGATCTCAAGTTCCAGCGAGCGGCGCAGGAAGTGCGCCTGCCGCGCGGCCGCGATGTCGACGCGGCTGACCACTGTGGTGTGCTGCGGATAGATTTCGACCAGGGCTTCCTCGGCCAGCCGGATGAGCGCGTCGCGGATGGGCGTCTGGCTCAGGCCGTAGCACTCGGCCAGGGTGACGCGCGACAGCGGCGCGCCAGGCACAAGTTCCAACGAAATGATCTGGCGCCGCAGGTGTTCGAAGACTTGCGGGGCTGCGTGGCGGGAGCGATCCAGTCTGAGCTTCTGGCTTTGCATCAGGTAAGCGTGTCGAAGTCCCGCGTGGGGAAGGGCTGATAACGAATGCCGCAGTGTAGCGGGTTTTCACCTAGCTGACGCACTAATGTATTAGTGTATAAATGCTCTCACCCTTACTCCGCATCCCCTCGTATCCCATGAAACGCACCTACGAAAGCTTGCGCAGCGCTGCCTGGATGGCCAAGGACGATCTGCGCTCCTTTGGTCACCGTTCCCGCATGATGCAGATGGGCTACGGCCCTGACGATTGGGCAGGGCGTCCCGTCATCGCCATCATCAACACCTGGTCCGACCTGAATCCCTGTCACAGCCATTTCAAGCAGCGCGTCGAAGACGTCAAGCGTGGCGTGTTCCAGGCGGGCGGATTTCCGGTGGAGCTGCCGGCGATTTCGGTGTCGGAGTCCTTCGTCAAGCCGACCACCATGCTGTACCGCAACTTCCTGGCCATGGAGACCGAGGAGCTGCTGCGCAGCCATCCGGTGGACGGCGCCGTCCTGATGGGCGGCTGCGACAAGACCACCCCCGGCCTCATCATGGGCGCCATCAGCGCCGGCCTGCCGTGCGTCTACGTGCCTGCCGGTCCCATGCTGCGCGGCAACTGGAAGGGCAAGATCCTGGGTTCCGGGTCGGACGCCTGGAAGCTCTGGGACGAACGCCGCGCCGGCAAGATCACGCAAGAACAATGGACCGAAGTGGAAGGCGGCATCGCCCGCAGCTACGGCACCTGCATGACGATGGGCACCGCCAGCACCATGACCGCCATCGCCGAGGCGATCGGCATGACGCTGCCCGGCGCCTCATCCATCCCGGCGGCGGACGTCAACCACATGCGCATGTCGGCCGAATGCGGCCGGCGCGTGGTCGAGATGGTCTGGGACGACCTGACGCCCCAGCGCATCCTGAGCGTGGCGTCCTTCAAGAACGCCATCAACGTCGCCATGGCGATGGGCTGTTCCACCAACGCCATCATCCACCTGGTCGCCATGTCGCGCCGGGCGGGCTGCGCCGTGGGCCTGGACGACTTCGACGCGGCCAGCCGCAAGGTGCCGGTCATCGCCAACATCCGGCCCAGCGGCGACACCTACCTGATGGAAGACTTCTATTACGCAGGCGGCCTGCCGGCGCTGATGTCGCGCCTGCAGGATGCCCACCTGGACCTGTCGGCCATGACGGTCACCGGCAAGACGCTGGGCGAGAACATTGCGGGGGCCGAGGTCTACAACGACGACGTGATCCGCAAACTGGACGAGGCGATCTACGACGAGGGCGCGCTGGCCGTGCTGCGCGGCAATATTGCGCCGGACGGCTGCGTCATCAAGCCCAGCGCCTGCGCGCCGCAATACCTGCGCCACACCGGTCCCGCGCTGGTCTTTGACGACTACCCCAGCATGAAGGCCGCCGTCGAGGACGAGAATCTGGACGTCACCGCCGACCACATCATGATCCTGCGCAACGCCGGTCCGCAGGGCGGGCCGGGCATGCCGGAGTGGGGCATGCTGCCGATCCCGACCAAGCTGGTGAAGCAGGGCGTGCGCGACATGCTGCGCCTGTCCGATGCGCGCATGAGCGGCACGAGCTACGGCGCCTGCATCCTGCACGTCGCGCCCGAAAGCTATATCGGCGGCCCGCTGGCGCTGGTCAAGACGGGCGACACGATCACCGTGGACGTGCCAGCCCGCACCATCAACCTGAACATCAGCGACGAGGAACTGGC
>NZ_DAMCTG010000002.1:57115-73542 GCF_032113835.1 Achromobacter sp. | reverse complement strand
GCCGCCGCCCAAGCGCTACGAGCGTGGTTATGGCTGGATGTATTCCAAACACATCCTGCAGGCCAACGACGGCTGCGACCTGGACTTCCTGGAAACGGAGTTCGGCGCGCCCGTGCCCGAGCCCGCCATCTTCTGATTCCCGTCATTTTCAGATTCCCGATCAAATACCCGGAGCCATCGTGTCCCAAATGAATCCCGAAACCCGCGCCCGGTTGGCCGGCGTCAGCACCGCCACCCTGTGCACGGCCCTGTTCAAGCGCGGCCTGCGCAACCAGTTCATCCAGGACGTGCGCCCGCTGAACGCCAACCTGCCCAACATGGTCGGCCCGGCCTTCACGCTGCGCTACATCCCCGCGCGCGAAGACCTGAACACGATCAAGGTTTTCGAAGACCGCGCGCATCCGCAACGCGCCGCGGTTGAGACCTGCCCGGAAGGCGCGGTCTTCGTCATCGACAGCCGCAAGGACGCGCGCGCCGCCTCGGCCGGTTCCATCCTGGTCACCCGCCTGATGAAGCGTGGCGTGGCCGGCGTGGTGACCGACGGAGGCTTTCGCGATTCGCCTGAAATCGCCGAGATGGGCTTTCCCGCCTATCACCAGCGTCCGTCCGCACCCACCAATCTGACGCTGCACCAGGCGCTGGACATCAATGCGCCCATCGGCTGCGGCGACGTGGCGGTGTGGCCGGGCGACATCGTCGTGGGCGACCGGGAAGGCGTGGTGGTGATTCCGGCCCATCTGGCCGACGAGATCGCCCTGGAAGCCGTCGAAATGACCGCCTTCGAGGACTTCGTGACCAGCCAGGTGCAGGGCGGCGCGTCCATCCTGGGCCTGTACCCGCCGACCGATCCCGGCACGAAGGACAAATTCGCCGCCTGGCGCAAAGAACAAGGCCGCTGAGCCTTGCCGCCGGCTCGGCCGGCACCCCGATACATACCTATAAAACAAGGCAGGAGACAAATCATGAACACGCAACGACGTGGCGCGCTGGCCGCGCTTCTGGCCGGCGCGGTCTTCGGTATGCTGGCGTTGCCCGCCAGCGCCGCCGACTGGCCCACGCAAAAGCCGATTTCCTATGTGGTGCCGTTCACCGTGGGCGGTTCGACCGACGTGGTGGGCCGGGTGCTGGCGCAGAAGCTGGGCGACCGCCTGAAACAGAACGTCGTGGTCGAAAACAAGCCGGGCGCCGCCGGCGGCATCGGCGCCACCTACGTCGCCAAGGCGCCGCCCGACGGCTATACCCTGTTCGGCGGCACGATCAGCACCCATGCCATCAACGCCAGCCTGTACAAGAACCTGAAGTACGACCCGGTGAAAGACTTCGAGCCGGTGTCGCTGATCGCCTTCCTGCCCAACGTGCTGCTGGTGGATCCCAACCTGGGCGTGAATTCGGTGGCCGACCTGATCGCGCTGCTCAAGCGCGACCCCACCAAGCGCACGTTCGCGTCCTCGGGGGCGGGTACTTCCACGCACCTGGCCGGTGAACTGTTTGCAGGCATGATCGGCGTGCCGCTCACGCACGTGCCGTACAAGGGGACGCCGCCGGCCATGGTGGACGTCTCGTCCGGCGCGGTGACCTTCATGTTCGACCAGATGACGGCCGCGCTGCCGCTGCTGCAGACCGGCAAGCTCAAGCTGCTGGCGGTCACCACCAAGGACCGCATCGCGCTCGCGCCAGAAGTTCCGACCATGCAGGAAGCGGGCGTGCCGGGCTTCCAGATGGCGTCCTGGCAGGCGGTGTACGCGCCCAAGGGCACGCCCAAGCCGATACTGGACAAGCTGGCCGCCGAGATCGCCCTGATCCTGAAAGAGCCCGACGTGCAGGAAAAGCTGGGCAAGACCATGGGCATGGAACTGGTCGGCAGCACGCCCGACGAGCTTCGGGACCTGATGGCGACCGAGATTCCGCGCTGGGCGGAAGTGGTGAAGAAGTCGGGCGCGTCGGTCGAGTAACACGACGCCAGTGCGAGCGAGGCCGCGCAGCGCTAAGCTATGTTTTTGGGTCTGGTCGACGGCCAGACCCAAAGCGGAGCTTCCCTATGACCGATTTGACTGCCCTGGCAGGGGCCACCATTGCCTTCGATCTCGACGGAACGCTGGTCGAGTCGGCCCCCGACCTGATCGGGTCGGTAAATGCCGTATTGGTCGCGCATGGCTACGAGCCCTTGCCCTACGAACGGGGCCGGCCTTTTGTCAGCCGAGGCGCACGGTGGTTGTTGGAATTCGGGCTGAAAAGCGCTGGCGAGCCCGAGCCGGCGGCGCGCGCGGCCGCGCTGTTTGGCGGCTTCATTGCTTACTACAGTGACCATATCGCCGATGACACTCGGCCTTTCCCCGGGGCAATAGACGCCCTGAAAACGCTTCGTTCGGCGGGCGCCACGCTGGTCGTGTGCACCAACAAGCCCACCGGTCTGTCACGCAGCCTGTTGACCAAGCTGCACATGGCAGGTTTGTTCGACGGCGTGGTGGGCATCGACGCGGTGTCGGCGGCCAAGCCCAATCCAGCACACTTGATCGAGGCCGTGCAGGCGGTGGGCGGCAATCTGGCTCGCACAGTGATGGTGGGTGATGCCGACACCGACGCGGGCGCCGCGCGCGGGGCCGGCACGCCGCTGGTGCTGGTCGACTTTGGGTATACGGAAATCCCCGCTGCGGAGCTTGCGCCGGACGTGCTGCTGCATTGCTTCGACGATCTGGCGGACGCCTGCGCGGGGTTGCTCGACTCTCCATAGGCCCGCGCGCTGACGGCGCGCGGCGTGTTCAAGGAGTAGCACCATGACCGACTTCGACAAGGCATTCATCGGTTCGATTCCGAAGCTTTATGACTCCCTGATGGTCCCCATGATCTTCGCGCCCTATGCGGCGGGCATGGCGGAGCGGGTAGCAGGGTTCTCGCCGCGCGCGGTGCTCGAGACGGCGGCGGGAAGCGGCGCGGTCACACGCGCGTTGGCGCCGCGGTTGGATGCCGGCACGCGCTATGTGGCCACCGACCTCAATCAGCCCATGCTCGATTACGCAGCCGGCCGGCAGGCAGAGGGCGGCCGCATCGAATGGCGCCAGGCGGATGCCATGCACCTGCCGTTCGAGGACGAAACCTTTGACGTCGTGTGCTGCCAGTTTGGCGCGATGTTTTTCCCTGACCGGATAGGCGCCTATGCAGAGGCGCGCCGGGTCCTGCAGGCCGGCGGGCGCTTTGTCTTCAGCGTGTGGGACAGCGTTGAAGAGAATGAATTTGCTGCCGTCGTCGCACAGGCGGTCGCTGAGATGTTTCCGCAGGACCCACCGGTCTTCATCGCTCGCACGCCTCATGGTTACTACGACAAGGTGCGAATCCGGGATGACCTGCGCCGGGCGGGCTTTGAAGACGTGCAGATCGAGACGCACGAGGAAGTCAGCCGTGCGCAATCCGCCCAGGAAGCGGCAACCGCCTACTGCCAGGGCACGCCCCTGCGCAACGAAATCGAAGCGCGCGACGCGAGCCTGCTGATGCCCACCACGGAGCGAGCGGCGCAGGCCTTGGCGGACCGCTACGGCGCCGGACCGATCACAGGAAAGATTCAGGCGCACGTGGTCACCGCAACAAAATAGGGCAGACCAAATCCTATTTGTCCTGGGGGCACGCGTGTTTCACCATGTTCACAATGATCCGGAACAACTCGTCCCGCGCGGCTTGCTGCGTGATCTCGCCTGCGACCGCCGCCTGCGACAGCGCGTCGGCCGCGCCCAGCATGCCCCACAGACTGGCCAGGGAAACGCCTTGGGCGCCGGCGAAGGGCGCCAGGATGTCCTGGCATTTCCTGATGAACGCGTGCTGATACTGCGTCTTTACCGCGGCCAGTTCCGGGGAGCCATTCAACGCCGCGAGCACGCCGGGGATTTCACGCCCTTGCGCCGACACGCATTCCACGTACCGGGTCGCGATGACGTCTGCCTTGTCTTGCAGCGTGGACTTGCTGGCGGCGATGGCGTCGTCGATGATCGCGGTCTGGCGCTGGTCGAAATCCCGATACAGCGCCGCCAGCAGCCCGTTGCGGGTGCCGAAGTGGTCGTAGACGACGGGCTTGGACACGCCGGCCTGTTCGGCTAGACGACCCAGCGTCAACGCGTCCGTGCCTTCGTCGCGGATCAGCGCCCAGGACACGTCGATGAGCTGGCGTTGCCGCGCGTCCTTGGACAGCCGGCGGCGGGGGGCGGGTTGGGAAGTCATCGCGGGGCAAAGATCCGCTGGCCGATGGCCTGTGCGGCAGTCAGGTGCGCTTCGGGGTATCCGGCGTCGGACGCCACCAGCAGATCGGATGTTGCCACGCGCGCGCCACAGTAGCCGAAGATACCGTGATCAATTTGCGTCTTCATCGCGCCGAAATAGCCGTGCCGCGCATAGGTGCGCATATCGGCGCCGCCGCTGGCGACCAGATGCACCTGCAGCCGCTGCAGGCGTTTGACCACCTTGCCGTCGGGAGGGGCGTCATAGGCCCAGCCATTGGTGAAGACGCGGTCGATCCAGCCCTTCATCAACGCGGGAAACGACCACCAGTGCACGGGATACACCAGCACCAGCGCGTCGGCGCGATCCAGGCGCGCGTGTTCGGCGGTCACATCCGCGGGCGGATTGGAACGGGTCAGGTGCAAGTCCACGTCGGCCTGCGTGAAGCGGGGGTCGAAGCCTTCGGCGGCCAGATCCGCCACCTCGAAGGAATGCGGCGGTCCCGACGTCGAGCCTTCCTGCGCAACCCCTTGCGCGACATGATGGGCGATGGCGTGCGTCAGGGACGCCGGGTCCGGATGAGCTACAACGATGAGCGCGTGCATGGCGAATTCCTTTGGTCGGAAGCATTAACCTACGAATCGTAGCCTACGATTGGTAGGTTAAGCCAGTAAAACCTTCGGCTCCGCGTGGGATCGGCCGAGTCGAGCCGTTCCCCGCCCGAGGATCGATACGGTTATCGTGTCGCCAGATCAGTCCCCCCGGAGGAACCATGACCTCGCGAACGGCATTGTTCGACCTGCGCTCGGAGCAGGGCGTGTTGCGGATATCCATCGCGGTCACGCTTTGCATCGCCGTCATCGGCATCGGATTCGGCGTGGCCTCGGGATCGTTTTCCATCGTCTTCGACGGCGTTTATTCGCTGGTCGACGCCAGCATGAGCGCGCTGTCGCTGGTGGTGGTGCGGCTCATCACGTCTTACGCCACGTCCCGGCAACTGCCGCGCAAGCTGCGAGAGCGCTTCACGATGGGGTTCTGGCATCTGGAACCCATGGTGCTGACCCTTAACGGCATCCTGCTCAGCGGCGTGGCGATCTACGCGCTTATCAACGCGATCAGCAGCCTCTTGAAAGGCGGGCGCGATCTGGAGTTCGGCCTGGCGCTTGTCTATGCGGTGCTGACCCTGACGGCCTGCGTGGCGATCGCGCTGGCCGAGGCGCGCGCCAACCGGCGGATCCGGTCGGCGTTTCTGCACATGGATCTGAAGGGCTGGATCATGTCGGCCAGCATCACGGCCGCGCTGCTGGTGGCGTTCTGCATCGGGTTCGGCGTGCAGGGCACCCGCTGGGAATGGATTTCGCCCTATATCGATCCGGCCGTGCTGGCAGTGGTGTGCGCGGTGATCATCCCCTTGCCGCTGTCGGTCATCCGCCAGGCGTTGTCCGAGATGCTGCTGGTTACGCCGGCCGACCTGAAACAGCACGTCGACACGGTGGCGCAGGCGTTCGTGCAGCGGCATGGCTTCGCGTCGTATCGCGCGTATGTCGCGAAGGTCGGGCGGTCGCAGGAGATCGAACTGTATTTCATCGTGCCGGCCGACACGCCGGCGCGCGGCATCGGGGCGTGGGACAGCCTGCGCGACGAGATCGGGGATGCGCTGGGCGCGGACAGTCCCGATCGCTGGCTGACGGTGGTGTTCACGGGTGACCCGGAGTGGGCGGAATAGCGCCAGCGCCGTAGCGGGCGGCCGTGCGCCGCTTCAAAGACACGCGGCCATCAGGAAAACCGGCAGCGTTTCCCACACCACGGCCACGGCCGACAGCCAGCACAGGGCAGCGCAAAGCCAGGCGTGAAATGGCGGCGCGTTCTGCGCATGCACCCGCGCACGCTGACGCCACGCGGCCAGCGCCATCCCCGCCAACGCCGCCGCGCTACCGGCCACGATGATCCACGACGACACCGGCAGCCCCAGCCACAGGCCGGTCAGCGCCGAACGGGCGCAGGCCAGCGCGTTGACGATGTAGATGAACAGAAAATGCACCAGCCAGATCAGCGGACCGGCGATGAGGTAAAGCAGTTCGACCGAGAAGCGCGTCTTCATGGCTTACCCCGTCAGCCGCGGAAAGGCGTGCAGCAGCGCCAGCGCGATCAGCCCTTGCGCCACGGTGTAGAACATCATGGCCCGGGTGGTGTCGAACGCCGCGCGGCGCGTGGGGCGGAGCCTTCCCGCCAGCGACCGCGCCACCGTAAAGATGGCCATCACGACCGAGATCCCGCCGAAGAGCGCCTGCAAGCCTGCGACGGCGTACGTCGCTGCCGTGTAGGCGGTGGCCTGGGGGCGCAGCCCGGTCTGCCATTGTGCGGTCAGGTCCAGCGCGGGCGCAGCGGCCAGCAACAGCGCCGCGCCGGTCACGCACCAGCGCAGCGCCGCTTGCCGGTCCTGCGTCATCAGCCGCCCGGCGGCTGCAGCAAGGGCCGCTGCCGCCAACACCATGACGGCGGACAGCATCGGCCAGCCGGGCGCGGGCAGCGCATTGGCCGCGGGCCAGGCCTGCGGGTTCGTGGTCCACAGAAACAGGTAGCTGAACATCAACGAGCCAAAGATGCTGGCGCAGACGATCAGCAGCAGCACCATCGCCCACGACGCATGCGACGCGCTTCCCGAGCACATCATGGGCAGCCGCAGGCCGCCGCCGATCTCCACCGGCGGGTAGTCCGGGCCGGTGTCCGCATCCCACAGCCAGCGCCAGAGCGAGACGACGGCCAGCACGCCAAACGCACCGGCCAGCAGCATCAGCTTGAAGGTCAGCAGCAGGAAGAATCCGGCCGTCCCGACGGCGGCAAGCAGCGGCGACCAGGCCGGACCCGGCAGCGGCAGCACATAGTCGGGGCGGGCGTCCAGCGCGCTGGTCACCAGCGTGGTGCGCAGGCCGGCCGGGGAATTGGGCAGGTAATGCTGGCCGTCGACGACCTGCCGCGCGAGGCCGGGTTGGTCCCACAGCGGCTCGCGGCTGGTGACCGTAGGCACGCTGCGCAGCCCGTAGCTGCCGCTCGGCAGCCATTCCAGTGTGCCGGCGTCCCAGACATTGCCCGCATTGTTGTCGATGGTGGGCCGGAAGTTGCGCGCCAGATCGATCAGAAAGACGAGCACCCCGGCGGCGATCAGGTAGGCGCCCACGGTCGACAGCATGTTCAGCGGTCCCAGCCCCTGGCTTTCGGCGTAGGTGTAGACGCGGCGCGGCATGCCGGCCAGCCCCGTGAAGTGCATCGGAAAGAAGGCGACGTTGAAGCCCACGAACATCAGCCAGAAGGCCCAGCGCCCCAGCCGCTCGGAGAGCCGCCGCGCGCTGATGAACGGCGTCCAGTAGTAGAACGCCGCAAACAGCGGGAACACCATGCCGCCGAACAGCACGTAATGCAGGTGCGCCACGACGAAGTAGGTGTCGTGCGCCTGCAGGTCGAACGGAATCACGGCGACCATCACACCGGTCAGGCCGCCGATGACGAACACGAAGAAGAATCCCAGGATGAACAGCGTCGGCGTCTTGAGGGGGCGCAGCCGGACGGCGGCGGCAATGGTGGCGATCCAGGCGAATATCTGGATGGCGGTCGGAACCGACACGGCCATGCTCGCGGCCGACGCGAAGCTGAGCGACAACTGTGGAATGCCCGTGGCGAACATGTGGTGCACCCACAGCCCGAAGCTCAGGAATCCCGTGGATACGACCGCCAGCACCACCAGGCGGTAGCCGACCAGCGGCGTGCCGGTCATCGCGGGAATCATCATCGACACCATGCCGGCGGCGGGCAGGAAGATGATGTAGACCTCCGGATGGCCGAAGAACCAGAACAGGTGCTGCCACAGCAACGGATCGCCGCCGCGCTGCGCAATGAAGAACGGCATGTCGAAGGCGCGCTCCAGCTCCAGCAGGGCCGTGGCCACGATGACCGCCGGAAATGCGACGATCACCATGCCGCAGAAGACCAGCATCACCCAGGCGAACACCGGGATCTTGTCCAGCGTCATGCCGGGCGCGCGCGTGCGCAGGATGCCGACGGCCAGTTCGATGGCGCCGGCAATCGCCGAGATCTCGATGAAGCCGATGCCCAGCAGCCACAGGTCGGCATTTACCGCGGGCGAATACTGGGTGCTGGTCAGCGGCGGATACATGAACCAGCCGCCATCGGGCGCCAGCCCCACGAAGATGCTGCAGAAGAACACCAGCCCGCCGATCGCATAGGCCCAGTAAGCATAGGCCGACAGCCTTGGAAATGGCAGGTCGCGCGCGCCCAGCATGTTGGGCAGCAGCAGCACGGCCACGGCTTCCACGGCCGGCACCGCGAACAGGAACATCATCACCGTGCCGTGCATGGTGAAGAGCTGGTTGTAGAGTTCGTGGCCGATCAGGTTGCTGTCCGGCGCGGCCAACTGCGTGCGCATCATCAGCCCCAGCACGCCGGCCAGAATGAAGAACAGCAGCGCGGTGGCGATGTACAGCAGGCCGATGGACGTGTTGTTGACGACCGTGAGCGCACGCCATCCCGTGGGGCGCTTCCAGGCGCGTTCGAGCTGCTCGAGTTCGCCTTCGGGCCGCGGGAGCGCGTTGGGAAGCTCGGTCTGGGTTGGCTGGCGCGTCACTTCAGGCTTTCCAGGTAGCGGGCCACGGCGCGCAAGTCGTCGCCCGGCCATTGGTCAAAGGACGGCATGGCATTGCCGGGTTTGATGTGCTGGCTGCCGGCGATCCACCCGCCCATCGCGCCGACGTTGTTCGGCAGGATGCCGGCGGCAAGGGAGGGCCGGCTGCCCACATGGGTAAGGTCGGGTCCCAGCGTGCCGCGCGCCGCCGTGCCGCGCACCGTGTGGCATTGCGCACAGGCCTGCATGAATCGCTCGGCCGCCGGCCTGAACTCGGGTTCGGGCGCGCCTGCCGGCTGGCGTTGCGCCTGCACCCAGGCGTCGAAGGCCTCGGCGTCCACCGCTTGCACGTCGAACCGCATCTGCGCGTGTTGCGCGCCGCAATATTCGGCGCAGTGGCCGCGAAACGTGCCTGGCGTCCGAGCCAGCGCGCGCATCCGGTTCACGCGTCCGGGGATCATGTCGAGCTTGCCGCCCAGTTCGGGAATCCAGAAGCTGTGGATCACGTTGTCCGACTTGAGCAGGAATTCCACCGGCTTGCCGGTGGGGATGCGGATCTCGTTGGCGGTCTCGAAGAGCAAGCCGCCCGAGGCATCCAGATAGCGCACGCGCCACCACCACAGTTCGCCGGTCACCTCGATGCGGGCGGCAAAAGACGCAGCGTCGCGCGCCGCGGACGGTGCGGGCGTCAGCACGTAGATGAGCAGGGCGGTCAAGGCCACCACGGGAAAGGCGATGCCCGCGCCTACGATCAGGGCGGACCCGGAAAGCCGACGGCGCAGCGGGGCCGAGCCGAACAGGGCCAGCGCGAGCAGTACGCCGACGGCTACGAAGATCGCAGCTGCGCCCACATGCAGCACCCACCCGATCTCGGCGATCCGCGCGGCGTCTTCGCCGCTGGGCTGGGCCGAGGCGGCGGACGGCAACGCGGCGGCGAGCACGATAAGAAGAATATTCGCCATGTTCTTTTGGTTGGATGATCCGGCGGACTGGCGGAGGGAGCCGCCGGCCCCGCGAAAGGCCGCGTCAGCAGGAATCGTGCCCGGCAGGTTGGCTGCACGGGTGGCATCGCCAGCGGGCACGCAAGTTGCTGGCGACAACCGGTTCAGCGTGGTTCTGCGCTTACCAGGAGACCGCATTGCGCCGGATTGCCCGACCCAACCGCCTGCTGCCGGCCCTGGCCGCGATGCTGCTGCTGGGGGCCTGTCAGGACGATGCGCCGCTTTTTTCCGCGGGCGCGGCGGGGGCGCTGTCCGGCCGCACCGATCCCGATCGTGGCCGGCGCTTGATCGCCGAGCATGGATGCACGGCCTGTCACACCGTTCCGGGCGTACCCGGTCCGGCCTCCCGCGTCGGGCCGCCGCTCGGCAACATGGCGCGGCAGGCGTACGTTGCCGGGCTTTTGCCCAACACGCCCGACAACCTGGTGCGCTGGCTGATGGACCCACCCGGAATCAACCCGAAAACGGCCATGCCGGACACCGGCTTGCAACGGTCCGGCGCTGAGGATATCGCCGCCTACCTGATGCACGCCGGCCGCGGGGAGGGTACGCCATGAGACGATGGGCCCGCACCGCCGCGCTGACGCTCGTCGTCACTGCCGCCGCCGGCGGAACGGTGGCTGGCGCCGTGGTGTGGTTCGGCTGGTACGACGTCACCGCCACGTCGCCGCACACCACCCCGGTGCATCATCTGCTCGATACGGCGCTGACCCGGGCCGTGAAGACGCGGTCAGCCGGCATCGAAGCGCCCGACCTCGCCGATGCCGAGCGTATCCGGAACGGCTCGCGCCTCTACCGTGCCCACTGCGTCCAATGCCACGGTGGGCCGGGCGTGGCGCCCGAGCCGTATGCGCTGGGCATGAACCCGGCGCCCGCCGCGCTGGTGGCAACTGCCCGGATGCGCACAGCCGCCGAGGTCTTTTGGATCACCCGGCAGGGCATCAAGATGACCGGCATGCCGGCCTGGCAGTACCGCCTGACTGACGATGAGATCTGGGATGTGGTGGCGTTTCTGCGCGTGTTGCCCGCGCTGTCCGCCGAGGACTACAGGCGGGACGGCGCCGGCCTGCCACCAGAGGCGCCGCGTCGGACCGCGCAGCCTGCCGCCCGGGTGGGCGACGCCCGCGCGGGGCGCGATGCGCTGCAGCAATACCTCTGCGTTACGTGCCACGCCATCCCGGGCGTGCCCGGGGCTTGGAATTACGTCGGGCCGGCGCTCGGCCAGATGGGGGAACAGCCGTACATCGCGGGCGTTTTGCCCAATACGCCGGAAAACATGGCGCGCTGGTTGCGCAGCCCTGGATCCTTCAAGCCCGGCACGGCGATGCCTGACCTGGGTGTCAGCGAGCAGGATGCGAAGGACATCGCCGCATTTCTGCGGACGCTGCCGGACGGGCCTTGAGCGGGGGCGCTATTGCGCCGGATGGCAAGCAGGAATGGCACTTGCTCGCCTGCTGGACATCGAGAACCCCGCGACAAATCCAGGAGCCGTTCATGTCTCAATCGAAATCCGACAACGCCCGCACATCCATTCCGGGCCAGCCCGACGTCAACGCGGGCGCGCTGCGCCCGTCCGGACATGCCAGCACGGCCGACCGTGTACCCGACCTCGACCATCCGCCTCGCGCCAGCAGCCATGACCAGCCGGGCTTCGATCAGGCCGTTGCGCAGGAAGAGGCCGAGGCGCGCGACGGCACGCTGCCCGGCAGCAATGACACGCGTCCCGCGCCGCCGCAGCAGGAGGAAGCGCAATGATCGTCGAAGTCTTTCAGCGCGCGGACGGCAGATGGGGCTTTCGCGGCATCGCCTTGTTGGGCGTGCAGGAGGACGCCGGCTCTTATCCGACACGAGATGACGCCGCTGCTGCGGCGCGCGTCGCCTATCCCGGCGAGGCGATTTCAGAGGTTGATGCGTCCGTGGACACGCCACCCGCGCAGCACTCCGATTGACGGGGTGCCCGCCTCAATACCGTCCGGCAGGCAACACGTCGTGCAGGTAGCCGTCCGCGTCTGGCCGTGCGGTAAGCATGTGCCGCACCCACGCGTCCCGTTCATGGGCGATCACCGCCAATTCCCACACGCATGCCAGCGCGGGGGCGGTCACAGGGGTGAGCGTGTCCGGTTGCGCCAGCGGCGCGGACAGCATGCGCTGGCAGACGATGCCACCGGAGATCCACCAGTCCACCAGTAGCCACACCGCTTCTTCGCCGACATGCGCGATGCAGTATCCGAGGCCATGGCTGCGAGGGTCGTCGCCGTGTTCGTGCAGCACATCACGCACGGCGGCGCGGACGGACGCGATGACCGGCTCCGCCAGGATCGGACCCGCATAGTCCGCATCCCGATGAATGCCGTAAGCCTTGATGGAATGCCCGCCCTCACGCCACGTGCCGAGCGGATCAATGCGGCGGGGGGAATAGGGTTCGGGAGGAAGCGTCATCGCGTGCCTTGTGGTCGGGGATGGCGCGATTCTACCGGCGTGCCGCGCGACCAGCCCAGCCGCCGCACGCCCAGCACGATGCCGGTGGCGGACACGGCCAGGCCGCCGAGGCTCAACAGGATAAGCGCCAGGTCCCGGCCCACCCCGGCACTCAGCAGGGCGGGGGTATCCCAGCTATGCAAAAAGTAGAAAAGCCAGCGTCCGACCCGCTGCGCGCGGGACAGGCTCAGCGCCGCCTCGCCGGTGCGCAGATCCACGTAGACGCGGTCGCCGGCCGGGGTGTCGAAATTTAGCCGCAGGACCGGCAGACCGCGCGGCGCGCCGCCGTTCATCGCTTCGGCGTGGCGCGCGTAGTAGTAGGCGTCGTAGTGATCCAGCAACGTCGCCTGGACGGTCGCGCCGGGAAACAGCGCGCGCGCGGCCTCAAGGACTGCCTCGGGCTGCCACGTCGACAGCACGGTCAATGCGCCATCCTCCCGGCGAACGATGCGGCTGCCTGCCGTTGCGTCGCGCGCCAGCACATACGGTTGTCCGGCCATCCGCCGCCATTCGAGCTGAACCGGTTTGAAGCCCGCATCGTGCAAGGCCTGCAGCACCGGCTGCGGATCCGCAATCGGCGCGGCGAGTGGCGCGCCCGCCATGGCTTGCCGGTCAGGGCCGGGGTCGGAGCCGGCGAACAACCCGCCCGGATTCATCGACATCAGCCCGCTGAAGATCCACGTGCACACAAACGCGCTGAAGGCGAGGCCGATGATGTGGTGCCAGCGCATCCAGGCCTCGCGGTAGGGCGTGCGCGCGCCCGTTTTGTAGCGTCCACGAAAGCGCCAGCGCCACACGCCGACCACCGTGCCGCTGATTGCCAGCACGGTGCAGACGCCCGACAGCGCGATCACCATCCAGCTCCAGACCGGATCGACGGACCGGTCGCGCGCCATGTACAGCCAGTGCAGCCACGCGCCGATGTAGTTCCACCGCTGCTGCGCAATCGGCGCGTCCAGCACGACTTCGCCCGTTGCCGATGAAACATACAGCGTGCCCGCCGCGTCTCCTTCCATGCGCACCTTGTGCAGTGGGCGATGGCGGTCCAGCCCGCGCGAATGCGTCCAGCGGTCCTCGTCGATCAGGCCCGCATACCGGGCCGTGCCTGCGGGCCAGAACGCGTGCGCCGCGGCCACGGCCATGTCAGCTGTCACCGTGCCATCAGGCCGGCCGGTGCGCGCGGACCAGGCGCGCGGGCCGTCCGGGGTTGGGACCACGTAGGTCGGCTCGCCGCGCACCGACGTCAGCACGGCAAGCGTGCCGCCGGGCTGCGCCGCGTCCAACGGGCGCAAAACGTCCGCAGCCAGCACGGGCAGGCTGGCGAAGCGCTCTTCGGGCGTCAGCTTCGGGTAACCGACATACAGCATGACGATGCCGCTGAGAAACCACGCCAGCATCAGCACGCAGCCCGTTACGCCGAGCCAGCGGTGCGCCAGGTAAGTGAGCCTGCGCAGGCGCGCCTTGGCGTCCATGGTCGCGTCCGTCCTAGAAGCGGTGGTTCAGCGTCAACTCGAACCGGCGGCTCGGCCCATACATCCACTGCGTGTTGGTGTAGTAGGCCGTCGTGAAGTACGCGCGGTCAAAGATGTTGAAGCCCCGGGCCGTGATGGCGGTGTCCTTGTTCACGTCCCAGCGCAGCGCCAGGTCCGTCGTGGTGTAGGACGGCAGTTCGATCGTGTTCGCGCTGTCCGCATAGCGCTTGCCCACGTAACGCATGCCGCCCATCGCGGTCCAGCCCGGCTGGAAATTCCAGCTCAGCCACAGGTTCGCCAGGCGTTGCGGCACGTTCGGGGGAACATTGCCCGCCCGCGACACGGCCGCGCCGCCGACCGACTCGGAGAAATCCTCGTACTTGGCCCGCAGCACGGTGGCATTGGCGTCGATCGTCCAGCCGGGCGCAACGGCCAGCGACAGCGACGTTTCCAGGCCGCGCGACGATTGCTCGCCCACCTGCACCCGCAGGCTGGGATCATCCGCGTCGCGCGACAGCAGGTTGGTCTTGCGGATCTCGTACGCGGCCAGCGTCCATTCGCCGCGCCCGTCCATGAAGTTCTGCTTGAGGCCGACCTCGATCTGCTTGCCGCGCGACAGGTCGAACGACGCGTTGGACGGGCTGATCATCAGTAGCCCGCTGACCGGATCGGCGGCCTCCGCGTACTGCGCGTAGACGGCCAGATCGGGCGTGACGTCATACACGGTGCCAATGCGCCAGCCCACGTCGGAAAAGGTCTTGGACAGGGCGCGCTGATCGGTGACCAGGTCGTCGCGCGTGACCTTCGCGTGGTCGTAGCGCAGGCCGCCGATGAGGGACCACTTGCTGGTCAGCGCCAGACGGTCTTCCACGAACAGGGCGTACTGGTCCGCCTTGTTGCGGTAACGCGGAATGAACGGCACGTCGCTCTGGTATTGGCCGTGGGCCGGGTCATACGGGTCGACCGAACCCGAACTGCCCGTGTACGTGTTGTTGATGTGCTCGAACGTGGCATGGTTGACGTCGAAGCCCACGGAAACCGTGTTGTCCAGGCCGGCCAGCGTGCCCTTGAAGACGGCGCTCGTCGTCAGGCCGGTCTGGGTCTGGTCATGCGTGATCTGCGTGTTGTCGGATCGGTCGATCAGGCTGGTCGCGGGGTTGTACACGTAACGCTCGGCGTTGCGCCAGTCGCGGTCGCTCTGCACGTGATAAAGACGCGAGCGCACGGTGGTGGCGTCGTTCGGCGTCCAGACGGTGTCCAGTTGGGTCCACTGGTCGCGAAAGCGCATGAAACTGTCGGCGACGTTGTAGTTCTGCTTGCGCACGGCGTCGTCCTGCTCGCCGTTGATCATCGGGGTCCCGAAGTACCGCATCGGGCGCTGGTAGCCATAGGCATAGCTCAGCGTCATGTTCAGGTCCGGCGTGGCGTCCCAGCGCAGCGCGCCGGAGAACGTCGCGTCGCCCGACTGGCCCCGGTCCACATAACCGTCCGTGTAGTTGCCGCTGACGTCCAGACGATACGACAGCGTATCGCTGAGCGCGCCTCCGCTGCCGATCCCCAGCCGAGCCGTATCCTGCGTGCCGATCGTTGCCTGCACCTCGTTCTGGATCGGCCCGCGGGTGGGGCGCTTGGGGATCACGTTCACGACGCCGCCGATCGCGCTGTCGCCGTAGATGACGGACGCGGGACCGCGCAGCACCTCGATGCGCTCGACCGACCAGGTGTCGAACGGAAACGTCAGGCCGACGCCACCATACTGGCGCAGTCCGTCGTACAGCCGCATGACGGACGTGCTGTCGGTGAAACCGCGCACCGACAGGGCGCTGTTGCCGTTGCCGGGGTGGGGCGCGGCCGAGAAGCCCGGCGCGCGGGTGATGGCTTCGATCACGCTGGCGTCGCCACGGGACTCGATCTGTTCCCGCGAGATGATGTCGACGCTGGCGGGCGTCTGCATGGGCGTGAGGCCCAGATTGGAGCCGGTGGACGCCTCGGTGGTGAGCGCCGTGTCGGCGCCGCCGACCACGGTGATGGGGGCGAGGGTGGCGGGAGCGGTTTGGGCGGCGGCGTTGAACGCGGCCAGGATCAGCGTCGTGCCGAGGCACGCGTGCGTACGAACGATGGTCAAGATGACCCCTCTTCTTTTGTCTTCGACTGAATCTGCCGCCGGCAGGAAAGCCGGTCGGCAAAGCGCGGGCGAAGAGGGGATGACCGTGCAGGCGGCGCCGATGCGCTGGCGCCGTGAAGATGGCTTACGGGGGCTCCCGCTCTTCGCTGCCGTGCGCGACGTCAGGCGCGCGCGCGGCGGATCAGGAAGACAGGGAGGGCGGGGCGCGTGATCCGAGCGGCGGGCCGAGGGCCGGCAGCGGCGGCGTGGCGCGGTAGACGGGAATCTCGGGCGCGGCGTAGGCGGCGCGCGCCGACAACACAGGTGCAAGCCCGGTGTCCGGCAGAATCACGTGCGCGGCGAGGGCGCCAAAGGCGCAGGCATCTCCGGCAACGTGCTTGGCGTCCGGCTCGGCCGGCAGGTCGAACGTCACGTTCATCGTGCCGCCGGCTTCGCACAGCGTCAGCATCAGCGAGGTCGTGGACGGCCCCGCCATGTAGCCCGTCGGGATGAAAGCGCGCAGCACGAAAGCG
>NZ_DAMCTG010000002.1:0-57105 GCF_032113835.1 Achromobacter sp. | reverse complement strand
CAGGCAGACGAGTAACCGCCAAGGCAGGCCGCGGGGCTGAAACGCAAAGTCCCGATGAGTCGACATGGGCAGGATTCTATTACAGAACCTCACGCATTCTGTCTGAATGGAAGCGCATGCGGCGTTCGGTCGCAGGGCGCTTACTATCGACCGGGAGTGTGCATTCCGGACGTGCACATGCAGCCTACAGGAGTTCAACAGCATGATTTCTCCTTCGAACGGCACCCCGCCCGGCACGCAGGGCGACAGGACGTATTCAGATGCGCCGTTGCCATACCCGCAGGCGCCCTGGAACCTGCACGGCCATGCGCTCTTAAGCGCGTGGCGGGTGCCGGTTGCCGATTTGCCGCAGCAGGCGCCCGGAGATGCCCGCGTGGTCACGTTGGGACGCCATGCCATCTGCACCACCGTCTGGACCGCTTACGAACCGGGCGGCACGCTCGCCTACAACGAGTTGCTCTTTGCGACGGCGGTGCGTCACGCGGGATTGCTGGCGCCCGCGTGCACGGTGGGGCCGATCTGGGTGGACGACGAGGCGGCCGCAGAAGGTGGCCGCAAGCTGTGGGGCATCCCGAAGCGCATCGGCGATTTCGAGCCGCTGCGTGCCTTGGGCGCGCCAGGTGAGCCGGCCGCGTTGACGCAGGCGTCGCTTGTCGCGGAAGGGCGGCCCGCGGCAAGCGTGCAATTCCGGCCCGGCCTGCGCGTCGCCGTACCGCTACGCTTCGCGGTCTGGACGGTTCAGGACGGGCCAGCAGGGCTGATCCGCACGCGCTGCACGCTGCGAGGAACGCTGCGTTTCGGGACAGCGCACTGGCGCATGGCCGAAGCGGGTCCGCTGGGATTTCTGGCACGGCGGCAACCGGTGGCCAGCGCGTGGTTGGAACGGATGTCGGTGTCGTTCGGGGGGTAGCGGCGCGCTACGCACGCCGGTCGAAGATCACGCACGTGGTGGTGGCGTGCGCATACAGCTTGCCGTTCTCGTCCTCCACCCGCGCCTGCGCTGTGGCGATCTGCTTGCCGCTATGTATCAGCGTGGCGGCGGCGCGAAGCGGGCCAGTGGATGGCGCCGCCGCGCGCACGATGTTGACACTGAGTTCGACTGTCGTGTAGCTCCTGCCTTCCGGAAGCGCACTTTGGATCGCACAACCCAATGCCGAATCCAGCAGCGTCGAGAACCAGCCGCCGTGGACGGTGCCGAACGGATTGCAATGCCGCAGTTCGGGGATGCCGAGGAACACGGCCCAGCCCGAGTCCGCTTCCACCAGCGTCATGTTCGCGGTGTCGTTCATGGGCGGGTAGGGCAGCTTGCCGGCCATCATCGCGTGGAGGATCTGCAAGCCTGTCATGCCGGCGATCTGATCCGGACTGGCGATATCGGGCTTGCCCCCGCCTGAGCGCAGCCTCGCCAGTGCAGCCTGGTGCTGGACCGTCCAGCACGTCTGTTGATTTCTGTACATACGACCCCTCGTTGTGAAGCCCCGGCGGGCGAGTGCCGCGCCGCAGGCGGCGTGAATCAACCCGTCGTTACCCGGGCCGCAACAGGTTGGGAAGCGTCCTGCGCGGCGGCCGGGCGGATCTTGAACCAGATGGCGTACATGGCTGGAAGGAAGACCAGCGTAATGATCGTGCCGGCGAACGTGCCGCCGATCAGCGTGTAGGCCAGCGTTCCCCAGAACACCGAGTGCGTCAACGGGATGAAAGCCAGTATCGCGGCCAGTGCAGTCAGGATCACCGGCCGCGCCCGCTGCACCGTCGCCTCGACCACCGCGTCGTAGGGCGCCAGGCCTTCTTGTTCGTTATGGTGGATCTGGCCGATCAGAATCAGCGTGTTGCGCATCAGGATGCCGGACAGGGCAATCAGCCCGACCAGCGCATTGATGCCGAACGGCTGCTGGAACAGGAGCAGTGTCGGCACAACACCGATCAGGCCGAGCGGGCTGGTCGCAAAAACCATCACCATGGCGGCGATGGATCGCACCTGCAGGATGATGATCAGCAGGGTGATGGCAATCATGATCGGAAACAGCGGCAGCATGGCAGTGCTTGCCTTCGCAGATTCCTCGATGGAACCAGCCTGTTCGATGCGATATCCCGCTGGCAGATCGTTGATGACCGGTTGCAGTTGCTTGAAGATCGCGGCGGAAACGTCAGGCGGCTGAAGGCCTTCCGCGATGTCGCCGCGCACCGTAATGGTCGGCGTGCGGTCACGGCGCCGCAGGATCGGATCCTCCATTTGCACATCCACCGTGCCAACCTGCGACAGCGGCACGCGTTGGCCGTCGGCCCCCACCAGCGTCAGGCCGGCGATCTTGGCTGGATCCAGGCGGACGTCACCGGCCGCGCGGCCGACCACTTCAACCGAGCGGATGTCCTCGCGAACGTTGGTGAGGGGTACGCCACTCAACAGGAACTGCAACTGTAAGGCGACCGAGCTGGAGGTCAGTCCCACCGCCTGAAGCCGGTCCTGGTCCAGCGTAAAGTGCAGGGCGGGAACCCGCGCGCCCCAATCGGTGTTTACGGTGCGCATCATGGGATCGGCGCGCATGATCGACTGGACGCGCGCGGCAATCGCGCGCAACTGGCTGGCATCAGGCCCCATGACGCGATAGGCGACCGGGAACGGCGAGGGCGGGCCAAACACGATCTGGGTGACGCGGACCTGCGCCTGCGGCGCCAAGCCGTCGGCGATGGCCTGGCGAAGCCGGAACTTGAGCGCTTCGCGTTCTTTGTCGTTTCCCGTCAGCACTACGATCTTGGCGAATGACGGGTCCGGCAGCTCGGGCGCCATGGCAAGAAAGAAGCGCGGCGCGCCTTGTCCGATGTACGCGGTGACGATCCTGGCCTCCGCCTGCTTGGCCAGCCACGCTTCGACTGTCGCAGCGGCCTCGCTGGTTTGTTCAATGGACGTGCCGTACGGCATCTGCACTTCAACGAGCACCTCGGGCCGATCCGAAGTGGGAAAGAACTGTTTGTTGACCAGGCCCATGCCAACCACGGCCAGCGCAAAGACCGCAACCACCGAGCCCGCCACCAGCCATTTGCGGCCGATGACGTGCCGGAGCAGACGCCGGAACCGGTTGTAATGGCGGGTGTCGTAGATGGCGTGGTGTCCGCCTTCAACCTTCTTGATGTCCGGCAGCATCTTCACGCCCAGATACGGCGTGAAGAACACCGCCACCACCCAGGACGCGATCAGCGCAATGCCGACGATCCAGAACATGTTGCTGGTGTACTCGCCCGCGGTGGAACGCGCGAAACCGTTCGGCATGAAACCAACTGCGGTGACGAGCGTGCCGGACAGCATTGGGGCGGCCGTGTGGCTCCACGCATACGCCGACGCTGCGATCCGGCTGTAGCCTTCTTCCATCTTGACCACCATCATTTCGATGGCAATGATGGCGTCGTCCACCAGCAGGCCGAGCGCCAAAATCAACGAGCCAAGCGTGATGCGATCGAAGTTCTTGCCCGAGGCCGCCATGATCACGAACACCGCCGCAAGGGTCAGGGGCACGGCGGCGGCGACCACGATCCCGACGCGCCACCCCATGCTGATAAAGCACACCAGCATCACGACAAGTAGTGCGACGAAGAACTTGACCATGAACTCGTCCACGGCCGCGCTGATGTTCACTGCCTGGTCGGTGACCTTGGTCAGGCTCATCCCGAGCGGCAATGCGGTGTTGATCTTGCCGACCTCCTTCTCGAGCGCGCTGCCCAGATCGAGCCCGTTCCATTCGTCGCGCATGACCACGCCCAAGAGCAGCGCGGGCTCGCCTTTATTTCGCACCAGAAACGTGGCCGGGTCTTCATAGCCGCGTTCCACGGTCGCCACGTCGGCAAGCTTCAGTGTGCGTCCCCGGGCGGTGATGGGCGTCTGGCGGATCTTGTCCAGGCTATCGAACGCGCCGTCTACGCGCAGGAACACCTGGGGACCCTTGGTCTCGATCGACCCGGCAGGCGTCAGGACGTTCTGCGCGTTGAGCGCGGCAAAAATGGATTGCGGATCGACGCCGAGCGTAGCCAGGCGGTCATGGGAGAACGACACGAAGATGCGCTCGGGCTGCTCGCCGATAATGTTCACTTTCTTGACGCCCGGCACGTGCAGCAATTGCTGGCGCAGGGCCTCGGCATCGCGGGCGAGCAGACGCTGGGACTCGCCCTTCGCCTTGAGCGCGTAGAGGGCGAACGTGACGTCCGCGTACTCGTCATTGACCATGGGCCCGACTACGCCGGGAGGCAGACGTCCGGCTTCGTCGGCGAGCTTCTTGCGCGCTTGATAAAACTCTTCCTGCACCGCCTGGGGCGGTGTGCTGTCCAGCAGCGACACCATGGTGAATGCCAGGCCGGGCCGCGTGAAGGTTTCAGTTCGGTCGTACCACCGCAACTCCTGCAGCCGCTTCTCCAGCGGTTCGGCGACCTGGTCCTGCATCTCCTGTGCGGTCGCGCCGGGCCATGCGGTGACGACGGTCATCTGCTTGATGGTGAAGGGCGGATCTTCAGCACGGCCCAATTGGAAGAACGCGAGAATCCCGGCGACGGAGACGAGAAGAATCAGGAACAGCGTGATCGAGCGCTCGCGCACGGCGAGCGCAGACAGATTGAAGCGGCCTTCGCTCATCAACGCGCTCCCACGAGGGCGGCGGCGTTCTGCTCCCCGAGCCTGACCGGCTCGCCTTCATGCAGCAGATGCGCGCCCAAGGACACGACACGTTCGCCGGCCTTGAGATCGCCGGCGACACGCGCCGCATCGTCGCTCAGGCCGTGCACCTGGACGGGCCGCCGCGCCACCTGGGCCGGGGCGCCATCCACCACCACCCAGACGCCCGGACCGGCGCCGGTGTCGAAGACCGCGCCTATCGGCACCTGCAGCAGGGGCGTGCCGTCCGGCGACTGCGGAATGTCGATCGTGACGGTGGCCCCCAACGGGGCGCGAGCCAGCGCGCCTTCCAGCACATACCTGGCCTCGAACGTCCGCGTGACCCGATCCGCCGCATCCGACAGTTGCCGCAGCGTGGCCGGGGCGGGGGATTGGCGGTCGCCGTACAACATCGCCCGGGCGGCGGAGCCCACGGATGGCCGTAGTGTTTCGGGAAGGTGCACGATGGCTTCGCGCTGGCCGGCGCGCGCCAGCCGCACGACGGACTGCCCGGCGGCAACGACCTGTCCGGGTTCGGCCAGCGTGTCCACGACGACGCCGTCCGCGTCCGCCACCAGCACCGCATAGCTCGACGCGTTTTTCGCGACGTCGGCCCGCGCTTCGGCCGCCTTCAGATCGGCACGCGCCGAGTCGGCCGCGGCCTTGATCTGCGCATAGGCCGACGCTGACACGGCGCCTTCTGCCACCAGGCCGCGATAGCGGGCGTCGTCGTCGACAGCCTGTTTTGCGCGCGCACGCGCGGAGGCCACGGCTTCAATCTGCGCACGGGCCTGCAGGCCCAGATCTTCCGGATCCAGGCGCATGAGCGGCTGGCCGCGGGTCACCGATTGACCGGTGTCGACCAGTCGCTCCAGCACTTTCCCGGACACGCGGAATCCCAGGTCGCTTTGCACGCGCGCCGCCACGACACCCGAAAAGGAGCGTGCGGGCGCGGATGTGATCTGCGCCACGCCGACTCTGACAAGTGGTGGGTCGACGCGGGGATCTGACGGGGGGCTATCGCCGCATGCCGCAAGGGCGACAGGCAACAGGCAGAGGGCAATTGGGGCAAGCGGACGCCAAAGCATGGGAGACCATCCTCACAAAGAAGGTCCCCATTTTATACAAGTGACCAATAAGGTCAATGGTCACAAAAGAAAATTTACGGCGCCAGGCTACGCAAGATCAGGTTCGACAACTGCACCGTGGCTTCCGCGCCATTGGCCAGATTGTGCTGCAGGAGCAAGGGATTGATATACGGCCGCATGACGAGGTAGATGGCGTCTGCCGTTTCATCGAGGGGCGTCTTGCGTTCGAAGTCGCCGGCTTCCCGGCCCTCGCGAATTACCTGCAGGATGAGGCCCTTGATGTGCGCCTCATAGGCTTGCGCGGAAGGCCACGACTCGCTGGCCGAGGTTCGCGCAATGTCGTACAGCTTGCTGTCGTGGAAGAAGAGCTGGCTGCCGGCTTCCACCAGGGCCTTGAACATGCGCCGCAGCCGGTCTGGCGCGGACCGCGCGTCGGCGACCGCCGCGTCGACGGCCACCATGATCGTGTTCAGGCGGTTGGCGCAGATGACCTCGCCGATTGCCTGCTTGGAGTCGAAGAACTTGTAGATATAGGCCTTGGAGAATCCGATGGCCTTGGCCAGGTCCGAGACTGTGGTCTTGTCGAAACCGTACAGGCCGAAATATTCGGTGGCGGCTTCGACGATCTGATCGCGGACGTCGTGATCGGAGGGGCCTCGCGGCTGAAGGGCGGGGGATGTTGCTTTCGTCATGCGTGCAGCTTAACCCGGTGCATTTTTGTTGACAACAAGTGACCAAAACGTATTATAGTCACCAAAAATTAACCGCCTGAAGGATTCCCATGCTTGCCCGTCATTCCTTTGTCTTGCTCTGCGCCAGCGTGCTGGCCGGGTGCGCGGCAGGCCCTGATTACCACCGGCCCGAGGCGCCGGTTCCCACTCACTACTCGCAGGCCCCGGGCCGGCAAGCCGGATCGGGGGCCGTGCAAGGCCTCGATACGTGGTGGCGCCAATTTGACGACCCGATGCTGGCGCGATACGTGTCGTTGGCAATCGCGCAGAACCTGGCCCTGGCGCAGGCGGCGGCACGCGTGACGCAGGCGCGTGCGGGGCTGGGCGCGGCCAACGCGGCCTTGCTGCCGTCGGCCTCGGTGCGCGGCCTGGCCGCGAGGTCGCATCAGTCGCGTGAGACGCCACTGGGACAAGTGGCCAGTACGATGCCCGGTTACGACCGCTGGGGCAACCAGTACGAAGCCAATCTTGAGGCCAGCTGGGAAGTCGATCTGTTCGGCGGCCTGCGGCGTGGCCGTGAGGCGGCCATCGCTAGATTTCAGGCCTCGGAAGCGGCGGCGATGGCCACGCAGCTTGCGGTGGCCGCGCAAACCGCGGACACATACATTGTGATCCGCAGCCTTCAGGCGCGTTTGGACATCGCACAGCGGCAGGTCAGGACGCAGCAGGACCTTGTTGCCAAGGTCGCGCTGCTGCACGAACGCGGGCTGGCTGCGCACTACCAGGTGCGTCAGGCGGATGGCGCGCTGTCGCAAGTACAGGCAACCGTTCCACGTTTGCAGAGTGGGCTCGATGCGGCCATGAACGCTTTGGACGTCATGCTGGGGGCCGCGCCCGGCACGCATCGCGCCGAACTGGCGGCGCACGCGCCGATACCCGCCGCGCCTCGGATCGAGGAAATGGGCGCTCCCGCGGATCTGCTCCAGCGCCGGCCCGATCTGATTGCGGCCGAACGCCGGCTGGCGGCCGCCAACGCCCGTATTGGCGAGGCCATCTCCGAGTTCTACCCGAAGTTCTCGTTGAGCGGCTTGCTGGGCAGCGCCACGGCCGTGTCCAGCGGCAATCTGTTCTCCGCCGGCGCAAGCCAGTCCACGGGCGTGTTGGGACTGCGTTGGCGGCTGTTCGACTTTGGCCGCATCAACGCGCAGATCGAAGGGGCGAAGGGCCAAGAGGCCGAGGCGCTGGCGGCATATCGCCTGGCGGTCCTGCATGCCACGGAAGATGTCGAGAACGCGTTTTCCGCACTGATCCACGGTGCCGAACAGTCGGCGGTGCTGACCCGCGGCGAAGACGCGCTGACGCAGGCGCGAGCGTCGTCGTTCGCGGCCTACAAGCGCGGCGCCGCCAGTCTGGTCGACGTGCTGTATGCGGACGCCTCGCTCTTGCAGGCTTCTGACGACCGGGCGCAGGCCCAAGCAGAAACCGCTCGCGCAGCGGTGGCGGCATACAAGGCGCTGGGCGGAGGCTGGCGTCCGGATACACCGGCGCAGGTCGCCACGCGCTGAACCGAAGCGCGCGGGCCTCGGCACGGACACAGGAACACGACTTGCTGCGTTGCGCTTCTCGGGCATCTGCTCGGGCCTGCAACTCACGAGGCGATCCAGTGACCCAACTCATCGAAAATCGGTACGCCCTTACCGTGCGCCCCATGCCGGCGGTATTCCTGGCCGGGATGTTTCCCTTGTTCCTCGGCGCGGCACTCGCGGATGCTGCCTATGCGCAGACTTTTCACATCCAATGGAACAATTTCGCGTCCTGGCTGCTGGTCGGTGGACTCCTGTTTGGCGCGATTGCGCTGCTGTTTGCCATCGTGGACCTGTTCAGGGCTACCCAGCGCGCGCGCGGAATCGTTCCTTATGCCGTCGTGCTGCTGGCGGCCTGGCTGGTAGGCCTGTTCAATGCATTTCTGCACGCCCGCGACGCTTGGGCGAGCATGCCCACCGCACTGATTCTGTCTGCAGTCGGCACAGTGCTGGCGCTTCTGGCGCTCTGGCTGGGCTTCCGCACCCCGCACATCAGGGGGCCGCTATGAATCACCTACGACTGATTGCCGGAATTCCCTTGCTGGTGATGGCAGGGGTGTGCAGCGCGCAGGCCGGAGGCCAATATGGGCCTTCGCCTGATCTGCCCAAACCCGAACGTGGCCTGTTGCCCGACATGGTCATAGCCAAGCCTGCCTCGTGGGGCGATAAGCTGCCCACCGTTCCCGAGGGCTACAAGATTTCGGCCATCGCGACCGACTTGAAGATCCCCCGGCAGACACTCGTCCTGCCCAATGGCGACATTCTGGTGGCCGAGGGCCGCGGCGGCAGCGCGCCCGACCTCAAGCCCAAGGACGTGATCGCCGCCGTCATCAAGGCACGCGGCACCAGCCCGGTCAAGGGCGGCAACCGCCTGACGCTGCTGCGCGACCCGGAAGGCGATGGCACCTACGAGGCCTCCGTCTTTGCCGAGAACCTCAACGCGCCGTACGGGTTGGCGCTGATCGGGAACCAGCTTTATGTGGCCAACCAGGACGCGCTGGTGCGGTTCGAGTATCAGCCCGGGCAGTCCAAGGCGAGTGGGCCGCCTGAAGTCGTCACGCCGCTGCCGTCGGAGATCAACCATCACTGGACCAAGGCGCTGACCGCCAGCGCGGACGGGCAATACCTGTACGTCGGCATCGGCTCGAACAGCAACATCACCGAACGCGGGATGACGGCGGAAGTCGACCGCGCACGGGTCTGGCGTGTGAATGCCAGCACCGGCGAATACAAGACGTACGCCACCGGCCTGCGCAACCCGACCGCGCTCACGATCCAGCCCGACACCGGTCAACTGTGGGCCGTGGTCAACGAGCGCGATGAACTTGGTCCGGACCTGGTGCCCGACTACCTGACCACGGTCAAGGAAGGCGCCTTCTACGGCTGGCCCTACAGCTACTGGGGCAAGAACGTGGACGACCGCGTCCGGCCGCAGGATCCCGCCAAGGTCGCGTCGGCCATCGCGCCGGATTACGCCCTGGGCTCGCACGTCGCGGCGCTGGGCGTCGATTTCTCGGAGGCTTCGATGGGGGATCGTTTTGCCAACGGCGTCTTCGTCGGCGAGCACGGAAGCTGGAACCGCAAGGATCCGGTTGGCTACAAGGTGGTCTTCGTCCCGTTCACGGACGGCCGGCCATCCGGCCCGCCCATCGACTTCGTCGCAGGCTTTCGCGACAACGACGGCACGACGCGCGGCCGCCCGGTAGGCGTGACGGTGGATCCGAAGGGTGCGCTTATCGTGGCCGACGACCTGTCGAACACGATCTGGCGAGTCACCCCCGCGCAACCGGCGCAACCCGCGCAGCCGCCGAAACCGGTCGCTGCGGCGCGGCCTTAGCGATCAGCGAGCGCAGCGTCTACTTTCTGAGATAGGACTTCTTGCCGCTGTCCGAATAGCAGAACGTGCCGCCGCGCGGGCCGGTGCAATACTGGCCGTCGCGGCAATTGCAGGAGCCGGTCGCGCTGGCGGCCGGCGCCTTCGATGTGAGAGACGAGGCGCTGCTGTCCGGACTAGAGCAGATTCGCTTCGACGCGCTGATGGACCCATCGCGGCAAAGAAACTGTTCGCCCACGCAGCGCTCCACGCCTCCCTTCTTTCCGGAGCACGGGTAATTGGCAGCGCTAGCTGCCGCCGAAAAAAGCAATAACGTCAACCACAGCACCAAACGCATATCCAGCCTCACGACGAATGGAACCTGATCGAATCTTCAGGTCGGCGGGGCGGGATGTGCGCCTTGCCGGGTGGCAATCATACGCGCACCCGCCGCCGACGCGGCATGGCACTTGCTGCCCGTGTGCGTCGCGCCCCGGGATTCTGATCGACGTGTCCAAACCCTGGGCCCACTAAACAGGAGCAACCATGGCAACTCTTCAAGACGTCAACATCGCCATCCTGGCCGTCGATGGTTTCGAGCAGGTCGAGCTCACTGGCCCGCGTCACCGTCTGCACGAGGAGGGCGCGCGTACGGTGCTCGTGTCCGCCCGCACCGACCCGATCCAAGGCTTTCATCACGACAAGCCCGGTGATCGGTTTCCGGTGGACCTTACGTTTTTGCAGGCCGCGTCGGAGCCGGAGGTCTTTGACGCCTTGCTGTTGCCCGGCGGCGTGGTCAATGCCGATGAAATCCGCATGCAGCCCAAGGCGCAGGATCTGGTGCGCGCGTGCTTTGACGCGGGCAAGCCGGTTGCGGTCATCTGCCACGGCGCCTGGCTGCTGATTTCCGCCGGCGTGGTCAAGGGCCGCAGGATGACCAGTTGGCCATCGCTGCAGGACGACCTGCGCAATGCGGGCGTTGATTGGGTGGATGAGGAGACCGTCGTCGACGGCGTGTTGGTGTCGAGCCGCAAGCCTGACGATATTCCCGCGTTCAACGAGGCCTTCATCGGCGTGCTGCGCAAGGCGGTCGAGGGGCGTGCGCGTAACTAGGCTGACGATTGGCAACCGCGCAGCGGAGAGAGAAGGCGCCCTGGACGTCGCACGGCAGGGCGCCTGCGCCGGTTGGCGTTACGCGCGCTTCAATGCCACCGTCACCAGCACCGATGCGTTCTCCAGCGCAAACAGCGAATGCGGCGCGCGGCCTGGCAGGTACATCAGGTGTCCCGCGTCCAGGATGTGCGTGGCGCCGCCAGCGGAAACCTCCACATTGCCCTCCAGGCATTGCAGGGTGATTTCGCCCTCGACGTCATGCGAGGGCATCGTCTTGCCCGCCAGCAGCACGAGGCGCATGACCTCAAGATCCTCGGACTTGAAGAGCGCAACCGACTGCTTCTGCGCAAGCGCCGCGCCGTAGGGCTTCAGGTCGATGACTTGCCCGGGATCCGCGTGTTTCAAAGCCATGATGGACTTCCTTCGCTGGGGAGGGGAAGGTCCAACGATACCCCAGGCGTGCGCCGCGCGGCCGGTCAGTTGATCTTGATGCCGCGTTCCTTGACCAGGTCCTTCCATTGCGCCGTTTCCTTGGCCAGGTGGTCGCGCAGCGCGTCCGGCGTGCTGCCGATGGATTCGGCCCCGATCGAGTCGAGCGTCGCCTTCACTTTCGGATCCGCCAGCGCCGTGCGCATGGCGTCGTTCAGCTTGGTCACCACGTCCGGCGGCGTGCCCGCGGGGGCGAAGGCGGCGAACCACGGCATCAGCTCGTAGCCCGGCACGCCCGCTTCCTGCATGGTCGGCACGTCGGGCAGGGCGGCGGAACGTTTGGTGGTGGTGACGCCCAGCGCGCGCAGCTTGCCGCTCGCGATGTGCGGCTTGGCGGACGTGATGCTGTCGAACATGTAGTCGACCTGCCCGCCCAGCAGGTCGGCGACGGCCGGGCCGCTGCCCTTATACGGCACATGCAGCATGTCCACGCCCGTCATCGACACGAACATCTCGCCGGCCAGATGGATCGACGTGCCGACGCCCGCGGAGGCGTACGTGTAGTGATTGGGCTGCGCCTTCGCCTTGGTGATGACGTCCTGGACGCTCGTCGCGCCGGTGCGTGCCGGGTTGGTGACCAGCACATTGGGAACCACGGCCAACAGCGAGATCGGCGCGAAGTCCTTGATGGGGTCGTAGTTCAGATCCTGGTACAGCGCGGGATTGACGGCCATGCCGTTGGCCACGATCAGGATGGTGTAGCCGTCCGGCTTGGCGCGCGCCACGGCCGCCGCGCCGATATTGCCGCCCGCGCCCGCGCGGTTCTCCACGATGAACGACGTGTTGAGCTGCTTGCCCATGGATTCGCCCAGCGTGCGCGCGATGCTGTCCATGGCGCCGCCCGGCGGGAAGGGCACGATCCACTTCACCGGGCGGTCGGGATAGGCATCGGCGTGCGCGACGGCCGCTCCGGTCAGCAGCGACGCGGCCAGCAAGGCGCGGGCGAAGGGTTTGAATACAGGGCGCAAGCGCATGGTGTCTCCGTGTTTCTTGAATTATTGGTGGCGATGCCGGCTCGATTCATACTCTAACCGGACGCGCCCGAACGATGGACGCAGTATCGCTTGCATTTTTCCAAGGCGTCCAAGACTATATGGGTTTCAATTGATACCTCCAGGGTCTTAATCGTCATGGAACTCAGGCATTTGCGCTACTTCCAGGCCGTGGCCGAAGCCGGCAGTTTCACGCAGGCGGCCGCGCGGCTGCACATCGCGCAGCCGCCGCTCAGCCGCCAGATCAAGCAGCTCGAGGAAGAACTGGGCGTGCTGCTGTTCGAGCGCACCACGCGCGCGCTGCGTCTGACGGAGGCGGGCCGTTTTCTGCTCGAGCAATCGCGCCTGTTGACCGCCCGGCTGGACGAGGTGCTGGAAGGTACGCGCCGATTGGGTCAGACCGAGCGGCGCTGGTTCGGCATCGGTTTCGTGCCATCCACGCTGTACGGCTTCGTGCCGGAACTGATCCGGCTGTTGCGCAGCGCGGACGAACGGGTCGAAGTGGGCCTGATGGAAATGAACACCTTGCCGCAGCTCGAAGCGCTGAAGGCGGGCCGCATCGACCTGGGCATCGGCCGCATCCTGCTGGACGATCCGGCAATCGAGCGCCGCGTGCTGATGACCGAACCCTTGTTGGCCGCCGTGCCGCTGCATCATCCGCTGGCGGGCCAGGGCAGCGCCTCGGTGGACCGGCTGGCGCGCGAGCCCTTCGTCCTGTATCCGGCTCGGCCGCGGCCCAACTATGCGGATCACGTACTGGGGCTTTTTCGCGCCGCCGGCCATTCGTTGCAGGTGGCGCAAGAGGCGAACGAATTGCAGACCGCCATCGGGCTGGTTGCGGCGGGCCTGGGCGTCACGGTGGTGCCCGCGTCCGTGCAGCGCCTGCAACGCCAGGACGTCGCGCATGTGCGGATCGAAGCCGACGCGTTCGTATCGCCCGTGATCGTCAGCTACCGCAAGGATGACGCGTCGGTGTTCCTGGCGCGCGCGCTCGAACTGGCGGGTGAGCTTGCCAAAAACTAGCGCCGGCGGGCGCGGCTTACGTCGCTATTTCGCCGCCGCCGGCGAATACGCGCCCACCAGTTCGATGATCCAGTCGATAAAGGCGCGCAGTTTGGCGCTGACGTGGCGGTTGGGCGGGAACGCCACGTACATGGGCATCGGGTCCATCCGCCAGTCCTCGAAGACCGGAACCAGTTCGCCTTGCGCAAGATGCGGCGCGGACATGTAATCCGGCAGCCACATCACGCCCATGCCGGCCAACCCGGCTGCAAGATACGCGTTGCCGTCGTCCACGGCCAGCACATAGCGGCCGTGCACGTTGACGACTTCGTTGCCGCGGCGCATGGCGTAGGGCAGTGCGCGGCCCGTGCGTTGCCACAGGAACCCGACGATGCGATGGTGCGTGTCTTCAAGTTCGCGCGGATGCGCCGGCTTGCCGGCCAGCTTCAGGTAAGAGGGCGCGGCATAGACGCCCAATCGCAGGTCGCCGACGCGGCGGGCCATCAGCGATTGGTCGGTCAGCTCGCCGCCGCGCACCACGCAGTCGACGTTCTCGCCGATCAGGTCGACGATGCGGTCGCTGACGCCCATGTCGAGCTGGATGTCGGGATAGCGCGCGTGGAAGGCGGGCAGGGCCGGCACCAGCACCATGCGCGCCAGCGGACTGGGCACGTCCACGCGCAGGCGGCCGCGCGGCGCTTCCGCGGCGCTGGACAGGCTGGTCTCGGCGTCGTCCATGTCGGCCAGCAACTTGATGACGCGCTCGTAGTACGCCACGCCGTCCGCCGTGACGTTGACCTTGCGCGTGGTGCGGTTCAACAGACGCACGCGCAGCCGCGCCTCGAGCTGCTGCACGAGCTGCGTGACGCTGGTCTTGCTCATGTGCAGCGTTTCGGCCGCCTTGGTGAAGCTGCCGGTCTCCACCACGCGCGCAAACGCGGTCATTGCATCAAATCGGTCCATGGGTGCTCCGGTAGGCAGGGGGGATTGTTTGGATTCTACAAATAGTGATGGATGAAGTTGGCCGTTTATCCACGCGGCGGGCGCTTTTACAGTTTGCCTATGTCAACGCGGGCGGTCTGAAGCCCCATCACTTGGAGAATCCCCATGAACAACCGTGACGTCGTTTTTCCTCCTCATCGCCACGCGCTCTACGAGCGCAACCGTTACTCGCCGGCCGTGCGTTCCAACGGCTTTTTGTTCGTATCCGGCCAGGTCGGCAGCCGCGACGACGGTTCGCCCGAGCCCGATCTGCGTCAGCAGGTGCGGTTGGCATTCCAGAACCTGAACGCCATCCTGCACGCGGCAGGCGCGTCGTTCGACGACGTGGTCGACGTGACCGTCTTCATGGTGGATCCGCAGTCGCAGTTCGAGACCATGTGGGAAGTGGTGCCCGAGTTCTGGGGCGAGGCGCCGTTCCCGAACATCACGGCGGTGGGCGTGACCTGGCTCTATGGATTCCAGTTCGAGATCAAGGTCATCGCCAAGCTGCCGGAGGGCGCGGCGGCATAAGCGTGCGGCCGGACCGCTGGCCGGGTCATGGCCGGCTCATGACGGGATCATGACCGGCGGAACACGACGACCTTGCTCGTCAGTTTCTGCAGCGCCTCGTCCCGCTCGTTCGACGTGACCGATTCCACGACCACGATGGCGCGGTCGGGTTTGGAGCGGGACGGCGTGATGCTCAGCACCGTGCTGGTTACCTTTACCACGTCGTCGGGGCGGGTGGGCTGCGGCCAGACCACTTCGGCGCCGGCGCCGATGACGCCGCGCGCCACGGGAAAGCTTTCGACCAGCAGCTTCATGGTCAGCGCCGCCGTATGCCAGCCGCTGGCCGCCAGGCCCTGGAACAGCGTGTCGCGCGCCGCGTCCGGATCCAGGTGAAAGGGCTGCGGGTCGAACTGCGAGGCAAAGGCAATGATCTGCGCCGCGTCCAGGGCGTGGGTCTTGCTGACGAAGACGTCTCCAACGGACAGGTCTTCAAGATAGATCAGTGGCGGCTGGTGGGTATCGGTCATGGCGGGCTCCGGCGAGCGTCAGGTGGGTGGGGCATTATGGGCGCGCGCCTGCCACTCCCGCAATGCAGAGGGGCGATGACCGTCGCCAAAATCGGGTCCATAATCGGCATGTCCCGTTTTATGGATGTCGCACCATGGCAGAAACTCCCACGTCGTCGCAAGAGATCCGTCCGCTGGAGATCGGCGACATCACCGTCATCGACAACACCAAGCTCAAGAAGGCCGTGACGGCCGCGGCGCTTGGCAATGCGATGGAATGGTTTGATTTCGGCGTCTACGGCTTTGTTGCCTTCGCGCTGGGCAAGGTGTTCTTCCCTGATGCCTCGCCGGCCGTGCAGACCATCGCCGCGCTGGGCACGTTTTCCGTGCCTTTCCTCGTGCGGCCGCTGGGCGGCGTGTTCTTCGGCGTCATGGGCGACCGCTTCGGGCGCCAGAAGGTGCTGTCGCTCACCATCATCATCATGGCCATCAGCACGTTCTGCATCGGCCTGATTCCCGCGTACGCCACGATCGGCATCTGGGCGCCGATTCTTCTCTTGGCGTGCAAATTGGCGCAGGGCTTTTCCGTGGGCGGTGAATACACCGGCGCGGCCGTGTTCGTGGCCGAGTACGCGCCCGACAGGCAACGCGGCTTTCTGGGAAGCTGGCTGGACTTCGGCTCGATCGCCGGATTCGTCGTGGGCGCGGGCATGGTCGTGCTGCTGCAGACCATGCTGGGCGAGCAGACGTTCCTTGACTGGGGCTGGCGCATTCCGTTCTTTGTGGCCGGACCGCTGGGCCTGTTGGGCTTGTATCTGCGCCACGCGGCCGAGGAAACGCCGGCCTTCACGCAGCAGCTTGAACGGATGGAAAAGGAAGACCGCGACGCCGTGCAGGAAAAGCCGACGGTGTCGTTCCGCGAGATCTTCAGCAAGTACCGCCGTGCCTTGCTGGTCAGCATCGGCATGGTCCTGGTGACCAACGTCACTTACTACATGCTGCTGACCTACATGCCCACGTATCTGTCGGGCAGCCTGGGCTACACCGAAGGGCATGGCGTGCTCATCATCGTCGTCGTGATGGTGGGCATGCTGTTCGTGCAGCCCGTGGTGGGTTTCATCAGCGACAAGATCGGCCGCAAGCCGTTCCTGCTTGCCGGCAGCCTGGGCCTGCTGGTCACGGCGATCCCGTCGTTCTTTCTCATCGCCAGCGACAACACGGCGTTGATCTTTCTGGGACTGCTGCTGATCGCCGTTTTCCTGAACTGCCTGATCGGCATCATGGCGTCCACGCTGCCCGCGCTGTTTCCGACGCGCATCCGCTACAGCGCGCTGGCCAGTTCGTTCAACGTGGCCATCATCTTTGCCGGCCTGACGCCCACGGTCGCTGCGTGGCTGGTGGAAGAGACCGAGAACCTGATGATGCCCGCGTACTACCTGATGGTGGCGTCGGTCATTGGGCTTATCACGTCGTTCTTCCTGCCCGAAACGGCCAACCGGCCGCTGCGCGGCGAAACGCCGACGGCCTCCAGCCGCAAGGAGGCCAAGGTGCTGTTGCAGCAGGCGTACGAGCACATCGAGCAAAGCGTGCAGGACGTCGATGCCGAGATCGCGGCGCTGGAGGAAAAACTCGAGGCGCTGCGCGTGCGCCGCCAACGGCTGGCCGACAGGCATCCGGACATTGAATAAGGGAGCGGGATATGAGCGTGCCATTCAAGCAGGTCGATGTTTTCACGAGTGAACCCTATCGCGGCAATCCCGTCGCGGTGGTGCTGCAAGGGCAGGGACTGTCGGACGAGCAGATGCGGCGCATCGCCAACTGGACGAATCTGTCTGAGACCACCTTCGTGCTGCCGGCGACGCAGCCCGGCGCCGATTACCTGGTGCGCATCTTCACGCCGCAGGCCGAGCTGCCCTTCGCGGGGCATCCCACGCTGGGCACTGCCCATGCGCTGCTCGAAGCCGGCATCGTCACGGCTCGTGACGGCAGGCTGGTGCAGGAATGTGCAGCCGGTCTGATCGAACTGTCGGTCACCGACGCGCCTGGCGGCAGCCCGCTCATTGCCTTCACACTGCCGGAGCCCAGCCTCACCGAGCTTGGCGCGGATCTGGTCGATGAAATGGAAGCGATTCTGGGCTCGGCGGTGCTGCACGATCCTGCGCCCAAGCTCGTCAACGTGGGCCCGGTGTGGACGATTGCGCAATTGCCCAGCGCGCAGGCGGTGCTGACGCTGCGGCCGGACTTTGCACGCATGGCCGACTTCGACCGCCGCAACAATGCCGCGGGCATCGTCGTGTACGGCGCCTATGGCGAAGGCGCGGAGGCGGCCATCGAGGTCCGGGCCTTTGCGCCCAGCCTGGGCGCGAACGAAGACCCGGTATGCGGCAGCGGCAACGGCTCGGTGGCCGCATTCATCCGCGACGCGGGGCAGGTGCCGCAGTTCGGCACGGAATACCTCAGCACGCAGGGCGCCGTGGTCGGGCGGTCGGGCAGGTTAAGCATCTCGTTCGATGCGAGCGGCAGCATTCGCGTGGGCGGGCAGTCCGTGACCTGCATCGACGGGCGCATCGTCGTTTGACACGGGCCCGCACGACTGCGATGCGTGCCCGATTTTCTGCGGGCGCAGCGTGAACTATGCTTGAACGTCGCGCATTGCAGCACTGTTTGAGCGCATCACTTTCCTGCCAAGGAGGAGCAAGATGGCCAGCAAAAACACCGTTTGCCTGTGGTACGACGGCGACGCCCTGGAGGCGGCGACCTTTTATGCAAAGACGTTTCCGGACAGCAAGGTGGGCACGGTCCACCGCGCGCCCGGCGACTATCCCTCGGGCCAGCAGGGCGACATCCTGATGGTCGACTTCACCGTCATGGGCATTCCCTGTGTCGGGCTCAATGGCGGCGACGCCTTTCAACACAACGAATCGTTTTCCTTCCAGGTCGCCACCGACGATCAGGCCGAGACCGACCGTCTGTGGGACGCGATCGTCTCGAACGGTGGCCAGGAGAGCGATTGCGGCTGGTGCAAGGATAAATGGGGACTGTCCTGGCAGATCACGCCGCGGGCGCTGCTGGCGGCGGTCACAGACCTTGATCAGGCGGCGGCCAAGCGCGCGTTCGAGGCCATGATGACGATGCAGAAGATCGATATCGCGACGATCGAAGCGGCGCGGCGGGGATGATTGCGCAGCTGGCCCACGCTGATTGACGCCCGCGCAAGTTCCGGCGATCGGAAGTCAGTCGGCGTGGGGGGCGGATCAGGAAATGATCTGTCCACGGGACAAATTTTTGGGGCCGGATGGCGCGCGGCCGGGCGCCTCCCGGCATGACGCAAAAGCGCATCCGGAAAAGGTGAAATGACACGTTTTCACCGTAAAATCCCGCAGCCGCCGCGAGTTTTCGGCGAAATCTCCTGACTTTCGAGATGTACGTCGATCTTCTCACTCTGTACCTGCTGGCAGTCGGAACACTGCTTGTCAGCGCCGGCCTCATGTTCTGGGAACAGCGGGCCAACCCCACGCGCAGCAAGGAATTACGCATCCTGGCTTCAGGCTTCGCCACGCTGGCCCTCGGCTGCGCGGCGGCCTTGTATCGTCGCGACCTGCCCGGCGTCAGCGGCGCGGCCCTCAGCAACCTCGTCATCCTCGGCGGCTATCTGCTTGTGCTCAACGGCGTCGCCGCATTGAGCGGACGGCGCTACGTGCGCACGTCGCTCTGCGTGCTGATCGGCATGGGGCTGACCTGGGTGATCGGGGGCGTGCGTTGGCTGGACGTGATGTGGACGTATGTGAGCTCGGTGCCGATTGCGCTGGTCAGCGGACTGACGGCCTGGGAGGTGTACCGCTGCCAGGCGCTCAAGCCGCGGCGCTCGCGCCACATTGTCATGGCCGTTGCCGGGGTGCATACGGCCCTTTATGCCAGCCGGGCGTTCATCCTGCCCTGGTTCGCCTCTCAACCCGTCCTGGCGCTGGCCGGCAAGCTCACCATCTACGAGGGTGTGCTGTATTCCGTGGTGCTGCCGATGACGCTGCTCAAGCTCATCCGCGACGAAACGCACCGCCAACTACTGCTGGAATCGCAGACCGACTATCTGACCCGCCTGGGCAACCGGCGCTGGTTCTTCGAGCAGGGCGCGCGCATCCTGGACGGCAAGGAAGGGCGCGGCGCGGTGTCGGTGCTGGCGTTAGACCTGGATCACTTCAAGTCCATCAATGACCGCTATGGACACGCGGCGGGCGATCAGGTGCTCAAGTCCTTCGCCGAAACCGCACGCGAGGTGCTGGGCCACGACACCATACTTGCGCGCATCGGGGGCGAGGAATTCGCCGCGCTGCTCTGGGGCGACGATGCGAAGGGCGCACACACGTTGGGCAAGGCGATGGCCGAGCGCTTTGCCGTGACCGTCTCGAACCGTATGGACAACATCGGCATTGCCGCAACGGTCAGCATCGGGCTTGCGCGTTTCGACGGCGACACGCCCACCATCATGGACGCGCTGGCAATTGCGGACCAGGCGCTCTACCGCGCCAAATCGCTGGGCGGCAATCGGCTGGAAGTGGCGGGGTCAAAGGTGCAAGCTGCGGCCTGAGCGGCCGCGTTGCTTCGGGATGGCGGTGGTGTCGGCTACTGCGCGACGTATTGCTTGCGCGTGGCGTCGTAGGCGTAGATGACGGCGTCGCCGGAGCCCAGCTTGCGGGTCTTGCCGGGACCCGAGATCGTGTTGCCCGTGAACTGCACCGTCACGCGCGGCAGGTCGGCAGTAGCGGTGGCGCTGAAGACCAGTTCGCCTTCGCTGCGCGTACACGGCATGACGTCGCCATCCGCACAGGCCGGTCCGTTGTCCTCGCCTGCGATCACGTTGCCCACGTAGGCCCACACATTGCCCGTTTCGTCCTGGCGTTTTTCCGGGGGCGTGAAGACGAGCAGGGTGTAGCCGCTGATCGTGATGCCGTTCTCGAAGGTCTCGGTGGGCACTGCGAGCATCAACTTGCCCGATGCCGTGCGGTACTCCAGCGGCTTGCGCTGCGTGTCGACTTCCGGCGGCCTTTCGTACGCGCCGAATTCGCCGATGGTCGGCTCCATGCCACGGAATTTCCACGGGCTTTTCGGCGCTGCCGGGTCGCGGATGAAGGTGGCTTCGGCCAAATTCACGGTCGTCATGGGACCGACGTCGTCCTCGCCCGGCTTGCCGTAGCGTTCCGCGGTTTCCCAGATGAAGCCGGTGTAATAGGGCGTGCCTTCCAGTTCGAACGCATGTCCGAACCAGTAGGTGGCGATGCTGCCGTTGGCGACGTTGGCGGACGGTTCGCCCTTGCTGTCCACTTGATGGATGGCGTAGATGACCGCGGTGGCGTCGGGCGGCGCAACCCTGGCAGCGGTGGCGGCGGCAGGCGCGGGCGCGTTGACTGAGGGCGTGGCGGCGGCAGGGTTTGCTGCGGTCGGCGCTGGGGCTGCCGATGCTGCGGCTGCCGGTGCTGCGGCAGCCGGCGCTGCCTTCTCCTGCGCGGCGTTGCCCGGCGTCGGGCTCATCGCCGCGAACGCGGCCGTGATCGCCGTCACCAGCAACGCGGCGGCCGCTGCGTTGCCCGTCCGCAAACCTTTTCCTTCTGACTTGCGCGTAGACGCCATGTCCTTCTTCTCTCTCTGTCGCGATGTGCAGCCATCGGCGGATGCGGCCGGCGCGCGCCATTGCTTGGGGCGCTTACCTGCGCCGCAAGATGGGCTGCACGGGGATTTCGGGTGCCAAATCGTTGGCGGCCTCGACCATAGAAGGGGGGCGCAAACAGTGTCAAGGCAAGTGTGGCCGGGACGGCGGCCGTGTAACGAAGCCGTCGCCCCGCGATTCGCAGAGATGTTTGCGCCCGCGCCCGAGAATCCCCGCATTTTCCTGCAACGTACGCCGAAGGACGGGGTAAGAGGGCGCTTAACGCCCTGTTACCTTGGCAATATTCGGGGTTACGGCCGGGAAGGGATTACGGCTGGAACAGCGCCGTTCCGGCATGCGGCGCACGCGCGACCAGGATCGTGCCGCTAACCGATTCCGTGCAGAACAGGGTCCGCCTGTCTTCACCGCCAAAGGCGAGGTTGGTGGTCGACATGCCTTTCGGACTGCGCCACACCGTCACGGGTTCGGCGCGGTGATTGAGCTGCCACACATAACCCAGGCCGGGATTGCATACGAGCAGGTTGCCCTCGCTATCGACCGCCAGGCCGTCCGGGCCGCTTGGGCCGTACGACGTGAAGAACTGGCTCACCTTGCTGACGCTGCCGTCCGCCATCAGCGGCACGCGCCATACGCAGTTGCCGCGCGTCACCGCCAGGTACAGCACCTTGCCGTCGGGCGACAGCGCGACGCCGTTGGGACTGGGCACGTTGTCCAGCAGGCAATCGAGCTGCCCGTCCGGGCGCAGGCGGTACAGACGCCCCGAAGGATCATGCAGGCCGCTCTGACCCTGGTCGGTGAAGTAAAGATTGCCCTGCGCGTCGAAGATCAGATCGTTCACGCCTTTGAATCGCTCACTGTTGCGGCGCGCGAGATGGGGCGTGATTGTGCCGGTGGCGACGTCCAGCGCCATCAGCCCGTTCTTGTAGTCGGTGATCAGCAGCCGCCGGTCATCCAGGAACTTCATGCCGTTGGGCTCGCCGTCGTATTCCGCCACGAGCGACCATTCGCGGTCCGGGGCGATGCGAAAGACGCGGCCCCACGGGATGTCGGTCACGTAGAGATTGCCGCTACGGTCGAACACCGGGCCTTCCAGGAACGAGTCGGCAATGGCGCCACCGCGGTTGGCATCGGCCCAGTCGCTGCGTTCGGCACGCCGAAACCGGTCGGGCATGGGCGACCAGACCTCGAACGACTCGACCTGAGGCGCTTGCAGAAAAAACATGGTGTCTCCCTGTTCTTATTTGGCGTCGTAACCGATGTTGCGCGCCACGTTGCCCCACATCACGCCGCTGTCGGCCAGGATGCGGCCGAACTCGGCGGCATCGGTCACGCGCGGCTCGGCGCCCATCTTGGTGGCGAACGTCTGCATTTCTTCCGACGCCATGGCGCGGGCGATCTCGCGTTGCAGCCGCTCGGTGACCGCCGGCGGCGTGCCCTTGGGCGCCCACAGGCCGGTCCAGTTGACCACGCCAAAATCCTTCACGCCAGCTTCGGTGAAGGTCGGCACGTTGGGCAGCACCGCCAGCCGCTTGTCGCCGCTGATAGCCAGCAGACGAAGCTGGCCGCCTTGCACGGCGCCCATCACGCCGGTGGTGGAGGCGAACTGAAAGTCGATCACCTTGCCCAGCACCGCCTGCGTGGCCTCCGCCGCGCCCTTGAACGGCACGTGCATGAACTTGACCTTCGTGGCCAGCGCCAGCCCTTCGGCGGCAAAGTGCGGCGTCGTGCCCGGCCCGCCGGAGCCGTAGGTGATCATGTCGGGCTTCGCGCGGGCCTGGGCGATCAGGTCATCGAGCTTGCGGTATGGGCTGTCGTTGGACACGGCCAACGCCATCGGCGCAAACACGAAGGCCGAGACCGGCTGCAGGTCCTTGGCCGGATCGAAGGGCAACTGCTTGAAGATGTGCGGCAGCAGCGAATAAGTCGTGTCGTTGGCCACGAGCGTATAGCCGTCGGGCGCGGCGCGGGCCACCTGATTCACGCCAATGGTGCCCGTGGCGCCCGGCTTGTTTTCCACGATGAAGCTCTGGCCGGTCTGCGTCGAAAGCATCTGCGCCATCTTGCGCGTCGCCACATCGACCGCACCGCCGGGGCCGTAGGGCACGACGACGCGCACCGGACGGCTGGGCCACGTGTCAGCGGCATCCGCAGCTTGGGCGAGACCGCTCGCCAGCAGCGGCAGGGCGGCGGCAAGCGCCAAGGCCGCGCGGCGCAGGCGAAGCTGGGTGCGAAGTTGTTGCGTCATTGTCTTCCTCTCTTGTTTTGTATGGATTATTCCGCTTTCATGCCCAGGTTCTCCGTCGTTGCGGACTGGGCGAGTACTCAGGCAGCCGACCCGGCGCGGCCCAGCACGTCCAGCACGTTGCGCGCGGCGGCCACGCCCATGTTCACGTAGGCGGCGCTGGTCACGCCGCCGATGTGCGGGCTCAGGATGATGCGCGGCTCCGTCTGGAACGGATGGCCTGCCGACATGGGTTCGACCGCAAAGCTGTCCAGGCCCGCGGCCCGCACCTGGCCCGAACGCACGGCGGCCAGCAGCGCGTCCTCGTCCACCAGGCCGCCGCGCGCCGTGTTCACCACGATCACGCCGGGCTTGCACTGCGCCAACGTCTGCGCGTTGACCATGCCGCGGTTGTCGTCGGTCAGCGGGCAGTGCAGCGACACCACGTCGGCCTCGCGCCAGATTGCATCGAGGTCCACGGTACGGATGTAGTCCGGCAGGTCCTTGGCGTACGGGTCGAAGCCGATCACCTGCATGTCCATCCCGTGCGCCATGGCCGCCATGCGCCGGCCGATGGCGCCCAGACCGATCAGGCCGATGGTCTTGCCGCCCAGTTCCAGGCTCTTGTGCGTGGACTTGTCCCAATGGCCGGCGCGCATGCGTTCGTCCAGACCAACCACCGACTTCGCGCAGGCCAGCAGCAGGGCCAGCGCCTGTTCGGCGACGGCGGCGGCGTTCACGCCCACCGCGGCCACGACCTGGATGCCGCGCTCGGCGGCGGCGGTCTTGTCGATGGTGTCGGTGCCGCTGCCGTGCTTGGAAATCACGCGCAGCGCGGGGGCTGCGTCCATCGCCGCGGCGCCCACCTTGCTGTAGCGCACGATGATGGCGACCGGGTTGTGCTCGCGGCACAGCGCCACGATGTCGTCTTCAGTGGGTGTCTTGCCGGCGAAGATCAATGAGAAGTCCTGCAGCAGCGCCAGCGCCTCCGGCGCCAGATCCGCCGCGGTCACGACCAGTGCCGGCTTGCCCGTGGCAGCGGTGTTCACAGCGACTCTCCTTCCTTCAGGACGCCGGCAGCGCGCAGCGCGGCGCTGAGCCACTTCGCTTCCGTGTCGCCCGCCTGGATCGCGGCGATGCGCGCGGCTTCGTCGCGCACCTTCTTTTCGGCGGCGGGCAGCAGGCCTTCGATCTTCTCGCGCTCGACCACCACCACGCCGTCGGCGTCGCCAATGATGAAGTCGCCCGGATTGACCGTCACGCCGCCCACGGATATCGGATGCCCGATGCGGCCGGGCACGTTCTTGGTCGGGCCGTTGGGATTGGTGCCGGCGGCAAACACCGGGTAGTCCATCTCGATGATCTCGACCGTGTCGCGCGCGGCGCCGTCCATCACCACGCCGGCGATGCCCAGCTTGCGGCAGGCGTTCATCATGATGGTGCCCATCAGCGCGGCGCTGAGGTCGCCCTTGCCGTCGATGACCAGCACGTCGCCCGGCTTGGCCAGCGAAATCGCGGCGTGGATCATGAGGTTGTCGCCGGGGCGCACCTCGACCGTCAACGCGGTCCCGGCGACCTTCATGCCGGGATGCAGCGGACGGATGCGGCCGTTCAGTGCGCCGCGCCGGCCGGCCACGTCGGCCAGGATGGCGGGTTGCAGTTCCGCGGCGCGGCGCACGATATCGGCGCTGACGCGGGGGAAGTCCTTGATGATGTCCGGAGTGGTCATGAGTGTTCCTGTCAAAAGGTGAAGAGGGATGCGGGGGCGGTCAGGCGGGCTTGATGCCGGCGTCGCGGATGACCTTGCCCCACTTGTCGAAGTCCGCCTTGCGCGTCTGGTCCAGGGCCTGCGGCGTGCCGCCGGCCAGCGTGATGCCAAGCTGTTCGGCCAGCGCAAGCAGCGCGGGACTTTGCAGCGCGCGGCCGATGTCGGTGTTGAGCCGCGCGATCACCGGGGCCGGGGTCGCGGCCGGCGCAAAGACCGCCTGCCATTGCTCGACCACGAAATCGTCGAAACCGGCTTGCGCCATGGTCGGCACGTCGGCAACCGCTGGCAGGCGCTGCGCGGACGTGACGGCCAGCGCGCGCAGCGCGCCGGTCTGCACATGCGGCAACGCGGCGGCGGCCGGAATGAAGGCGAACTGCACCTGGCCGGCCAATGTGTCCTGCAAGGCGGGGGTGTCGCCCTTGTAGGGCACGTGCAGAAAGCGGGCGCCGGTCTTTTGCTGCAGCAGTTCACCCTGCATGTGCAGGATGGTCCCGGTGCCGCCCGACGCATAGGCCAGGCTTTCCGGCGCCTTTTTCGCCGCGGCGATCAGCTCGGCCACGGTCTTGTAGGGCTGCGCCTTGCCCACGACCAGCAGGTGAGGAATGGTGCCGATCATGATGACCGGCGCGAAGTCGGCGACGGGGTCATACGTGAGCTTGCCCATGACGTGCGGCGCGATGGCCTGCGGACCGATCGACGTGCCCAGCAAGGTCAGGCCGTCCGCTTCGGCGCGTGCCACGCGGGCCGCGCCGATGGTGCCGGTGGCGCCCGGGCGGTTGTCGACGATGACGCGCGTCGAGAGCAAGGCATCGAGCTGCTGCGCGATGGCGCGGCCCAGCACGTCGGTGCTGCCACCCGCCGGATACGGCACCACCCAGGTGATGGTCTTGCCGCCGGGCCATTCCTGCGAGGCGCGCACGCCGAAGGCGGCGCTCGCCGCCAGCGCCGCGGTGGCGGCCAGGAAGCTGCGGCGGGTGAGGGTGTGGGGGTCTCGCATGGTTTGTCTCCGATGATGCTTTTTGTTCATGCCGGAAAGCCGTACAGGGCTGCCGGGTTGTGCACGAGGACCCGGCTCAGTTGTTCGCGGCCGGTCCACTCGGCCAGCCGTTCTAGCTGGCGCGCGTCGTCGGGCATGGGCTGCATGCCGGCCGACGCCGAGGCATGCGGCCAGTCGCTGCCCCACACCACGCGCTCGAGATTGGCGTCCAGATAACTGCGGGCCAGCGCGTCCAGCGCCGGGTCTTCAACGGAATGCCGCGGGCTGACGATGTAGCCGCCGGACAGCTTGATCCACGCGCGGCCGCGTTCGAGCAGCCGCAGCACCAGGGCGTGGGCCGGATGCGCGCCGGCATCGTGCGGCGCAAGCCGCGCCATGTGGTCGAACACGATGGGTGCGGGCAGGTCCTGCAGTACCGGCGCCAGCTCTGCCAGCTGGTCGGGCGCCATCAGCAGTTGCAGATGCCAACCCAGCGGTGCGACGCGTTGCGCCAGCGGCACGATCTGGCTGGCGGAACTGGTCACGCCCAGGGAAAGATTGAGACGGATGCCGCGCACGCCCGCGTCGCGCATGGCCTGAAGCTGCGCATCGGTCTCGCTGCCATCGATCACCGCCACCCCGCGCGCCTGCCCGCCCAACTGCGCCATCGCGTCCAGCATCGGACGGTTGTCCGCCCCGTAGGTGGAAGGCGTGACCAGCACGGCCCGCTGCGTTCCCAACCGGGCCTGGATCTCGCGGTACTGCGCCATCGTGGCGTCCGGCGGCGACAACCTTGCGCCGGGCGCGGCGGGGTAGCGCGCGTCATACGCGTGGATGTGGCAGTCGCACGCGCCGTCCGGCACGGCAATGGCGGAGCGCGACGCGCCGCTGGAATACGGGTAGCGGGCTTGCATGGCGGATCACTCGACCTTCGCGCCCGAGTCCTTGACGATCTTGCCCCAGCGGATGCGGTCGTCGTGGATCAGCGTGGCGAATGCCTCGGGCGAACTGGTCAGCACCCGCGCGCCTTGCTCCTGGTACTTCAGGCTCAGGTCTTTGGCCTGCAGCGCCTTGTTGAACTCCGCATTCAGGCGCTGCACGATGTCGGCCGGCGTGCCGGCGGGCGCCGCCAGGCCGAACCAGGTCACCGCCTCAAAGCCGGGAAAGCCGCGCTCGGCGACGGTGGGTACGTCGGGCATGTCAGGCACGCGCTGCGTCGAGGTCACCGCCAGCGCCCGCATCTTGCCGTTGCGCACGTGGCCAATCAGCGTGGGTACCGACGACAAGTACATGTCGATCTGCCCGCCGATCAGATCATTGGAGGCCTGCGCCGCGCCCTTGTACGGAATGTGGGTGAGCTTGATGCCGGCCGCATTCTGCAACTGCACGGCCGCCAGATGCGCCACGGTGCCGTTGCCCGAGCTGGCGTAGTTCAACGCGCCGGGCTTGGCTTTGGCGGCGGCGATCATGTCCTCGAAAGACTTGAGCGGCGAGGTCGCCGGCACCACGATCACCAGCGGCGCGTCCGCGACCAGCCCGATGGCGGCGAGGTCTTTTTCGGGGTCGTAGGGCAGCTTGGCGTACAGGGTCGGGTTGATCGCCAGGTTGCTGGTCTGTCCCAACACGAGCGTGTAGCCGTCCGGCGCCGCCTTGGCCACCGTGTCGACCCCGATGTTGCCGCCCGATCCCGGGCGGTTTTCCGTGACGATGTTCCAGCCGGTGTTGGCGCCGACCTTGATCGCGGCCTCGCGCGCCAGCACATCGGTGCCGCCGCCGGGCGGGAAGGGGACGATCAGGCGGATGGGTTTGTTGGGATAGTCCTGAGCGGCGCTCAGGCTGCTCATGCACACCAGGGCCAGGCCCGACAGGACGCGCGCGATCTGCTTCATCGTTGTCTCCGAATAATTGTTTTGGTGGAGGCATTGTGAATTCGTGTTCCGCTCAATACAATGTAGGTTCGTATAGCGGAACATGTTGCGTACCATGAACGATGAATCGGCTCCGAATCCGGGCGGAAACCCGGACGACGCCCCGGTAGAAGAAGGCGTTGTGGCGGTGCGCCGCGCAATGAGCATCCTTGCCGCGTTCGGCGTGGACGACACGCACCTGTCGCTGGCCGAACTCAGCCGGCGGACCGGCTGCCATCGCTCAACCGTGTTGCGTCTGGCGCGCACCCTGGCCATGGACGACTACCTGGCGCAACGGGAGGACGGCACATGGCGCCTGGCGCGCGCGGCCGGATGGCTGGGCGCCTGCTACCAGGCCACGTTCAACATTGCGGAGATCGTGCAGCCGGTGCTGCGCGAGCTGTCGGCGGCTACGGGAGAAAGCGCCACGTTCTACGTGCGCGAGGGCAAGCAGCGCATCTGCATGGCGCGGGTTGAAGGCCCCAAGTCCATCCGGCATCACGTGCGGGTGGGGGCGGCGCTGCCGCTTGAGCTGGGCAGTCCGGGGCGGGTGCTGCTGGCGTTTTCCGGCGAACCGGGCGAGCCCTATGAATCCGTGCGCCGCGCGGGCTACATGATTTCGCTGGGCGAGCGCGATGCCGAGGTCTCCAGCATTTCGGCGCCGGTCTACGGCATCAACTGGACGCTGCAGGGCGCCATCTGCATCTCGGGGCCGATCTCGCGCCTGACCGAAAGCGTGCTGCTTGATCTCAAGGAGCCGGTGCTTGCGGCGGCGAGCCGGCTGTCACGGTCGCTGATGGGATTGCGGCGGACGGCGTAGTGCCAGCCCGGGGTTCTTGCGCCAAAAACAGAAAGGACGCGATCCGGGCTCCATCGGACCGCGTCCCTGCACACGCAAAGGGCAACGGCTTAGCCGCGCCCGTTTGCATGCGTGGCGGATATCACTCTGCCTCGATCTTCGCTTCCTTCACCACCTTGCCCCACTTGTCCAGGTCCGACTGGATGACCGCCGCGTACTCCTGCGGCGTGCCGCCCTGGACTTCGATGCCCGCGGCTTCCAGCTTGGCGCGCACGGCCGGCTGCTTGAGGACCGCGTTGATCTCGGCGTTGAGCTTGGCGACGATCTCCTTGGGCGTACCTGCCGGCGCAAGGAAGCCGCCATTGGTGTTGGCGTCGTAACCCTTCAGGCCTTGCTCCTGCGCGGTCGGCACGTCGGGCAGGGCCTTGGTGCGATTGGCCGTCGACACCGCGACGGCGCGCACGTTGCCGGCCTTGACCTGTTCCTGCATGGCGCTCAGCGTGTCGATGTACAGCACCGTGCGGCCGGCCAGCAGGTCGGGGTGCGCGGCGGACGAGCCCTTGTACGGGATCAGCAGCATCGGCGCGCCGCTGACCATGCGGAACATCTCGGCGGCCATTTCCTGCGCGCTGCCGCGGCCCGACGTGGCGACCTTGGCTTCGTCGGGATGCGCCTTCATCCAGTCCACCAGTTCCGGCAGCGTCTTGGGCGGGATCTTGGGATAGACCGAGAACACCAGCGGAATTTCATGGGTGTAGACGATGGGCTCGAAGCTCTTTTGCGGATCCCAGCCCAGATTCTTGAACAGGTACTTGTTGATGTTGTGGCTGCCGCCCACGATGCCGATGGTGTAGCCGTCGGGCTTGGCGTTGGCGAGCAGCGCGGTGCCCAGGTTGTTGGAGGCGCCCGGCCGGTTGTCGACGATGACGGGCTGGCCGAGCGACTGCGACAGCTTTTCGCCGACGACGCGCGCAATCATGTCGATGCCGCCGCCCGGCGGGGCCGGCACGATGATGCTGATGGGACGGGTGGGGTAGTTCTGCGCCGCGGCCAGGCCGGGCACGGCGGCAAGGGCTGCCGAAAAGGCCAGGGTCTTGGCCAGCGTGGTGAAGGTCATGCTTGTCTCCTCGGGGTGGTCAACTTCAGTCAACTCTGTGAGGCGCCCCGGGTGTGCTGCACCCCGGGGCGCGGATAAGGCCTCAGCCGCGCCCGGCGAAGGGCATGGCGCTGGCCATGACGGTCATGGTCAGGACGTTGGCGTCCAGGGGCAGCGACGCCATGTGGCGCACGGCTTTCGCGACGTGGACGGCGTCCATCATGGGTTCCGGCGCCACCGTGCCATTGGCTTGCAGCACGCCGCGCGTCATGCGCTCGGACAGCTCCGTCATCGCGTTGCCGATGTCGATCTGGCCGGCCACGATGTTGTAGGCGCGGCCGTCCAGCGCGAGCGACTTGGTCAGGCCCGTGACCGCATGCTTGCTGGCGGTGTAGGGCGCGGTAAAGGGACGCGGCGTGTGCGCGGAAATGGAGCCGTTGTTGATGATGCGGCCGCCCTGCGGCGTCTGGCGGCGCATGAGCTTGAAGGCGGCGCGCGCGCACAGATAGACGCCCGTCACATTGGTGTTGATGGCGTTGAACCACTTTTCCAGCGGCAGTTCGTCCATCGGCACGGCGGGCGCGTTGACGCCGGCGTTGTTGAACAGCAGGTCCAGCCGGCCGAAGCGGCTTTCGATGGTGTTGAACAGCGCTTCGACGCTTTCGGGGCGGGTGACGTCAGTGGGCACGGCCAGCGCGGTCTGGCCGCGCGCGGTGGCCTCGGCCTGCAGCGACTGCAGGGGATCGGCGCGGCGGCCGGCCAGCACGACGGTCCAGCCGTCGTTCAGCAAGGCGATGGCGGTGACGCGGCCGACGCCGCTGCCGGCGCCGGTGACAAGCGCAATTTTCTGGGTGGTGCTGTCGTTCAAGGGATGGCTCCTCGGGCGGATTGGATGGCGGTTGATGTGGAAAGAATCGGAATACGTGTCAGGCGTCGCGGGGCGCGGCAACGGTCATGGTCAGGTCCCCGATGCCGGTCACGCCCGCGCTGACGACGTCGCCCGGCGCCAAAGAACCGACGCCTGCGGGCGTGCCGGTGAAGACCAGGTCACCCGGCGCCAGGGCCACGGATCGCGACAGCATCGCCACCAGCTCTGGCACGGACCACAGCAGGCCGGCTACGTCGGCGCGCTGGCGGTCTTCTCCATTGACGGACAACCACAGCGCGCCTTCGCGCGGATGGCCGCACGCGTCAGCAGGCACAATGGCGGTGCACGGCGCGGAATGATCGAAGGCCTTGGCGGGCTCCCACGGACCGCCCGCGCGCTTGGCCTGCTGCTGCAGATCGCGTCGCGTCATGTCCAGCCCCGCTGCGTAACCCCAGATATGGCGGGCTTCGACGTCATCGGCAGCGATGTCCTTGCCGCCGCGGCCAATCGCCACGACCAGCTCGATCTCATGGCAGTAGTCCGCCGTGTCCGCGGGATAGGGCAATGCGCCGCTGGCCGGGAACACCGCGCTGGCGGGCTTCATGAACCACGCCGGCATCTCGGCCGGGCGCGGTTCGTCAGGCAGCCAGCGATAGTTGCGGCCGATGCAGAACACGCGCGCGACGGGAAAGCGCGCTGCGCTGCCGGCGATCGGCAACGTGGTCGGCGCGAGGACGGGAAAGGCGAGGTCTGTCATGGACATCTTCTATGCGCGCCGGGTGGCTCAGGTCGTCAGGCTCATCGCCGGGCGCTCGCCGGCCAGGGCTTGCGCGATGCTGTCCAGCACCATCTGGCCCATCGCGGCGCGCGTCTCCCACGTGGCGCTGGCGCGGTGCGCCTGCAGCGTGGTGCGATCGGACTGGCGCAGCGCCTGCGGCACGCGGGGCTCGTCCACAAAGACGTCCAGTCCCGCGCCCGCGATGCGGCCGGCGACCAGCGCCTCGGTCAGATCGGCCTCGTTGACCAACCGGCCGCGCGCGACGTTGACCACGAAGCCCTGCGGACCCAGCGCGTCCAGCACGGCGGCATTGACGATGCCCTCGGCCTTGTCGGCGGCGGCGCACAGCACCAGCGCGTCCGACGCGCGGGCCAGTGCGATCAGGTCCGGTACGAATTCATGCGGCACGTCGTCCATGGCGCGCAGGTCGGTGTAGCGGATCTGGCAGCCGAAGGCCGCCGCCCGCGTGGCGACGGCGCGGCCTACGCGGCCCATGCCCACGATGCCCACGCGCATGCCGCTGAAGCGGCGCGCCAGCGGAATGGCGCTGGGCGAGGGAAACTGCTCCCACAGGCCCTCGCGCACGAAGCGATCGCCCGCGCAGAGGTTGCGGCAGGCGGCGATCAGCAGGCCGATCGCCAGGTCGGCGACGTCTTCGGTCAACGCGCCCAGCGTGGCGGTGACCGGCAGGCCGCGGCCGCGACAATACGCCAGGTCCACCGCGTCGGTGCCCACGCCATTGACCGCCACCACCTTCACGCCGGGAAGCTGTTCCAGCATGTCGCGCGAGATGCCGGTGTGGCCGCCGGTGATGACGGCTTGGATGTGAGCGCCGTGCTCGCGCAGCCAGGCGGCCTGATCGGAAACTTCGAAGAACTTGTGCACCTGGTACAGCGAGGCAAGCTCGTCATTGACCGCCGGGATCAGGATGGGATTGAGTTGCAGGACCTGAGGCTTCATATTGGTTCGGCTCTGATGGGGGGACCGGCTGCGGGTCCGCGTTGAACATGGAGTCCATGGTATTTAATGATTGATTTGTAAAGCAATATTGATCTATAAAATCAACATATAAACTTTGCTACAGAAGATCATGGGCACCTGGATTTCAATGGCCGAAGCGTGCAGCCAGCTGGGCGTGCGGCCGCAGACCATCTACGCCTACGTCAGCCGCGGCAAGCTGGAGGTCATGGCGGACCCGGCCGACACTCGCCGCAGCCTTTACCGCGCCGAAGACGTCGCGGGGCTGGCCAAGCGCAAGCAGGCTGGCCGCAAGCACGAAACGCTGGCCACCAACACGCTGTTTGGCGCCGAGCCCAGCATTCCCACCGCAATCTCCACCTTTCATCGTCAACGCCTGTACTACCGCGGCCATGACGCGGTCACGCTGGCCGGTTCGGCCAGTCTGGAAGAGGCTGCGCAATTGCTGTGGAGCTCGGACCAGCAGGCGGATTTTTCTTGTACGGCGCGCGTGGCATCGCCGGGCCGCGTCGCGGCGTTCACGTCACTGGCCGCGTTGGCCGCCACCGGCCACTCCACGCACGGCCGCATGACACGCGTTCTGCACACCGAATGCCAGAGCCTGGTCGGACAGCTGGCCAACGCCTTTGGCGCGCAACCCGGCAAGCGGCCGCTGCATCTGCGGTTTGCGCAGGCCTGGAAGCTGTCGCCGCAGGCTGCCGAACTGCTGCGCACCGCGATGGTCCTTTTGGTGGACCACGAACTGACCAGCTCCGCGTTTGCCGCGCGCATTGCGGCATCCACCGGCGCATCGCTGCCGGCGTGCCTGTTGTCGGGGCTGACCACCTTGTCCGGGCCGTTGCATGGCGACGCTTCCGGCCGCGTCAAGGCGCTGTTCGACGACGTGGCGCGCCAGGGCGAGGATCAGGTGATCGCGCATTACCTGTCCACGGGATTGCCGTTGGCGGGCTTCGGCCATCATCTGTATCCGGATGGCGATCCGCGCGCGGCGGCGCTGCTGGCCTTGTTCGAACCAGCCGAGGTCATTACGCGCTTCATCGGCAAGGCCACGCAACTGACTGGCCTGCATCCCAACATCGACGTGGCGCTGGCCGCGCTGGCGGCGCACTGCGGACTGCCGGACGACGCGGCCTTCGGGCTGTTTGCCACCGCGCGCAGCATCGGCCTGCTGGCGCATTGCCTGGAGCAGCTCAGCGTGGCGCAAGTCATCCGGCCGCGCGGACGTTACGTGGGTGTCGTGCCGCAGGCGGCCTAGGCCGGCGATCTTCGGTATGCTGGCTGATCCGGACAGGAGATCAACCATGACACGTACACAGAAGCAAAGGATGCTGGCAGGAGACCTCTACACGGCTGCCGACGACGAGATCCAGGCGGACCAGCTTGCCGCCAGCGCATGGATGAAGCGGTACAACGCCTTGCTGGGCGAGCCGCCCGAACAATGGCACGCGCTCCTGCGCGAACGCCTTGCCAGCGTGGGCGAGGGCGCGTTGATCCGCCCGCCGTTTCATTGCGATTACGGCTACAACATCTCGCTGGGCACGAACGTCTTCATGAATTTCAACTGCGTGATCCTTGACGTCGTGCAAGTCACGATCGGCGATGGCACGCAGATCGGCCCGGCCGTGCAGATCTACACGGCAGACCATCCGCACGACGCCGAGCAGCGCCGCGCGATGCTGGAGTTCGGGCGTCCCGTGCACATCGGCAAACAGGTGTGGATTGGCGGCGGCGCGATCATCCTGCCGGGGGTCACGGTAGGGGATGACGCCATCATCGGCGCGGGCAGCGTGGTCACGCGCGACGTGCCGGCAGGGGCGAAGGTGGTGGGAAATCCGGCGCGGGTGAGGGGGTAGGAGGACGCTCCGCTCAGCGCTCGCCAAGCTGCTTGAATACCGCGGCCACGATGGCTTCGGGACGGTCTTCCTGCACAAGATGACCGGCATTCGGCACGGATATCAACGGCCGGTCCGAAATCAATGCCGCCAGGGTTTCGCCGCGCTCGTGCGGGATCCACGCGTCCTCTTCGCCCCACAGCACCTGCACCGGGCAATCCATGCGACCGTACAGACCCTGCACCTCGTCGGTGTACTTCTGATCCATTTGCGCGATCTGCCGGTAGAACGCCGGCTGGCCGACGGGTCCCAGCCACGGGTGGCTGTACACGTCCAGCGCCTCATCCGATAACGGATTGTGCGCGGCCGTCTGCAGGTAGGCTTTCAACAGCGCCCGGTGCATGTAATCCGGCATGCCGGAAAACGCGGCCTCGTGCTGGCGGAAATGCTGCACAAAGGGCGAACCCCACGGCGCCAGCGCCACCGCATCGAAGATCGTCAGCGATGCGTAGCGCAGCCCGTTCAGGTAGTACGCGCGCAGCGCCGTCGCACCGCCGAAGTCGTGGGCCAGGACATCCGGGCGGTCCAGTTGCCATTCGTTGAATAGCGCCGCCAGTATCCGGTTCTGCACACCCAGCGACACGTCCTGGCCGTCCCGCATCTCGGAGGCGCCGTAGCCCGCCAAATCAAAGTAATAGACGGTTCTGCGGTCGGCGAGCAGCGGGATGATCCTGCGCCACACCTGTGACGAGAACGGCGTGCCATGGATGGCGACCAGCGGGGGACCGTTGCCAAGCTTGCTCCACCGGATGGCGTTGCCTTCGATGAGAAAGGTGTGGGGGAGTTCGAGCATAAAGGCTATCGGGACAGGTCGTCAGGGATGGGCTTGCGTGGCCTGCGGGGCGTGTAGTCGGCGACGCCGGCATGTTCCGCTGCGCTCCGTGCCTTGGCGGCCGCGGCAACCGGCGCGACTGTCAGCGGCGATGCGCCCGTGACGGCCGGCAGCGCGGGCGCGAGCACGGCAGGGATCCCGGCGGCATTCCGATACGACTGGAGCAGCAGCAGCGCGTCGATCGTGCCCAGATCGTGCTCCGCCTCGGCACGCGCTTCAAGGCGGGTCTGTTCGTCTTTCACGGCCTGATTCGCCGCAGCCGTCCGCGCGTCCAGCCTTGCCAGCTGCGCGTGAAACGCCTGGACGGCAAGCTTCAAGCAGTGCGCCGTGTAGTCGTCGTGCAGCAGTTCCGCTGGCGGCGCTACGTTGTGATCTGCGGGAACCCGGGGGCGTTGCGCGGCACTGGCCGGCAGGGCCGGGGCGCGCGTGGCGTAGATGCGCTGGAACGGCGTCGGCGGCGTGCGCGCGACGCGATCCGCCCGCAGTTGGGCGCCCACGCGTTCGGTGCGGTACGCATCCCCGGCATTGTCGGTTCTGGCTGCGCCTGTTGGGGCGATCGGGGTAGGGAGCATGGGCGTCTGACTAGGCTAAGCGTCGGGCCAATCTATTGGTTGGTCGGTAACGTGTCAAGGCTGAAACAGCCCGGATGACGGGTAATGCCGAACGGGTCGCGCAGCGCTTGCGACCCGCGCGGCGGCCGGACACGCATGCATTGGGGCAGTGTTAAAACCTGCGGGACGGGCGGAGCGCGCCCGCCACGTCACAGGAGAAGACCATGCCAATGTTCATCACGATCGGTTATGGCGATCAGCAGGGCTATGACCGCACGGACAAAGCCATTCGCGATGCTGCCCATGCGCACGATGCCGCCCTGCAGGACGCGGGCGTGCTGATGGGCGTTGCGGGGACGCCGGTGCAGGTGCGCAATCCGGACGCGGCGGGCGTCGAAACGGCGCAGGGACCGTACCTGAACGCGCCGCTGCCGCTCGCAGGCTTTGCCGTCATCGAAGCGGCCGATTTGGCCGAGGCCATCGAGAAGGTGTCCCGCACGCCGTGTGCGGTGGCGCACGGCGTCGTGGAAGTGTGGCCGCTGGAACGGCGGTAGCGTCCGTTACTGATCGACCGACCGCATGTCGCAAGTCGTCTCGGACGACGCGCACACGCCGCGAAACCATGCGCGTCCGCGCGTGCGGTCTTTTTCGGCCAGGCGTTCCCATGTGGCGCTGTTGCGCATCTCGTAATCGAGCAGCAGCCATTCGCCGTCGCAGGCCACGATGCCGCGCAAGGTGGCGCGTTCGGTCAACCAGTCGTCGCCCAGGTCCAGCAGCCGTTCGCTGCCGGCGTCCGGGCGGGCGTAACCCCGCGCCGATTGGATGCCGACCTGCGCGTCCCTGGCGGCGATCCAGCCTTCGCCCTGATAGACGGGCCGCGGCGGGCTGCGGTCGCTGCCGCTCATGGCGTCGCTGGCGTTCTTGATTTTCAGCCAACCATCGCGCGCCTCGGTCACGTCGAAGGTGACGCTGTACAGGTCAACCTCGGGATCCGGACTGTCGCCACGCGTCGTGGGCAGCGCGCCAACCTGCTTGCCGCTGGCGGTCGCCGATGCGCGCACCGGGATGGCCGGCTTGTCATTGGTCGTCCAGCCCGAAAAGCGGCATGCGGTGGGGCCAGGGGGCGTCCAGGCGGAGCCTTTTTCAGCGGGTTGGGCATGGAGGGCGGGCGATAGCGCCAGCGCGGCAAGCAGCAGATGGAACGGTCGCAGCATCATGAGGATCGCTTTGTCGGAGGAGGCCGGCCGGGCTGTGTGGCCGGCGAGGTCTGGCAGGCAAAGAGCCTACCATGGCGGCGGCTGCGTTCATCGCTGCGCAAGCCGCACGGTTGCGCAGGACGCGGGATGCGGATAGATTGCGCGTCGTGGGCACCGTCCTGCTGATCCAAACCTTGAAGCGCGTGAATTTTGACCAGCACCGTCTGGAGGTGAGTGCGGCTTCGCAACCAGAGTCTTCACCATGACCCAAAACGTCAACCACGGTGTCCGCTTTGGACGGATTGCAGCAATGCTGCCCGTCAAGGACATGCGCCGCGCCCACGATTTCTACACCAACGTCCTGGGCTTCACCAAAACCTTCGAGAACGGCAGTCCCGTCGGCTTCATGATCCTGAAGCGCGATCAGGGCGAGCTGCATCTGACCTTGCAGCCCGGCCATCAAGCCGCAAAGTTCAATGTGGCCCACATGATGGTCGACGACGTCGATGCGCTGTTTGCCGTGTGCCAGCAGTACGGCTTACGGATCGTGAAAAGCCTGCAGGACAAGGATTACGGCCTGAGGGCGTTCGTGTTCGAGGACCCGGACGGCAATCGCATCGATGTGGGTCAGGTGATCTGACACGCTCACCGGAGCCGGGCAGCGCAGGGCTGCCCGGCGGTGTTTCTGCGGTAGCTTGCGCGCCGGCTACTGCGCCGCTCCGGTGGCGGCCGACACATACTGCGCCAACGCCTGCACCTCCGCGTCACTTAACGCCTCGTAAGCCGGCATGACGCCGATCCCGTTGCGCACGGCCTGCGTGACGCGGTTGGCGTCGGGTTTCAGTTCATCGAGGTTGGGCCCGATGGTCCCGGCTGCGCCGGCATCGGCCAAGGTGTGACAGACGGCACAGGCCGGGGTGGTCGACTTCAGGAACAGGGCGCGGCCCGCCTCGGCATTGGGCGGTTCCGCCGCCCAAGCCGTGGCGCCCGCAATCAACGACAGGCCCGCCGCGCAGAGGTTGCGCGTCCGCCGCCCGGTCAGGCGGCGGGATGCGGGGTTCGGCTTGAAGAAACGGTTGTGCATCGATTCCGCCATCCTCAAGACACGTTGATGGCCAGACCGTGGTCGCGCCAACTGCTGTTGATGTAGCCCGGCGCGTTCTCGAACCGGTTCTCCACCTGCACGTTGCCTTGCGTGTCTTCGACGCGGCTGACCAGCATGTGCTGGCCCGCTGTCAGCTCCACCGGCAGCGCGAACTGGCGCCATGCATATTTGCCGAGATCCGGTCCGATCAGCGCGGCCTGCTTCCAGGTCTTGCCGCCATCGATGGACACATCCACGCGCTTGACCGCGTGCATGCCTCCAAACGCCACGCCGCGCACCACCACGCGTCCGGCCTTCAATGCCTGACCGTTTGCGCCCGGCGCGTTGATCCACGACTTGGGTTCCATCGCCCAGACCGAGGGTTGATCGGGGCTGGGCTTGGCGTCCATCGGCGTCAGGCGATAACCGGTCTGCTGGATCTTTGCGGGACTTTGCTCGGCGGTGAACGCCAGCCGCTTGATGTACTTGACGTTGTTCACGCCGGTGTAGCCCGGCACGATGAGCCGCAACGGGCCGCCGTGCGCCAGCGACAGCGGTTCGCCGTTCATCTCCCAGGCCAGCATGGCGTCCTGCATGGCCTCGCGCGGGACCGAGCGTTCCACCAGCAGCGATTTCGGATCCAGGCCTTCGGGCAGCACTTCGCCGCCGGTGCCCGTCATGAAGGCGGGCGTGCCATCAAGCCCGCCCAGATATTCCACGAGCGTGCGCACCGGCACCCCCGTCCACATCACGCAGCCTGCCGCACCCACTTCCCACGGCGTGCCGCTGGGTTTGTGGGGGAAGAAGCCCCGGCCGTTGCCTGAACACTGCAGCACCGTCGCAATCGATTCCACGCCCAGCGTCTTCAGGTCGCCCACGGTCAGCGTGCGCGGCTGCTTGACGCCCTGGATTTCGACCTTCCAGCCGTCACGGTCGTCCAGGATGGCCGCGTCCGGCGGCGGCAGGTTGTTGCGCACATAGAGCTGGCGCGACGGTGTGATGATGCCGTCGCCAAAGGCGCTGCGGCGCGTCTCGATGGTGTTGGCGCTGTGCACGATGACGCTGTCGGCGTCCTTCCACGCCGCGTAAGGCGGCAGCGGCTTGGCCGTGGATGCGGCCGCGGGTTTGGCTGCGGCCGCAGCTGCGGGTGCGGCGGCGGGTTTGGCGGGCGCATCGCTGGCGCGCGCGATGCCGGTGGCGCCCAGACCGGCCGCGGCCAGGGCGCTGGCGCTGCCGGCCAACAGGCGGCGCCGTGCGGGGTTACGTGGGGTTGTCTCCATGGCTTGCCTCTCTGGTTGCCGCGTCCCGCAGCGCGAGCGCGGTGTTGTGCTTATGGCGGCCCAGCGCTTGCGGCCTTCCGCATCATCGGCAAAGCCCCTCTTTATGTCAACGGGTTCTAAAGAACTATAGGTTTACGGTCTTTTCAGATATAAGAGTTTCGGATATTGGGTTCAGGACTGCGCAGAACGGATGTCGTCCCGGTGTTCACGCAGCCATTGTTCGACGCTGCAAACTGCAATGCCGCGCGCGGCATTGAAGGTTCGCGCCTTGTCCCATGCCACGCCACGGCCCGGTGCGAACACCGCGCGATACTTGCGCATCGCATCGCCGGGCTCAGCCGCCAGTGCGCGCAGAAGTTCCGGCACCGGCCATTCGCACCGCGTGACCTTGCCCTCCAGTAAGCGGTCCAAGGCATCCGCGACCTCGCGATACGTGACGGTGTCGCCCGCGACATGCACGACCTGGTTGGCGATGCGGGGCTGTGTGCACAGGATCTCGGCGGTAAGCGCGCCGATGTCTTCGGCCGTGGTCAGCGTGACCCCATTGTCCAGGCTGCCCAGCGCGTTCACCGTATTGTTGGCCAGATCCACCACGCCGAATGCGGGCTCGAACAGGAAGCTGGTGAACATGCCGGTCGAAATGATGATCCATTCGGTGGTGCGCTGCGCACGCAACAGGTCGGCGCAAGATCTATCGTCGGGATTGGCTCATGGACAAATTTCCGAGTCGACGGTGAAAACGTGTCCATGGTTTTGCCAAGCCGCTATGCGGTCAACGAGACCGAGGCGTATCTGCATTGCGGCCTGGAGGGGCTGGGCCTGATTCAACTGTCAGCGCTGGCGGCGTCTCCGCATCTGCGCAGCGGCCGCTTGCGTGAGGTCTTGGCGGACGCGGTGCGAGCCGGTGCTGCTTTCGATTGTCTATCCCCAGGCGCGTGCGACAGCGGCGGTGAAGGCGTTCGTGCAGTGGGTGCTGGATAGCAGCCGGCCCGTGTTGGCGGCGTGATGATCGTCACGGGGCGACAGTACTCGCCATCGCGTCCTGCCGGTACTCGTGCGGCGCGACGCCGCTCGCTTTCCTAAACGCCCGGGAAAAATTAGCCGGTGTGGAATAACCAGAGTCCATGGCGATCTGCGTGATGGAAACGGTGCTTTCGCGCAGCAGGTCTTGAGCAAGACGCAGGCGCGCGGTATTGGACAACTCACGAAAACTGACGCCGCCGTCGCGGCGCAGCACGCGCTGCAACGTGCGCACGCTGGTGCCCATCGCCTTGGCCGTGCGGTCGATCGAGACGGCGCCGGCCTGCATCTGGACGCGTATGTGCGAGATGACGGCGGCCAGATAATCGCTGTCCGTGCCCGCGTCTGATTCCGCTGCAGGCACTTGTACGCCGGGAAGCCTGTCGGGCGGGACCGGGGTTGGCGTCATATGAGTAGTGGCGTCATTCACTTGTGCTTATTCTTCGCGGGTAGTTGCGAGAATCTGCTAGCGCGCTTCCTGCCTGGCAGAAATCGGAGTGATGTGCCTTCGGATATTACCTAAGCCAACGGAAGGAGAGGCCTCTTTTTATTTGGCTTACAAACCTGACGGAGAATCGCAATGAGACTACACAAAACTCTCCTGGCGCTGTGCGTAGTATTGGCGGTTTCGGGTTGCGTGACGAAGCAGACCTACGACAAAGAGGCGCAGCTGGCAGCGGAATACTCCGCCCTCAATAAGCAGCTCTCGGCCGAACTGCGCGGCGACCAAGTGCAGATTACGCAATTGCAGAACGAACTGAAGGTCACCATGGTGAACGAGATTCTGTTTCCCGAAGGCGGGTGGAGTCTCAGTCCCGGCGGCGAGAGGACGCTGGCCAAGATTGCGCCCACGCTTTCAAATCTGCAGGGCAAGCAGATCGTCGTCGAAGGGTTCACCGACAACGAGCCCATCGGGCCGGCATTGAAGCGGCAGTTTCCCTCCAATCTCGAACTGTCATCCGCGCGGGCGGATAACGTGGCGCGTTATCTGATCGCCAAGGGCATATCGCCAAATTCGGTTTCCGCGGACGGGTTCGGCGAGGCGCGGCCGGTGGCCAGCAACTCGACCCCGGAAGGCCGGGCCAAGAACCGGCGCGTGGAGATCGTGATCACAGCGGCGGGCAGGCCCTAGCGCGGCTCTCGCGCGGCACGACCTTGCCCGCTACGCCGCACGTCGCGCAGCGGGGTCACTCGATCTTGCCGGTGCCGTTGCATGTGGGGCAGGGCACCTGGACCGTTCCGGGCGTACCAGTCGCGGCGCCGCGCGACCCGTCCGCCGCAAAGTGCCGCGTCACCCATTCCTCGCACACCGCCCATAGTTGCGGGGCGCCACGCTGGATGGCCGGGCCATATCGCGCAAAGACCTGTTCCAACGAAACACCGCTTTCGGTCCACGTCCCGCCTTCCGTGAAGACGTTGATCAGCAAGGGCTGAAAGCGGTCCAGCGCCTTGGCGAATCTGGCGTCGTCGGTCTCGGCCCGCTCGAACTCGTGCCACAGCGTCAGGAAGGCCTTGCCCTGCGGCGCGGGCAGCAGGCCGAACAGGCGCGCCGCGGCCTCGGATTCCTTGGCGGCCTGGATGTCGTGGCCGGTCGCGCCGTTGAGGGGGACATCCCCGACGTCGATCTCGACAATGTCGTGCAACAGCAGCATCTGCATGACGCGCGTCGTGTCCACGGCGCCGCTGGCGTATTCGCTCAAGACAAGCGCGTACATCGCGAGATGCCACGAATGTTCAGCGGAGTTTTCCTTGCGGCTCTTGTCCAGCAGCGGCGATTGACGCACTACCGTTTTGAGCCGATCGATCTCGCGCAGGAAGGCGAGTTGCTTTTCCAGTCTGCCGGTTGGTACGGGGTTCAACATCTTCTTGGGTCCGTCTGGGCGCGGCACGGCGCCATTCACAATTTTTCGCCCGGCAAGTTGCTGGCTTGCCGGACCCAGTCCGAAAACTGCGCTTCGTCGAATTCACCTTCGTGTATGTCCAGGTAGCGCACCTGCGGATACTTCGAATTGCCAGTTGGGGTGGGCTGCAGCGATGCGCCCTGAAAGAACGTCACCTTGATGTACTTGGTGAAGCAGTGCAGGCTCAGGAACCAGCCTTCGCCCGGGCGCCCGTAGAAAGGCGAATTCCATTTGACCGCCTTGGCGACGCCCGGGACAGCCGCTTCGACCAGGGCGTCGATGCGTTTGCCGATGGGCGATTTCCAGCCGGGCAAGGCGGCGATGTAGGCCTGCACGGGTTCGTCGCCATCGCCCTTCGGAATCTGAGGGTTGCCGCCCGAGAGCAGGACGACGCCGCCGGGCGCCGCTTGCGTTTCGGCTTTGCGCGGCTTGCCGGTCTTTCGGGCCGGTGCGGATTTGGCGTCTTGCGTCATGGATGGCGCTCCTTGTGGTCCGGGAACGGGTCTTCCCGCCCCAGATAGTCGTCTACCGCGCTGCCGATCGTCGGATGAAAATGGTCGTCGCTGAACAGGCGGGACAGCTCAAAACGCTTGAGCTTATCCCGCACGGGATCCTTCATTTCCGCGAAATGCAGCGCGATGCCTTCGCGCGACAGTGTCTCGCACAGTTCGCGCAGCATGTCGGCGGAGGTCACGTCGACGCTGGTGACCGGTTCGGCGGCTACAACCACGCGCCGCACGGGCGTGGGCGATGCCTCCACGGCTTCGAGCAGGCGCTGCTGGAAGAGTTCGGCGTTGGCGAAGAAGAGCGGCGCATCCCAGCGGAACAGCACCAGTCCGTCGATCAGCGCGGCATTCGGGTAGCGCTTCAGGTCGTGATAGCCGCGAAGGTTGGGCACGCGGCCCAGCACCGCGAAGTGCGGACGCCAGCCGTCCCACAAGAATTCGATGACCGCGATGACCACCGCCAGGCAGATGCCCGGAATCGCGCCGAATACCGCGACCGCGGCAAAGCACAGCATGGAAAGCCAGAACTCCCATTGCTGGATGCGGTAGATGCGCCGCAGGTCCTTGAATTCGAACAGGCCGATCGCGGCGGCGATCACGACTGCGGCCAGCGCGCTGTTGGGCAGATGGCGCAGCAGGTTCGGCGCGGCGATCAGCAGCGCGGCCACGGCCAGTGCGCCGACGACGCCGGTAAGCTGCGTGCGCGAACCGGCCGCTTCGGCCACGGGCGTGCGCGACGCGCTGCTGCTGATCGGAAAGCCCTGGAAAAAGCCTGCGGCCAGGTTCGCCACGCCCAGACCCACCATCTCCTGGTTCGGATCCACCCGCGTGTGGGTGCGTGCGGCATAGGTGCGTGACAGCACGCTGGTGTCGGCAAAGGCAATCAGCGCCACCGCGCAGCCGCCCAGCACGATCTTGACGAGGTCGGCGTTGCTGAGCCAAGGCCAGGCGAAGCTGGGCAATCCCTGCGGAATCTCGCCCAGCACCTTCACGCCTTCGGCGTCCAGGCTGAACAGCTGGACCGCGAGCGTGGCGAGGATCACGGCAATCAGGATGCCCGGTATGCGATCGAAGCGCTTGAGCAGCAGAATCACGGCCAGGCTTGCCGCGCCGATCGCGAAGCTTGGCCAATGGGTCTGACCGTCGGCGATGGCCAGCGCCAGTTGCTGCATTTCCTGCAGCGGACCGGCGTCGTCGATGGAGATGTCGAACAGCTTGGGCAGCTGGCTGACCAGCACGGTCAATGCGATGCCGTTCATATAGCCGTAGCGGATGGGCTTGGACAGCAGTTCGGTGATGAACCCCAACCGCATCAACCCCAGCACGATGCAGAACAGTCCCGAGACGACGGCCATCATGCTGGCTGCGGCGATGGCGCGCATCGGGTCGCCGTTGGATACGCTGAGCACGACCGCCAGGATGGGCGCGGCCAACGCGGAATCGGGCCCGAGCACCAGGATGCGGCTCGGGCCGAACAGCGCGTAGGCCAGCATGGGAATGATGGTGGCGTACAGTCCGTAGACGCCAGGAACGCCCGAGGCTTCGGCGTAGGCGATGCCGACCGGCACGAGCATGGTCGTCAGCACGAGGCCGGCCGCGATGTCCTTGGGCAGCCAGGCGGCCTGGTAGGACTTCAGCAGCGCCAGGCCGGGCAGCCAGCGTAGCCAGTGCGGCGCATGTCTGGCGGGGGAGCGGGGCGTCGAGGTAGCCATGGAATCCCGGTATGAACGCGTGCGCTACGGGTTGGGGGCTTCGCCGCGCATCATGGCGGGGAAGGGGGGGCGGTATCTTCCAGCATCTCGCGCAGCCGTGCGCGGCGGCGCTCGAGGTCGGCGATCTGGCGTTCCACGGACGCCAACCGCCGGCGCTGCACCTCGGACGTTTCCGGGCAGGCCGCCGCGCCTTCGATCAGACGCATGCAATCGGGAAACCCGCGGATTTCCGCCAGCGTGAAGCCGGAAGCGATCAGGCGCTGGATCTGCCGGACCTGCGTGATGGCGGCGGCGGGAAAGGTGCGATACCCGTTGTCCGCCCGGCCCGATGCAAGCAGGCCCTGGTCGTCGTAGTGGCGCAGCGAACGCAGGCTTGCGCCCGTTTTGCGGGCAAGCTCGCCGATTGACATGGGGGTTTGAGGCGCGGGCGTTTTCATGCGGGAAAGCGTAGCAGATTGGCGCTTGACCTTGACATAGGTGTGAGGGTTGAAACTGGCGCTCCCTCCAATCCTCCGGATGCCACATCCATGCAACGCAGAACCTTTTTCCGCCACGTCGCGGCGGCGGCCTTGTTCATCGCGCTCTCGGCGGCCGCGCACGCCCAGTCCCGGCAGTACACCGTGACGGCGCCGGATGGCGTGACGCTCGCCGTCCAGGAGGCCGGCAATGCCGATGGCCCGCCGGTCGTCTTCGTGCACGGGCTGCTGGGCAGCCACCTCAATTGGGCGGCCCAGCTCGCCAGCCCGGCGCTGCAACGATATCGGCTGATCACCTATGACCTGCGGGGCCACGGCCTGTCGGGCAAGCCGGTGGATGCGGCGGCGTACACCGACGGCCAGCGCTGGGCGGACGATCTGGCCGCGGTGATCAAAGCGACCGGCGCGCGAAATCCCGTCGTCGTCGGCTGGTCGCTGGGCGCCGCGGTGACGACCAACTATCTGGCCGCCTACGGCGATGCGCAGATTGCGGGGGCCGTCTATGTGGGGGGCGTGATCGAGCTGGACGCCAAGCAGATCGCGCCGCATCCCGCGCTATACCGGGACATGGTGTCGTCCGACCTGAAAACCCACCTGGACGCGGAGCGTGAATTCATCGGTCTGTGTTTTGCGCAACGGCCCGATGACGTCACGTTCCAACGGCTTCTGGCCAATGCCGCCGTGGCGTCATTCGACATGCAGGCCGCCGTGCAGTCGATGACAGTCGCGGCGGCGCGCGGCCTCGGCTCGGCGCGCAAGCCTTTGCTGCTGATCTACGGTGCGAAGGACGCGCTGGTGCAGCCGTCACCCTCGATCGAACGGGCAAGGGAACTGAACCCGCACGTGCGCAGCAAGGTCTATGCGGCATCCGGGCACGCGCCGTTCATGGAGGAGGCGGACAGGTTCAACCGGGATCTGGCTGCGTTTGTTGACAGCGTCGTGACACGCTGACGGGTCGGATGGCCTCGGGGGGCTGGCTGCGCTCGCACCTGGCGCTTTTGCCAAATGTTGCTTGTTGCGTAGCAGCATCGCCTGCTATCTTCGACCCCGAAATGCGTTTGCCCCGATTTGGACCGCTTTAATGCCCGCCTCCCAGCTCCTGATTCCCGAACCCACGCCCGCGCGGTCCACCGACACGCTGGGCTGCTCGGCCAGCAAGCTGGCCGTGAATCAGGAGTTCCACGGAGGCGGACTGACGTTCTACCGCAAGCGCACCGAATCCGCTCAGTTCGGCAGCGTGGAAACGCCGGCGTCGGACCGCGGGTTTCTCGTGGGCGTGGCGCTGCGAGGCGGCCATAGACGCCGCATCCTGCAGGGCAATCATGCGTCGACGCACGATTTTGACGCGGGCTCGATCTACATCCGAGACTTCACCGACGATTACCGCGCCGACCTGCAAGGCGGCTTCGATTTCCTTCTGGTCGAGATGTCCCGCGCGTTCATCGAACGCATCAACGACGAGAAGGGCGGTCCGCGTGTCAGCAGCCTGTTGCCACGCAATGGGCAGCCGGATCCGGTGCTGGGCCATCTGTCGCAGGTGTTGGCGGGCGTCGTGGCCGACCCCTCGCAGACGAGCGGCCTCTTCGTGGATCATTTGAGTCTGGCCCTCGGCACGCATCTGCTGACGCAATACGGGGCCGGGGCAACCAGCGGCTGGGCGGACTCGGGCGGAGCCCGCGTGCTGTCCCGCAAACTGGAGGCGCGGGCCAAGGACATGCTGCTGGCGTCGCTGCGCGAGGACGCTTCCATTGCGGACATCGCCGAGGCCTGCAATCTGTCCCGCAGTTACTTCATCAAGGCGTTCCGTCAGACGGTGGGCACCACGCCGCATCGGTGGCTGCTGGAGCAGCGGGTGCAGAAGGCGCAGGAGCTGCTGCGGTCGCCGGGCCGATCGATCACCGACGTTGCGCTCTTGTGCGGCTTTGCCGACCAGGCGCATATGACGCGCGTTTTCACCAGTGTGGTGGGGGTGGCGCCGGGGGCGTGGCGCAGGGAATACGGGGCCTGAAGTAGCGCTCGGACGCCGGCAACCGGCAGGGCGCAGCACGCTGGCGCGGACGCGGCCGGTGCGCTTTCATACAAAGCAGGACGCAAGTGGGCAAGACGTGCCCGCGCCGCGGCGCTATCTTGATGGAATACCTTCCACCCATCCCGGATGTTCCGAAAGCGTTCCATGCGTGTTCTTGCCGCCGGCGCCGCGCCAGCCAACCTTCCGCCCGATCTGGCCGCCCTGCATGCGCAGGCGTTTCCGATGCTGCCACGCGCGCTGATCGAACGCGCCGCGCCCTACGGCGAAGAAATGTCGGCCGAGCCGGGCCGTGTTCTGCTCAACAGCGGTGATCGCGAAGCCGCGTTCTACATCCTGCTCCAGGGTTATGCCGAAGTGCTGGAGGCCGAAGCTGGCGGCGCGTTGCGCAGTTTGCTCATTCATCGAGATGGCGAATTCACGGGCAGCCTGGACCTCTTCACCGACCGGCCGAATGCGGTCACGGTGCGCGCCAACACCGCCAGCCGCCTGCTGCGGCTGAGCCGCGCAGCACTCGAAGCGCTGATCCTCACCGAACGGCCGCTGGCGGAGATCATCCTGCGCGCGTTCATGCTGCGACGTATCGGGTATCTGCGGCGGCGGCCGTACGGGGGCGCCATCCTGCGCTCAGTGACGAGAGGCACGCAGGAAGATCCCGTCATGGACCTGGCGGTAATCGGCGGCGGGCCGGCTGGGTTGGCAGCCGCCGCCTATGCCGCCTCCGAGGGGCTTCAGACATTGCTGGTGGGCGGCTCGCTGGCCTGTGGCGACGCGCCCGGGCTGGACGTGTTGAAGGGCTTCCCGGGCACGATCAGCGGATTATGCGAAGGCCCGCTGCTGCGCCGCGCCGAGGATCAGAGCAAGCGCTTCGGTGCCCACGTGCTGCCGCTGCGCACGGTCAGCCGGTTCGACGGCGGCTGTTATCCCTATCGGGTGTGGCTGGACGACGGACGGCTGGTCGAGGCGCGCAGCCTCATCGTGGCAACGGGGGGGCAGGAAGGCGCTTCGGATGGGGTGACTTTTCAAGCCAATACCGCCTGGCTGGACGGGTGGCTGGACACGGACGACCAAGGCTGTATCCATACGGGCCGTGCCGCAGCGGGGTCGATGCAGGCTCGGGATTACGAAAGCTCGCAGCCGGGCGTGTTTGCGGTGGGGGCGGCGCGTGCTGGGTCGGTGAAGCATGTGCTGGCGAGCATTGCCGAGGGCGCCGCTGCCGTGCGGGTGGTGCATCGGTTTTTGGATGCGTCGGCGCATTGAGGGCGGGGCGGATCGACTTTCGCCAGGATGAAAAGGCGTGCGGCACAGCAGATCTGCGACGCGTCTCGATATGGATGATCGGGCCAACTTTGGCTCATCCGGGCCAAATCTGGCCCGTTTTTTTTTGTTTGTTTTCAAACCACTAATGAATAACGGGCCACAAATGGCCCGAACTTCCGTTGATAAAAACACTTTCGCTGCTACTGCGACGTAGAGATCGCCATGTTTGTCGATGAAGCACGCATAAGCGGTTGATAAGAAAGAACAACGGAAAAGACGCTTGCAAGTTGGCACAGGGTTTGCATTGAGGCGATAGGTCATCACCGACAACTGCCACACTGCGCCAAGCAAAGGAACTTATGAGCGTCAGCACGACCTTGGGCCAGGCGATGCGCCATGCTGTCCCCAACCCTACGGACACATGCAAAGCCTGCGAGCGTACCGGCCTGCCGATTCTTCCGCTGCGATCTGCCTATGCGCCCACGCCCACCGCTACATCAAAGCGGCCGTTTGCCGGCGGCGGCGATCTGGTTGCCGTACCGATGCGGCTGGACCAGCCGCGTACGCTGCGCGAAGGGTATCTCTATGTCCTGCTCGACAAGCGGGAGTGGCAGGCCTATCAGGTGACGCCCGAAGGGGCGCTTCGCCAGTTCAACCCATTTTCCATGCCGCGGGCAGCCCCTGAAGCGTTGAGCGAAAAATGCATACACCGGGACCACGACGTCCCCGCTTCGTTCATCAACATCGATACCAAACTGTTCAAGACCGCGTGGATAGCTTTCTCCAGCGATCCATGGTCCGACCGGGTATTGAACCGCTATCTTCAAAGCTCCGCGGACGAAAAGTCGCCAGTGGGTGCCAGGTTCCATGAACTGGATTTAAAGACTGCTCGCGAGGATCCCGCGAAAGTAGGCATCGCGATGACGGAGCAGAGGCTTCTCGTCGATCAGCAGGTGCTGGAATACGCCACGCCCACCATCGGCGATTTTGTGAGCGTGCACGGCTTTTGCTCGCGCAATCATCGCTTGAACGCGCTGCAGGGTTTCGTCCGAACTCAGACACAGCAAGAGCAGTTGCCGAATGGCGTGTTGGCGCTGGTCCTGCCAGACCCAATTGGGTTGGTCCAGGAAATCAATCATCAGCGCCTGGGCTGGCAAAGGGAGCGACAGGCTTACGAGGCAGAGCCGCTCAACAACTACAAGTTCTTCACCTCCGAAAGCCTCAAACGCCTGCGCGAACTCTGCAAGGTGGCCGCGGACAACGCCGTCGCCGACAGTCCCTATGCTGACCACGGTGGAACGCCCGGGCCGCCCGTATACCGCGATCCCGCTCTCGAGCGAGCCGAACAGGTCGAGCACAAGGCTGAAAAACTGCTTGCGCGCCTTGATGAGCGATATGACGAGGCCGCGCGCGCCAGTTGGGAGACGGCGTTCGAAGCGCACAAGGCGCTGTTGCAGACGCAAGTAGATAAGCTGGCCGAACTCTACACAGACCAGATCCTCAACAACGCGATGTTCCGTGTGGCGGAGCACTTTGACTACGATGCGCAAAACGCGTACTCAGTATTGGGTTACATCCGCACGATGGAGCTGTGCCTGAGCGGCGGCATCACCGAAGCAACGCCCAAACCCGATTCCGAGGGCAACATTCAACCGGTCACCGGGCCGTCGGCGCGCGCTTGGGAAGCCTGGATCAAGGATGGTGAAAGCATCGTCTTCAAAACGCTGCTCGCGCTCGACAAAGACCTGATGCAAAGCCTGGTTCCCACGTTCAGCAATCAGGGCGAACTGGATTGGAACGACTTCGGGAAGCTCTACGCCCCGGTCACCAAGATCATCAACAGTAGCGACCTGGGTGAAAAACTCATCTGGCCCAACGTCCAGGACGCGATCGCCAGTGTGCTGGCGGCTTACAACAGTGCGGTGAGCCGACTGGAACTGAAGGTCGATGCCGGCGTGCGCAACGTCGCCACGCGTGTCAACAGCGCATCGCTCTTGCTGTACTCGCGCACGTACATGACCCAGGTCGCCGTTCAGATGAAGCTGGGCGAGTTCTACACATTGATGTGCAAGCAGATCGGGGAAGACCGCAACAGGCTTGCGGCTGCCATCGCGCAGGCGACCGGAAAGGCGCACAAGCAGGTGCGATCTGTGCTGACAGCGGGCGTCCTCAGTCTGGCCCTGAGCGATCCGAAACTCGCGGAACAGATGGTTGAAGTCGTGTTCTGGGTCGAAGGCAAGGCCAGTGACTTGCGAGCGCGCTTCGGCGACGTCGTCAAGGATGCCTCCCAGCAAACGGGGAAGGTTATCGGAGACGCTACGCGCCGGGCCGGCGAAGCGCTGAGCGAACTCAAGGTGCTCGCGGGCACGCTGGAGCCGGGGGCACGCAAGGCATTAGCTGGTGTTCAGCTTAGCGCGTTGCGGGCTGGCGAGCTCGCGCGGACCGGATTGAGGGGCGCGCGGAGCGCTGCCGCGATTGCCCGCGGAACGGTCGGAAGCGCTGAACTTCTGATTGCCGTTGGCGGCACGTACCTGCTATCGCAGGGTTTGCGCAAATCGGTTGAGGCCGTGGATGTCACTTTCGGAGCCAAACACGAGGAAGCCGTGCTGGCGGTGTATTCGGCGTCGCTCGGGGTGTTGGGGGGAAGTATTGAGGCGGCGGGAATCGCGATGAATGGCAGTGCTGAACAAGCGAGGAAGGTCCTGCGCGCGCCTGCGGCCGGGAGCGGTGCCATCAGCCGGATCGCTAATGCTGGTACGGCACTGTCGCGTCTTGGAGGAATACTGGGCGCGTTCTCCGGATTCATTGATGCAATCGCCACCTGGAAGGCTGCAGGACGCGCAGCAGCTGCGGGCGGGATATCGGCTCAAAAATCGTATTTCAAAGCTTTCGCTCTATATACGTTTGGCGCCGTTATCACGTCGTACGCGGTTTACGCTGGTTCAACAGCGATCTTGAGTTCAGTATGGATTCTCGGACCCGTCGGATGGGCGATTCTTGCCGGCGTACTAGCGTATGTATTCTGGAAATACGGCGAGGAGGACGAGTCGTCTCCTCTGGAGCGATGGAGTTATTACAGTTACTTTGGAATGGCTAAGAACCACAAGTTTGCCGATGCAAATTCTGCAGTGGCCGCATTGAACGCCGCTGTCATTGGCGTAGATGTATATCTGGCTTTTGACTGGGAAGTGCGTTTAACGCACTACGAGGGAATGGCGGCCGCCATGGGAGGCATGGACGCGGGACCCGCGGTTATTCCGCGCCTGAAATATCGAATAGTCCTTCCCAGATTTGAGTCGTCCCGAGCGGCTTACAGGTGGCAACTTAGCGTAAAGCGCTACTCAGGCGAGCAAGTGCTGGCCTCTGGTGGTCAACCGAACGGCGTTCCGAAATCGGACGAGATGAGCACCCGATTGAGGCGATTGGATTACCTTCCTGAAAGCACGCATCCAACCATCACTGAGAAGGAGATTACGGCTGCGGATGGAAACAAAACAAATTTCTTGATTATTGAGGGGAACATAGAATTATCAATAGTTAATGATATGGATGCTGCGAAAGTGTTAGTTGATTATTTTCCACACGACTACGACCCCGAGATGATGGCGCAAATGGAAATTGTGGTGGTTAAATAATGAGAGCAACTAAACCTCAATTGGATAAGCCCACTACAGGTTGGCGCGCCGATTTGCCACCACCTTGTTGCCCTCCGACTGAAAAGCTGCCGCCCATCGGTAAACCTCCCAATTTCGCTAGCGATATCTGTTTAGAGTTGCATACTTCACGGCTCATAAACCGCACAATAGTAGTGCTCTGCGCCTTTGCTGTCGTTCCATGTGCAATTGTTTTACTTATGACGTTGAGTGTAAGAGAACTCAAAACAAATCCACTTAGTTTTCTTCTGACTCTGAGCATGGCCTTCGGCATGGGCCTCGGTGCTGTCGCAATGCTTCGTACAGGCATTGCACCCCCACGGGACGAACCGATTCGCTTCAATCGAAAGCGCGGCAAGGTCTATGTGTATCGATTTCACAGCGGCGGACCGATAAGCCGCAAAGGTTGGGGAATCCATCCCATCGTCTTCAATTGGGAAGACTTGCGCGCGGAAGCGTGGAGCCGGATAAGCCCAACGCCAAGCGGGGTGCCTATTTTTGCCCGGGGTGTTGATCTCGCAGTGGTGGCTCCCGGAACCAATCAAGTCATTGACCGCTTTCAATTGGCTGGAAGCAATGCCGATGGCGAACACATGTGGGCCATGGCGCGCGCTTTCATGAACCAGGGGCCGGAGGCGTTACCCCAGTATCCAAATCCGCCTCGTGATTGGAACAACGATGTGCCGTCCTACCACTTGGCCTTGCGCTTGGCGCCCAAAGTCCAATGGCCTGAAGATATGGACAAGGAGTCTCGGACCGCGCCTGGCGCGGTGCAATCTCAGAATGGTTGCGCACCCCGTTGATATGGTGATCCGCAATCAACCAGGGGCATGGATGGGCATAAATCGAACTTTATTGATAAAGAAAAGGGCGTGAAAAAATCAATAGCCGGTATTTCAAAAAAGCTGTTGGACAAGCCAACCAAGGGGTGGAAAGCCGATCTGCCTCCACCGGCATCTCCGCCGAATGAACCTTTGCCAACTATCGGGTTTCCTCCCAATTTCGCCAACGACATCTGCCTGGAGCTTCACACTTCAAGACTGTTGAATCGAACCGTTGTAGTTCTTTCCGCGCTTGGCGTGTTTCCATGTTCGATCGCTTTGATCATGACGTTGAGCACGAGAGAACTCAAAACAGAACCATTTTGGTTTTTTCTGACTTTAATCCTCGCAATTGGCATTGTGATCGGCGGCATTGGGATGCTCCGATCGGGCATTCTGCGCCCGCGAGACGAACCCATTCGATTCAATCGCAAGCGCGGCAGAGTTTACGTGTACCGCTTTCACAGCGGCGGACCGATCAGTCGAAAAGGTTGGGGTGTTCGCCCGGAGGCTTTCGACTGGAATGACCTCCGAGCCGAAGCCTGGAGCCGCAAGGCACCGAGTCCCAGCGGTGTGCCGATCTTCGCATGGGGCGTGGATATTGCTGTGGTGGCACCGCACACCAATCGCGTCATTGACCGCTTCCAGCTTGCCGGCAGCAACGCCAACGGCGAACACATGTGGGCCATGGCGCGCGGCTTCATGAACCAGGGGCCGGAGGCATTACCCCAGTATCCAAATCCGCCTCGTGATTGGAACAACGATGTGCCGTCCTACCACTTGGCCTTGCGTTTAGCGCCCAAAGTCCAATGGCCTGAAGATATGGACAGGGAGTCTCGGACCGCGCCATGCCCGGTGCAATCTGAGAATGGTTGAGCACACCGTTGATTTGGCGCTGCGCGGTTCAACCAGGGGCACGAATGGGCATAGAGCGAACTTTATAGATAAAGAGAAGATCGAAAAAAAATAATGGCCGGTATTTCAAAACTGTTGGACAAGCCAACCGAGGGTTGGAAAGCCGACCTCCCGCTGCCGCAGGTACTACCTGAACTCCCACTTCACCATACGGGGCGCTGCCCAAATTTCGTGAACGAAACTTATTTCGAGTTAAGCGGTTCGCGGAACTTGAATCGAACAGTAATTTTTATGTTTGCTCTACTAACATTTTTTATAGTGGTTGCTACCGTAAAGATATTCTTCATTGACCTTGGGAGCCGCGCATTCGCTAGCCAGCCAGTTTTGTTTATTTTTATGACACTCTTGGCAATTGGAACGGTACTCGGGAGCATCGGAATGGTGCGCACCGGCACTGCTCCCCCTCGGGGCGAACCAGTCCGCTTCAATCGCAAGCGCGGCAAAGTCTACGTCTATCGTTTTCACCGCGGCGGGCCTATAACTGGAAAGGGTGGCGGGTCTTTCCAAGCGTCTTCAATTGGAAAGATCTCCGAGCAGAAGCGTGGAGTCGCATGGCCCCGAGTCCCAGCGGTGTGCCGATGTTCGCCTGGGGCGTTGATGTGGCCGTAGTCGCGCCGGGCACCAATCACGTCGTTGACCGTTTCCAACTGGCTGGCAGCAACGCCAATGGTGAACACATGTGGGCCATGGCTCGCGCGTACATGAATCTGGGGGCCGAGGCATTGCCGAAGTATCCGTACCCACCGCGTGATTGGAACAATGAAGTTCCGACTTTAGACCCGGGCCTGCGGCTAGCGCCCAAAGTCCAATGGCCGGCTGATATGGATCTCGAGTCGCGCACCGCACCCTAAGGCGCCTCTCCTCATCCAAATGCCCTAAGACCCGCAAGGATTTTGTGGACAGACCATAAAGTTTTTTCTCTTTGCGCAGGCGAGAGTTTGCGAATATGCGTCTAAAGCTTTCAGCCATAAGAACGCATCGGGAGACAATCATGATCTGTAAGCACGCTGTGCGCAGGCGCATCAACATTGTCGCGGCTACTTTCATCGCGGCTGCCGCATTCGCCGTCCCCAGCTTTGCCTCCGCGCAGGCCGCCGACAGCTACCCCAGCAAACCCATCCGCCTGATCATTCCGTACCCGCCGGGAGGCGCGACCGACGTGATCGGGCGCATCGTGGGCCAGCGCCTGAGCGATGAGATCGGCGGCCAGGTTGTGATCGAGAACCGGGGCGGCGCTGGCGGAAACATTGGCGCTGCCGAGGTGGCGCGGGCCGCGCCCGACGGCTACACCCTCCTGATGGGCGCGCTGACCTCGCACTCGGTCATGGCGACCCTTGAGAAGGACACCATCCCATACGACCTGCGCAAGGACTTCGCGCCCGCCGGCGTGGTTGGCTTCGTGCCGCTGGTGGCCGTGGTCAATCCCAAGCTGCCGATCAAATCGCTGTCCGAACTGGTGACCTACGCCAAGGCGAATCCGGGGAAGCTCAACTTCGCCTCGTCGGGCGCCGGCGCGCCGCAGCGCATGGCGATGGAGCTGTTCAAGCAGATCGCGGGTGTCAACATTGTGCACGTGGCCTATCGCGGCAGCGGTCCGGCCATGACGGATCTTGTCGGGGGCCAGGTCGAGACGATGACCGAGACGGTTCCCGCCGCAATCTCGTTTATCAAATCAGGCCAGTTGCGTCCGTTGGCCGTGCTCACGCCCCAACGCGTCTCGATGCTGCCAGACATTCCCACTGCCGAGGAACAAGGGTTCAGCGGCTTCAACGTCAGTTCGCTCTTCGGTGTGATGGCGCCGGCTGGCACGCCGGCTCCCATCGTTGCCAAGATCAACAAGGCGCTGACTACGGCGCTGTCCAAGGATGATGCGAAGGCGCAGTTGCTGCAGCAGGGCGTTTACGCTGACGCGCTTGATGTGGAAGCGTCGAAGGCGCGTCTGAACGCCGAGATCGAGCAGTGGGCAAAGGTCATCCGTGAGGGCGGCATCACGGTCAATTAGCGGGAAGCAGCATGACCCGGACGTCCTGAAAAAGTCGACGCGGCCGAGGGCATGCCCCGGCCGCGCAATGCATCGTCAGACGGCCCAGCAGGCGCAGCCCAGCGCGCCCCAGAACCCCTTCAGGTCGGAGATGGGCAGCTTGCTGGCCCAGGCGCCGGCGTGCTGGTGGCCGTGGACATTGCAGTCGTTGGCGCACGCGCAGGCGGCGGCCGCTTCGCGCAGGGTGGCTTGCAAAGGCTTGCCCTCGTTGTCGCCCCAGGCGCCGTAGCCGCCGAACAGGCGCGTGGGCGACCAGTCGGGCATGGCGGGCGGCGGGGCCGCCTCGTCGTGTTCGGAGAATTCGCCCGCGCCCCAGACTACCTTGCCGCCCACGACGGTAAGCAGGCTGCTGGTGTCGGCGATGTCGGATTCGGGGCACGAGAAGAAATCGCGATCGGGCACGATCAGGTCGGCAAGCTGGCCGACGGCGATGCGGCCCTTTTTGCCCTGTTCGTTCGAGAACCAGGTGACGTTCTCGGTCCACATGCGCAGGGCGGCGTCGCGGTCCAGGCAGTTGCGTTGCGGGGTCAGGCGCAGGCCGCCCACCGTCTTGCCCGTGATCAACCACGACAGCGACACCCACGGGTTGTAGGAGGCAACGCGGGTGGCATCGGTGCCCGCCGATACGTTGACGCCTTTCTCAAGCATGCGTTTGACGGGCGGCGTGGCCTCGGCAGCCCCGGCGCCGTAGCGTTCGACGAAGTATTCGCCCTGGTAGGCCATGCGGTGCTGCACGGCCACGCCGCCGCCCAGCGCGGCGATACGGTCGATGGAGCGTTCCGAGATCGTCTCGGCGTGGTCGAAGAACCAGTTCAGCCCGGCCAGCGGCACGTCCTTGTTCACGCGCTCGAAGACGTCCAGCGAGCGCGAGATGGTTTCGTCATAGGTGGCGTGCATGCGCCAGGGCCAGCGGTTCTGCGCCAGGATGCGCACGACTTCCTCGAGGTCGCCTTCCATCTCGGGCCCCATCTCGGGCCGTGGCTGGCGGAAATCTTCGAAGTCGGCCGCCGAAAACACCAGCATTTCGCCTGCGCCGTTGTGGCGGAAGTAGTCGGTGCCTTGCTTGTACTGCGAGGTGGCCGTCCAGTTCAGGAAGTCTTCCTTTTCCTGCTTGGGCTTCTGGGTGAAGAGGTTGTAGGCCAGGCGGATCGTCAGCTGGTCGGCGTCGGCCAGTTGCTGGATGACCTGATAGTCCTCGGGGTAGTTCTGGTTACCGCCGCCCGCATCGATGGCGCCGGTGACGCCCAGGCGGTTCAGGTCGCGCATGAAATGGCGCGTGGAATTGACCTGGTATTCGAAGGGCAGCTTGGGACCCTTGGCCAGCGTGGCGTACAGGATCGATGCGTTGGGCTTGGCAAGCAGCAGCCCGGTCGGATTGCCGGCCGAGTCCCGCACGATCTCGCCGCCGGGAGGCGCGGGGGTGTTCTTGTCGTAGCCGACCGCGCGCAGGGCGGCGGCGTTGAGCAGGGCGCGGTCGTACAGGTGCAGGATGAACACAGGCG
>NZ_DAMCTG010000001.1:0-218602 GCF_032113835.1 Achromobacter sp. | reverse complement strand
GGTCTGCGGGGGCGGGCGATCCCGTGGCGGGCGATCCCGCGGCGGGCGATCCCGCGGCGGGCGCCCCCGCGGCGGGCGTACCGGCAGCCGACGCTCCCGGCCGCACCAGCGCCTCGATCTCGTCGTCCTTGGCCTGCCACTGCTGCCCAAGCCATTGGTGGAACGTGGTGCGGAACGCCTTGTCGCGCGAGTAATCGGCCTCGCAGAAGGCCGGCGGCACGGGCAATTGCCGTATGCGCACCACCACCTGCCCTGCGCGTCCGCAGGCGAAATCCCAGAAGCTCGGCGCGCCATCCGGATAGGCGATGGTGGCGTCGATCATCGAGCGGAATCGTGCCCCCATCGCATTCAACGACACCGCCAGACCGCCCGCCTTGGGCTTGAGCAGATGACGGTACGGCGAGTTCTGCGCCGCGCGCTTGGCTTCGCTGAAACGCGTGCCTTCGGCAAACAGCATCACGCTGGTGGGCACCAGCGAGAACTTGGCGCAGGCGCGGCGTGCGGCTTCCTGGTCCTGGCGCCCGAGGTCCGGGTTCTTGCGCAGGGCCGCCTTGCCATGCCGTTTCATGAAGGGAAAGTCCAGCGCCCACCACGCCAAACCGATGACCGGCACGTAGATGAGCTGCTGCTTGAGGAAGAACTTGAGGAGCGGAATGCGCCGGTTCAGCGAGTACTGCAACACGAAGATGTCGACCCACGACTGGTGGTTGCAGTTGACCAGATACCAGTCGGCATAACGCAGGTCCTTGTTGCCCTGGATGTCCCAGGCCTGCGGCTGGATGCGCACGAACCAGCCGGTATTGCACGACACCCACGCGGTGGCGATGGCATTGAGGACGGGGTCGATGCGCCGCCTGACTGCGGCAAAGGGCAACGCCAGCTTCAGCAGCGAGACCGGGAGCAGCAACAGGCACCAGAACAGCGTGTTGGCGGCCAGCCAGAGGGAACTGAAAACGCCGGTGATCCATGCCAAGCGGCCCCGTGGCACCGGGATCGCCTGACGGGGCCGCTGGCGCGGCGCGGCGTGCTGGACACTGGAAAGCGCCGGAGTTGCGGGGCGGGAGGCTCCCGAGGACGAGTTGGGCGTTGTCATGGGCGCAAGTGTGCTATTGGCCCGCAGAATGCGGATTGAGTAGGATCAAGGCAGCCGGTACTTCTCTTCGCGATAGACCCAGCTTGCCCACAGCGCGTGCGCCAACGCTTCCTGCGTCAGCGCCGGATCCGCCGGCTCGACCGGCGCATAGGTTTCATCCTGCCCCACCGGCGCGGCCTCGTAACGGAACTGGCGCGGCGCCTTGGAAGGCTCCAGCACCAGCAGCTGATCGCCCTTCAGATAACCGAAGTTGTCCGCGTACTGCATCATCGCGCGGTTTGGATCGCGCTGCGTCAGGTCCGCACCCAGCATGGGGTTCACATTGTCCAGTCCGATCAGCGACAGCAGCGTCGGCGCCATGTCGATCTGGCTGACCAGCCGATTGTCCTGCCGCGGCGCGATGCCCGCGCCCAGGATCAACGCGGGAATCTGGAAGTGCCGCACCGGCACGGGAATGGAGCCGTACACGCGCGAGTCGTGGTCGGCGATGACCAGGAATACCGTGTTGTCCCAATACGGGGCCTTGCGCGCCTTATCGAAGAACTGGCCCAGCGCCCAGTCCGCGTAGCGCACCGTGTTGTCGACCGTGGCCGGATCGCCGACGGGCTGGATGCGCCCGGGCGGGTACTCCCACGGCGAATGGTTGGTCACGGAGAACGCCAACGTGAACACCGGTTTGTTGCCGTCCGCGCGCAGCAGGCGGTCGACCTGATTGAACATGTCCTCGTCCGAGGCGCCCCACGATCCTTCGAACACCGGGTCGACGAACTTGGGACGATCCACGATCTCGTCAAAGCCGTTGCCCAGGAAGAAGGCGCGCATGTTGTCGAAGTGGGACTCGCCGCCGTACACGAAGCGCGAGTGATAACCGTGCTTGCCCAGCAACTGCGCCAGCGTGAAAAAGCCCGTCTGCGAGCGCGGCAGCTTGACCACGGCATCGGCCACGCTGGGCAGGAAGCCCGCGGTGACGGCTTCGATGCCGCGCACCGAGCGCGTGCCGGTGGCGTAGGCGCGGTGGAACATCCAGCCTTCCTTGCCCAGGCGGTCGATGTTCGGCGTGATGTCGCGGCCGCCCAGGCTGCCCACGTACTGCGCGCCCAGGCTTTCCTGCAGGATGATCACCACGTTCAGCGGCTTGTCCCGCCTCACGGTCGCCTTCTGCTCGTGCAGGCTGGGCAGCTTCGCGTCCATGGGCGCGCCGGTCATGCCGGCCTTCTCGCGCACGATGGCGTTCATCTCGTCCACGGCCATCTTGGGATACATCGCCGCCGACGAGCGCTCATCGCGCATGCGATAGGCCGCGTCGAACACGCTGTACAGCGAATTGAGCGCCAGCGAATTCACCATGGCGTCCGAACTGAAGGCCACCTTGGCGGGGTTGATCGGGCGGTGCTCCAGCGTGCCGCGCGCGCCCAGGAACACCAGGGCCAGGATCACGAAAGACGCGACGGGCCGCTTCCACCAGCCCATGAACGGATCGCGCGTGCGCGTCGGGAACAGTTTGACCGCCAACCAGGCCGCCAGGACCAGCACCACGAAGGCGGCCAGCAGCACGCCCTTGTAGCCCTGCCACAGCATCGAGCCCACTTCCTTCGGATTGAGCAGATAGATGAAATACAGACGGTTGGGCCGCGTGTCGTATTCCGCGATGAACTGCGGGGTCGACACTTCCAGCAGCACATACAGCATCCACCACACGCGGAACCACCATGCGGTGATGCGCGCGGCAAGCGGACGGTGGCCGAACCACGGCGAAAACACCGCCGGCAGCGCAATCACCATCGACAGCAGGCACACGTCGATGCGCAGTCCGCCAAGCAGCAGCGGCCCCAGGCCGCCGGCAGCCTCGACGCGGTCCCACATCCAGAAGGCCAGGCCCAAGCGCGACAGTGTCAGCAGCGCCAGGATGGCGACGATGAATCGGAGTGTCAGGCGACGCATGCCAGGTCCCTCCGCGCGAGGAACACCCCTTGTCTTGATGAAGAAAAAATACTGCCGTGGATGCCGGGCGAAACCATGCCACCTCGATGACCAGAAAAGAAACCGCGCCAAGATTAACGCGATTTCAGAATCTATCGATTGTGTGGCGGCTCGTTCAAACGTTGTACGACATCACATGGGGCGTGGACCGCCCAGAGCCCGGCGGACTTGCGCGCTATTGCGCGCGCCGCAGGCGTTCGCGGCTGTTGCTCAGGTGCGTGCGCATCGCGGCGCGGGCGGCCTCGGGGTCCTGGCGCGTGATCGCGCTGTAGATGTCTTCATGTTCGAGGTTCACGCGCGCCAGATAGGCGGCGCGGTCTTCGAGGGCGAACTTGGCGGAGTTGATGCGGGTGCGGGGAATGATGGCCGACCCCAGATGCGCCATGAGGTCCGCGAAGTAGCGGTTGTCGGTCGACTGGGCCACCAGCAGATGGAATTGAAAATCCGGCGTGATCGTGTCGCCGCCGGCATCCAGCGCCTGCTTGAAGGCATCGAGCGCGCGCCGCATCGCCTGCAATTGTTCGTCGCTGCGGCGGATGGCGGCCAGGCCCGCGGCCTCGCTTTCCAGGCAGATACGCAGTTCCAGCAGCACCAGCACGTCGCGCACGGTGGCGATGTCGGCCGGGTCCACGCGGAAATCGCCGCCGCCGCTGGGCTCCAGCGCATACGTCCCCACGCCATGATGCGTTTCGACGAGGCCCGAGGCCTGCAGGCGCGACAGCGCCTCGCGCACGACGGTGCGGCTTACGCCGAACTGACGCATGATCGCGGATTCGGTGGGGAGCTTATCGCCGGGGCGGATTTCACCGCTGCGGATGCGTTCGGAAATGTTTTCAACCAGGCCTTGCGCCAGGTTGCGGGGACGACGCTGCGGCAAGACAGGGGTATCGGCGGGAGCGTTCATCAGGGATTATCCGGAAGCGGTTGTGCAGCGCTTGACGCTGAAAAATGGCGTTCATTATACTTTGCGACAGTTGTACGATAACGTACCAGACAAGTCCACTCCACCGCGCCATTCACAGAGCGTTGCGTCATGAGCCGAGCTGTCAACAACATGCCTGAATCCCTTCGGTGTCATCGTTTGTTATTGACCGGCGCCGCCGGCAACCTGGGACTGGTACTGCGTCCCCGATTGAAAGCCCATGCGGACATCCTCCGCGTCTCGGACGTGGCAGCGATGGCCCCCGCAGAAGACGGCGAAGAGGTCGTTCCATGCGATCTGGCCGACGCCTCTGCGGTGTCCGAATTGGTGCGCGGCACGGACGCCATCGTGCATCTGGGCGGCGTGTCGGTCGAACGCCCTTTCGAAGAAATCCTTCCCGCCAACATCCAGGGCGTCTACAACGTCTACGAGGCGGCCCGCCTGCACGGCGTGCGGCGCGTGGTGTTCGCCAGCTCGAACCACGTCATCGGTTTCTATGAACAGGGACAGACGCTGGACGCCAGCGTGCCGTTGCGGCCCGACGGCTATTACGGCCTGAGCAAGGCCTACGGCGAAAACCTGTCCCGCTTCTATTTCGACCGCTACGGCATCCAGACCGTGTGCCTGCGCATCGGCTCGTCGTTTCCCGAACCCAAGGACCGGCGCATGCTGGTCACGTGGCTCAGCCACGACGACCTGACCGACCTGGTCGTCCGATCCCTGTTCACTCCCGACGTCGGCCACCTCATCGTGTACGGCGCGTCGGCCAACCGCGACAGTTGGTGGGACAACAGCGGCGCGGCCGTGCTGGGCTTTGCGCCCAAGGATTCTTCCGAGCGGTTCCGCGCGCAGGTCGAGGCGCAGCCCCCGCTGGCCGCGGACGATCCCGCGGCGCGCTATCAGGGCGGCGCCTTCGTCAAGGCCGGCCCCTTCCCCTTCCCGAACGCCTGAAGCCTTTCATGTCCATCACCGCCGAACGTCTTGGAACCTTGTTGTGCGGCGTCGGAGAAAGCCCCCTCTGGCGGCGCGCGGACAAGGCGTTCTACTGGACCGACATTCCCGGCAAGACGCTGTGGCGCTGGACACCCGAGACCGGCGCGTTCGCGCACTGGGCGTTGCCGCAGATGGCGGGCAGCATCGCGATGCGCGGCGACGGCTGGCTGCTGGCGATGGAAGATGGTCTCTACGCATGCGACGCGTTGCGCGACGGCGAGGCCTGCAACCCCCGGCAACTCGCCGCCGTTGCCCATGCCGCGCCCGGCATGCGGTTCAACGACGGCCGCTGTGACCGGCAGGGCCGGTTCCTGGCGGGCACCATGGTGATCGACATGAGCCTCGCTTGGCCCGCCGGTGCGCTGTACCGCCACGACGCGCGCGGCACGTCCAGGCTGCTCGAAGATCTGATCGTCCCCAACGGCCTGGCCTTCAGTCCCGATGGCCGGACGATGTACCTGTCCGACTCTCACCCGTCGCGCGCGACCGTCTGGACCTTCGACTACGACACCGATGCCGGCGTGCCGTCCAATCGCCGTGTCTTCATCCCCGCCCTGCCTGCCGGCCGCCCCGATGGCGCCGCGGTGGACGCCGCGGGCTGCTACTGGATCTGCGGCAACGATGCCGGCAAGGTGTACCGCTACACCCCTGACGGGCGCCTGGACCGCACCCTGGACGTGCCCGCCGCGAAGGTCGCCATGTGCGCCTTTGGCGGCGCCGGCATGGACACGCTTTTCGTCACGTCGATCCGTCCCGCGAACGCCGCTCCCGGCGCGCTGGACGGCGCGATATTCGCCCTGCACCCCGGCGTGCAGGGCCTGGAGGAAACCGCCAGCGCCGGTTAGCACCCGACGGGCGGCTTCGCGCGCGCCCACCCCGAGCAGGCAGTGCATATCAAAGAGCTTCGGGGCCATCACGGCCCTCAACGAAACGCCGTACCCCATCTGGAGGTAGACATGCTGCACCCTCACCTGAGCCGCGCCGTTCTGGCCGCGGCCGCCTTGCTGACGCTGATTCCCGCCACCCACGCCGCCGAGCTGCGCTCCGCGGACATCCATCCCGACGACTACCCCACTGTGCAGGCCGTGCGCCACTTCGGCGAACTGGTCAAACAACGGACCAACGGCCGCATCACCGTGAAGGTCTTTGCCGGCGGCGCGCTCGGCAACGAAGACGATTCGATCGAACAGGTGAAACTGGGCGCGCTGGCCATGTCCCGCGTATCCAGCGCGGCGATGCACAACATCTGCCAGACCACGCGCGTGCCGTCGCTGCCGTTCCTGTTCCGGTCGAAAGAGCATCTGCACAAGGTGCTGGACAGCGAGATCGGCGATCAGATCCTGCGCTCGTGCGAGGCCGCCGGTTTCGTCGGGTTGGCGTGGTACGACAGCGGGTCGCGGTCCATGTACACGACCAAGAAGCCGATCAAGACACTGGCCGACGCCAAGGGCCTGAAGATCCGCGTGCAGCAGTCGGACCTGTCCGTCGCGATGGTGGAAGCCATGGGCGGCAACGCCACGCCGATGCCGATGGGCGAGGTCTACACGTCGCTCAAGACCGGCCTGGTGGACGCGGCCGAGAACAACTTTCCCAGCTACGAGAGCGCGCATCACTACGAGGTCGCGAAGTTCTATTCGCTGACCGAGCACACGATGACGCCCGAGATCCTGATCTTCTCCAAGCGCCAGTGGGACAAGCTGCCGCCGGACGACCAGAAGATCCTGCGCGAGGCCGCGCGCGAATCGGTGCCGTACATGCGCAAGCTGTGGGACGAGCGCGAGCAGAAGTCGCGCGCGGTGGTCGAGAAGGCCGGCTCGCAGATCTCGCAGGTCGACAAGCCCTCGTTCCAGGGCGCGATGAAGCCGGTGTACGAACGCTTCGTCACGACGCCTGAAATGAAGGACCTGGTCGCGAAGATCCAGGCCGTGCAGTGAGGACATCATGTTGGCCACACCCACGAATGAACCAGATGTCGCCGCGGGGGGCCGGGCGCAAGCCCTGGCTGCCCCGCTGGATGCTTACTCGCGCGCCTGCGCCCGCCTGGCGCGGATCTGCATGTGGACCAGCGTCTTCGGGCTGATCTGCCTGATCGTCGCCGTCTCGCTGCAGATCTTCGGTCGCCACGTCCTGAACAGCACGCCGACCTGGGCGGAGAGCCTTGCCCTGCTGCTGGTGCTGTACGTCACCATGCTGGGCGCCGCGGTCGGCGTACGAGATGCCGGCCACATCGGCTTTGAGTCCCTGCTCGACGCCCTGCCCGCCGCCGGGCAGCGGCGGCTGCGCATCTTCATCCATTTGCTCGTGCTGCTGTTCGGCGTGCTGATGGCCTGGAATTGCGGCGTGCTGGCCGAGTCCGTCGCGGCCTACAAGATTCCCAACCTGGGGATCTCAAACGCGTGGAAGTACATCCCTGCAACCCTGTCGGGCACCTTGATCGCGCTCTTTTCCATCGAGCACATCATCGCGATCCTGCGCAACCAGAAGGTGGTCCCGGCATGGCGCTGACACTGCTTTCCTTCACTTTCATGGGGTTCCTCGTGATCGGCGTGCCGGTGGCCTTTGCCATCGGGCTGTCGTCCATCACGGCCATCATGTACGAGGACCTGCCGCTTGCGGTGGCCTTCCAGCAGATGACCTCGGGCATGAACGCGTTTTCGTTCCTGGCCATCCCGTTCTTCATCTTCACCGGCGAGCTGATGCTGTACGGCGGCATAGCCGACCGCATCGTGAACTTCGCCAAATCGCTGGTGGGCCATGTGCGGGGCGGCCTGGGCATGTCCAACGTGGTGGCCTGCACGCTGTTCGGCGGCGTGTCGGGATCGCCCGTGGCGGACGTGTCGGCGATGGGGTCGGTGATGATCCCGATGATGAAGCGCGAGGGCTATCACGCCGACTACGCGGTGAACGTCACAACCCACGCGGCGCTGGTGGGCGCCCTGATGCCGACCAGCCACAACATCATCATCTACACGCTGGCGGCGGGCGGCAAGGTGTCCATCGCGGCGCTGATCGCGGCAGGCGTGGTGCCGGCCCTGATCCTGACCGCGTGCAACCTGGCCGCCGCCTATTTCGTGGCGCGCAGCCGGGGCTATCCGGCGGGCACCTTCCCGGGCTGGCACATCGTGTTCCGCTCGCTGGTGGCGGCGGCGCCGGGGCTGTTTGTGGTGGTCCTGATCATCGCGGGCATCCTGAGCGGCGTCTTCACGGCGACGGAATCCGCAGCGGTGGCGGTGCTGTATGCGCTGGCGCTGACGATCTTCGTCTACCGCTCGCTGACCTGGGATCAGTTCGTGCGCGCCGCCAGCAAGGCGGTCAAGACGACGGGCGTGGTGCTGCTGCTGATCGGCATCTCCGCCACGTTCGGCTACCTGATCAGCTTCTATGGCGTGGCCGAAAAGACCGGGCAGCTGATGGCGTCCATCTCGACGGAGCCGTGGGCCATCTTCCTGATGGTCAACATCATCCTGTTCGTCCTGGGTACGTTTCTGGACATGGCTGCCACCATCCTGATCTGCACGCCGATCTTCCTGCCGATCTGCATGCAGTACGGCATGGGGCCAGTGCAGTTCGGCATGGTCCTGCTGCTGAACTGCGCGCTGGGGCTGAACACGCCGCCGGTAGGCACCACGCAGTTCGTGGGGTGCGCCATCGGCGGGGTCTCGGTGGGAACGGTGATGCGCACCATCTGGCCGTTCTACGGCGCGCTGCTGGCCGCGCTGGCGTTGGTGACGTACGTGCCGGCGTTCTCGCTGTGGTTGCCGGGCGTGCTGCTCAACTGACGCGGGGCGGGCGCCCAGTCGCCCGCCCCGCAATCAGCGGATAGAAGAACACCGCCGCCAGCAGCCACATCAGCGCGGCGGACCAGATCGTCTGACTGAGAAAATGCGCGCCCTGCAGGATGCGCACCGCCGAAAACCCCACGCCGGCCACCACGCCGATCGCCAGTCCGCTCCAGCGCCACGCCGGACGGCCCAGGGCCCATCCCGCGAAATACAGGGTCAGCAAGGCGTAGCCCGCGCCGGCATGGCCGCTGGGCAAGGCGCCCCCGGCGCGCGCCCTTGCCCAGGTCCACCAGTGCAGCGGATACGGCGTGTAGCCGCCCAGCGTTTCCAGATCGTAGGGGCGCGGCAGCATCGTGTGATGCTTGAGCTGCGTGATGAGCAGTTGCCCCGTCAGGCACGTGATGGCGACGGCAAAGGCCACCCCGCGCCAGCGCCGCCAGGCCGCGATGCGGTAGCTGCCCGCCGCAACGCCCGCCGCAGCCAGACCCACGCTGATCGGCAGCGCGAGCACCATCCGGTGGCCCAGCAGCTCAAGCCAGCGGCTGCCATGCAGCGGAAAGTCGTCCAGCAGCGGATCGAACAGCGCGCGCGCGATGCGCATGTCCAGTCCCGACGCCTGTGACCACCAGGCCATACAGGCCAGCAGCAGCGTCACGGCCCCGACGTGGGTCAGCAGATAACGGGTTCTTGTCGGCGCGTGCAGCGCCGGCAGCAGGGGGGACTGCAGCAATGGGGACGGCATGGAGACGAACATCCGGACGATTCGGGCCAGCGCACTTTACGGACCCGTCAGTCGAAAATTCGTCAAATTTGCGCCGACGGGCCGGACCTCGCGTCGGGCTCGAAACGCAGCAGAAAGCGCGTGCCGCGCGCCGGACCTTCGGCTTGCGAGGACTCGACGCTGAGCGACCAGCCCTGCATGTCGCAGACGCGCTTGGCAATTGCCAGGCCCAGCCCCCGCGCCGTCTCGTCACCGCCCGCCACGCCGGAATCGCGCAGGCGGCCGCTGAAATAGCGGCGGAACAGGAAAGGCAGATCGCCTTCGGCAATACCTTTTCCGTCGTCGCGCAGTTCCAGCCCGCGCTGCGTGTCGAACGACGCCGTCAGCGAGGCCGGCGCCGCGTGTTCGATGGCGTTGCGCACGAGATTGCGCAGCACGGTCAGCAAGGCGTAGCGGTCCAGCGTCAGCACCTGGCCGGCGGGCAACTGATTGTCAAAGCGCAGGTCGGCCAGCTTGGCTTGGGCGGCGTATCCGCGCCAGGCGTCTTCCATGCATTCGGCGATATCCACCGGCTCCGGCGCGCGCAATTGATCGCGCGCCATCGCCCGCGCGCTTTCCAGGCTGACGATGACGTCGTCCACGTTGTCCACCACCCGCGTCAGGCGCTGCTGCTGATCCGGCGTCAACGCCTGCGTCAGCAGCATGAGTTCGCTGTCCGAGCGGATCGCCGCCAGCGGCGTGCGCACCTCGTGGCTGAGGTTGCTGGCGAATTCGCGCTCGCGGGCGATGGACCGGTCCACCTGGTTCTGCACACGGTTGAAGGCCTCGATGAGGCGGCCGGCCTCGTCGTCGCGCGTGACCGCCATGTCGGGCGCCCCCGGCGCCCACGTCGCCAGCCGGTCCGTCAATTCCAGCAGCGGTCCAACCGCCACCGCCGCCACGCGCCGCGACAGCGCGTACGCCAGCACCACGCAGATCGCGCCCACGCCCAGCACGATGAGGCCGAAGTCATGCACCCGCTCTTCGTTGTCGGTGGCGTCGTACAGCAGATACACCGTGCCCCGGCCTGTCTCGGCCACCATCACGTGCCACGTGTAGGCGCCCGGTTCGATCAGATGCAGGCCGTTTTCCAGCGACAGCAGTTCGGGCGGCATGCCGGCGGGCGGCTGGCCGTCGACGCTGAGCCACGCGCGCATGGACCCGCCCAACTCGCGCGCACCGTGGCGCGGCAGAAACTCGTCGCTGCTGCGCGCGTGCTGGACCAGGCGATCCATCTCGGTGTTCAGGATGTCGTTGACCAGGTCGTCTTCCATCTGGTCGAACGTCAGGTAGGCCAGGAGGGCAAGCGCCGTGACAAAGAGCGCGACCGTGCCCGTCAACGCCCAGACGACGCGCTGGGTCAGCGTGCCGGCGGTGGCGCGGCTCATGATGCGGCGCCGGGCAACGTCAGGCGCCAGCCGGTGCCGTGCACGGTTTCGATGCCGTCAAAGCCGGCGTCGGCCAGCGCGCGCCGCAGCAGGTGGACCTGGCTGCGCAGCGCATCGGACGAGGGCGGCTCGTTGCCCCACAGGACCGATTCCAGTTCTTCGCGCGTCACCACGCGGCCCGGATCGCGCAGCAGCACCTCGATGATGAGTCCCGCCTTGCGGGTCAGATGCACCGGCACGCCGCTGACCGACACGACGCGGCTGCGCGCGTCGAACTGGAGCGGGCCGAACATGCGCGCGGCGTCCACCGTCGATCCTTTGGCGCGCTGGATCAGCGCCAGCAGCCGCGCTTCGACCTCAAGCAGCGCGAACGGCTTGGTGAGGTAGTCGTCCGCGCCGTGCGAAAAGCCCGCCAGCTTGTCCTCGAGGCTGTCGCGCGCCGTCAGCATCAGCACCGGCACAGCCAGCCGCCGCTCCGTGCGCATGGCGTGGAGCACGGCGTTGCCGTCCATGCCCGGCAGGCCGATGTCCAGCAACACGGCGTCAAAGCGCTGCTCCTGCAACCGTTGCAGGGCCGCGGGTCCGCTGTAGGCCACGTCGGGCAGAAAGCCCCGCACCTCCAGGAAGCTGTACAGGTTGCCGGCGATGATGTGGTCGTCCTCAACGATCAGCACCCGGTGATTCGCGCCCGCTGCGGGAGGGGTTGCCATGGTCTGCGATCCTGGCCGCGTTATGCCTGCAGCACCTTGCCGGGGTTCATGAGGCCCTGGGGATCCAGCGCCCGCTTGATCCGGCGCATCAGCGCAAGTTCGACAGGGTTCTTGTAGCGCGGCAGCTCGTCGCGCTTCAGTTGGCCCACGCCGTGTTCGGCACTGATGGACCCTTTGTGCGCGTGCACGCTGTCATGCACGACGCCATAGATCTCGCCTTGCAGCGCCAGCAGCTCGGCTTCGGTCTGCCCCGGCGCATGGGCCACGTTGTAGTGCAGGTTGCCGTCGCCCAGATGGCCGAAGATCACGTGGCGCACGCCCGGAAAGCGCGCCTGCAGCAAGGCGTTGGTCTTGTGGACGAATCCGGCGATCGACGAGATGGGGATCGACACATCGTGCTTGACCGACTTGCCGAGCTCGGCTTCGGCCAGCGGAATGCTCTCGCGCAGGTGCCACAGCGCCTTGCTTTGCGAGACATTGGCGGCGATGGCAGCGTCGTTCACCAGGCCGGCCTCGATGGCGTCGCCCAGCACGGCCTCGAAGCGCTCGCGGGCGTGGGTCTCGCTTTCGCTGTCGGACAGTTCCAGCAGCGCGAACCAGGGCGAAGCCGCCGACTCGCCTTCAAAAGGCAGGCGCTGCTGCGGGAAGAGGCGCACCACGCCTTGCAGGCAGGCGCCGCTCATGAGTTCGAATCCGGTCAGCGATGCGCCAAAGCCGGAACGGGCGCGGGACAGGACCTCGACGGCGTTGTCGATGCTGTCCAGCGTCAGCAGCGCCGTGCAGGACGCCACGGGGCGCGGATACAGCTTGAGGGTCGCGGCCGTGATGATGCCCAGGGTGCCTTCGCTGCCGATGTACAGGTCGCGCAGGTCGTAGCCGGTGTTGTCCTTGCGCAGGCCGCGCAGACCGTCCCAGATCTCGCCTTCGGCGGTCACGACCTCCAGGCCCAGCGTGAGGTCGCGCGTGTTGCCATAGCGCAGCACCTGCGTGCCGCCGGCATTGGTGGCCAGGTTGCCGCCGATGGTGCAGCTGCCTTCGGCCGCCAGGCTCAGCGGGAACAGGCGGTTCGCGGCGGCGGCGGCCTCCTGCACGGCCTGCAGGATGCAGCCGGCCTCGACCGTGATGGTGTCGTTGTCGGTGTCCAGTGCGCGCACCGCGGTGAGCCGCGCGGTGGACAGGACGACGGCGGTGCCGGTGTCGTCCGGCGTGGCGCCGCCGCACAGGCCGGTATTGCCGCCTTGCGGCACCACCGGTACCCCATGCTGTGCGCACAGCTTGATCGCGGCGGCGACTTCGGCCGTGGAACCGGGGCGAACAACCGCCAGGGCCGCGCCACGATAGCGCCGGCGCCAATCCAGCACATAGGAATCCGCGTCCGCGCCGGTCAGCACGTGGGAGTCGCCCAAGAGGGCCTGGAGATCGCTCAGCAGTGTCATGGATGCCGCACAGAGAGTCGGCCCGGCCGCCAGGGCCGGGCGCTGTTCATCGGATGTGCGGACTATTGTAGGGGCTGAGCGGCGCCCGCCGAAGCCCCTTGCGGGTGTGTGTCGGGCCGGTCAGCCGACCGCCTGGTCCAGCCGGGTGCCCGTCATGCCCGAGCAGAAGGCGCGGGAGGCGATGCGCTCCATCAGGAAGGCGCGGTCCACGCCGGCGGGTCCGGGCAATTCGGACAAGGCGCGGTAGGCGCGGCGCAGGACTTCGCCGCGGGTGGCGCCGCAAACCATGAGGTGGGTGCACGGCAGGCGGCGGTCGCCGCAGCCGTCGATGCGCACTTCCAGCACGTGCGCCGCGATGGAATCGTGTTCGGGGACCGGCACGTCCGGCGTGCGGGCCCGCGCCTGCGCGTCGATGACGCGGAATACGCCGCTGCGGTCGTCGAGCGAGAAAGACACCGTGCCGGCGGCCTGCCAGCCGCGGTCACGCGCCACGCTGGCGGCGACCGTGCGCAGCGCGCTTTCGATCGAAGCCGCCAAATGCGGCGCCGGGCATTCGGCGATCAGGACGCGGGCATCGCGCCAGACGCTGCGTTCCCAGGCGCGGCCGGTGGCCAGATCGCCCGTTGCGGCGGCAAAGACGTGGATATCGAGCCTGCGTTCGCGGCCGGCCGCCGGACCGGCAAAGTCCGTGGGTGGTCCCCGCCTGCTTGTGGCGCCGCCCGATGACATGACTGTGGAAACTTTGGCGCCCATGGCCCCTCCTGGTCTTTCTGCTTGCCCGGCAAGCGTATCACCTTCGGATGACGAGCAACTTTTATGCCATGCGCGGCTGCCCGGGAAGCTGCCTTTTCCGGCCGCGGACGTGCACCGGAAACAGGCGGCAGCGCCCCATGCGCCGCACCACGGCGGGGCAGGCCGCCCCGGGTAAATGCCCTACTCCGCCCGAAGGATGAAGCCCCCAGCGCCGATGGGGGATAATCCAGCTTTGGCCCTTGCCATAGCGGCGCGGATGCACGGGTAAACCATTACCCCGCAGCCGCCGCGCTGTCCCCCTAATCAAGGAACCGTCGTGGGCAACAATACACAATTTCCGGCTTCTGTTTTCAAGGCATATGACATTCGCGGCACGGTGCCGGACCTGATCGACGCCGCCTTCGCCCGGTCGCTCGGCGTGGCGCTTGCCGCCCGCGCCCGCGAGCAAGGCGTGCAGACGCTGGTGGTTGGCCGCGACGGCCGCCTCAGCAGCGAAATGCTGTCGCTCGCGCTGCAGGAAGGCATGTTGGAAGGTGGCGTGGACACGCTGGACGTCGGCATGGTCCCCACCCCGCTCGTGTACTTTGCCGCGAACATCATGCAGACGGGCTCGGGCGTGGCCATCACGGGCAGCCACAATCCCCCGAAGTACAACGGTTTCAAGATGATGATGGGCGGGCGCGCGCTGTACGGCGACGACGTCCAGCAACTGGCGCAGACCATGAACGGTGACGCGCCGGCGCCCGCGTCGGAGGCCGGCACGCGCCGCCAGCTCGACCTGGCGCAGACCTACATCGCCCGCGTTGCCTCGGGCGTGAAGCTCGCGCGTCCCATGAAGATCGCCATCGATTGCGGCAACGGCGTGGCCGGCGCGGTCGCGCCGCAGCTCTTCCGCGCGCTGGGCTGCGAAGTCGACGAACTGTTCTGCGAGGTGGATGGCAACTTCCCCAACCATCACCCCGATCCCGCCGAACCCAAGAACCTGCAAGACCTGATCAAGCACGTGGCCGAGACCGACTGCGAGCTTGGCCTGGCCTTTGACGGCGACGGCGACCGCCTGGGCGTGGTCACCAAGTCCGGACAGATCATCTGGCCCGACCGCCAGCTCGTCCTCTTTGCGCGCGACGTGCTCGAGCGCAATCCTGGCTCCACCATCATCTATGACGTCAAGTGCAGCCGCCACGTCGGCCTGTCGGTCGAAGCGGCCGGCGGCACCGCCCTGATGTGGAAGACGGGCCACTCGCTGGTCAAGGCCAAGCTGGCCGAAACCGGCGCGCCGCTGGCCGGCGAAATGAGCGGGCACATCTTCTTCAAGGAACGCTGGTACGGCTTTGACGATGGCCTCTACACCGGCGCGCGTCTGCTGGAGATCGTCTCTCGCTTTGCCGACGCCTGCGAGCCGCTGGAAGCCCTGCCGCAGGACGTGTCCACACCGGAACTGAAGCTGGAAATGGAAGAAGGCCAGCCGTTCACGCTGGTCAAGGCCCTGCAAGACCAGGGTCAGTTCCCCGACGCCAAACGCGTGATCACGATCGACGGCGTGCGCGCCGAATACGCCGACGGCTTTGGCCTGGCGCGGCCGTCGAACACCACGCCGGTCGTCGTGCTGCGTTTCGAAGCGCAAAGCGAAGCGGCGCTCGCGCGCATCCAGGCCGACTTCCGCCGCGAACTCGGCAAGCTCGCCCCGAACGCCACTCTGCCTTTCTGATCCGCCCATGTCGTTAGCCAACAGCCCCGCGTGGCAGCAGTTCATCGCCGCAACACGCACGGCATCCCGGGACGGCCAGACGCTGCGTCTCATCAATGCGCCGGGACTGCGCCTGGACCTGAGCGCCCAGGCGCAGTCGCCCGAACTGCTTGCCGCTTCGCAGGCGCTGCTGGTGCAGCAGGACTTCGAGGCCTGCCGCGCGCAGCTTTTTGACGGCGGCCACGCCAACTGGACTGAAGGACGCGCCGCCTGGCATACCGCCCTGCGCGCGGCCGAGCCGCCCGCCATGGTGGCCAAGGCGGTGCTGGCCGAGCGCGAACGCATGCGTGAATTCGTGCGCGCGGCCGATGCGGCGGGCCGTTACAGCTGCGTGCTGCATCTGGGCATCGGCGGCAGCGACTGGGGCCCCCGCATGGTCACCCGCGCCCTGCGCCACGAGGGCGCGCGCCGTGAGGTGCGCTTCGCCTCCAATGTGGACTCGCACTCGGTCGCCGACGCGATGAGCCGCCTGGATCCGCACAACACGCTGGTCATCGTCGCGTCCAAATCGTTCACCACGACCGAACCGCTGGCCAACGCCGAAGTGGCGATGAACTGGCTGCGCGAGGCCGGCGTCGCCGATCCCATCAAGCAGGTCGTGGCGATCACCTGCAATGTCGAGGCGGCGCTGAACCTGGGCATCCTGCCCGATCACATCTTCCAGATCTGGGACTGGGTGGGCGGGCGCTATTCGCTGTGGTCCGCCATCGGCCTGCCGGTTGCGCTGGCGCTCGGCAACGACACCTTCGACCAGCTGCTGGCGGGCGCCGCGGCCATGGACGAGCATTTCCGCAACGCGCCGCTGGCCGAAAACGCCCCCGTGCAGATGGCGCTTGCCGGCGTGGCCAACCGCAGCGTGCTGGGCTACGACTCGCTGGTCATCACGCCCTACGATTCGCGGCTGTATCACATCGTGCCGTGGGCCCAGCAGCTTGAAATGGAATCGCTGGGCAAGGTCGCGACCGCCGACGGCAGCCCTGCCGGTGTGCCGACCGGCCCCGCGGTGTGGGGTATGTCGGGCACGGATTGCCAGCACACGTTTTTCCAGTGGCTGCATCAGGACGCGGCGGGCGCGCCCGTGGATTTCATCCTGTGCGAACAGCCCGACCATGCCTATGCCCGTCACCACGAGCTGCTGGTGGCGAACTGCCTGGCGCAGCGCTCGGCGCTCTTGCGCGGCAAGACCTTTGAGGAAGCCCTGGCGGAGACCTCCGTCACGGAACGCGATCCGGCGCGCGCGCGCCTCCTGGCGCAGCACCGCGTACATCCGGGCGGACGGCCGTCGTCGCTGATCGTGCTGCCGCGCCTCGAAGCCTTCACGCTGGGCGCGCTGCTGGCGCTATACGAGCACAAGGTGTTCACGCAGGGCGTGATCTGGGGCATCAACCCGTTCGATCAGTGGGGCGTCGAGTTCGGCAAGGTATTGGCCAAGAACATCATGCGCGAGCTGGACGCGCCCCAGCCCAGCCAGCAGGACCCGTCCACGCGTTTCTGGATCGACGCGATCAGGCGCTGAGCGCGTCGTACAGCGCGACGTGGATGCGAGCGACCTGGTTGATGTCGAACTCGCGCTCCGCCAGCGCCCTGCCCGCCGTACCCATCGACTGGCGCAACGCCGCGTCTTCAGCAAGGCGCACAATGGCGTCAGCCAGCGCCGCGGCATCGCGCACCGGCACCAGAAGGCCGGTCACGTCCGGTTCGATGGCATCGCGGCAGCCCGGCACGTCGGTCGTCACGACCGCCCGCCCGCAGGCCGCGGCCTCGATCAACGATTTCGGCAGGCCTTCGCGATAGGAAGGCAGCACCGCGATGTGCGCGGCCGCGTACAGCGCCGCCACATCCGAGCGCTCGCCCAGCGCCTCTACACAACCTTCCTGCTGCCAGGCGTCGACGTCGGCCTGCGTGGCGGACGCCGGATTGCCGGCATCCAGACCGCCCACCAGTTGCATCGTCACCGGCACGCCGCGTTCACGCAGCAGTTTCGCCGCCTGCACGAACTCCTGAACGCCTTTGTCGCGCAGCAGGCGCGCCACCATCGTCACGACGACGGGCGGCGCGGGCGGCTCCGGCGTGGGCCGGTAGGCGTCCAGGTCGACGCCCGCGCCGCGGATGATGACCACCTGGTCCTCACGCACGGCGCCCAGGGACTTGAGCAGATCGCGGTCATTGGCGTTCTGGAAGATCACCCGGCTGTTCGGATGGCCCAGCGCGATGCGGTACAGGCGCGCCACCACGGCGCGCACCAGCCGCATCTTCAGCGAGTTGGACAGGAACACGAAGCCCAGTCCGGAGATCGCCGCGACCATGCCGGGCACACGGGCGATGCGCGCGGCGATGCCGCCGTACAACACGGGCTTGATGGTGACCAGGTGCACCACATCGGGACGCAGCCGGCGGAACAGGCGCACCAGCGCCAGCAGCGTGCCCAGTTCCTGCAGCGGATGCTTGCCGCTGCGCGTCATCGGAATGGGGTGATGTGTCATGCCCAGCGCCTGGATGTCGGCCACCGCCGGACCATCCATCGTCGCGACGTGGACGTCGTAGCCCGCCTTCTGTGCGGCCACGGCGACCGGCACACGATGCGACATGAAGAACGCCGGGTTGTTGACGACAAACAGCAGGCAGCGTCCGGCGCTCATGCTTGGACTCCAGAAATACGGCGCCAGACGGCGATGTAGCTTTGCACCATGCGCGCAAGATCAAAGTGTTCCAGAACGCGCGCGCGCCCGGGCTCGCCTGAACGCTCGCGGCCGCGTGCGGCCACGTCGCACAACGCGGACTCGATGCCGCGGGCCAGGGCCTCGGCCTGCTCGGGCGGCACCACCACGCCGGTGTCGCCGACGATGTAGGCGGCGTCGCCCACGTCGGTCACCACGCAATACACGCCGCACGCCATGGCCTCGGCCACCACGTTCGGAAAGCCTTCGGCGCAGCTGGACAGTACGTGCAGGTCCAGCCCGTTCATGACGGCGGGTACGTCGTCGCTAGGACCGTTGAGCACCACGCGGTCGCGCAGGTCCAGCTTGTCGAGCAAGGCGCCCAGTTGCGCATTGCCTTCGGTCATGTCGCGACCGATCAGCACGCAGCGCAATCCGGCGTCGCGTCCATCGCGCACCAGCGCGGCCACGGCGCGCAGCAGATTGGCGTGGTCCTTGAGCGGGTCCCAGCGCGCCACGCAGCCGATCACGGGCACGTCCTCGGACAGGCCCCAGGCGGCGCGAACGCGGGCGCGCGCCAGCGGATCCGGCGCGTAGCGCGACAAGTCGTAGCCGTTGGAGATCACGACCATGCGATCGCGGCGGTAGCCTTTTTCGGCGTGGCGCTCGGCGGCGTTCTGCGCCGCGCAGACGATTGCGCGCGGCACGCTGCCCGACAGCATCGCGCAGGCGCGCAGCACCAGCCGCGCCGACCGGCTGCTGCGCTCGAGGTGCGCGCCCGAATTGCGGATGCCCCAGGCGATGGCGCGAACACCCGCCAGGCGGGCAGCCAGGCCGCCGATCAGGTCGGCGTGATACATCCACGTCTGCACGGCGTCGGGACGGGTCGTGGCGATCAGGCGCCGCAACGCGAGGAAGCCGCCCAGGCTGACGCGGCCGCGCTTCATGCCCAGCGCATGCACCGCGACGCCCGCCGCGCGCAGACGCTCGCCGTAGAGGCCGTCATCGGTCAGCGACACGACCGTGTGCTCGACGTCCGCCTGCGGCCAGGTCGCCAGACGCGTCAGCACCGATTCGGCGCCGCCCTGGCCCAGCCCAGTGATGACATGCAGAATGCGCAGCGGCCGGGTGCTCATCGCCCCTCCCGCACCGCTTCGAACAGTTCATCCCATTCGGTCAGCACGCTGGACAACGCATAGCGCTGGCGCACGGCGACGGCGGCGCGCGCGCCCAGTTGCTCGCGCAGCGACACATCGCTCATCAGGCGATGCAGCGTATCGGTCATCCCGACCCGGTCGCCCGCCGGCACCAGCAGCGCGTCCTGGCCGTCTCGCGTCATCTCGCGCGGACCGCTGGGGCAATCGAACGCCACGCAGGGCAAGCCCAGCGACATGGCTTCAAGCAGCACATTCGGAAAGCCCTCGACCAGCGAACTGAGCACGAAGGCCTGCCCGCGCGCCAGTTCTTCCCAAGGCACTTCGGTGCGTCCCGGCAAACTGATGCGCGATTGCAGGCGCAGACGCGCCACCTGCTGCTGCAGCGCCTCGCGCTCGGGGCCTTCGCCCCAGATGCGCAGGTTCCAGTCGGGAAACTCCGGCGCAAGCTGCGCAAAGATGTCGATCAGGAGGTTGAACTGCTTGTCGGGCACCAGCCGCCCCATCGCGATCAGCTCGCGCGGGCCGGGCTCGTGGCGCTGCTGCACCAGCGGCGCATCCAGCAGCGGCGCGGGCAGCGGATTCGGGATGACGGCCAGGCGCCGGATGCCGGGCACCTGGCGCGCAAACGGACCGGCGGTGTCTTCGGCCTGCACGGTCACCATGTCGGCGCGCGGATAGAGCACGCGGCGCAGCTTGCGCCAGACGGAACCCGTGGTGGTTTCGGCGACCGGATTGGTGCGCTCGCAGACGATGAGCGGCACGTTCAAGCCGCGCGTGGCCAGAATGGCGGCCACGTTGACGTTGGTCAGGAAGGACACGACCACGTCGGGGCGCGAATCACGTATGTGCTTGCGCAGGGCCAGCAGCCGCTTGAAGGCCGCCATCCCGCCGGACACCCGGGTGCCGGCCAGGTCAGCCAGCCACGAAAGCTGGACCTTGTCAGACAGGGGGTAGAAGCAGGTGCCCTTGGACGAGTAGGTGGGCGTCAGGATGACGGTGTCGCCGCGCTCGGACCATGCGTTGACCAGGGTCGCCGCGACGCGTTCCGCGCCGCCGGCGTGCATGGAGCTGACCAGCATCAGTATTTTCATTCGTCAACGGTCCTCAATCGGTCCCCCTTGGTCCATTCCCGCGCGGTAGCGGTCCAGCCAGGCCTGCATCATCAACACGCCCCACAGATGGCTGTCCCAATTGCGATGTCCCGACGTGTGTTCACGCCATTTGCGCAGGATGGGTTCGGGTTCGAACCAGCCCTCCTGGCGCAGGCGCGCCGGATCCAGCAGCGCATCGGCCCATTCGCGCAGGGGGCCGCGCAGCCACGCGGCCAGCGGCACGGCGAAGCCGCGCTTGGGACGGTCGACCAGCGCCTGCGGCACATGGCGATGCAGCACCTGCCGAAGCAGCCACTTGCCCGTGTTGCCGCGCACCTTGTACTGGTGCGGCAGGCTCCAGGCGAATTCGTAAACACGGTGGTCGATCAGCGGCACGCGGGTTTCCAGGCTGACGGCCATTGCGGCGCGGTCCACCTTGACCAGGATGTCGTCGGGCAGATAGGTGACCGTGTCGAGCTTCATCATCGACTCGAAGAACGACCCCTGCATGGCGCGTTCGAACACCGACCCGGGTTCGACGCCGCCCTTCACGACGCTGGCCGGGTCCGCCCAGTACGAGACGAACTGGCGGTAGAACTCGCCGCGCGTATCGGCGCGCAGCAGCTCGCCCAGCTTGCCGACCTTGCCGCGCCATGCGCCGCGGCCGGGAAGATGGGTGGTGGCGCTGAGCATCGCGCCGGCCGGCTTGCGCAGCAGCCCGGGCACGCGTTCGAACTGGCGCCACCAGTTGTCCACGCGGAAGTAACGCGAATAGCCGCCGAAGAGTTCGTCGCCGCCGTCGCCCGACAAGGCCACCGTTACGTGCTGGCGCGCCATGCGCGTGACCAGCGACGTGGGAATCTGCGACGAGTCGGCAAAGGGCTCGTCATACATGTCGGCCAGCGTGGGAACGACCGCCAGCGCGTCGTCCGCGGTGACGTAGAGTTCGGTGTGATCGGTGCCCAGATGCGTGGCCACGGCCTTGGCGTGCTGCGCCTCGTCGTAGCCCTTCTCGTGAAAGCCGATAGCGAACGTGCGCACCGGCTGCGAGCTTTGCGCCTGCATCAGCGCCACGATCGTCGACGAATCGATGCCGCCGGACAGGAACGCGCCCAGACTCACGTCGGACAGCATCTGGCCGCCCACGGCCTTGGACAGCACGCTTTCAAGCGCATCGGTGGCCTGCGCGTCGGAGTCGAACGACAGGCGCGACTGCGCGGCCGCATCGGCGGCCTCGCGCGCCGACCAGTACACGCGCGGCTCCGGCATGCGGCGGCTGCGCGTATCGTCGGCCGAGAACTCGACCCACGTGCCGGGCGGCAGCTTGGCGATGCCTTCGTAGATGGATTGCGGCGCGGGAATGTAGTTGTGCCGCATGAACGACGCGAGCGCGTTGCGGTTCAGGTTGCGCCCGAAGCCCGGAATCGGCATCAGGCCCTTGAGCTCGGACGCGAACACAAGTTCAGCATTGGAATAGCCGTAGTACAGCGGCTTTTCGCCCATGCGGTCGCGCGCCAGCACGAGCTTGCGCGAGGCCTTGTCCCACAACGCGATGGCGAACATGCCGACCGAGGCTTGCAGCGTGGCTTCGATGCCCAGCGCGGTAAAGCCCGCGAGGAGCGTCTCGGTGTCCGAGTGACCGCGCCACGCCGGCGCCAGCGCCGATTGCTCGAGCTGCTTGCGGATGTCCAGGTGGTTGTAGACCTCGCCGTTGAACACCATCACGTAGCGGCCGCAGGCGGACGTCATGGGCTGGTGGCCCGCTTCGGTCAGGTCCAGGATCGCCAGGCGCACGTGCGCCAGCGCGATTCCCGCGTCGGCGTCTTCCCAGAAGCCATTGCTGTCCGGCCCGCGGTGGCGGATGCGGCGGCAGCTATCCGCCAACACCTGTTCCTTGTTCCCCAGGGGACCCCAAATTCCGACTATTCCACACATGATGTTGTTCTCGTGTTCACCGTGGCAACGGCGCGCTCGGGGCCCTAGCGGCCCGACGCCCGGACGCCGTCAAAAAGTTCCTGCCATTTCCGCAGCACGCGCGCGGCCGAGAATCGGTCGCGCACGTCGGTTGCCGCCTGCGCCATGCGCGCGCGGCCATTGTCATCGCCCATGACCGCGTCCAGCGCCTTGCACAGCGCGGGCACGTCGCCATTGGGCCGAACCAGCACGCCGTCGATGCCTTCGCGCACGATCTCGCGCGGGCCCGTATCGCAATCGAACGACACCGCCGCCAGGCCGCTCGCCATGGATTCGAGCAGGGTGTTGGACAGGCCTTCGAAGCGCGAGGTCAGTACATAGAGATCGGCGCTGTCGTACCAGTCGCCCACATTGCCGGCGCGGCCGGGCATCGAGATGCGCGATTCCAGGCCGGCCTCGCGGACCTGCGCTTCAAGCGCCTGGCGTTCGCTGCCTTCGCCCAGAATAACCAAGTCCCAGCCGGGATGCGACGGCGCCAGGCGCGCGAAGGCCTGGATCAGCAGGTCGAAGCCCTTGTCGCCATGCAGCCGGCCGACCGCCAGCAGACGCTTGCGGCCGTCTTGCGGCGCCGGCATCACGATGGGCTCGGCGCGCGGCAACGGAAAGTGGACGGGATTGGGAATAACTGCCAGCCGCGAGCCCGGCACATGCTGTTCCAGCCAGTCGGCGGTGCCGCGGGTCAACGCGACGACGCGCGCGGCGCGCGGGTACGTCAGCCGGCGCAGCCGCTGCCAGAAGCCTGACAGGGTCTGCGACGGCGGATGGGTATGTTCGGTGGCGATGACGCGGCAGTTCAGACCCGCGCAGGCCAGCACGGACAGCACGGACGCCGTGGTCATCATGCCCAGCACGATGTCGGGCCGGAACGATTTGACGACGCGGCGCAGCGCGCGCACGCGCTGGATGTTGCTGAGGATGCCGCGCAACCCGCCGCCCTCGCCCGCCGTGTGCAGGACTTCGCGCCGGACCTTGGGATGCAGCGCATACACGTCGCCGTCGGCGCTGGCCTGCGTGACCACCATGACCTCGCTGCCCTCGGCCGCCCAGTGGGCGCTCAGGTCCGCGGCGACGCGCTCAGCGCCCCCGCCATGCAGGGAATGGATGAACAGCAACACGCGCGCCGGACGAGCGGAGTCGGCAACGGACATTCAATCGGCCTCCTTGGGTTCGGCCTTGCGCATGGCCACCGCCAGGTAGCACGCGAAGGACAGCACATACATGAGGCTGGTGGCCAGCATGATGCCGGCCGCGCCCATGCGGGGCGCGAGCACGGTGTTCAGCACGGCCTTCAGCGCAAAGTTGGCGACGGCGATGGCGGCCATGATGCGGTAGCGATTCTGGCTGGCCAGAAGCTGCACCAGGATCAGCACGCCGAAGTAGAACGGCAGTTGCAGCAGTCCCCAGCGCAGGACGTGCGCGACAGCTTCGGTGTTTTCCGCGGTAAACGCGCCGCGCTGGAACAGCACCGACACGCCCCACGGCGCCAGGACCCATCCCAGCGCCACGGCGGCGGCGCCCGCCAACACCATCAGCAGCGACCACTTGAGCGCCATGCTGCGCGCACGCGCCGTATCGCCACGCGCCTGCACGTCGGCCAGCACGGGAAGCGCGGCGCGGCCCACGGACACCGCCCCGATGCCCAGCAGCAAGGACAGCAGCCGGCTTGCGTAGCCCAGCGTGGCGTTGGCATTCGCGCCGAGGTTGGCGGCGGCGTATTGATCCAGCGGACCGACGAAGCTCATGGCGACCTGGCCGATCAGCATCACGCCGGCCGCGCTCATCAGCTCGGGCCAGTGCGGCGACTTCAGCGACAGGCGCGGCGCGCCCCAGAAGCCGCCGTCGGCACGCGCGGCCAGCCAGGCCAGCCAGACGGTCTGAATCGCGTAACCGACCAGCGTGCCCCACAGCAGGGGGCCGACGCCCTCGGCGCTGACGGCCAGCATGACCCACGCCAGCGTCGCCACGGCAGGCACGCTGTCGAGCAGCGTGTTGACGTGGCGTTCCTGCGCGCGCAGCCGCGCGGCGCTGATGCCCGCGATCAGCAGCAGGGCCGACACGGGCGCGAAGGCGACAAGCAGGTCGCCCGTCATGGCGCGCACTTGCGCCGACAGGCCCTGCCCCAGCCAATCCACCACGTACGGCCAGGCAAACCACGTCAGCAAGGCGAGTGCGACGCCGGCGGCGGCGACCCAGCCCTGAAGCTCGCGGATGAAGAGTTCTTTCTCGGCCCCGCCGGTGCGCGCCAGGCGCACCAGCACCGGGATCAGCACCACCGACAGCACGCCCACGATCGTGACCGGCAGCCAGGTGCCCATGGTCATCGTGAACTGGTAGGCGTCCACGGCGTCGCTGACGCCGTAGCGGTACGCCACCGCCATCTCCTTGATGGCGCCGGCGGCCTTGCCCAGCAGCAGAAACACCGCCACCCGGAACGCGCCCTTGAAGATGCGCTGATGATCCGGGTGGATGTTGCCGAGTTTTCGGACGAGTGCTTTCAACGCAGGAATTGCGTGTACCAGGGCATGGCGACTTCCAGGCCTTGCAGCACCGTGTGCGTGGGCGCGTAGCCCAGCAGGCGGCTGGCCTTGCCGATGTCGGCCTGCGAGTGGCGAACATCGCCCGCGCGGAAGTCACCGTAAACCGGCTGCTTGCCGTAGTCCACGCCCTGGTTGCCCAGGGCCTGCACCAGGAAGCCGAACAGCTGGTTCAACGTGCTGCGGCCGCTGACGGCCACGTTGTAGACCTGGTTGCGGGCCTCCGGCGCGGCCAGCACGCCCAGGATGTTGGCCTGCACCGCGTTTTCCACAAAGCAGAAGTCGCGGCTGGTCTCGCCGTCGCCATTGATGGTGACGTCCTTGCCCTGGATCATCGCGGCGGTCCACTTGGGGATCACGGCGGCGTAGGCGCCGTCCGGATCCTGCCGTTTGCCGAACACGTTGAAGTAGCGCAGGCCCACCGTCTCGAAGCCATACGAACGCGCGAAGACGTCGGCGTACAGCTCGTTGACGTACTTGGTCACGGCGTAAGGCGACAGCGGCTTGCCGATGTTTTCCTCGACCTTGGGCAGCGCCGGATGGTCGCCGTAGGTGGAGCTGGACGCCGCATAGACGAACGACTTCACCTTGGCGTCGCGCGCCGCCACCAGCATGTTCAGGAAACCGCTGATGTTGACCTCGTTGGTCGTGATGGGATCGTTGAGCGAACGCGGCACCGAGCCCAGCGCGGCCTGGTGCAGCACGTAGTCCACACCTTCGGCTGCGCGGCGGCAGGCGTCCAGGTCACGGATGTCGCCTTCGATGAAGGTGAAACGCGACCATTGCTCCGGCGAAACGGAAGCCTGAACTTCGTCCAGGTTGCGCTGATGGCCGGTGGCGAAGTTGTCCAGGCCGGTCACGGTCTGGCCGAGCTTGAGCAGGGTTTCCAGCAGGTTCGAACCGATGAAGCCGGCGCAGCCGGTCACCAGCCACTTGCGCGGCGCGGCGGCCAGTTCCTGCGTGACAGTCTCGAATCGTGTGGTCATGGCGAAATCCCCTTACAGACGGATGTCGGATTCAGCGGGCGACAGCACGTACTTCAGGTCGTACAGGATATGTTGCGGCTTGCCGAGCTTGCGGATGCCTTCGGCGCCCATGTCCTTGAACTGGTTGTGCGCAACGGCCAGGATCACGGCGTCGTACTTGCCCTCGTCGGGCTTGGCCACCGGGGTCAGCCCGTATTCGTGCATGGCTTCGTCAGCGTCGACCCACGGATCGTAGATGTCCACGTCGACGTTGTAGTCGCCCAGTTCACGGACGATGTCCACGATGCGCGTGTTGCGCAGGTCGGGGCAGTTTTCTTTGAAGGCCAGGCCCATCACCAGCACGCGGGCGCCCTGCACGTGAATGCGGCGCTTGGTCATGCATTTGACCAGCTGCGACACCACGTAGCTGCCCATCGAGTCGTTCAGGCGGCGGCCCGCCAGGATGATCTCGGGGTGGTAGCCGATGGATTGCGCCTTGTGCGTCAGGTAGTAGGGGTCCACGCCGATGCAGTGGCCGCCGACCAGACCCGGACGGAACGGCAGGAAGTTCCACTTGGTGCCGGCGGCTTGCAGCACGGCTTCGGTGTCGATGCCCATCTTGTTGAAGATCAGGGCCAGTTCGTTGATCAGCGCGATGTTCACGTCGCGCTGCGTGTTTTCGATCACCTTGGCGGCCTCGGCCACGCGGATGCTGGACGCCTTGTGCGTGCCGGCGGTGATGATTTCCTTGTAGAGCTGGTCGACCAGCGTGGCGACTTCCGGGGTCGAGCCGGAGGTGACCTTCTTGATCGTGCTGACGCGGTGTTCCTTGTCGCCCGGGTTGATGCGCTCGGGGCTGTAGCCCGCAAAGAAGTCCACGTTGTACTTCAGGCCCGACACGCGCTCCAGGACCGGCACGCAGTCTTCTTCGGTGGCGCCCGGGTAGACGGTGGATTCATAGATGACGATGTCGCCGCGCTTGAGCACCGCGCCGATCGTTTCGCTGGCCTTGACCAGCGGGGTCAGGTCCGGCTGCTTGTATTCGTCGATGGGGGTGGGCACGGTCACGATGAACACGTTGGCCTCGCCCAATCCGGCGCGTTCGGCGGTGTAGCTCAGCTGACTGGCCTCGGCCAGCTCGGCGTCGCTGACTTCCAGCGTATGGTCGTGGCCCGCTTTCAGCGCGTCGATACGGCGCGTGTTGATGTCAAAGCCAATGACGGGGCGCTTCTTGCCGAATTCAACGGCCAGGGGCAGACCGACGTAGCCAAGGCCGACGACAGCGAGTTTCACATCCTGGATTCGCAACATAACTCTCCCTTCACCGTAGAACGTTTACGGCATTTTAAAGATGACTGATGATGGATACCGAGCCCCCGACGGCGATCGCCGGGGCACTCAACTAATCGGTGGTTCGCAACACGGACGGCAGCAGCAGCCAACCCGGGCGGCGCCAGGAGACCAGGCGCGCATACAGCCAGATATAGACGCTGGCAAAGACAACCAGGCTGGCGCTCAGGGCCCAGGCGTTGTCCCACCAGATCGTGGCTGGCACCAGCCCGATCAGCGCCAGGACCCACATGTACGGGGACGCCAGCGCATTGCACAGCGCGGGGACGGCGTGGCGCCGGCCGCGGCTGAAGGTAACCCGGACCAGCCGGCGGAACACGAGCTGGTGCAAGTGCAGCGCATCGGGCTGGTCAACCGGCACGCCGCGCTTGAAGCGGCGGCGCCAGATCGAGAAACCGGTTTCGAATACGGGGTAGAACAGGACCGCCAGGGCGTAGAACGGCGACACGGACGGGTTGCGCACGACCAGCAGCACGGCCAGTTCGGCCAGCATGAAGCCCAGGAAGTACGCACCGCCATCGCCCAGGAACACGCGTCCGAACGGGAAGTTCCACACCAGGAAGCCCAGGGTTGCCGACGCCAGCGCCGCGGCCACCAGGAAGATCGGCACATCGCCGACCTGCAGGGCCACAAGGCTGATCGACACCGCCATCAACGTGGCGACCATGCCGGCCAGGCCGTTCATGCCGTCAACGATATTCAGGGCATGGGTACAGCCACCCACCGCGAACATGGTGAACAGCAGCGACACCGGCCAGAACGACAACACGTAATCCACAGGGGCCATGCCGACGCGGCTGACGCCGCCCAGCAGCCACCACGCGATGGCTGCGGATAGAAAAGCGGCCAGCAAACGCTTGCTGGCGCCGATGTCCTTGGTAATGTCTTCAAGCAGGCCGGCCACGAAAACGGGCAACGCCGCGACGAAGAGCGCGGGCCACAGCCAGGTCAGGGTCATGTTGCTGGGTCCGAGGACCAGCAGGCCAGCCAGCGTACCGGCAAGCACAGCCAGACCGCCGACGCGAGGCGTCGCGCGGGAGTGGTTGGCTTGGGGCTTGTTGAGGTCGCTATCGCCGGTAAAGGCGCCATGCCAGCGTTCGGACGCCACGATGAGTCCCCCCACCATGAACGCGACCACGCATATATACAGCCAGGTCACTGGATCACCTCTGGTTGGTCTATCGAGACAGGCCCGCCATTATCGGAGGCAGGTGTAACGCCCATATATGGGAGGGATAAGGAAGTGCAATTCCGAGGCACAGAACGTAACGCGCGCAGGCGGGCTTTCCGTCCGCCGCGCATGTGACTGGAACGCGCTGGCGCCGGGGCGCCTGGCAGTGCTGGTTTCATGTGGGGGATTGTAGAGCGTTCCGCCTCTGGGCACGCGAAATAAGCAAGGGAAAACGCGAAGGCCCGAGGGTCCCGCGCAGGGAGGCGTTGCGCGGGTTTTTGCCGTCATCGCTTACAAATAGGGACGCAACGATTCAGGGCAAAAAAAAGCCCGAGATCGTGAGATCTCGGGCTAAATCCACCAAAGGAGGAGGGTGGAGGAGACAACCGTGGCATGTTGGGAGCGGGACTTCAGCTCGCTGCGCTTCCGGGGTTTTCACCGCGCCGTCTGCGTTTCAACATCCAATGACTGAATAGTACCTACGTTTTTTGTGCGTTGCAAGATTTTTTTTGCGCTATTTTCTGAGGCGCCCGCCGCGTTGCTTTTTTGCTGCAAGAATCGCGGCGCCCCTCTGGAAACCCGCGCCAGGCAATGTCCTGGCCAAAAACGGGGTTTTTGCCGAACGGGTTTTCCCCTTTCGGACTAACCCTGAACGATAGCGGGTATTCCCACCCTGGCCTGCGCACCAAAATGGTGCATTACGCACCACGAGGCGGCCAAATTTGCGCATTGCAACATTTTTTGCAGGCGCGGTTTCAAGTGGGCAGATCAGATCCAATAGGCGGTGGTCGTCATCACCTTGGACATGGCGCGCATGGCCATTTTCACGGGCGCCGGCAGCGGCACGCCCCCTGCCTGTTCGGCGCTGGCGCGGTGCTGGGCCTCGTCGTCCTTCATCTTTTGGACGATCTGGCGCGAGCGCTCGTCCTGCACCGGCAAGGTGCGCAGGTGTTCGTCCAGATGGGCCTCGACCTGCTTTTCGGTTTCGGCCATGAAGCCCAGATTGCGCGGCACGCCGGCCACGCTGGCCATCACGCCCAGGGCGAACGATCCCGCGTACCAGACCGGATTGAGCAGACTGGGCCGGCTGCCCAGTTCGTTCAGGCGCTCGTTGCACCAGACCAGATGGTCGACTTCTTCGGCGGCGGCGTTCAGCAGCAGCGCGCGCGGGCCGGCTTCCTTGCACACCGACGCCTGGCCGCGGTACAGCGCCTGGGCGCAGACCTCGCCGACGTGGTTGACCCGCATCAGGCCGGCCGCGTGGCGCTTTTCTTGCACCGACAGGGTCTGCGGCGATTCCTGGGCGGTTGCGGGATACGCCCGGCCGGCGCTGGCGTTGCCCGAAAGCACCCGCAACGCACGGTCGGTTTCGGCCAGCAGGGCATCCAGGGGACCGGGACGGCGGCGCAGGGAATCGGGGCCGGATTTGGACAACGTGGTGGACATGGCAGCTCCTAGGCAAAGCGGACGCCCTGCACCCCTGATGCGGGGTGGGGTTCTCCTGCCCGGGATTGTACGCAACGGGTATCATCAGCCATTGACTGCGCTCAAGCTCAAGGACTCACTGAAATGGAATGCACGATCGACTGGGGCGGCCCCACCGGCATGCTCTTCACCGCCAGCACGGGTAGCGGCCACGTGGCCGTGATGGACGGCGCCGTGGATGGCGGCGGCCACAACCTGGCGCCCCGCCCCATGGAAATGCTGCTGGCCGGCACGGGCGGCTGCACCGCCTATGACGTGGTCCTGATCCTCAAGCGTGGCCGCCATGCGGTCACGGGTTGCAGCGTCAAGCTGCAGGCCGAGCGCGCCGGCACCGACCCCAAGGTCTTCACGAAGATTCACTTCGCCTTCACCGTCACCGGCGCCAATCTGCCGCGCGCGGCCGTCGAACGCGCCGTGCAACTCTCCCACGAGAAATACTGCTCGGCGTCGGCCATGCTGGAAAAGACCGCCGAGATGACGTTCTCCGTCGACATCGTCGACACGCAGGAAGCCGCCGCTACCGCCTGAGCCGCTTGCGCGGCCGTGGTGTAATTCGGCATTCACCATATATAGGCGCCGCCGCGGCACGTCCGCGGCGGCGCGCTTGCTTCCCGGACCGGGACCGCAGGCACAAGGATCGTCATGAAACAATACCTGGACCTCGTTCAATCCATCCTCGACACCGGCTCGTGGCAGGAAAACCGGACCGGCATCCGCACCCTCAGCATGCCGGGCGCCTCGCTGCGCTTCGACCTGCAGCAGGGCTTTCCCGCCGTCACCACCAAGAAGCTGGCGTTCAAGTCGGCCATTGGCGAAATGGTGGGTTTCCTGCGCGCCTCGCGCAGCGCGGCCGAATTCCGGGAACTCGGCTGCAAGGTCTGGGACCAGAACGCCAACGAAAACGCGCAGTGGCTGGCCAACCCCTACCGCGAAGGTCCTGACGATCTGGGTCCGGTCTACGGCGTGCAGTGGCGCCAGTGGCCGGCCTACAAGATGCTGGACGCCAGCCGCCCGGCGCAGATCGAAGACGCGCTGTCGCGCGGGTACGCCAAGGTGGCCGACCTTGAAGAAGGCGGTGTGCCGAAGGTGCTGCTGTACAAGGCGGTCGACCAGTTGCGGCAATGCCTGGATACCATTCACGAGCGCCCGGGCGACCGCCGCATCCTGTTCCACGGCTGGAACTGGGCGCAGATCGAGGAAATGGCGCTGCCGCCTTGCCACCTGCTCTATCAGTTCCTGCCCAACGCGACGACGCGCGAGATCTCGCTGTGCCTGTACATCCGGTCCAATGACGTGGGCCTGGGCACGCCGTTCAACCTGACCGAAGGCGCGGCGCTGCTGCATCTGGTCGGACGCCTGACCGGCTACACCCCGCGCTGGTTCACGTATTTCATCGGCGATGCGCATATCTATGAGAACCACCTGCCGATGCTGCGCGAGCAACTGACGCGAACGCCGTATGAATCGCCCCGTCTCTTGCTCTCGGACCGTATTCCCGATTTCGCCGTGACGGGCCGCTACGAGCCCGAGTGGCTCGAGAAGGTCGAACCCGGCGACTTTTCGTTGTCGGGCTACACGCACCACGCGCCGCTCACGGCCGCGATGGCGGTCTGACCCTTGCGCCGGCAGCGCCGGCGCCCGCCTTTCAGGGCATATCAGCAACACGCCGGAGGCCCGTCCGGCGTCCGATTCCTTGCACGCCCCGCAGCAGGTGAAGATTGGTGAGCTTCTGGAAGCGCGATTTCGGTATAACCCATCCCTTAGCCACGGACGCGCGTCCAGCATGCCGCGCGCCCCGTTGCTTTCGACCGGCCCTTCGGGCGCGCCATGCCGAGCGCCCGAACCGCGCCGACCGCTGGCGTTGCCGCGCCCAATTCCCCATCCCCATAAAAAGAATGTGAGAAAAGCCAGCGACGAGAGCAGGATCCTCCTTGCGACCGGAATGCAACTGTCGACTACCAATTGAATTGAAAATCGTGCCCCGCGCCGCGGCTGTATGCGCTTAGGACAGGACCCCACAAATGCTCGTTGGAACTTATAACCCTGCGCTCGTCCTCGTATCCCTAGGGGTCGCCATCCTGGCGTCGTATACGGCGTTGGGCATGGCCAACCGCGTGAAGGCGTCGAGCGGTCTGCCTGCCGCGAAGTTCTGGCTGGCGGGCGGCGCGTTCGCGATGGGCATCGGGATCTGGTCGATGCACTTCGTGGGCATGCTGGCCTTCAGCCTGCCCATCCCCATGGGCTACGACCTGCCCCTGACCGTGCTGTCCCTGGCCATCGCCATCGGTTGCTCGGCCTTCGCGCTGTGGATGGTCTGCAAGGACGAACTGCCGTGGGGCCGTCTGACCGCGGGCGCGCTGCTGATGGGATCCGGCATCGCGGCGATGCACTACATCGGCATGGCCGCGATGCGCATGTCGCCGGGCATCGACTACGACCCGGCGTGGTTCGCGCTGTCCGTGGCGATCGCGATTGCCGCGTCCGGCGCGGCGCTGTGGATCACCTACCGGCTGCGGCAGGACGGGCCGCGCGTGGCGCTGTCGCGCCCGTTGGCCGCCGGGGTCATGGGGCTGGCGATCGTGGGCATGCACTACACGGGCATGGAAGCCGCGGCGTTTCCGGCGGGCAGCATCTGCATGGCCGCCAATGAGGGCATCTCGGCCGGCTGGCTGGCCATTGCCGTGACCGCGGTCACGCTGAGTGTGCTGGCGATTGCCCTGGTGGTGGCCGTGCTGGACAACCGGCTCGAGGCGCGCACGTCGGCGCTGGCCTCGTCGCTGGCCGAAGCCAATGAAGAGCTGGTGCAACTCGCGCTGCACGACACACTGACCAAACTGCCCAACCGCATCCTGCTGGAAGACCGGATGGAACAGGCCATCGAAAGCGCCACCCGCCGCCGGGGCCATTTCGCGGTGCTGTTCTTCGACCTGGATGGTTTCAAGGCCGTCAACGACGCCTACGGACACCACACCGGCGACGCACTCCTGATCGACCTGGCGCAGCGCATCCGCCAGGCCTTGCGCACGCAGGACACGGTCGCGCGCCTGGGCGGCGACGAGTTCATCGTGCTGAGCGAGGTGATCGAACCCACCGACGCGGCCAATGTGGCGGATCGGCTGATCGACGCCATCGCACGCCCCGTCACGGTGTATGGCCACGAAGTGCTGGTGACGTCCAGCGTGGGCATCGCCGTCTATCCGAATGACGGCCAGGACACCCACTCCCTTCTGACCAATGCCGACGCGGCGATGTACCACGCCAAGCGGCTGGGCGGCACGGGCTACAGCTTCTTCGAGCCGTCCATGAACGCGGACGCGCACGAGCAGATCGAGCTGCTGCACGACCTGCGGCTGGCGCAGGAGCGCGGCCAGTTCGTCCTGCATTACCAACCCAAGTACGAAGCGCCGGCCGGCCCCATCATGGGCGCCGAGGCGCTGCTGCGCTGGAACCACCCGACGCGCGGCCTGGTCGGGCCGGACCAGTTCATTCCCACGGCGGAAAAGACCGGCCTGATCCTGTCGATCGGCGAATGGGTCATCAACGAAGCCTGCCGCCAGATGCGCGAATGGATCGACGTCGGCCAGGGCCACTGGACCATCGCCGTCAACATCTCGGCGCTGCAGTTTTCGCATGCCAGCCTGGTCGAGACGGTGCGCTCGGCGTTGGCGCGCAATGGCGTCCCCCCTGCCTGCCTGACGATCGAAGTGACCGAGTCGACCGCGATGCGCGACGCGGAAGCCAGCCTGACGGTGCTCAAGCGCCTGTCCGAGCTGGGCGTCACGATCTCCATCGACGATTTCGGCACCGGCTATTCCAGCCTGCTTTATCTGAAGCGGCTGCCCGCGACAGAACTGAAGATCGACCGCGGCTTTGTGAACCAGCTGGACAACGACAACGAAGATGCGGCCATCGTCTCAGCCATCGTGGCGCTGGCGCAGCAGCTCAACCTGCGCATCGTGGCCGAAGGAGTCGAGACCGCCGCGCAGCAGAAATTCCTGACCGGGCTGGGCTGCGATTCGCTGCAGGGCTTTCTGCTGGGCAAGCCCATGCCGGCCACCGAATTCCTGGAACACGCGGGGACCTGACGGGCGGGCGGTCTCTCGCAATTTGCTACGCTTACGGGGTCGTTCCGGCTCAACCCTTACCGTTGCAAGCACGCATGCCCGCCAGCCTCACCCTGATCGTCGCCTATTCCACCAACCGCGCCATCGGCCGCGACAACGCCCTGCCCTGGAAACTGCCGGGCGACCTGGCGCATTTCAAGCGCAGCACGCTGGGCCATCCCATCATCATGGGCCGCAAGACGTGGGACTCGCTGGGCCGTCCCCTGCCCGGCCGCAGCAACATCGTCATCAGCCGCAATCCCGATTTCAGCGCCGCCGGCGCCATCCTGGCGCCCACGCTGGAGGCCGCAGTGGCCGCCTGCGGCGACATCGAAGAAGCCTTCGTGATCGGCGGCGCGCAGATCTACGCGCAGGCCCTGCCGCTGGCCCGGCGCGTGCTGGCCACCGAGGTCCATGCGGACGTCGAGGGCGACGCGTTCTTTCCGCTGCTGCCGTCTTTCCAGTGGAAGGAAACGGCGCGCGAACCCCAGCCTGCCGAAAACGGCTACGACTACGATTTCGTCACGTACGAACGGGTCTGAAGATTCAGGCCTGACGATTCAGGCCTGATGCAGCGGCCGCAACGCATCGGGCCGGCCTACGCCGCGCCCGCGTTGCGCATGAACCGCCACAGCGCGGGCGCCGCCGAATACGCCACATTGAAGCGCACCCACGCCGTGTCGGCTTCGTCCGCCTCGAAGTACGAGCCGGGCGCCAGCCAGATGCCGTCCTTGAGCGCCAGTTCGGCCAGGCCGTTGGCGCCGCGCTCGCGCCACGTTCCCGCCACCTTCGCCCACAGAAACAGGCCCCCCTGCGGCCTGCCGTAGATTTCGAAGCCGTGCTGGCGCATCTGCTCGGCGACTTCGGTGTGCGCTTCGGCCAGCCGCTCGCGGGTGCGCGCGATGTGGGCGCGGTAGCGGCCCTCGCGGATGACCTGGTGGACGATGCGCTCCATGATCTCGGGCGTTGTCAGCCCCACCGCCATCTTGGTGCGCGCGATGTCGCGGACCAGATCGCGGTGCGCCACCACATAGCCCACCCGCACCGACGGGCTGATGACCTTGGAATAGCCGCCCAGATAGACGACCCGGCGCGCGCCATCCAGCGCGGCCAGCATCGGCGTCACCCCCGGCGCCAGTTCGCGCGAGATGTCGTCTTCCACCACCCACAGCCCGTGCCGCTCGGCCGCTTGCAGGATGCGGAACGCATTGGCCATGGTGATGCTGGCGCCCGAGGGATTCTGCAGCGCCGTATTGATGAAGAGCGCCCGCGGCCGGTGCTGAGCCGCCACGCGTTCCAGCGCGTCGCAGTCCAGGCCGTCGACGGTGCGCGGCACCGCGATGACGCGCAGTCCGGCCAGGCGCAGCATCTGCAAGAGATTCGCGTAGGCCGGCTGCTCGACGACCACCGTGTCGCCCGGTCGCAGCAGCGTGCGGATCACGGTGTCCAGCCCGTGGGTCACCCCCTGCGTCAGCAGCACCTGCGACGCCTCGACCTCCATGCCCTGCGCGCTCAGGCTGGCCGCGATGGTCTCGCGCAGCGGCGCGTAGCCGTAGGGATGGCCGTAGTTGGCGATCCGCATCGCGGGCACGCGGCCCATGTGGCGCAGCGCCAGGTGCAGCCCTTCTTCATTCAGCCATTCGCCGGGCAGCCAGCCGCACCCCGATTTGATGGGAATGGAATGGTCGGCAAAGATGTCCGACAGCAGCCACCCGGCGTTCAGCCGCGGCGGCTCCCAGGACAGGGGTTCGACCCGGCGGGCGGGCGCGTCGGGCGACGCCACCCGGTAGCCCGCGCCCGGCCGCGCCGCCAGCCAGCCCTGCGACACCAGCCGGCTGTAGGCGCTGGCCACGGTAAAGGTGCTGACGCCGTACTGGCGTGCGAACTCGCGGACCGAGGGTAGGGACATACCCGGACGCAGGGTCTGCGCCTCGACGGCGCGCAGGATGGCGGCGACAAGCTGCTCGACGAGGGTGGGCGCGGCCCCGCGGCCGCGGACGGGTTGGAAGTCGATCACGGACTAACTGTACAGTTGCAACGCTCTCAACTATACAGTTAGCGCCAAATGCGCGGATTGTATATTTTCATTCCCCGCGGGACGTTCCAGAATCGTCCGAATCCCGCTGCCCGCGCGCGTTTCGCGGCGGCTGCGGTTGTCCCCCTCCTGGAGTCACCATGAACGCCCCCGCCCAGTTGCCCGACCTGTCCCATCTCTGGATGCCCTTCACGGCCAACAAGCAGTTCAAGGCCCAACCGCGCATGCTGGCCAAGGCCAAAGGCATGTACTACACGTCCACCGATGGCCGTCAGATCCTGGACGGCACCGCGGGCCTGTGGTGCGTCAATGCCGGCCACGGCCGCGAAGAGATCGTCGAGGCGATCGCCCGCCAGGCTGGCGTCATGGACTACGCCCCGGGCTTCCAGCTGGGCCACCCGCTCGCCTTCGAGGCCGCCACGGCAGTCGCGGGCCTGATGCCGCAGGGAATGGACCGCGTGTTCTTCACGAATTCGGGCTCCGAATCCGTCGACACCACACTGAAAATTGCCCTGGCCTACCACCGCGCACGCGGCGAAGGTCAGCGCACCCGCCTGATCGGCCGCGAGCGCGGCTACCACGGCGTGGGCTTTGGCGGCATCTCGGTGGGCGGCATTTCGGCCAACCGCAAGACGTTCTCGGGCGCCCTGCTGCCCGCCGTGGACCACCTGCCCCACACCCACAACATTGAGCAGAATGCCTACTCGAAGGGCCAGCCCGCCTGGGGCGCGCACCTGGCCGAGGAACTGGAGCGCATCATCGCCCTGCACGATGCGTCGACCATCGCCGCCGTGATCGTCGAGCCCATGGCCGGCTCCACCGGCGTGCTGATTCCGCCGAAGGGCTACCTGGAAAAGCTGCGCGAGATCACCGCCAAGCACGGCATCCTGCTGATTTTCGATGAGGTCATCACCGCGTACGGCCGTCTGGGCGCCGCCACGGCATCCGAGTTCTTCGGCGTGACGCCGGACATCATCGCCATGGCCAAGGGCGTCAGCAACGCCGCCGTTCCCGCTGGCGCCGTCGCGGTCAAGCGCGAAGTGCACGACGCCATCGTCAACGGCCCGGCGGGCGGCATCGAATTCTTCCACGGCTACACCTATTCGGCGCACCCGCTGGCCGCCGCCGCCATCCTGGCCACGCTGGACATCTATCGCCGCGAAGACCTGTTTGGCCGCGCCCGCAAGCTGTCGGGCGCGTTCCAGGAAGCCGCGCACAGCCTGAAGGGCGCGCCCAACGTCATCGACGTGCGCAACCTGGGCCTGGTGTCCGGCATTGAACTGGCGCCGCGCGCAGGCGCCCCGGGGGCACGCGCAGCCGAAGTCTTCCAGCGCTGCTTCGACAGCGGCCTGATGGTGCGCTACACCGGCGATATCATCGCCGTCTCGCCGCCGCTCATCATCGACGAAGCCCAGATCGGCCAGATCTTCGAACAGATCGGCAAGATCCTGAAAGAGGTTGCCTGATCCTTCCTTATCCGCGCGCCCGCATGGCGCGCGGCGCCACAGACCCGCGCATGGGCGGCCCCAGGCCGCCCAGCCGCATTTTTGACGAATCACCGAGCCTTGCATCCATGAAGAAGATTTCGCATTTCATCAACGGCCAACCCTACGACGGCGGCAGCAGCCGCTACGCCGACGGCTTCAACCCGGCCACCGGCGAGATCTCCTCGTCGATCCCGCTGGCGTCCAACGACGACGTGGCGCTGGCCGTGGCCGCCGCCAAGGCGGCTTTTCCGGCGTGGTCCGAAACGCCGGCGCTCAAGCGTGCCCGCGTCCTTTTCAACTTCAAGGCGTTGCTGGACCAGCACCAGGATGAGCTGGCCGAACTGATCACGCGCGAACACGGCAAGGTGTTCTCGGACGCCAAGGGCGAAGTGATGCGCGGCATCGAGATCGTCGAGTTCGCCTGCGGCATTCCGCAACTGCTCAAGGGCCAGTATTCCGACCAGATCGGCGGCGGCATCGACAACTGGAGCATGCGTCAGGCGCTGGGCGTCGTGGCCGGCATCACGCCGTTCAACTTCCCGATGATGGTGCCGTGCTGGATGTTCCCGGTCGCCATCGCCTGCGGCAACACCTTCGTGCTCAAGCCGTCCGAGCGTGATCCGTCCGCGTCCGTGCGCCTGGCCGAACTGCTCACCGAAGCGGGCCTGCCCCCCGGCGTCTTCAACGTGGTCCACGGCGACAAGCTGGCGGTGGACGCACTGATCTCGCATCCCGACGTCGAGGCGCTGTCCTTCGTCGGCTCGACGCCGATCGCCGAATACATCTACGCCGAAGGCACCAAGCGCGGCAAGCGCGTGCAGGCGCTGGGCGGCGCGAAGAACCACCTGGTGGTCATGCCCGACGCGGACCTGGACCAGGTGACCGACGCGCTGATGGGCGCGGCCTACGGTTCCGCGGGCGAGCGCTGCATGGCGATTTCGGTGGCCGTGGCGGTGGGCGACGTGGCCGACAAGGTCGTCGAACGCCTCACGCCGCGCGTGAAGGCGCTGATCGTTAAGGACGGCATGCAGTCGGACGCCGAAATGGGCCCGCTGGTGACCGCGCAGCACCGCAAGAAGGTGATGGGCTACATCGAGGACGGCATCGCCTGCGGCGCCGACCTGGTGGTGGACGGCCGCGACCTGAAGGTGCCGGGCAACGAGAAGGGTTTCTTCCTGGGCGGCACGCTGTTCGACAACGTGAAGCCCGCCATGAATATCTACCGCGAAGAAATTTTCGGACCGGTGCTGTGCATCGTGCGCGTGCCGGATTTCGCCAGCGCGGTGGAACTGATCAACGCGCATGAGTTCGGCAACGGCGTGGCATGCTTCACGTCGGACGGCGGCGTGGCGCGCGCGTTTGCCCGGCAGATCAAGGTCGGCATGGTGGGCATCAACGTGCCGATCCCGGTGCCCATGGCGTGGCATTCGTTCGGCGGCTGGAAGCGCTCGCTGTTCGGCGACCATCATGCGTACGGCGAGGAAGGCATCCGCTTCTACTCGCGCTACAAGAGCGTGATGCAACGCTGGCCCGACAGCATCGCCAAGGGCGCCGAATTCACCATGCCAGTCGCTAAGTGAGCCCCCCCCCGAGGCGCGCAGCGCCTCCCCCCCAGGGGGGCGTCGCAGCGGACCGGCGGAGCCCGGATCCGCGCGACCCCGCTTGGGGAGGGCGTGCATGAATTGAGGCGCGTCGTTCTTGCCTCGGGATTGAGGGGCGTGGCTTGAAGCATTGACACTGCGCGGCGCTTCGCCGCGCCTTCCGACTATCTGTACGACAAGGGAAACCTGATGCGCATCGGGATCGGCGGCTTTCAGCATGAGACGAATACGTTCGCGCCATCGCGCGCGGCGTGGGAGGATTTTGCGGACAAGGGTGGGGGGTGGCCGAAGCTGGTCAGTGGCCCCGCGATGTTCGAGGCGGTGGCGGGCGCCAACATTCCGGTGGCGGGATTTATCGAGGCCATGGGGCAGCATGCGCTGATTCCCACGACGTGGGCGGCGGCGAGCCCTTCGGGGCATGTGACCCGGGATGCGTTCGAGCGCATCAGCGCGATGATCCTGCAAGGACTGTCGCAGGCCATGCCGCTGGATGGCGTGTATCTGGATCTGCACGGCGCCATGGTCACCGAGCATCTGGACGATGGCGAAGGCGAGCTGCTCAAGCGTGTGCGTGAGCTGGTCGGGCCCAACGTGCCCATCGTCGCCAGCCTGGACCTGCACGCCAACGTGACCCGCGCGATGGTGCGTCATGCCGACGCGCTGGTCTGTTATCGCACCTATCCCCACATCGACATGGCCGAGACGGGCCAACGCGCCGCCGGCCTGCTGGCGCAGCGGCTGGGCGGCATGCCGCGTCATTATGTGGCCCTGCGCAGCCTGCCCTTTTTGATTCCCCTGTGCTGGCAGTCCACCGACATCGAGCCGGCGCGCAGCCTTTATCAGTTGGTGGGCGATCTTGAAGCGCGTGGCGCGGCCAGCGTTTCGTTTGCGACCGGGTTTCCGGCTGCGGACTTTCCCGAATGCGCGCCCACGGTCTGGGCCTACGGCATCACGCAAGCCGAGGCCGATGCCGCCGCCGACGAGATGACGCGTGCGGTGCAGAATGCCGAACAGGACTTCGGCGGCAAGCTATACACGCCGGACGAAGCCGTGCAGGAAGCGTTGCGGCTGGCGCGCGATGCCTCCAAGCCGGTGGTCATCGCCGACGCGCAGGACAACCCCGGCGCGGGCGGCAGTTCCGACACCACCGGCGTGCTGCGCGCGCTGATCCGCCACGATGCGCGCGACACAGCCATTGGTCTGATTGTGGACCCCGCCGCGGCGCTGGCCGCCCACCGCGCCGGTGCAGGCAACACGGTGCGGATTGCACTGGGTGGACACTCGGGTATTCCCCACGACGAACCGCTGGACACCGAGTTCATCGTCGAGAAAACTTCGGAGGGATGCTTCGATACGCATGGTGCGTTCTATCGCGGCTTTCACATGGATCTGGGCCCCAGCGCGTGCCTGCGCATCGGCGGCGTGCGCATCATCCTGGCCTCGAACAAGGTGCAGATGGCCGACCAGGAGATGTTCCGGTTTGCCGGCGTGGAGCCCACGCGCGCCGCGATCCTGGTGGTCAAGAGCTCGGCGCACTTTCGCGCCGATTTCACGCCCATCGCGCACACGATTCTGGTGTGCGCGGCGCCCGGTTCCATGCTGATGGATGCGGCAAAACAACCATGGACACGGTTGCGTCCCGGCATCAGAATGGCGCCTTGCGGACCGGTGTTCGACGGCCGGACCGCAGCGACAGCCTGACCCTCGCGCGCCGCTTGAACGCGGCGCGTCAACGACGTAGCGGCCCACGCGCCGCTCACTACGCTTCAAGGGGAAATACATGCTCAAGTTTGTCCGAGCGGCCGCGCTGGCCGGCGTCACTCTCGCAATGGCTCACGGGGCCTACGCCGAGACCGTCATCAAGACGGTGATGCACTCGCCGCTGCGCCTGACCGATCCGCACGCCACCACCGCCTACATCACGACGTGGCACGGCTACATGATCTACGACACCTTGCTGGCCACCGATGCCGACAACAAGGTCCAGCCGCAGATGCTTGAGAAGTGGGAAGTCTCGCCCGACGGCAAGACGTACACCATGACGCTGCGCCCCGGCCAGAAATGGCATGACGGCCAGCCGGTGACCGCCGAGGATTGCGTCGCGTCGATCAAGCGCTGGGCCGGCGGCGACGGCATGGGCCGCACGCTGCTCAAGTTCACCGACAAGATCGAAGTCATTGACGACAAGAGCTTTCGCATCGTCATGAAGGAACCCACGGACCTGGCGCTGCGCGCCCTGTCCAAGCCCACCGGCACCGCGCCGTTCATGATGCCCAAGCGCATCGCCGAACAGGCCATCGGCAAGCCCATCACCGACATGACCGGCTCGGGTCCGTTCAAGGTCGCCGAGTTCAAGCCGGGCGTGAAGACCGTCTACGTCAAGAACGCCGATTACGTGCCGCGCAAGGAACCCGTCAGCGGTCTGGCCGGCGGCAAGGTCGTGCACGTCGACAAGGTCGAGTGGGACGTCATGCCCGACGCGCTGACCACTGCCAACGCGCTGCTCGGCGGCGAAATCGACTTCGTCGAGCAGTTCCCGTACGACCTGCTGCCGATGATCGAAGGCAACCCGGACCTGAAGGAAGAGTCGCTCAGCCCGGTCGGCTACTTCACGATGTACCGCTTCAACTTCAAGTACCCGCCCTTCAACAACAAGAAAATCCGCCAGGCCGCCATGTACGCGATCGGCCAGGAAGACGTGATGAAGGCGCTGGTCGGCAATCCCAAGTACTGGAAGACCTGCGCCTCGCTGTGGGGCTGCGGCACGCCGCTGGAAAGCGATATCGGCAAGGACATGATCGTGCCGTCGAACATCGACAAGGCCAAGGCGCTGCTCAAGGAAGCGGGTTACGACAATTCGCCCATCCTCGTCATGCACGCGACCGACGTCGGCACGCTGTCCGCCCAACCCGTCGTGATGGCCGCGGCGCTGCGCAAGGCGGGCTTCAACGTCAACCTGGCGGCGATGGACTGGCAAAGCGTGGCCACGCGCCGCGCCTCGAAGGCGGCGCCGGCCGAAGGCGGCTGGAACATCCACAACACCAACTGGTACGCCACCGACGTGATGGACCCCGTGCGTTCGGCTCCCGCGGCCGCCAACGGCGACAACGCGTGGTTCGGCTGGCCCGAGTTCCCGCAGATCGAAGAACTGCGCACCAAGATGGCGCTGACGTCGGATCCGGCCGAGCAGAAGAAGATCTCCGAGGAAGTGCAGCGCATCGGCATCGACGAAGGCCTGTACGTGCCGCTGGGCCAGATGTCCGTGCCCACCGTCTACTCGACCAAGCTGTCGGGCCTGGTGCACGCGCCGGTCTTCGCGTTCTGGAACGTCAAAAAGGCCCCTTGACGGGCTCGGGGCCTGCGCGCCGCAGCATGCAGTCCGCGCAGGCCTAATTGGTACAGGGGGAAATACATGCTGGCATTTGTCTCACGCCGGCTCCTCGCGACCATCCCCGTTCTGGTGATGGTCGCGGTGGTGGTCTTTGCGATATTGCGTTTCAGCCCCGGGGATCCGGCCATCATCATGGCGGGCGACGGCGCCACGCCCGAACGTATCGTCCAGATACGGCAGACGATGGGCCTGGACCAGCCGGTGGTCAAACAGTTCTTCATCTGGGGCGGCAAGCTCCTGCAGGGCGACCTGGGCACCTCGCTCATGTCCGGCGTGCCGGTCACCAAGCTCATCGCACAGCGCCTTGAACCGTCGATGAGCCTTGCCGTGCTCACGCTCGTCTTCACGCTGCTCGTCGCCATTCCGCTTGGGGTGCTGGCCGCGTGGCGGCAAGGCAAGCTGCTGGACCGCGCCGTGATGGGTTTCTCGGTGCTGGGGTTCTCGGTGCCGGTGTTCGTCACCGGCTACCTGCTGATCTGGGCCTTCGCCATCAAGCTGGGCTGGTTCAACGTGCAGGGCTACACGCCGCTTGAGAAGGGATTCTGGCCGTTCCTGCATCGGCTCATCCTGCCCTCGCTCGCGCTGTCCACCGTGTATGTGGCGCTCATTGCGCGCATCACGCGCACCAGCGTCATCGAGGTCATGGGCGAGGACTTCATCCGCACGGCGCGCTCCAAAGGCCTGGGCGAAACCGGCGTGCTGCTCGGCCATGCGCTGCGCAATGCGGCAGTGCCTATTGCCACCGTCGTGGGCGTGGGCATCGCGCTCTTGATCAGCGGCGTCGTCGTCACCGAATCGGTCTTCAACATCCCGGGCCTGGGCCGGCTGGTGGTGGAAGCCGTGCTGGCGCGCGACTACCCGGTCATCCAGGGCCTGACGCTTTTCTTCGCGTTCGTCTACGTGTTCATCAATCTGGTTGTCGATTGCGCCTACACGGTGTTCGACCCGCGTATCCGGTACTGACGCCATGAGCATGCAAACGCCAACCGACGCCGCCGCGCAGGCGGCCGCCGACCTCCCCGGAGGCGGCACGCCCCACATCACCGCCTGGCGGCAGATCCGCCAGGGACTCAAGAGCTGGCCCGTCATGCTCGCGCTGGTGGTGCTGGCGGCGATCGTCTTCATCGCCCTCTTCGCGCCGCTGCTGGCCCCGGTCGATCCCACCCAACTCAACCCGGGCGGGCGCCTGAAACAGCCCTTCACCGACTATTTCCTGGGCACCGACGCGTTCGGGCGCGACGTGTGGTCGCGCGTGGCTTACGGCGCGCGCATCTCGCTGATCGCGGGCCTGGGCGCCGCCGTGGTCAGCGTGGCCCTTGGGCTGGTCATCGGCGTCATCGCCGGCTGGTTCCGGTCGCTGGACGGTTCCATCATGCGCACCATGGATGCCATCATGGCGATCCCCGGCATCCTGCTGGCGATCGCGCTGGTGTCGGTCACCGGCGCCAGCATCACGACCGTGCTCGTGGCCATCACCATTCCGGAAATCCCCCGGGTGGTGCGGCTGGTGCGCGGCCAGATCCTGAGCGTGCGCGGCGAACCCTATGTGGAAGCCGCGCTGGCGCTGGGCACGCCGTTGCCGCTGCTGCTGTGGCGGCACATGGTGCCCAGCACCATCGCGCCGCTGACGGTGCAAGGCACGTACGTCTTCGCGTCCGCCATGCTGACCGAAGCCATCCTGAGCTTCCTGGGCGCGGGCATCCCGCCCGAGATCGCGTCCTGGGGCAACATCATGTCCGAAGGCCGCATGTATTTCCGCATGCTGCCCGGCCTGATCCTGTTCCCCGGACTGTTCCTGTCGCTGACCGTGCTCAGCGTGAACATCCTGGGCGACGCCTTGCGCGACGCGCTGGACCCGAAAATGGTGCGCAGGATCTGATGCCGATGAACTATTCCCCCAATCCCCCCGCAGGCGATACCTCGTCCGCCATCCTGGCCATCCGCAACCTGTCGGTCGAAGTCGGCGGCGCGGGCAACCGCGTCGTGCGCAACCTGAGCCTGGACGTGCACGCCGGCGAAACGGTGTGCGTGGTCGGCGAGTCCGGCTCGGGCAAGTCCGTCACGTCGCTGGCCGTCATGGGCCTGTTGCCGCAAGGCATCCTGAACATCAGCGCGGGCTCCATCCGCGTCGAGGGCGAGGACGTGGCCACGGCCACGCAGCGCCGCCTGCGCGAGCTGCGCGCCACGCGCATGGCCATGGTCTTTCAGGAACCCATGACCGCGCTGAACCCGGTGCACACGGTGGGCAAGCAGGTCGACGAGGTGCTGCGCCTGCACCGCAAGAACATGTCGGCCGCCGAGCGCCGCGCCAAGGTGCTGGACATGTTCCAGTCGGTCCACCTGCCCGACATCGAACGCATCTACGACGCCTATCCGCACCAGCTCTCGGGCGGCCAGCGCCAGCGCATCGTCATCGCGATGGCGCTGATCCTGGAACCCAAACTGCTGATCGCCGACGAGCCCACCACGGCGCTGGACGTCACCACGCAAAAGCAGATCCTGGCGCTCATCAAGGAACTGCAGGTCAAGCACGAGACGGCCGTGCTGTTCATCACGCACGACTTCGGCGTGGTGGCCGAGATCGCGGACCGCATCGTCGTCATGAACCGCGGCGATCTGATCGAAAGCGGCACGCGCCACGAAATCCTTGCCGAGCCCAAGCAGTCCTACACGCGCCGCCTGGTGTCGTCGGTGCCCAGCCTGGTGCCGTCGCGCCGCGAACCGCCCACCGGCACCCCGGTGCTGCACGTCAAGGGGCTGGGCCGCACCTACGGCGGCAAGGGTTCGCTGTTCTCGCGCAAGGCGGCCCAGCACGTCATCGCCGCCACCGACGTCAACCTGACGCTGCGCAAGGGCGAGATCCTGGGCATCGTCGGTGAATCCGGGTCGGGCAAATCGACCGTGGCGCGCTGCATCGTGCGGCTCATCGAGCCCACGGCCGGTCACATGATGATGGGCGGCGAAGACCTGAGCACGCTGTCCGGCTCGGCGCTGCGTCCCGTGCGCCGCCGCATCCAGATCGTGTTCCAGGATCCGTACCGCTCGCTGAACCCGCGCCGCACCGTCGGCGAATCCATCATCGAGGGCCTGCTGAATTTTGGCGTGGCCCGCGAACAGGCGCTCAAACGCGCCAGCGAAACCCTCAGCGTGGTGGGCCTGAGTCCCGATGCCATGCGGCGCTATCCGCATCAGTTCTCGGGCGGCCAGCGCCAACGCATCTGCATCGCGCGCGCGCTGGTCATGGACCCGGAGATCCTGGTGGCCGACGAGGCGGTGTCGGCGCTGGACGTGTCCGTGCAGGCGCAGGTGCTGGAACTGCTGGAACAGGTGCGCGAGCGCACGGGCGTGGGCGTGCTGTTCATCACGCACGACCTGCGCGTGGCGGCGCAGATCTGCGACACCATCATGGTGATGCAGCGCGGCCAGGTGGTGGAAACCGGGTCCGCCGAGACCGTGCTGACCGAACCGCGCCACCAATACACGCGGGCCTTGATCGACGCCGCCCCCGGCCGGGATTGGGACTTCCGCAACTTCCGGCCCATTGCGCCCGGCTTGTTGCCGTCCGCCTCACCGGCCGCCTGACGCCTTTTCCGAACCACTGGAACCGAGATGCCGCAACCGCATGAAATGTCCGCCCAGGAACTCCTGCAGGCGTATCGCAGCAAGACCCTGTCGCCCGTCGAGGCGACGCGGTCGGTGCTGGACCATATCGAGCGCTGGGAACCCCGGCTGAAAGCCACCTACGCGCTGGATCCGGAAGGTGCGCTGGCGATGGCCCGCGCGTCGGAGGCCCGCTGGATGAAGGGCGAACCGCAGGCCTGCGGCGGGTATTCGCTGGATGGCGTGCCCGCCACCATCAAGGAAAACATCGCCACGCGCGGCGTGCCCGTGCCGCTGGGCACCGCGGCCACGGACCTCACCCCGGCGGCCGCCGACGCGCCGCCCGCCGCGCGCATGCGCGAATCGGGCGCGGTGCTGCTGGGCAAGACCACCATGCCGGACTACGGCATGCTGTCGTCCGGACTGTCCAGCTTTCATGATCTGACGCGCAATCCGTGGGACCTGACCAAGAATCCGGGCGGCTCCAGCGCGGGCGCCGGCGCGGCCGCCGCGGCCGGGTACGGTCCGCTGCACATCGGCACCGACATTGGCGGCTCCGTGCGCCTGCCGGCCGCGTGGTGCGGCATCGCCACGCTCAAGCCCAGCCTGGGCCGCATCCCGATCGATCCGCCCTTCATGGGCCGCTGCGCCGGTCCCATGACGCGCACCATCACCGACACGGCGCTGATGATGGGCGTGCTGTCGCAGCCCGACGCGCGCGACCACATGAGCCTGCCGTTTCAGGAGATCGACTGGCTGAACCTGGAACACGACGTGCGCGGCCTGCGCATCGGCCTGTTGCTGGACGCCGGCTGCGGACTGCCGCTGGATCCGGAGACCCGCGATGCGGTTGAAGCCGCCGCGCGCGCCTTCGAGGCGGCGGGCGCCATCGTCACACCCATGCAGCCGTGGATGACGCCCGGCATGCTGGACGGCGTGGACCGCTTCTGGCGCACGCGCTCGGCCATCGACCTGGCCGCGCTGTCCGAGGAACGCCGCGCGAAGATCCTGCCCTTCATCCGCGCCTGGGCCGAAAGCGGCGGCGGGCAAAGCGGCGAAGACGTCTTCCGCAGCTACTACGAAACGCTTAACGTGCGGGCGCGCACCGTCGCGGCCTGCGCGCCGTATGACTACGTGCTGTCGCCGGTGGCGCCGGTCGTGGCCTACAACGCCGAATGGCCCTCGCCCACCAACGAGGTCGCCACGACGATGCACCACATCGGGTTCACGCTGCCCTTCAATATGAGCGAGCAGCCTGCGGCCTCGGTCAATTGCGGCTACACGAAGGCGGGCCTGCCCATCGGCCTGCAGATCGCGGGCGCGCGCTTTGACGATCTGGGCGTGCTGCGCGTGGCCCGCGCATGGGAACGGATGCGCCCCGCGCAGCGCCCCTGGCCCCAGCCGCCCGCGGCACACTGACTTTCCACGGCAACCCACAGGAATTCCCCATGCGTTGGCTTCTGGCAATGATCAAGCACGAGACGAACACGTTTTCGCCCGTGCCCACCCCACTTGAACGCTTCTTTCGCGGCAGCCCCGAGATCCTGGCCGGCGACCGCGCCATCAAGGCCTACGAGAACACCGACAGCGGCCTGGGCGGCTACATCGAGGTCGCCCGGCGCGAGGGTGCGGAAATCGTGCTGCCGGTCGCGGCCGAGTCCTGGCCCAGCGGCCCCACCAGCGCGCAGACGCATGAACGCCTGTGCACGCTGATCCTGGACGAGGTCAAGCGCGGGGGCTTTGACGCCATTCTGCTGGACCTGCACGGCGCGATGGTTGCCGAAGGCGTGGAAGACGCCGAGGGCGACCTGCTGCGCCGCCTGCGCGAGATCGATCCCAAGACGCCCGTTGCCGTGACGCTGGACATGCACGCCAACATCTACGACGACATCGTGCGCAACGCCACCGTCATCAGCGGCTTTCACACCTATCCGCACGTGGATATACGCGATGCGGGCGTGCGCGCCGCGAACGTCATCGTCCGCACGCTCAAGGGCGAGATCAAGCCGGTGATGACCTGGGCCAACAAGCCCATGCTGCCGCACATCATGTGCCAGGGCACGCACGCCGCGCCCAACAAGCCGCTGCAGGAGCGATGCAAGGAACTCGAGGCCGGCGGCGTGCTGGCGGCGTCGGTCTTCGTGGGCTTTCCCCATGCGGACATCCGCGAAGCGGGCCTGAGCGCCGTGGTCTGTACGGACGGCAACCTGGCTGCCGCCGAACAGCATCGCGACGAACTGCTGGACCGCGCGTGGAACGGCCGCGCCGACTGGGTGTTCCATTCGGAACCGCTGGCGCCCACCATCGCGCGCGCCAAGACCATCGAACAAGGCCCGGTGGTGCTGCTGGACCACTACGACAACACCGGCTCGGGCGGCACGATGGACACGACCGCGGTGCTGGCCGAAGTGCTGCGCCAGGAACTGGACAACGTGGTCTTCTACGCGATCTGCGACCCGCAGGCCGCAAAGGAAGCCGCCGCCGCGGGCGTGGGCAACACCATCACGATCAAGCTGGGCGGCAAGCTGCCCATGCCGGCCATCAAGCAGCCCAGCGAACCGCTTGAAGTCACCGGCCGCGTCAAGCTGGTGTTCGACGGCGTCTACCTGAACCGCGGCCCGATGTATCGCGGCGTGCGCAACGACACCGGCCTGACGGTGGTCATCGACACCGGCCGCGTGGAGATCGTGGTCGTCTCGCGCCACCAGGAGCCCTTCGACATCAACTGCCTGCTGTCGGCCGGCATCGATCCGCTGCAAAAGCGGTATGTCGTCCTGAAGAGCCGCATCCACTGGCGCGCGGGCTTCTCGGACATGGCGACCGAGATCATCGAATGCACGGGCGTGGGCGTCACGACGTCCGACTACAGCCAGGTCGAGTTCAATCACGTGCGGCGTCCCATCTATCCGCTCGATCCCCTGTAAATCTGGGTGCTTTGTCGACAAAAAGCCGGCGCGCAGGCGCCGGCTTTCATTTTGAAATCTTCGGTAACTGTGCGCGCGTCCAGCGGGACACGCGTCTCGGTATACTCCGCCGCGGGCCTGACAGGCCGATGAACACGCGTATCCCGGACGGTTCCGCTCGCGCGGACGAGCGTGGCGCCATAAGCCGCTGCCGGATATGACTCGACAATCAACGATATAAGCAGAACGATGAAAAAGAGCGTAGCGATCACCCTGGGCGTGGTCATAGTGGGAGCGGGAAGCTGGGTCGGGGCCACGTGGTACACCGGCAAGCGCATCGAAGAGGACGCGCAGCGCCACCTGGCGCAGGCCAACGAAAAGCTCGCCAAGATCACCCCGCTGTTCGGCCTGCGCATCGATCAGCTCAAGTACGAGCGCGGCCTGTTCTCGACGCAGGCGCGTTATGGCGTGTCGCTCGTCAAGAACGACAAGGGCCTGGACGACCTGCCCGCCGGCATGATCGAGTTCGACGCGAACATCGAGCACGGCCCCTTCCCCAAGAGCGCCCTGTCGCGCGGCGCCATTGCGCCCAAGCTGGCGTTCATCCACACCGAGCTCGCCAAGACGGACAACATCAAGCCCGTCTTTGAACTGACCAAGGACGTCTCCCCGCTGATGGGCGACGCCATCGTCAGCTACAGCGGCAACGCCACGTCCACCGCCGCGATCGCACCGATCGCCGTCACGCATGACGGCAACGCGCTCGACTTCAGCGGCATGCGCATGGAGGGCACGTTCGACCGCGCCACGCAGGCCGTCACCGCGCACGGCGTGATCGACAAGCTGTCGGTGGACGGCTCCAAGAGCCACGACCCCATCAAGATGACCATCGCGGGCCTGACCATGGATGTCGACAGCCGCATGGGCAAGTTCGGCATCTCCATGGGCAATTCGGACCTGAAGATCAAGCGCGTGGACGTGCTGCGTCCCACGGATGACATGAAGGTCGCGCTGGACAACTTCAGCTACGGCGTGAAGCTGTCCGAAGACGACAAGGACATCAACGTGCAGGCCGCCTACCAGACGGGCGACCTGACCGTGAACGACGTGGTGCTGGGCAACGGCCAAGCCGTGATCAAGCTGGCCCGCCTGGACGGCCAGGCCGTCAAGCAGCTCTCGGACACCTACAACCAGCTCATGCGCCAGTACATGCTGGGCGCCAGCGACGAAGGCCTGAAGGACGAGCAGTTCGACGTCCTGCTGGACAACGCCGGCAAGCTGCTGGCGGGCAATCCGTCGTTCAGCATCGATCCGCTGAGCTGGAAGACCGCCAAGGGCGAAAGCAAGCTGACCTTCACGCTTGACCTGGCCAACCCGGCCAACGCCAAGGACCTGACCCCGCAGGAAATTGCGGTGCAGGCAATCAAGAAGATCGATGCCTCGCTGGTGATCTCCAAGCCCATGGTGAAGGACCTGATGGTGCAGTACGCCATCAAGACCGAAGGCGTACCCGCCGAGAAGGCCGCGGCCGACGCCGACGAGAACATTCGCCAGATGGCCGGCATGGCCGAAATGATGAATGTCGGCAAGAACGACGGCGACAACATCGTCGGCAAGTTCACCTTTGCCGACGGCATGGGCGACCTGAACGGCCAGAAGATTCCCGCCGAGGAACTGTTCAGCGGCCTGCTGGGCGCCACCGGCATGAACGACCTGGACGAAGACGACGAGCTGTCCGGCATCGGCATGGATCCGGACGCCGAACCCGCCGCCCCGGCGCCGGTTGCCGGCGTCATGCAGGATTTCAACCTGGACGACGTCGCCAACATGCTGGACGACATGGGCTACACCGTCACCCGCAGCGACGGCACCGACGGCCCCGTGCTGGTCCTGAACCCGGGCACCACCGGCGCCACCGACCTGCGTCTGGAGTTCCTGTGCAACGACTTCACGGAAAAGTGCCTGGACCTGGTCGCGACCGCCACGTACGCCACCAAGAAGCCGATGACGCTCAAGGCCATCAACGCCTGGAACCAGGAATACCGCTGGAGCCGCGCCTACCTGGATGACAAGAACCAGGCCGTGCTGCAGATGGACATGAACGCCGAAGGCGGTCTGGGCAAGGACAACCTGCAGATCCTGCTCAATACGTTCATCAGCATCGCCGAAGACTTCGGCGCCGCCGCGAAGGCGCCCGCCAAATAAGCTGAACGACAGGCCTTGATCCAAGGCCTGATCCCAAGCAAAAGCCCCCGCCTGTGAAGGTCGGGGGCTTTTTTTGCTGCTGCCAAGGTGTCTGACACCCGTTGAGAAGAGGCTGCTGCCAAGGTGTCTGACACCCGTTGAGACACTGCGACAGGCTGAAGCGCATCTCCCTAGGGTGTCAGACACCTTCCATTCAAGAGCGGTCTCTCAAACGGGTGTCTGACATCTTCCAACCGCTTACGCGTACGCTTCGATCGGCAGGCAGGCGCACACCAGATTACGATCGCCATAGGCGTTGTCCACGCGCGCAACCGGCGGCCAGTACTTGGCGTCGCGCAGCGATTCCACCGGGTAGGCGGCCTGCTGGCGCGGGTAGTCGTGCAGCCATTCCTCGGCCAGCAGCATCTGCGCGGTGTGCGGCGCGTTCTTCAGGACGTTGTCGTCACGGTCGCGTTCGCCGCGTTCGACCTGGGCGATTTCTTCGCGGATGGCGATCATCGCGTCGATGAAGCGGTCCAGTTCGGCCACGCCCTCGGATTCCGTCGGCTCGACCATCAGCGTGCCGGCGACCGGGAAGCTCATGGTGGGCGCGTGGAAGCCGTAGTCCATCAGGCGCTTGGCGATATCCTCGGCGCTGATGCCGCTGGTTTCCTTGAGCGGACGCACGTCCAGGATGCACTCGTGCGCCACGCGGCCGTTGCGGCCCGCGTACAGGACCTCGTAGTGGCCGCGCAGGCGGGTCGCGATGTAGTTGGCGTTCAGGATGGCGACTTCGGTGGCGCGGCGCAGGCCGTCGGCGCCCATCAGCGCGATGTACACGAACGGAATCGGCAGGATGCCGGCCGAGCCGAACGGAGCGGCCGAGACCGGGCCGACCTTGGCGTCGCCAGGCAGCTTGCCCTGCTCGTTCACCACGCCCGGCAGGTAAGGCGCCAGGTGCGACCGCACCGCCACGGGACCCACGCCGGGTCCGCCGCCGCCGTGCGGGATGCAGAACGTCTTGTGCAGGTTCAGGTGGGACACGTCCGAGCCGAACTTGCCGGGCCTGGCCACGCCGACCATGGCGTTCATGTTGGCGCCGTCCAGGTAGACCTGACCGCCGGCCTGGTGGACCAGATCGCAGATCTCGGTGACGGCTTCTTCAAACACGCCGTGCGTCGACGGGTACGTGATCATCAGCGCGGCCAGCTTGTCGCCGACCTGTTCGATCTTGGCGCGCAGGTCCGCGAGGTCCACGTTGCCATTGGCGTCGGACGCCACCACCACCACGTCCATGCCGGCGAGCTGCGCCGAGGCGGGGTTGGTGCCGTGGGCCGACGACGGGATCAGGCAGATGTTGCGCTGGTGCTGGCCGTTGGCCTGGTGGTAGCCGCGAATGGCGAGCAGGCCCGCGTATTCGCCCTGCGCGCCCGAGTTGGGCTGCAGGCTGATGTTGTCGTAGCCGGTGATCTCGCACAGGGCGGCCGACAGGCGGTCGATCAGTTCGACGTAGCCCTGGCTTTGCGAGGCCGGCGCGAACGGGTGAATCAGCGCGAATTCGGGCCAGGTGATGGGGATCATCTCGGCCGTGGCGTTGAGCTTCATGGTGCACGAACCCAACGGGATCATCGTGCGGTCCAGGGCCAGGTCCTTGTCGGCCAGCTTGCGCAGGTAGCGCAGCATGTCGGTTTCGGACTGGATGCTGGAGAAGATGGGATGCGTCAGGATGGCGCTTTCGCGGGCGACCGAGGCGGGAATGCCGCCGGCGGCCGCGGCGTCCAGCGCGTCGATGTCCAGTTCGACGTCATCGCGCTCGAGACCGGCGGCGAAGACGTTGACCAGCGCTTCCAGGTCGGCCACGGTGACGGTCTCGTCCAGCGAGATGGCCAGGCGGGCGCCGTCGACGCGGCGCAGGTTGATGTGCGCGCAGTCGGCGGCCGTCAGGATGGCGGGCGTCGCGGCGCCGGTTTCCAGCAGCAGCGTGTCGAAGAACGTGTCGTTGGCGACCTTGACGTCCAGCTTGATGAGCTCGGCGCGCAGGATGGCGGTGGCGCGCTGCACGCGTTCGGCGATGCGGCGGATGCCGGCCGGGCCGTGCCACACCGCGTACATGCCGGCCATCACGGCCAGCAGCACTTGCGCCGTGCAGATGTTGGAAGTGGCCTTTTCGCGGCGGATGTGCTGTTCGCGCGTCTGCAGCGCCAGGCGCAGCGCGGGATTGCCCTGCGCGTCCTTGGACACGCCGACCAGGCGGCCAGCCATGTTGCGCTTGAAGGCGTCCTTGCAGGCCATGAAGCCGGCGTGCGGGCCGCCAAAGCCGAACGGCACGCCAAAGCGCTGGGCCGAACCGACGGCGATGTCGGCGCCCCACTCGCCCGGCGCGGCCAGCACGGCCAGCGCCAGCAGATCGGTCGCGCACGCGACCACGGCGCCTTGCGCGTGGGCCGCTTCGGCCAGCTTGCGGTAGTCGGACACCGACCCCGTGCTGTGCGGGTATTGCAGCAGCACGCCAAAGCACTCGGGCAGGCCTTCGGCTTCGTCGCCGATGCGGATCTCGATGTCCAGGCCCTCGGCGCGCGTGCGCACGACTTCGATGGTCTGCGGATGCACGTGGCGCGAGATGAAGAACACCGGGCTCTTGGACTTGGCGCTGCGGCGCGCGAGCGTCATCGCTTCGGCGGCGGCGGTGCTTTCGTCAAGCAGCGAGGCGTTGGAGATGTCCAGACCCGTCAGGTCCGCGACCATCGTCTGGTAGTTCAGCAGGGCTTCAAGACGGCCCTGCGAGATCTCGGGCTGGTAAGGCGTGTAGGCCGTGTACCAGGCGGGATTCTCAAGAATGTTGCGCAACACCACGTTGGGCGTCTGCGTGCCGTAGTACCCCTGCCCGATATAGCTGCGGTAGACCTTGTTGCGGCCCGCCACCTGCTTCAGTTCGGCCAGCACGTCGGCTTCGCTGCGCGATGCGGGCAGCGCCAGCGGCTCCTTGCTGCGGATCTTGGGGGGCACGACTTCTTCGATCAGGGCGTCCAGGCTGCCGCTGCCGATCACGGCGAGCATGGCGGCCTGGTCGGCGTCGGAGGGGCCGATGTGGCGGGGGATGAAGTCGGTATGGGTGTCTAGGGCGCGCGACATGGGGGGATCTCGGGGGTAGCGGGTGTCGTCCTGCGGAGGGACGGTATTGCGTGTGGCGAGGGAGGCGGCGCCGCCGCTCCCCCGCGTGCGGCATCAGCCGTTGGCGACGGCTTCGTAGCCGGCGGCGTCCAGCAGCTTGTCGGCGTCGGCGGCGTTGTCCGGCTTGATCTTGAAGATCCAGGCGGTGAAGGCCGATTCGTTGATCAGGTTGGGGTTGCTTTCCAGTTCTTCGTTGAAGGCAACGATTTCGCCCGACACGGGCGCGTAGATGTCCGAGGCGGCCTTGACCGACTCGACCACGCCGGCGGTTTCGCCCGCGCTCAGCTTCGCGCCGACGTTCACGTCGCCAACGAAGACCAGATCGCCCAGTTGCTCCTGGGCGGTGTCGGTGATGCCGACGACGAACACGTCGCCCTCGGCTTTGACCCATTCATGGGACTCGGTGTACTTGCGATCGGTGGGCAGACTCATGGGAACTCCTGAGGGAATGCGGGTAGATGAAATGATGTTGCGCGCGAGGCTCGAGTTTACGAGTGTTCGACGGCTTTGCCGTTACGCACGAAAGGCAGCTTGCACGCCACGGCGGGCACCCACTTGCCGCGGATGTCGACCTCGACCGTATCGCCCGGCGCCACGCCTTGCGGCAGGCGGGCGAAGCCGATCGACACGCCCAGCGTGGGCGACATGGTGCCGCTGGTCAGCTCGCCCACGCCCTGCGCGGTGCGCACGGCCATGTGCGCGCGCATGACGCCGCGCTCCTGCAGCTTCAGGCCGATGAAGGTGGCGGGCTTGGCGAATTGTTCGATCGCATCGCGGCCGATGAAGCGGCGCTCGGCGTTCTTGCCGGACACGGTCCAGGTCAGGCCGGCTTCACCCGGGTGGGTCAGTTCGTCCATGTCCTGACCGTAGAGGTTCATGCCGGCTTCCAGGCGCAGCGTGTCGCGCGCGCCCAGGCCTGCCGGACGCACGCCCTGGGCGATCAGGTCGCGCCACAGTTGCACGACTTCCGAGGCGGGCAGGACGATTTCAAAACCGTCTTCGCCGGTGTAGCCCGTGCGGGCGACCAGCGTGTCGTCGCCCACGCGGGCAGCGACGAAGGGGGTCAGCGGTTCGCTGGCGGCTTGCCAGGCCGGGCGGGCGGCCCAGACCTTGGCCCGGGCGTTGGGGCCCTGCACGGCAACCATGGCCAGATCGCGGCGCGGGGCGATGGTCACGTCGAACGCGCCCGCCTGCTTGACGCGCTGCATCCAGGCCACGTCCTTGTCGGCCGTGCCGGCGTTGACCACCACGCGCCATTCGTCGGCAGCGAAGAAATAGATGATGAGGTCGTCGATGACGCCGCCCTGCGGGTTCAGCATGCAGCTGTAGAGCGCTTTGCCCGGCACCGTCAGCTTGGCGACGTCGTTGGCGACCAGGCGCTGCAGGAAGGCGAAGGCATCGGGACCCGTCACATCGACGTTGAGCATGTGCGAGACGTCGAACATGCCGGCGTCCTGGCGCACGGCGTGGTGCTCTTCGAGCTGCGAACCGTAGGCGAGCGGCATGTCCCAGCCGCCGAAATCGACCATGCGGGCGCCGGCGGCGATGTGTTCTTCGGCGAGCGGGGTGCGTTTGAGGGATGCGGACATGCGGGGGAACTCCGGGACGGCAGCGATGCCAGGGTTACGGAATGCCGCTGGTTGCGGGCGGACGGCGCCCGCGCAACGGCTGAATCTTCCGCCCCTCTGTCCTTTTGCCTGAGAGTTGCCCCGCGTAGCGGGTTTGCACCTTCGGCGCCTGGGCTGCTCGCAGTGTCCCTGTTTAGGGCGCGGCGCCAGGTCTCTCCAGAGTGCTGTTTTGCCACGTCCGCATGGCCGGCAATGGCGGCAAATGCGGGACGGGACAAGCCTGCGCGGTATCGGTTACCTGAGCGATTCTGGGCGAATTGCGCCTTCGGCGGCGGCCGGACTTGACGCCTTCGGCCGCTCTCTCCCGCAGCATGCGTGACAGCGCCGAAAGCATACAACGAAAGCCCGGGGTAAGCCTAGGCCTGTTGCATGCCTGCCGGCGCTATCCCAGCGCGGTATCCAGCAGCATCATCAGCACGAAACCGATCATCAGGCCGCAGGTGGCGTAGACCTCGTGCCCCTTGCGGTGCGATTCCGGAATGATCTCGTGGCTGATGACGAACAGCATGGCGCCCGCGGCAAAGCCCAGGCCCCACGGCAGGAGCGGCGCCGACCAGCCGACCACGGCGGCGCCCAGCACGGCGCCCACGGGCTCGATCAGCCCGGACAGCATGCCCAGCGCCACGGCGAACGTGCGCTTGTAGCCGGCGGCCAGCAGGGCCACGGCCACGACCAGCCCCTCGGGGATGTCCTGGATCGCAATGCCGGTGGCCAGCGCCGTGCCGCGCACGGGGTCGCCCGCCGCATAGCCCACGCCGATCGCCAGGCCCTCGGGCAGGTTGTGCAGCATGATCGCGAACACGAACAGCCAGGTGCGGCGCAGGCGGTGCGCCTCCATCCCTTCCCTGCCCTTGATGAAATGCTCGTGCGGCAGGATCCGGTCCATCAGCAGCAGCACGGCCGCCCCCAACAGCAGGGCGGCGCCGACCGTCAGGCCGGCGCCCCAGGGACCGTAGCCCAGCTCCTCACCCGCGGCGATGCCCGGCGCGACCAGCGAAAAAGCGCTGGCGGCCAGCATGACGCCGGCCCCAAAGCCGAACATGCTGTCCTGCGCCTTCTGCGGGATGGTGCGGGCAAAGAGAATGGGCAGGGTGCCCAGCGCGGTGGCGGCGGCCGCGACAAGACCGCCCAGCAGCGCGTCGGCCACGTGCGGCGCCCGCACGTCCAGGTAAACCCAGAGCTGGTACAGGGCCAGGCAGGACACCATCACGGCCAGCGTCCAGACGCTGATGCTGGTGGCTGCCGGCCGCACGCGATGACGGCTGAAGGTATTCATATGCGGCTGCGCTCCTTTGGGGAGATGCGCTCAGCCCTTTGCCGCAGCGTAGCGGCGCGAGACCTCGGGCCAGTTCACCACGTTGTAGAAAGCGCCGATGTATTCCGGCCGGCGGTTCTGGTACTTCAGATAATAAGCGTGTTCCCAGACGTCCAGGCCGAGGATCGGCGTGTTGCCGTCCATCAGCGGGCTGTCCTGGTTGGCGCTGCTCTCGACCACCAGCTTACCGGCCGGCGTCACGCTCAGCCAGGCCCAGCCGCTGCCGAAGCGCGTCAGCGCCGCCTTGGTGAATGCTTCCTTGAAGGCGGGCAGACCGCCCAGCTCGGCGTCGATGGCCGCCGCCAGCGCGCCCTCCGGCTCGCCGCCGCCCTGCGGCGACATGACCGACCAGAACAGGCTGTGATTGGCATGGCCGCCGCCGTGGTTGCGCACGGCGCCGCGCACGGCTTCCGGCAATTCCTTGATGCGCGCGACCAGCGCTTCCACGGGTTCGTCCGTGGCGATGCCGGCGCCTTCCAGCGCGGTATTCAGGCCGGTGACGTAGGTCTGATGGTGCTTGGTGTAGTGGATCTCCATCGTCATTGCGTCGATGTGAGGTTCCAGCGCGTCATAGGCGTACGGCAGGGGCGGAAGGGTATAGGCCATGCGAGTCTCCGGCTGATCCGTCCCTCGCGGGACAGCTTTGATAAAGATCAAAACATAAATGATATGTATTTTTATTTGATATCACAATGCCGGAATGCCGGAATGCCGCACTGGCGGCTCCGCGAGTTGCTTCGGGAAATGTCGGCTTTTGGGGTGAAATCGACCAGCGCTTAGCTGCAGCGCCTGGCCGCAGCTACAGCGCCTGGCCGCAGGCGACGCCCGAGGCCCACGCCCACTGGAAGTTGTAGCCGCCCAGCCAACCGGTCACGTCAACGGCCTCGCCGATGAAGTACAGGCCCGGCGCGGCCTTGGCCTGCATGGACTTCTGGTCCAGACCGCGCGTGTCCACGCCGCCGCGCATGACTTCGGCCTTCTTGTAGCCCGCCGTGCCGCTGGGTACGAGCGTCCACTGATGGATGTCCTGCGCCAGCGCGCGGAGCGTCTTGTCCGGTGCATCCGCCAACCGCAACGCGGCCAAGCCAGGCTTGCCGCCCTGCTCGGCCAGATGCAGCCAGCGGTCGGCCAGCCGCTTGGGCCACAGTCCGCCCAGCACCGTATGAAGCTGCTGGCGGTTGCCGGACTTGGACGCCAGCAGTTCCTGCGCCAGATCGCGGCCCGGCGCCAGGTCGATCACGATGGGCTCGCCCGGCTTCCAGTAGCTGGAGATCTGCAGGATCGCCGGCCCCGACAGCCCGCGGTGCGTGAACAGCAGGTCTTCGAGGAATTCGCCGCGCGCCTTGCCCTGCCCCGTCTGCAGATTGACCTCCAGCGCCACGCCGGACAGCTCGGACAGCGGCTGCCACTGCGTCGGGTCGAAGGTCAGCGGGACGAGCGCGGGGCGCGGCTCGACGACCTTCAGGCCGAACTGGCGGGCGATTTTCAGGCCGAAGTCGGTGGCGCCCAATTGCGGAATCGCCATGCCGCCGGTCGCGATGACCAGCTTGGCGGCCCGGATGACGCCCTGGCTGGTGCGCAGCTCGAAACCTTCGGCCCCATGCGCGACCTCGGCCACCGAACAGCCCATGCGCCACTGCACATTGCCCGCGTCGCACTCGGCGCGCAGCATGTCGATGATGTTTTCGCTGGAGTCGTCGCAGAACAGCTGGCCGCGATGCTTTTCGTGCCAGGCGATCCGGTGGCGCTTCATGAGCGCCAGAAAGTCCTGCGGCGTGTAGGCCGACAGCGCCGACCGGCAGAAATGGGGATTTTCAGACAGAAAATTGGCGGGCCCGGCGCCGATGTTCGTGAAGTTGCAGCGCCCGCCGCCCGAGATGCGGATCTTCTCGGCCAGGCGCTGCGCGTGGTCGACCAGCACCACGCGCAATCCGCGCTGGCCGGCGACCGCCGCGCACATCATGCCCGCGGCGCCCGCGCCAAGCACTGCAACATCGAACATCAAGATTTCCGGCCCGCCTGTGCTTACTCTTCGATCAGGCAGTCAACGTAGTAACGCTTTTCGCCGTCCGGACCCACTTCGTCGGCCAGGCCGTGGATGTAGGTTTCGAAACCGGGGAAGCGTTCGTTGAACTCGCGCGCGAATTGCAGGTACTGAACGATGGTGCGGTTGAAGCGTTCGCCCGGGATCAGCAGCGGAATGCCCGGAGGATACGGCGTCAGCAGCACGCCCGTGACGCGGCCTTCCAGCTTGTCGATGTCGACGCGTTCGACCTCGCGGTGCGCCATGCGGGCAAAGGCGTCCGACGGCTTCAGCGCCGGCACCATGTCGCTCAGGTACATCTCGGTCGTCAGGCGGGCGACGTCGCGCTCGCGGTAGGCCTCGTGGATCTGCTGGCAGAGGTCACGCAGGCCCATGCGCTCGTAGCGGCGATGGTCGCGGCAGAACTCCGGCAGGATGCGCCACAGCGGCTGGTTGCGGTCGTAGTCGTCCTTGAACTGCTGCAGGGCGGTCAAGAGCGTGTTCCAGCGGCCCTTGGTGATGCCGATGGTGAACAGGATGAAGAACGAGTACAGGCCGGTCTTTTCGACCACCACGCCGTGCTCGGTCAGGTATTTGGAGACCAGCGCCGCGGGAATGCCGGTTTCGCCGAAGCTGCCCGACATGTCCAGCCCCGGCGTGATGACCGTGGCCTTGATCGGGTCCAGCATGTTGAAGCCTTCGGCCATTTCGCCGAAGCCGTGCCAGTGGTCGTTGGCTTCGAGGATCCATTCGTCGCGGTTGCCGATGCCTTCGGACACCAGGCGGTTCGGACCCCAGACCTTGAACCACCAGTCGTTCTTGCCGAACTCGGATTCCACCTTGCGCATGGCGCGGCGGAAGTCCAGGGCTTCGCGGATGCTTTCCTCGACCAGCGCGGTGCCGCCCGGGGGCTCCATCATGGCCGCGGCCACGTCGCAGGACGCGATGATCGCGTATTGCGGCGACGTGGACGTGTGCATCAGGTACGCCTCGTTGAAGACGTTGCGGTCCAGCTTGCGGGTCTCGGACTCCTGCACGATGATCTGCGAGGCCTGCGAGATGCCGGCCAGCAGCTTGTGCGTGGAGTGCGTGGCGAACACCATCGCGTCCTGGCTGCGCGGGCGGTCCTGGCCGATGGCGTGCATGTCCTGGTAGAACTCGTGGAACGACGCGTGCGGCAGCCAGGCTTCGTCAAAGTGCAGCGTGTCGACATAGCTGCCGAGCTGCTGCTTGATCATTTCGACGTTGTAGATGACGCCGTCGTACGTGCTCTGCGTCAGCGTCAGGATGCGCGGATTCTTGTTCACCGCTTCGCGCGCGAAGGGGTTGGCTTCGATCTTCTTGCGGATGTTGTCCGGGTGGAATTCTTCCAGCGGGATCGGCCCGATGATGCCCAGGTGGTTGCGCGTCGGGCGCAGGAACACGGGAATCGCGCCCGTCATCGTGATGGCGTGCAGGATCGACTTGTGACAGTTGCGGTCCACGACCACGACGTCGCCCGCGGCGACGTTGGCGTGCCACACGACCTTGTTCGACGTCGACGTGCCGTTGGTCACGAAGAAGCAGTGGTCCGCGTGGAAGATGCGCGCGGCGTTCAGTTCGGATTCGGCAACCGGGCCGGTGTGGTCCAGCAGCTGGCCCAGCTCGTCCACGGCGTTGCAGACGTCGGCGCGCAGCATGTTTTCACCGAAGAACTGGTGGAACATCCGGCCGACCGGGCTTTTCAGGAATGCGACGCCGCCCGAGTGCCCCGGGCAGTGCCACGAATACGAACCGTCCTGCGCGTACTTGACCAGCTCGCGGAAGAACGGCGGCGGCAGGCTGTCGACGTAGCTGCGGGCCTCGCGGATGATGTGGCGCGCCACGAACTCCGGCGTGTCCTCGAACATGTGGATGAAGCCGTGCAGCTCGCGCAGGATGTCGTTCGGAATGTGTTCCGACGTACGCGTTTCACCGTACAGGTAGATGGGAATGTCCGCGTTGCGGAAGCGCAGTTCGCCGATGAAGGCGCGCAGGTTCTTGATCGCGCCGGCCACGTCCTCGGGCGAGTCCACATCGAACTCTTCATCGTCGATCGACAGGATGAAGGCGCTGGCGCGGCTTTGCTGCTGCGCGAACGAACTCAGGTCGCCGTAACTGGTTACCCCGATCACCTCGACGCCCTCGGCCTCGATTGCTGCGGACAAGGCACGGATACCCAAACCGGACGCGTTCTCGGAACGGTAGTCCTCGTCGATGATGAAGATGGGGAAGCGGAATTTCATGCAGGCGCTCCTGGGGGCATGGCGGATCGGACGCGTATCGCGGCGCGAATGTACTGCGAGTAAAAAACCGTCTGGTGACAGACGGCACGAGCACCCGCCGGCCGGCGGGAATTGCGGAATTGTAGGGCTGTTTTTCTTACAGTCCTAAGGGAAATCCCCAGAAGCGCCAGATCGGCCTAACGGATGGTCTGCGCTTCGCCCGTCTGCAGGGCTGTCATGAAGAGTTCAAAGTAGGCGGGGATGGCCTCGGCGGCCCCGTAACGGATGCGCCGTTCGACCTTGGCGATGGCGCCAAAGCAGACTTCCGACCCGGGTTCGCCGCAGACGAGGACCACGGGGTCTTCGTCGTCGCAGACCTCGTACAGCCCGCCGTGCGCGCGCCGGCCGACCTCGTAGAGATAGGCGGCAGCGCCAACGGTTTGCATGGGGGTCAGAGGCAGCGTGCCCAGATGGGCGGCCTCTAGTGCATCATCCAGCGCATGGACGCTGGACGGGGAGTAGTCCAGCACGGCGCCGGTTGAACCGGCCGCCTCCACGAAGTCCTGCGCTGCACCCGCGACACGGGCCACGAATTCTTCCTGTACTTCGTGGCGCGTCGCATCCTGGTTTGTCTTGAGGAAACCGAACATCAGTGGCTCCTTGTTGAAAACCGCAAGCGGCGTTGGGGCCATTATAGGCAAGCCCATCCCCCTATACTCCTCAAACGTTACCTAATCCCAACACTCTCAAACCCGCCATGAACGAGCCTGTCGTCCGACGACTGACCGCTGCAGACGCCGCGCCCCTGCGGCAATTGCGCTTGAACGCGCTGGTCGAAACGCCGGAGTCCTTTGGATCGAGTTACGAAGAGGAACACACGCTGACATTGGCGGACATCCGCGAATGGATTTCTCCGGCCAATGACGGCGCGATGTATGGCGTGTTTCTGGGCGATGTGCTGGCCGGCATCGTCGGCGTGGGGCGGCAGCGCAAGCTGAAGGTGCGGCACAAGGCCCACATATGGAGCATGTACGTCGCGCCCGCCGAGCGTGGCCGGGGCCTGGGCCGTCTGCTGATGCGCGCGGCAATCGACCACGCGCGCACCATGCGCGGCATCCGGCAGGTGCAGCTGAGCGTCACCGCCAACAACGTCGCGGCGTCCGCGCTCTACGCCAGCCTGGGGTTCACCGTGTATGGCCACGAGCGCGAGGCGCTGCTCGTCAACGGCAAGCTGTACGACGAAGCGCTGATGGCGATGCCGCTGGCCGACCGGTAACGCCGACCGGTAGCGCCGGGCGTCAGGCCGCGCCCGCGCGGCGGCGCGCGCCGAACGCCCACACCTGATTGCGTCCGCCGTCCTTGGCCTTGTAGAGCGCCTGGTCGGCCGCCTTGATGACGGCATCGGGTGCGCGCAGCGCATCGCTGCGTTCGGCCACGCCGATGCTGACCGTCACGCGCAAGGGCCGCGCGCCGCGCCCTCGTCCGCCGCGGCGGCGTTGGCCGATCTGGTCCGCCTTGGGACGCGCCGGCTTGTCGCGCAGGCGCATCTGATAGGCCTCGATGGCGCGCCGCACCGTCTCCAGGTGCGGCATGGCCTCGGCCGCGGTCTTGCCGGGAAACACCAGCGTGAATTCCTCGCCGCCGTAGCGGTAGGCCTGGCCGCCGCCCGGCACGCGACGCAATTGCGAAGCGACCATGCGCAGCACCTGGTCGCCCACGTCGTGGCCGTGTGTATCGTTGAATGCCTTGAAATGGTCCACGTCGGCCATCGCCAACGTGTAGACGCGGCCCATGCGCTGCAGCCGTTCGTTCAGCGCGCGGCGGCCGGGCAGGCCGGTGAGCTCGTCGCGGAACGCCATGTGAAAGCCCTCGTGCGCCAACGAGATGCACAAGGCCGTAAGCGCCGCGGCGGACATCAGCGCCAGTTCGAGCGGATGCGCCGCGCCGCGCGGCAGCGCCCACGCCATGCACACGAAACCCAGCCACTGCCCCGCCTGCTGCGGGCGCCCGTAGCGCAACAGCAGCAGCGTCAACGTGAGGCCCGTGCCCAACAGCGCGATCAACGCCTCGGCCGGCACGCCCAAGCGCGCCAGCATGCCCTGCAGCGCGATGGTGCTGAAGATTTCGCCCACGCCGTCCTTGCCCACCAGCGCGATCACCGCGACGCCCGCGGCCATCAGGCCGATGCGCAACGCCACGTCGATCAGCATGCTGGATCGTTCGGACCACAAGGCATTGATGGTGTAGACGAGGGACCACCACGCCAACACGGGTCCCATCGCCCACGGCACCTCACGCGCCAGCGTGGGCCAGGCCGCCGTGACGGCCAGCACGCACAGCATCAGCGCCATCGTCTGCGAGCGCTGATACATCAGGCAGATCGCCGAACCGATCAAAGCCATCACCCAGGGCACGAACGGCACGATCAGGCTCAGCGCGGGCGGCCAATCACGCCAGAACAGCAGCCCGATCGCGGCGGCCACCGGCAACGCGGGATAGAACAACAGGGGCAGCCAGGGAATATGGGGGTAACGCACGGATTGGGCCTTGCTAACGCTTGCAGAAATGACGTCGCCAAATCGGCAAACACATGTAATCTTTTTACGGACGCGGCATGAGGTTCTTTAGCGCAGAATGTCCCCATGAAAATCCTGGTCAATATCGATGTTCCCGATCTCGAACACGCGATCGGTTTCTACCAGTCGGCCTTCGGCTTGACGCTGAACCGCCGGCTGGGCCCGACGGGGGCCGAACTGCTGGGCGCCGACGCGCCCATCTACCTGCTCGAAAAGGCGGCGGGCACGCCTGCGGCCGGCGCCCTGCGTCAGCCCCGCGATTACGCGCGGCATTGGACGCCCGTGCATCTGGACGTCGTGGTGGATGACGTGGACCAGGCGGTGGCCCGGGCGGTCGCCGCGGGCGCGCGCCTGGAGGATCCGCCCGCCACACATGACTGGGGCCGCATAGCGCACTTGGCCGATCCTTATGGCCACGGCATCTGCATCCTGCAGTTTCTGGGCCGGGGGTATGACGAGCTGGCGTCCGGAAGTGCCGCAGACACCCCAGCCGACGCCATCGACGATGCCACGCCGCTGCGTTTCACCCCTGCGGCCGAGGCCGATTTCGAGGCCCTGCTGGCGCTGCGGATCGACGCCATGCGCGATAGCCTTGAACGGCTGGGCCGCTTCGATCCGGACCGGGCGCGCGCCCGGCTGCGCAGCACTTTCCGCCCCGAATGCACCTGGCACATCGAGGAAGACGGCAAACGCATCGGGTTCTATTGCCTGCGGCCGGACGGCGAGGGTTTGCGGCTGGATCATCTGTACGTGCATCCCTCTGCGCAGGGGCGAGGCGTGGGCGGCCAGGTGCTGCGCGGGATCTTGCGAGACGCCGACCGCCGCGGCGTGGGCATGACATTGAGCGCGTTGCGCGGCAGCGATTCGAACCGCTTCTATCGCCGGCACGGCTTCGTGCAGACCGGCGAAGGCGAATGGGATATCGACTACCTGCGCAACTGCCCGCGCAACTACCGGCCCGACGACTCGCGGCCGGCGGCTGCGGACTGAGGGATCAGGTGCGCGGCAGCGTGACGCCGCGCTGGCCCTGGTACTTGCCGCCGCGGTCGCGGTACGAGGTTTCGCAGACCTCGTCGCTTTCCAGGAACAGCATCTGCGCGCAGCCTTCGCCGGCGTAGATCTTGGCGGGCAGCGGCGTGGTGTTGGAAAATTCGAGCGTGACGTGGCCTTCCCATTCGGGTTCCAGCGGGGTCACGTTGACGATGATGCCGCAGCGCGCGTACGTGCTCTTGCCCAGGCAGACCGTCAGGACACTGCGCGGGATGCGGAAGTATTCAACCGTGCGCGCCAGGGCGAAGGAATTCGGCGGAATGATGCAGACGTCGCCCTTGAAGTCCACGAACGAGCCTTCGTCGAAGTTCTTGGGATCGACGATGGTCGAGTTGATGTTGGTAAAGATCTTGAATTCGTCGGCGCAGCGTACGTCGTAGCCGTAGCTGCTGGTGCCGTAGCTGACGATGCGCCCGCCATTGGCCGTACGAACCTGACCCGGTTCGAAGGGTTCGATCATGCCGGCTTCGGCCTGGCGGCGGATCCAGCGGTCGCTTTTGATGCTCATGGTGGGTGTGGTGCTAGGGATTTGGAATGGGCGTCATTTTATCCCGAGCGCGCCGGACCCGCCCCCGGCCCGGCGGGACAGACTTGTCCCGCCTCAAGCCGGGCGCCGGCTCAATTGCCGAACAGGGTGCGGTACACCAGCGAGATCCCGTTGACCGAGCCGCCCTTCAAATCCAGGGACAGACCCCGCGCCAACCGGTAACTGGCGCGGCCGACCGTATCGCTGCCGGACAGCGCCTGCTCGACGCTGAGCGTGATGCCGTTGGCGAAGTTCTTGCTCGCCACCAGGAACTGGGTGGACAGGTCGCTGCCGATATCGCGGTTCACGTTGCCCGCCACCGTGCGGTCCGGCAGGATGCTGCCCGAGCTGCCCATGTTGCCGGTGCGCACCGCCACGTCGTCCAGGCCGAACTGCTTGTAGAACGGCTGCCCGCCGCCCAGCAACGCGGTGCCGATCGACACCAGCAGGGCCGCGTCGCCACCGCTTTCGTCCGGACCGCGGCCCAGCAGCAGCCACGACAGCTTTTCGACGTCGCTGACCTCGGGATAAGACACCAGGTCGATGCGCGGGCGCTGGGCCGTGCCCACCACCCGCACGCCGGCCTCGACCAGTTCACCCGTGCGCAGCGCCTCGATGTCCAGGATGGGATTGTCCAGACGGCCCTGGAACGTCAGCGTCCCGCGGCTCAGGCGCAGCCGCTGGCCATAGGCCTCGATGCCGCCGCCGCGCGTGCGCAACTGGCCCCAGCCGGTCAGCCGGCCGTCGTTCAGGCGGATCTGGATGGCGCCGAGCAGGCCGGCGTCCAGGCCCATGCCGGTAATGTAGAAGCGCGGTCCCATGTCGAATCGCAGGTCCATGCTGGTCTGCAGCGGCGTCGAGACGTTGCCGGAATCGTCGCCGGCGCGGATCACGCGCACGTCGTCATCCAGCGTCGGCACGCCCTGCAGGATCTCCAGGCTGAACCAGCCCGCATCGGCGCTCAGGTTGCCCACGATTTCCAGGCGCGGCATGGCCGCCCGCACCTCGACGGTGCCGGACACCATGGCGTAGCGGTCCGAGCGCTGCAGCGCCGGGAAGCGGAACAGCGTCAGCTTGATCGCACCGCCGCCGTCCATGATGTTCCAGTCGCCCTTGGCCTCCGCATAGCCGCCCTTGGCGCCCGCGTTGGTCGTGATCCATTCCTTGGTGCGCCATTCGGCGGGCATCACGCGCAGCGACGCCGGAAAGCGCAGGCTGTCCAGAATGAGGCGCTGGCCGTCCAGGCGGGCGGACAGCGTGCCGTCGATCAGCCGCACACCATCGTCGATGCGCACCAGCCGCAGCTTGTCCCCCTGGATCGAGCCGGTGGCGCCCCATTGGCCGGCGAGCGTGCCCTGCACGTCGATGTTGGCCTTGAGCGTGCCGCCCACTTCCATGGCGTCGCCCACGAACAGGCCGACCCAGGTGAGGTCCGCGATGTCCGCATTCAGCCGCGCCCGCAGCGGTTGGCGCGAATCCAGCGCCATGCCGCCCTGCGCGTCCACCAGCAGGACCGCCGTGCCGGTGCCGTTGATCGACCCCATCTTTTCCGTCGCCAGGTCCAGGCGGGCGTCCAGCCGGCTGGCGTTGGCCGAGGTGGGCGTGGCGGTCACGTCGACGACCAGCGCCTTCACGCCCAGCGGCACCGGCGGATCGCCCGGAATCAGCAGGTCGCCCGCACGGCGCGCGATGCGGGCACGGCCGGCCAGGCGTCCGTCGAATTTCAAATCCCACAGCAGGTCGAGCGCGATGCGGCGCTGGCCATCGGGCACCATCGCGTTCACGCGGCCGGCATTGCGGCCCAGCTTGGCCGCGGCTTCCGGATCGAACGCGCCGACCACCTGGCGCGCCACGGCAGCCGTGATGACCAGGTTGTCTGACTGCCCAGCGGTTTCCCAGCGCTTGCCGCCGCCGCGCGAGCCCTGGTGCGCCACCGACAGGCGCTCCTTGCCCGGCAGGGTCAGGCTTACGGCGGTCTGGCCGACCTGCCATTGCCAGTGCGGCGCCACGGCAGAGGGCAGGAAGGACAGCGTCACCGGGCGATCCAGCGAGACGGCAAATCCGGCGGTATCCGCGCTCAGCCTCGAGAACGTGCCGCGCCACCCCACCAGCGCCGCGTCGGGCTGGCCCGCAGGTCCCCTGCCCCAGCCGCCGTTGAAGGTCAGGTTGGCCTGCGCGCGGGATTGCCCGATGATGCCCGGCCGAGGCCGGGGCGGCGTGTAGCTGGCGGTGATCTCGCCGCGGTGCGCGGCCACCGTGCCGTCGATGCGGGCCTTCACGTCGGCGCCGCCCGGCACGTCGGGCCAGAAGGCGTCCAGCTGCGGCGCCTGGGCGTCCAGCGTGATGGCGCCGGAAGAGGCCCCCAGTTCGCCCGTCGCGCGGACGCGGTTGCGGCCCAGCCTCAGGTCCACGTCCAGGCCGTGAATGCGCAAGCCGGCCAGCGGGTCCACCGACGGGTCGGGCGTGGCGCCGGCTGCCGCAGCATCGGCTGCCGCAGCATCGGCTGCCGGGGCAACATCCACCTGCGCCTTCAGATCCCCGCTCAGCGGCTGGCGGTTCCAGCGGCTGCCCTCTTCAAAGCGCAGATTGACGGCGGCGTGGCGCAGCGCGCTCAGGTTTTCGATATCGGCCTGCACATCCGCGCGCACGGTGAGCAGCGCGGGCGGAATGGCGTTGCCCGTCCAGGGCGCCAGATCCAGGCGCTGCGCGTCCACCGAGCCGACGATGCGGTCGCGGCCGGGCGCATCGCCCGCCTGCAGGTCGAACTGCGCGGCCAGCGTGGACTTGTCCGGCAACTGCGCCCGCGCCCGGGCGCTGCGCAGCACCAGCGCCGTGCGCGGCGCCAGATCGGCCACCACGTCGAGCACCAGATTGGAACCCGTGCCGTCGAGCTTGGCCTGGATGCCGTCAAGCGATCCCGCGGCATCGGCATGCAGCACGACAAGGCACGCGGGAACGGGCGGCCCCATCGGCGCGGTTGGAGGTTTGGTTTCGGTTGCGGTTGCCGTTGCGGCGTCAGCGCGGCCCTTGGCCGTCTCCGCCGGCTTGGCGGCCGCTTCCGTCTTGCGCCGGTCTGCGCGATTGGCCGCTTCCTGGGCCTTGGACGCAGCGGGCTTCTTGGCCGGTTCTTCGACCTTGTCCTTGACCGGCGTCTGCCCCGCCACCGGACCGAACACGCCGCTCAGCCGGTCGGCCTGGCACAGGGGGGAATCGGGACCCGCGCCGCGCGCCGTCACGTCCAGCCGCGCCGCAAAGGGCCAGGGGTCGGCCAAACCCTGCAGATCGGCCTGGCCGGTCACGTCGGCCTCGCCCACCTCGTGCCCGACGCGCAGGCTGGCGATGCGCAGTTGCGCGCCCTGCTGGCTGGCGGCAAACGTGGCGCTCAGATCGTTCAAGGTGACGGGCAGCGGCTCGCCGTCCTGGGTGAACTGAAAGTCGCCCAGCGCCAGCCTGTCAACGGCGATGGTCACCGGCAGCTTGGGCAGCGTGAAGGGTTCGCTGCTTTCCTCGGCGGGCGGCGTCTCGGGCGAGGATTCGATGTCCACGCGGACCGCGCCGGCGGACAGGTTGCGCACGTGCAGCAGCCGGTCGCCCAGGGCGCGCCAGCGCACGGACAGGTCCAGGTCGTGGATGTCGATGTGCGTGCCGCCGGCTGTCAGCTCCAGCCGTCCCACGGTCACGCCGTGAAGCAAGGAGCCATTCACGTCCTGCGCCTGGCCTTCGAGCTGCTGCGCGGCGGTGGTCAGCAGCAGGCGCGTGCCGTTCTGCGAGGCCACCAGCCAGAAGATGAACCCGGCCGCCAGCGCAACCAGCATGGCAAGCCCGGGCAGCCACCAAACCAGCACGTGGCGCAGGAATTTACGCACGAACTTCAAAACGCGATCCCCAGCGAGAAATGCAGGCGCAGGTCGCGTTCGCGCTGGCCGTAGGCCACGTCCAGGAACAGCGGCCCAGCGGGCGTGCGCACGCGCGCGCCGACGCCGTATCCCACGGACATCTTCATGTCGCCGAAGGACTCGGCGGCATCGCCCGCGTCCACGAACACGCCCATGCCCCAGCGCTCGTCAAAATAATGGTCATATTCGATGCTGCCCACGAGCAGCGTGGGCGCGCCCACCACGGCGTTGTCGCGGTGCACGCCGATGCTTTGATAGCGATAGCCGCGGATCGACCGCGCGCCGCCCGTCCGGAAACCGAAGTCGTCCGGCACCTGCACGTCGCCGTTGGACCACACGCGGCCGACTTCGCCACGGATCGTCAGCACGTCCCACTTGCCGATCGGCCACCATTTCTGGCCGCGTAGCCGCAGGCGCGTGTAGGGCTCGCCGGTGTCCAGCGTCACGCCGACGCCGCCGCCCACGGAAATCAGGTTGCCCTCGCGCGGATCGTATTTGTTGTCCACGTCGCGCCGCAGCCATTCGGCCGTGGTGGTGATGGTGGGAAGCGTGTAGCTGTCGCCGCCGTCGATCTTGACGTGGTCCTGGGCCAGCAGCACGCCGTAGCGCGTTTCGTATTCGACGCGGCTGTCGCCCGCGCCCTTGCGCTCTTGCGTGCGCGTGGCGCCCAGCGCGTAGCGGGTCACTTCCAGCCCCTGGATGTCGGAGCGGTCGGCCAGGATACCGACCGAATCGCGGTAGCCGCGCTCGGACGGAGGCAAGAGGATGTCCATGAAGGCGCGCTGGCGCAGCCGGTCCACGCCGAAGCCGGTTTCCATGGTGACCGGCTGGCCGAACACCACGTTTTGGCGATACACCGATTCCACCCGCACGCCGGCCTCGTCGTCCACGCCGATCGACGCGGAAAAACGCTTGGGCGGCGCCTCGACCACACGCACCTGCACGGGCAGCGTGATCTCGCCGTCGGAATCGAACTGCGCCGGCGGCGGGGGCAGGCCGCCCGACACCGTGGGGTCGCCTGCAGGCGCGGCCGCTGCGGCGTCTTCGGATCCTGGCCCGCGAGCGCGGTCGGAAATGGGATCGGTGGGCTGATCGTTCTGGCTGGGCGGCTCCTGCAGCGAGACGAACGCGCCGCGGAAGAACGCGGTCGATTGCAGGTCCTGCTGCCACTGGTCCAGCCGGTTCTGGTCGAATGCGGCGCCCACGTTGTAGCGCACGTAGCGGTCGATCAGCGTCTCCGGCACGCGCTTCAGGCCCTGCGTGTTGAGCTCGCCCATGCGCACCTGCGGTCCGCTGTCGATGGTGACGTGCAGATGCGCCGCCGCGTTGTCGGCGTCGATATCAGCGCGCGAGGACGTCATGCGCGCCAGCAGGAAGTCGCGCGTGGACACGTCGTCCAGCAGCGTGGCCTTGGCGCGGTTCCAGTCGCCGTTGATGAAGGGCTGCCCCTTCCGCAGGCTCCAGTCTTCGCGCAGCTTCTGCACGCGCTGCGCGTACTCGGGGCGCGTGATGCGGCCCGAGAATTCCAGGTTCACGGATTCAACGGTCGTGCGCTTGCCAGGCACGATCGCGATGTCCCAGGTTTCCCCGCCGATATCGGTGCCGGCTTCAAGCGTGACCTTGGGCGAGAAATAGCCCTGCGTTGCCAATGCCGCCAGCGTCGCGTCGCGCGCGCGCCGGCGCAGGCGGTTGATTTCACCGCCGTCCTGGTCTTCGGCCAGACGCGCGATCGCATCGACCGCCTGGGTGATCGCCTGCAGCGCGGCCGGGGGCACGCCCCCGGGGTCGACAATGACCTCCGGGCGCTTGGCCAACGCCTCGCCCGCCATCATGCAAAGTCCTGCCAATAAGGCTCGGGCAGCCCACCGCATGCGTCAGGTCGGTTGTTGAACGACGATGGAGGGAAACTTTCCGGCCATGTCGCGCGGAAGCGCCGCAACGCCCGCGGCCAGCTTTCGAGCGATCGCGCGGTACAGCGACGCGGCTTCGCTGCCCGCGTCCGACACGACGGTCGGCGTGCCGGCGTCGGTTTGTTCGCGAATTGCAAGCGTCAGCGGCAGGCTGCCCAGCCACGGCGTCTGGTATTGCTCGGCCATGCGCTGGCCGCCGCCTTCGCCGAAGATGTGCTCGGCGTGACCGCACTGCGAGCAGATGTGGATGGCCATGTTCTCGACCACGCCCAGAATCGGCACCTCCACCTTCTGGAACATCTTCAGGCCCTTGCGCGCGTCCAGCAGCGCCACGTCCTGCGGCGTGGTGACGATGACCGCGCCGACGACCGGCACCTTCTGCGCCAGCGTCAGGGCCACGTCGCCCGTGCCGGGCGGCATGTCGACGATCAGGTAATCCAGGTCGCGCCAATTGGTTTGGCGCAACAGTTGTTCCAGCGCCTGCGTCACCATCGGACCGCGCCAGATGGCGGGCGAATCGGCGTCGATCAGAAAGCCGATGGAGTTGGCCTGCAGGCCGTGGCCGGTCAGCGGCTCCATGCTCTTGTTGTCGCGGCTTTCGGGACGGCCGGAGATGCCCAGCATCGTCGGCACGCTGGGGCCATAGATATCGGCGTCCAGCACGCCGACCGTTGCGCCCTCGGCGGCCAGCGCCAGGGCCAGGTTCACGGCGGTGGTGCTCTTGCCCACGCCGCCCTTGCCGGACGCGACCGCAATAATGTTGCGCACATTGGGCAGCGGCTTCAGGCCCTTCTGCACGGCGTGCGCGGCGACCTTCCAGGTGACGGTGACTTGCGCATCGGGCGCGCCGGCTTGCGCCAACGCACGCACGGCGATGTCGCGAATCTGGTCGCGAACGGCATCGGCGGGATAGCCCAGCTCCAGCGTCAACGCGACGCGGCCGCCGGCCAGTTGAATGTCACGATCTTTTACAGAAACACCCAAATCCAAACCGGTATTCGGGTCTTGCGCAGCGCGCAGTGCGGCGCGGATGTTTTCTATCGTTATACTCATGTCACTATGGTTCCGTAGGCAGCGCGGCGTCTGCGGGCCGCCATCCCCTAAAGGATAGCGGATACACGGGAACCTTTCGCTGCGTTTTGCATCCGACATTCATGACCAACACACTTATCCGCTTCTTTCGTGCCGTCCTATTCGCCGCCCTGGCCTTGATCGGCATGGCGATGGCGCTGGTGTTCATGCTTTCCACGGCATTCGCCGTGGCGATCCTTTATGTGGTCGCCAAGGTCCGCGGCAAGCCCTTCGGCGTTCGCGCCTATTGGAGCCAGCGCCAAGGCGCCCGCCCTGGACCCTTCCAGTCCGCCACTGCCCCGTTCGCCACGCAACCGCGTGGCGATGTGATTGACGTCGAGGCCCGCGAAATCCGCTGACGGCGGTTTTCAACCTGGCTTGCGCGTCGTTCCGCGCAAGCTGGCCGATGCGCGCTGCGCTGAAATCGCGCTAAACGCCCGGCCGCGTTCCCTTCAACCCGCCTGATTCGCGTCGCTGCGATGGGCGGGTTGTGTGCTTTCCGGGGTCATGTCATGGACCACATCCGGGGCCACGTCAGGGGCAGGCGTCCGCGCTTGCCCTAAAATGGCCGCCAAATCTCCTTTTCCCCTCAACCTCAGTCGACAACCATGTCTCGCACCCTCTTTGTCACCACTGCGCTGCCCTACGCCAACGGATCTTTCCACATCGGCCACATCATGGAGTACATCCAGGCCGATATCTGGGTTCGTTCGATGCGAATGGCGGGCCACACGGTGCACTTTGTGGGCGCCGACGACGCGCACGGCGCGCCGATCATGCTGAAGGCCGAAAAGGAAGGCATCACGCCGCAGGCGCTGGTTGCGCGCTACGCAGCCGAGCGTCCGCAATATCTGAACGGCTTCCACATCCGTTTCGACCACTGGCACTCCACCGATTCGGCGGAAAACGTCGCGCTGTCGCAGGACATCTACCGCGCGCTGAAGGCGCAGGACCTGATCGAAACGCGCTCCATCGAGCAGTTCTACGATCCGGTCAAGGGCATGTTCCTGGCCGACCGGTACATCAAGGGCGAGTGCCCCAAGTGCCACGCCAAGGACCAGTACGGCGATTCCTGCGAAGTCTGTGGCGCTGTCTACGCGCCCACCGAACTGATCAATCCGTACTCCGCGCTGACGGGCGCCACGCCCGTCCTGAAGTCGTCCGACCACTTCTTCTTCAAGCTGTCCGATCCGCGCTGCGTGGAATTCCTGCAGCAGTGGACCACGGGTTCCAACAAGGCAGGCGCCAAGCATCTGCAGCCGGAAATGCTGGCCAAGACGCGCGAGTGGCTGGGCGGCGAAGACGGCGAGGCCAAGCTGGGCGACTGGGACATTTCCCGCGACTCGCCCTATTTCGGCATCGAGATCCCGGACGCCCCGGGCAAGTATTTCTACGTCTGGTTGGACGCGCCGGTCGGCTACCTGGCGTCGCTCAAGTCCTATTGCGCGGTCAAGGGCATGGACTTCGACGCCCTGCTCGACCCCAATGGCGACACCGAACAGGTCCACTTCATCGGCAAGGACATCGTGTACTTCCACGCCCTGTTCTGGCCCGCCATGCTGAAGTTCGCCGGCCGCAAGACGCCGGACGCGGTCAACGTGCACGGCTTCATCACCGTCAGCGGCGAAAAGATGTCCAAGAGCCGCGGCACCGGCATTTCGCCGCTGCGCTACCTGGAACTCGGCATGAACGCCGAATGGATGCGCTATTACATCGCCGCCAAGCTGAACGCGCGCGTCGAGGACATGGACTTCAATCCCGAGGACTTCATTGCCCGCGTGAACAGCGATCTGGTCGGCAAGTACGTCAACATCGCCAGCCGCGCCGCCAGCTTCATCACCAAGCACTTCGACGGCGTCCTGGGTTATTCCGGCGACACCAGCGCGTTGTCCGCCGAATACGCCGAACAGGCCGAGTCCATCCGCGCCGCGTTCGAGGCCCGCGAATACAACCGCGCCATCCGCGAGATCATGGCTTACGCCGACCGCATCAACCAGGCGTTCGACACCGCGCAGCCGTGGGTGCTGGCCAAGGGCATCGCCACCGCCGACGACGCACAGAAGGCCGCGCTGCAGGACATCTGCTCGCGCTCGCTGGCCGGCTTCAAGGCCCTGTCGGTGATGCTGGCGCCGGTGCTGCCCCAGCTCGCCGAACGCGTTGCCCTGGAACTGTTCGGCGCGCAGGCGCCCTTCACCTGGGCCGATGCCTCGGTCCTGCCGCAGCGCGTGGCGCCGTTCAAGCACCTGATGCAGCGTGTGGAACCGCAGATGCTGGAAGACCTGTTCGAGCCGCCCGCCGCGCCCGTCGTTGTGCCCGGCGGCGAGCCGCTGGCCGAGACCATCTCCATCGACGACTTCGCGCGCGTCGACCTGCGTATCGCGCAGATCGTCAATTGCGAGCACGTCGAAGGCTCGACCAAGCTGCTGCGCCTGACGCTGGACGTGGGCGAAGGTCGCCACCGTAACGTGTTCTCGGGCATCAAGTCGGCCTACAAGCCGGAAGATCTGGTCGGCAAGCTGACCGTCATGGTCGCCAACCTGGCGCCGCGCAAGATGAAGTTCGGCGTGTCCGAAGGCATGGTGCTGGCCGCCAGCCACGCGGATGAAGCGGTGGACGCCGGCATCTACGTGCTGGAACCGTTCCCCGGCGCCAAGCCCGGCATGCGCGTGCGCTGATCCGCGTCATTGCCAATGCAAAGCGCCCGCGAATGCGGGCGCTTTTTTTTGACCTGTGGTTCCGTGTTCTGGGCACGGTGTCAGACACCCTTGTGGCGCCTTGTCAGCTTGACGGTCTTTACTGACGGGTGTCAGACACCTCCATCGCTAGCTCGTTTTCACACCTCCACCGCGGGCTCGCCTTCAGACACCTCCATCGCGGGCTCGCCTTTGTTACGGCGTCAGATCGGATCAGGCGTTGCTGGGCGCCAGCGCCGGGTCCAGCGAGACGCGCTCGTCGAACACGAAGCACTTGCCTTCGTAGCCAGGGCCGCCCGTTTCCTCGAAATACTTCAGGATGCCGCCGTCGAGCTGGTAGACGTTCTCGATGCCGGCCTCGTTCATGAAGATGGCGGCCTTTTCGCAGCGGATGCCGCCCGTGCAGAAGCTGACGACGGTCTTGCCTTCCAGCTGCGCCCGGTTCGCTTCGACCGCGGCGGGAAACTGCGTGAAGCGGTCGATGCGCCAGTCGATGGCGTTCTTGAACGTGCCTTCATCCACCTCGAAGGCATTGCGCGTGTCCAGCATGACCACGGGCCTGCCATCGTCGTCCACGCCTGCGTCAAGCCAGCGCGCCAGCGTGTGCGCATCGACGCCGGGCGCGCGGCCCGCCGCCGGCCGGATGGCGGGGTGATTCATGCGGATGATCTCGCGCTTGATCTTGACCAGCAGCTTGCGGAACGGCACGTCGTTGCTGTGGCTGAACTTGACCTCCAGGTCAGCAAACCGCGCATCGGCGCGCAGCCCCCGCAGAAAGGCGTCGATAGCGTCGGCCGCCCCCGCGAGAAACAGGTTGATGCCTTCACCGGCCAGCAGGATCGTGCCCTTGAGCCCGGCGGCGCCGGCCTCGGCGAGCAGGCGCTCGCGCAGCTCGGGCAGGGCGTCCAGCGGAACGAATTTGTAAGCGGCGATATTGACGACGGCAGTCATGGCAAAGCAATAAAAACGGGCGGCGAAGCCCGTAATCATAATCGCTGGGCGGTTTGTGCCGCCCGAGGGGTCATCGCTGGGCGGCCGGCGCCCAGACCGCAGGCCGCCCAGACCGCCTGCCGCGCTCAGCGCGTGACGACGTGCTGCTCGATCACCGCGTCCAGCACCCAGCGCAGCGGGGCGGCTCCCAACGCGCCATTCGGATCATTGATCTCGACCACCCGCAGGCGGTAGCGCACGCCGGGCTGGAAATTGAACCTCGTGATCTCGCCGGGCCAGGCCTGCCAGGGTTGCGACGCGCTGTCCCGCACCTGATAGCACATGCCGCGGCCTGCGGCCGTGTCGCAAGGCACCCGCTCGGCGTCGACGTAGACCAGCTTGGTGGGGCCGCGCTGGCCGCCCGCCACCGGGTCCGAGCGGCGCCCGAAGTCCAGCGTGTCGCCGGTGCTGAGCTTCCAGGTCATGCGTTGCGGGTTGTTGGCGTTATCGAACGAACTGGCGGTGATCCGGGTGAGCGACGCCAGGAAATCGTGCTCGAGCGCCATGGCTTGCGGCGTGCAGGCCATGCGGGTCGACACCGGATCGGCGCGCACGATCAACAGGCCATTGGCGATGGTGTACGGCGCGTTGTAGGTATTGCATCCGCTGAATCCCATCATCCGGGGCGAACCCTGATCGTGGATGAACGCAGCCGTGATCGGGCGCGTGGATGACGACGGATGCGGCACGGGGCGCAGCGTGCCGCCGGGCAGCGTCCAGCGCGCCAGATCCCAGTTCGTCTGCACCAGGATGTCGGAGGCCGAGGCCGGTTGGAAGCGCGGATCCTGACCATCGGCCGCGCGCATCGGCGGCGAGGAGCAGGCAGCGAGACCCGCGCACAGCAGGACGGACGCCAGGCGGCGCAGGAAAAGGGGTGAGCGCATGCAGGTCTCTCGGATCGTTCAGCGAAGCGGGAATCAGGGTGTCGGCGGATCCTGGCGGCGCTCGAACTCCAGCACGTCGCCGCTGCGCAGATTGAACGTCAGGTGGCGCGGCGCGCCGCCGCTATCCAGCGTGAACGTGTCGATGGCGCGCAGCGCGCGCAGGTAGTCGGCTTCCAGCTTGGCGCGCTCGGGCGGCACGCAGGCCATGCGCGTGGTGGCGGGCGCATCGATGACGAGCTTGTTGCGCTCGAGCTTGTACGTGCCCGTATAACGGTTGCAGCCGGAGAAGCCGTTGACCTGGTATTGCTTGCCTTGCGCAAGGAAGGTGAGGCGGATGGGCTCGCCGTTGTCGCCGTGCGGAATGTCGCGCAGCGCGCCGCCCGGTTGCGCCCAGCGGACCAATTCCCAGCTCGTCTGCGCCAGCGAATCCTTGCTGGTGGCGGCGCTGGCGGCAGCGGCGCCTTCGGGACGCGCGCCGCCGGTCATGCCGGCGCATCCGGCCAGCGCCGCGGTCAACAGTCCCAGGCAGAGCACCCTGCTGGGCGTGGACAGGAAATTGGACATGAGCAAGCCTCCAATTGATGCGTATCGCTGTAATGTAACCGGCCTGTGGCGCATCACGCGATTTTCTCCGTCCGACAGCCGTATCCAAAAGATGCACGATTGAGCCGGAGGTTCTAGCTCCGATGATCGCGGGTTCTGCATCGAATGCCGCATGGCGGGGGTAAGTCGCCGCGAGCAGAATCAATGACAGTTGATGACTCCGGCCTAAAAAGTAATACAGGGAAAGAGGAGCGGAGCCCGCGACGACCGCATGCGCAGTGTCCGGCCCATCGGGCCTGAGAACAATATCGACCGGGGAGATGCGCGATGGGCTTCTTGAGAACCTTACTGGCGTTGTCAGTGGTCCTGGACCACCTGGGCGGCGGCTACGCCGATCAGCTTGTCGGCGGCCGGCTTGCCGTGCAGCTTTTCTACGTGATTTCCGGCTTCCTGATTTCATACGTGCTGACGGCGACCGACAACTATCAGGGCGCCACCGGCAAGTTCTACGCGAACCGCTTTCTGCGACTTTTCCCGATCTATCTGGCGGTCGCCGCGCTGACGCTGACGGCCCACATCGTGAGCGGCGGCTCGTTCTTCCGCATCTACGAAGCCCTGCCCTTCAGCGCCGAAGTCTTCCTGTTCCTCTCGAACCTCTTCATCTTCGGCCAGGACTGGCTGATGTTCTTCGGCATCCGCGATTCGGCGCTGGCCTTTACCGGCAGCTTCGCGAACAGCGACGTGCCGCTGTACAAGGGCCTGCTGGTGCCGCAAGCCTGGACGCTCGGCGTCGAGATGAGCTTCTACCTGGTGGCGCCCTTCATCCTGCGCTCGCCGCGCCGGCTGCTGGCGTTGCTGGCCGCCTCGCTGGCCTTGCGCGCGATCCTGATCTGGACGGGGGTCGGCCGCTCCGATCCGTGGACCTACCGCTTTTTCCCCACGGAGCTGGCGCTGTTCCTGATCGGTTCGCTGTCGCATCAGGTGCTGCTGCCGCGCATGAAGGCCTGGACGCAGCGCGTAAAGCGCCTGCCGGAGATCGGCACGGGCATTCTGTTCGTGTATGCGGTGGCGCACTTCTCGATCGGCATCAATCCGACGGTGCGCGATGGCCTGGCCGTCCTGCTGTTCGCCGCGCTGCTGCCGCTGGCGTTTCTGTTCCAGTCGCGTCACAAGCTGGACAAGGCAATCGGTGAACTCAGCTATCCCCTGTACATCTGCCACATGCTGGTGATCATGGCGTTCAGCTGGCTCATGCACGATGTGCAGGAGCACCAGCCCATGCTGTTCGCCGCCATGGCCATCACGGGCTGCATCGGGGTGTCAGCGGTGCTGAACTACCTGATCGCGGATCCTGTGGAGCGCCTGCGCAGCCGCCTGCGCGCCGATCCCCGCGGCGCCACCGCCCCCGCCGATGTCCGGCCGCGCCCGCAGGTTCCGGCGCAACCGATGGGAACTATTCGCCGCGTGCCTTGATGTAGGCGCCCAGCACCAGCTCGATCTGCCGCTTTTCCTGGTGCGAGAGACGGGCGTAGGCCGTGTAGGAGATGGTTTCGAAGGGCCAGGCGGGCGGGTCCGGAATTTCTCCCAGCCTGCCCGCGGCAACATGGCCGGTCGGCGTGTCGAGCATGGGCCCTTCGCCGGTACTGAGCCACAGGGGATTGACGCGCAGGGCGCGCGTCAGCTTGATTAGCGCCTCGCTGGACGGCTGCTGGCGCTGCCCGCTTTCGTAGTTGCCGATGGCGCTTTGCGACAGGTTGCTTGCGACCGCCAAGTCTTTTTGAGTCCATCCCTGAAGCATTCTTGCGTTGCGCAGACGATGGCTAAACGTGTCCAATCGATCAACCTGAGACATTAATTTGTATGGTTTTATTTGATTAAAGCATTTCAAATCCGCGGCCAAACAAAGGGATTAGCCCCCAATTTCCGGGCTAATCCATAAATCGCCGCATGGCCCCCCTGGCCTTGCGCGCACGCTGCCGCGCGCCTTCGCTTCGCGCCGCAATCCGCCCCATAAAAGTCATATCTATCATCGGCTTGCAACGCATCGCCCAGCCGTTTCACCGCCATCGTCCCGCGACGCTGCAGCAAAACCGAGAGCAAAAAAGCCGCATGAGTTTATGGGCAAGAATCGGCCGAAAGAGAAAATAATGTATCGGTAATACATAATATTTTTCTGACGCAAATCGGGGATCAAACGCCGTTTCAATGGATGCCGTGCCATTTCCCTGCGACAGCCTGTTACCGTCCGAAACTATAGAAACGTATCTTCACAAAAAAACACGCCCGTGTTTAAATGCAACACAGGCGTGACTCTGGAAGGACAAGCGCCGCAACGGCCGGCAACGGCATGGCTCTGCCAGACGTCCGGCTTTTTCAAGGCGCCAGCGCCCTGCCGCGGCGCCTCATTGGAAGCATCAATGAACAACACGCTGGATGTCATTTTTCTTGGCAATGACGACGCCAGGCATGCCAGACTCGTCGAGTCCCTTTCCCATCTGGGATTCAACGTCCGCCGCTGCCACGATCTCGTGGATGTCTACGACCGATATTCCCGCCGGCCGAGCCCGCTGGTCGTCCTGGAAGCCCCGCTTACCGACGTGCACAACGCCGCCGTGCGACTGCGCGCCATCGACCGCAGCCTGGGCATCGTGGCCATCGCCCCATTCACCGACTCCGAAAGCCGAATCCGCACCTTGCTTTGCGGCGCGGACGCCTGTCTGCCGCCGGACGTGACCGGCCTGGAACTCGCGGCGGTGCTGCAGGCGCTGGTGCGGCGCGCGGTCGGGCTGGACGGCATGGATACGGGTTCGGGCGCCGACTCGGGCGCCGCGGAGGAACCGGCTCAGGACGGCTGGCGATTGGCGAACAAGGGATGGACGCTCATCAGCCCCAAGGGCAGAACCCTGGGCCTGACGACCGGCGAACGCGACTTCCTGTCACGGCTGGTGAAGTCGCCCGACCGCAAGATCAGCCGCGACGCCTTTCTGGCCGATGGCGCGGACGAGGCCGACAGCGGCATCACGCGCCGCCGCTTTGTGGATGTGATGATAAGCCGCCTGCGCCGCAAGGCGGCGGCCAACCAGATGACGTTGCCCATACGCGCGGTGCACGGATGGGGCTACATGTTTGCAGCCGACATCACGCTGGATCTGGACTATCGGGTATCGACGCCGACCACGCGCGCAGACAGCCAACAGGCCTGGCGCAACGAAGAAGCGGACGCGAACGCCTCCGCCTGATGACGCCCGGCGCAAGGCCGCCAGGCGAAAAAAACGCGGCGCTGCCCCCGAAGGGTAAGACGCCGCGCTAAAACAACACGTGAACCCGGAGTCATCGGCCGGCACCGATGCCTTCTACCTGGATCACGCGATTCCAACATTCGTGCCTCATACTACTCACGCACGGTCCGACCGTGGCCCGCGCCGGGTCTCTAGTCCCTGCACTGGCTGCAACGTGATCAACGCCTGGCAATTCGACCACCCTTGCTGCTGGGGGTGTTACTGCCATATCGGCGGTGTTCCTTCCGGATAGCCGCCTGATGAAGAAAGTTTAGGACCTCGGACGCGTTTCCAGTAATTCTTTGTTGATAGTCTTCCATACCGTTTTGATATAGGAAGCACGTGCCATCCATGCCTCTGCCCCAGCCATCCCTGCGCCATCGGCTCCGCAAAATGCTGGCGTTCTTTCCGCCGAACTGGTGCCTTGCCATCCTGGTTGCGCTGGACGGATACGCCTTCATGCACCCGGTGCTGCGCGAAGTCCGCGCGCGCGAGTATTCGTTCTGGCTCGCGCTGGACAACTGGCACGAGATCATGCGCGTGGTGGGACTGCTGGAGATTCCGCGCCTGGTGCTCGGCGTGGGTCTGCAGGTGATTGCGCTGGGCCTGATCCTGAAAGCGCGCATCGCGTGGGCGTTCTCGCTGGTGCTGCTGATCGGCATCGGCACCTTTGCCATCCTGGGCGATGGCGGCCGTGCGGGGCTGGGCATCTACACGCTGGTCCTGGTGATTGCGCTGGTGGCGTACTGGCGGCGCTTCGACCGCGCCAGCGTCACGGCCGGCTCGCTATTCGCGCTGGTCAGCGTGTTGTCACTGATGATCTACGCCGTGTTCGGCACGCTGTACCTGGGCAATGAGTTCAACCCGCCGATCCTGGACGCCGGCACCGCGCTGTACTTTTCGATCGTGTCGATGTCCACGGTGGGCTATGGCGACATCGTCCCGCATAGCGGCACGGCACGGCTGTTCACGGCGTCTATTATCATCCTCGGCATTACCGTATTCGCCACCTCCGTCAGCGCGATCGCCGGACCGGTGATCGGCGGCAATCTGAAACGGCTCGTCAAAGGCAGGTTTTCCTCGGCCATGAGAAAGAACCACATCATCATTGCCGGCGCGACGCCCCTCGCGCTGAGCGTCTACCAGGGCCTGCGCGCCCGCAACGAGGAAGTCACCGTGATCGTGCCGACGGGCATGGCGCACGACTATCCCGCGGCCACCGACCTTATCGAAGGCGATCCCTCAAGCGTGGACGTGCTGCACGTGGCGGGCGTGGCGCGGGCGCGTTATGTGCTGGCGCTGCGCGACGACGATGCGGAAAACGCGTTCATCGTGCTGGCCGCGAAGGAAGCGACCGGCGCGGACGGCGCCAAGACCGTGGCGCTGGTCAACACCAGCAAGCATCTTGAGAAGATCCGCCGGGTGCAGCCCGACCTGGTGTTTTCGGTGCAACTGCTGGGCGCGGAATTGCTGACGCGCGCGATCAACGGCGAGCCCATGGACAGCCAGGCCATCACGGACCTGTTCTTCGCCAAACCGTCAGCCGACGCCAAGCCCGCTTGAACGCGATTGCGGCTCGCGCGCTGGATCGCCCAGCGGCGCGTGCCTGGCGTACCAGGTCAAGAACTGATCCGACGGCATGGGCCGCGCAAACAGGTAGCCCTGGATGAACGCGACGCCGCGCCCGGTGAGATAGCGGAACTGCAGATCGGTTTCGACGCCTTCGGCCAGCACTGCCAGCCCCAGTCGATGCGCGAGCGTGATGATGACGTCCAGCACCGGCGCATCTTCGCCGGTGGGCTCGATGGCGTGCACGAAGCCCTTGTCGATCTTGAGGTAATCCACCGGAAAGCGCTGCAGATACGACAGTGAGCAGTGGCCGGTGCCGAAGTCGTCGATGGCCACGCGCACCCCTTGCGCGCGCAGCGCGTCGATGTTGCGCCGCGCCTGGCCGTCGTCGGTGATCAGGCTGCGTTCGGTGATTTCCAATACCAGGGTCGGCTCGCGCTGGGCGATGTTGGCGGCGAAGCGCTCGATGTCGGCGGTGAATTCGGGGCAGGACAAATGTTCGGCCGCAATGTTGACCCCGATGTGAAACCCCGGCGGCGTGGCCCAGTCGCGCATGTCGCGTTCGATCAGCGCGAACAGATGGCGCGTCAGCGGGATGATCATGTGATCGGCCTCGGCGGCGGCAATGAAGACATCCGGCCGCACGAAGCCCCTGCCCGGCCGCTCCCAGCGCATCAGCGCCTCGACGCCGTTGCACTGGCCCGTTGCATGGCCATACACAGGCTGGTAATGCACCCGGAATTCGTCGCCGCGGATGGCGCGGCGCACCTGCTCCTTGAAGGAACGGCGGTTTGCCTGAAGGCGGAACGCGCCCACGGCCAGCCCGAATCCGACCAGCGCCGCGGCGGGCAGGTAGGTCATCATCAATTGCTGCCACGCCTGCACGACGGCTTCGGCCGGCGCATTGACGCGGATCGTCAGCGGCGCCACCCCATCGAGGCCCGTGGTCTCGTCGTAGACCAGCTCGCGCGACGCCCCCGCCGCGCCCTTGAAATCGTTGTGAATGGGCGTCCCGCCCTCACCCACCTGCAGCTCGATGCGGTAATTGCGCAGGCTTGCCACGGCGTTCAGCAGATCCTGCACGTATCGTCCGTCGACCACCACGACACCGCTGCGGCCTTCGGCGCCCGGCCGGCCCAGCAGGATCGCCGGCCGTTCGGGCGCCAGCGGCGTGCCGGCCACCGTGAAGCGCCACTGCTCGGGCGGCTGGCCGGATACCCACTTGCGAAATTCAGAGACCGGATAGTCGGCCTTGCCGACGGCCGACGAGCAATAGATGCGATCGCCGCGCACCAGGAACAGGGACCGCAGATACGGGTTCAGTGCGCCCCAGCGTTGCAGGTCGGGCAGCGCTTCGTCGCACGACAGCGCCGTCAGCGCCGCCACCCGGTCCGCCAGCGTCCACGTCTGCGTCAGGATGTGCTGCGTCTGCACCCGCACGATGCGCGCGGCTGACTCGGCTTCAATGCGCTGTTCCTTCTGCGCGTGCCACCACCCCCAGCACACGCAGGCGACGACCGGCAGCACCAGCGCCAAGGCCACGGGCAGATAACGCCACGAGGGAACGCGTTCCATCAGGCCTGATGTCGGCAAGGGGTCTCCGCGGCGGTAAGGGGTCATTAGTGCAGGTGCATCGTTGCGATGGGACACCATGTGCGGCGCTGCGTCAAGAACTGCGTGCGCGCTTGCGCCTTGCGCAAGGATCGGGTCCGCAACACTGGCCGTACCGCCGCCCGCTGGGCTATCGTTGACTGGCAAGCCCCTCTGCCAACGGCATGAGGCTCGTGTGTATTCGTTTCCCCTTACCACGCCATTTACAAGGACGGATGATGAAGAAAGCAAATGCCTCCCTGCCCGCCGGCCTGACCGGCGCCAACGTCGCCTTCTGCCAGCGCCTGGCCCAGCTTGCGCAGGAAAGCCAGCAGCGCTGGCTTGAAATGGGCCAGCGTCTGGCCGGCGACAGCTCCGGCCAGGTCCTCGCCGCCCTCTCCCCGTTGAACCCCACCGCCAACTGGCAGGATGTCATGCCCGCCATGGGCGAGCTCGCGCGCAAGCGCTGGCAGGCGCAACTGGAAGCCAGCCAGGCCCTCACTCACGCCGCGCTGCAGGAACAGGCCACCATGGCCGCCGGCGTGGGCGAAGCGATGTGCGAATGGTTCAAGCAGGCCAACAGCGCGGCCGCCGACAACTCGCCCTTCGCGCAGATGTGGTCCACGATGACCAACCAGATGGCGGCCGCCTGCGCCGCCATGCAGGACGCCCATCAGCAGGGTGGCCGTCATGACCGCTAAACGGACTGCCCTCATCACAGGCGGGACGGGCTGCCTTGGCCGCGCCATCGCCGTGGCGCTGCACGATGCGGGCCACGACGTCATCGTCACCTACCATTCCAGCGAGAGCGCCACGCGGGAATGGATCAAGGAAGAGGCGGCAAAAGGCCGCACCTTCGCCATGTACAAGGTCAACGTGGCGGACTTCGACGCCTGCCAGGCGCTGGCGCGCAAGCTTGAAGAAGACGGCCGCCAGATCGACATCCTGGTCAACAACGCCGGCATCACGCGCGACGCCAGCCTGCGCAAGATGAGCGCGGAGAACTGGGCCGACGTCATGCACAGCAACCTGGACTCCATGTTCAACATGACGCAGCCGCTGTGCGGTCCGATGGCGGATCGCGGCTGGGGCCGCATCGTGAACATTTCTTCGGTGAACGGCAGCAAGGGCGCGTTCGGGCAGACCAATTACGCGGCCTCCAAGGCCGGCATCCACGGCTTCACCAAGTCGCTGGCGCTGGAAGTCGCCCGCAAGGGCGTGACGGTGAACACGGTGTCGCCCGGCTATCTGGCGACGCGCATGGTGCAGGCCGTGCCGCCGGAGGTGATGCAGGAAAAGATCCTGCCGCAGATTCCCGTGGGACGCCTGGGCGAGCCCGAGGAGATCGGCGCGTTGATCGCGTTCATCTGCAGCGACGCGGCGGGGTTCATGACAGGCAGCAACGTGGCCATGAACGGCGGGCAGCATATGTATTGACGGCGGTTGCCGGCGCTGCGCGCGCCGGCCTGCCGCATCCTTTTGATTCATGTCCCGCAACACCGACCTCTTCCTGACCGCGCTGGCCCCCACCATCTGGGGCAGCACCTATGTCGTCACCACGCTGATGCTGCCGCCGGGCTATCCGCTGACGGTCGCCATGCTGCGCGCGCTGCCCGCGGGCATCCTGCTGCTTCTCTGGGTGCGTACGCTGCCGCACGGCATCTGGTGGGTGCGAGTGTTCGCGTTGGGCGCGCTGAACTTTTCGGTGTTCTGGGCGTTGTTGTTCGTTGCCGCCTATCGCCTGCCCGGCGGCGTGGCGGCCACGCTCGGTGCGATCCAGCCGCTGGTTGTGATCGCGCTGGCCCGGCTGCTGCTGGGATCGCCCGTTCGCGGGTTGTCCGTCGTGGCGGCGTTGGCGGGCCTGGCTGGCGTGGCGCTCTTGGTGCTGACGCCGAAGGCGGCGTTGGACCCGGTCGGCATCGCGGCCGGATTGGGCAGCGCGGCGTCCATGGCGCTGGGCACCGTGCTGAGCCGCCGCTGGCAACCGCCTGTGTCCGCGCTGACCTTCACGTCGTGGCAGTTGACGGCGGGCGGCATCCTTCTCGTGCCCGCTGCGCTGCTGCTTGAAGCGCCGCTGCCGCATTTCGCGCTGGTCAATGTCATGGGCATCGCCTGGCTGGGCTTGATCGGCGCGGCGCTGACCTATGTGCTGTGGTTCCGCGGCGTGGCGCGGCTGGAGTCCGCGGCGGTGTCGTCGCTGGGCTTTTTGAGTCCGCTGTCCGCCACCGTGCTGGGCTGGGCGATCCTGGGCCAAAGCCTGTCGCCGCTGCAACTGGCGGGCATGGCCGTCGTGGTGGGCAGCGTCTGGCTGAGCCAGCGAGCGCAGCGCTCGGCCGCGCCGGCGGTAGCGCCGCGAGCGGCGCGCTGAACGCCAAGTTCGCAACGCGCGGGCCACACCCCGCACATCGCAGGCATGTCAGCGCGATTGTCTTGGGCGGCGATCCAAGTTATAAATAAGAGTTATTCCTATTAACGCCCTTCGCCGCCCGTCCATGGATTCCCCCGCGTACCAGAACATTCAACGGCTTTACGCGGAACACCACGACTGGCTGCTGGGCTGGCTGAACCGCCGTGTGAACAATCGCGCGGACGCCGCCGACCTGACGCAGGACACGTTCTGCCGCGTGCTGACGTCGCCATCGGCCACGCCCATCGCCGAACCCCGCGCCTACCTGCTGACGCTGGCCCGCCGCCTGACCATCGACCTGTGGCGCGCGCGCGACGTCGAGGCGCGCTATCTGGACGCGCTGGCGCACGAGCAGGAACCCGTCGCCGCGTCGCCCGAAACCCTGATGGTGCTGAAGCAGGCCGTGCAGGAGATCGACGCCCTGCTCGACGGACTGCCCGTGCCGGTCAAGCACGCGTTCCTGCTGAACCAGCTGGATGGCATGACGCATCCCGCCATTGCCCAAACGCTGGGGCTGTCCTTGGCGACGGTCGAGCGTCACGTGAAGCGCGCCTTCCTGCACTGCCTGGCCGCGCGCCGCGCCGCGGACGCAACATGAAGCCGCTGTCCGCCGGCGACGCGCTGACCGATCGCGCGGTCGACTGGATCGTGCTGCTGACTTCGGGGCAAGCCTCCGACCGCGACCGCCAGCGCTTCGAACACTGGCTTTCCAGCCATCCCGACAATGCGCGCGCCTGGGCCGAGGTCGACGGCCTGATGCAGCAGCCCCTGTCCCGTCTGCGAGACGCCACGCGCGACGCCCCGGGGCCGGCACGCGCGGCCCGCGCCGCGCTGCTGCAAGCCAGCGGCGTGAACCGCCGGCACGTATTGAAGCTGGCCATGCTGATGGCCGGCGTTGGCGTGGGCGCGCTGGTCACCGACCGCTACGTGCCGCTGGCCAGCCTGTCCGCCACTTATTCCACGCGCACGGGCGAACGCCGCACGTACGCGCTGGCTGACGGGTCCGTGCTGACGCTGAACGCGCGCTCGGCCGCCGACGTGCATTACGACGACGCGCAGCGCACGGTGGTGCTGCGCCAGGGCGGGCTGTATGCGGACGCACACGCCGATGCGCGGCCGTTCGTGGTGCGCACGCGCCATGGCGAGGTCACCGCCGCAGCAGCCCATCTGAGCATCAGCCAGTTCGACGGTTACTCGGTCGCGGGCGCCCTGCAGAACGCGCTGACGCTGCGGCCCCGGCGCGGCGATTCCCTGGAACTGCCGCAAGGCGCCTCGGCGGCGTTTGACGCCGACCGCGCCTGGGCGCGCGAAGACACCGCGCAGGCCGGATGGCGCAACGGCATCCTGAGCGTGCGGGATACGCGTCTGGAAGAGGTGGTGGAACAGTTGCGCGCCTATCAGGCCGGCCTGATCCGCGTCTCTCCCGAGATTGCAGCGCTGCGCGTCTTTGGCGTGTTTCCGCTGGACGATCCGCGCCGGGCGCTGGAAGCGCTGGGCGACACGTTGCCCATCCGGGTGCATCGCTACGGTCCCTGGCTGACGGTGGTGGACGCCGCCTGAAAAAAATCGGCCGGCAGTGAGGGGATTTCGGATCGGTCGCCGTCATGACTTATGACGCAACCGAAATCCTCTCACTGCTTCCCTTGCCAACATGAAATTTCCCCTGTCCCCCGGCGCCGCGCTCGTCGCCTGCGCATTGAGCGCCTGCGTGCTGACCCGGCCGGTCCACGCCCAGAACACGCCGGCCGCCTCGCAACAGGCTGCCCTGACCTACGACCTTCCGGCCGCGCCGCTGGCCGATAGCCTCAGCCGCATCTCGCTGCAAAGCGGCAAACCCATTTCGGCCGGCGCCGAACTGGTGGCCGGCAGGCAGGCCGCGCCCGTGCGCGGCGTGCTGAGTGCCGAAGCGGCAGCAAGACAGGCGTTGGCCGGCACCGGGCTGGAACTGGTCGTCACCCGCAGCGGCGTGCTGACCGTGCGGCCGCTGCCGGCGGCCAGCGCGGTGACCGCGTTGGAACCCGTGGTGGTCACAGCCAACGGCGTGATTCCGCCCAGCGAAGGCACCGGCTCGTACACGATGCCCGAATCGTCGTCCGCCACGCGCATGCGCCTGACGATGCGCGAAACGCCGCAATCGGTCAGCGTCATCACGCGCCAGCAGATGGATGACCAGGGCATCGTGAGCGTCGCGGGCGCGCTGGAGCAGACGCCCGGCATCACCGTCGTCCAGGACAACTCGGAAGGCTACAGCTTCTACTCGCGCGGATTCCAGCTGCAGAACTTCCAGTTCGACGGCCTGCCCAGCCTGTCCAGCGACGGCGGCAACGTCCGCGACAACTACAGCATCACCAATACGGTCATCTACGACCGCATTGAAATCCTGAAAGGCGCGACCGGCCTGGTGAACGGCGCGGGCTATCCGTCCGGCGTCGTCAACTTCATCCGCAAGCGGCCCACGCAGGAATTCCAGGGCAGCCTGAGCGCGGGCGCCGGCTCGTGGGACCGCTATCGCAGCGAAGTCGACCTGGGCGGGCCGCTGACGGAGAACGGCAAGATCCGTGGCCGCGTGGTCGGCGCCGCCGAGACCCGCGGCAGCTACATGGATTACGCCAGCGGCAAGGAGTATGTCGGCTACGGCATCCTGGAAGCCGACCTGACGCCGCGCACCAAGGCGTCCATCGGCGTGGATTATCAGCAGAACAAGAACGACGGCACCAGCAACACGCATCTGCCGGCTTTCTTTTCCGACGGCTCGCAGGTCAGGTTCTCGCGTTCGACCAACCCCGCAGACAAATGGGCGTGGCGCAACCAGGACACGACCCGCGTCTTCGCGGACATCGACCATCAGTTCGACAGCGGCTGGCGCGTCAAGCTGGCCGCGGCGCATCGCAACTACAGTTCGCGCGAACTGATCTCCGGCATGAGCAGCGCGCTGATCGACGTGGACACGCACAGCATCGACCACGGCTTCTACACGGGCGGCGCGGCGCGCTTCAACACCGATTCGCGCGAGAACACCATCGACTTCCAGGCGTCCGGTCCCTACACCCTGTTCGGCCGCCAGCATGAACTGGTGCTGGGCTACAACGCCGCGCGCACGCATTCGCAATCGAACCGCTACGACGGCAACACCGATTCGCTGATCGACGACGCCTTCAACTGGAACAACAACGCCGTCGAGCCCGACATGTACGAATGGTGGCTGACGCACAACATTCTGGTGAACCAGAAGATCCTGTACGGCGCGACCGTGCTGCGTCCCACGGATCGGCTTGGCGTCATTCTGGGCGGCCGCTGGACGGACTACGAATGGAGCCTGGACGGCAGCCTGGGCAACGGCCGCAGCTCGCATTACGCCACCACCGTCGACAACAAGTTCATCCCCTACGCGGGCATCACCTATGACCTGGACAGCCGGCACACGGTGTACGCCAGCTATACCGACGTGTTCAAGCCGCAGGCCTACAACTTCGATGCCAACGACCGCCAGCTGGATCCGCTGACCGGAAAGAGCTACGAAATCGGCGCCAAGGGCGAGTATCTGGATGGCCGGTTGAATGCCAGCGTCGCGCTGTTCCAGCTCAAGCAGGACAACGTCGCCGAGCTGGATCCCAGCGGCGCGTCCACACCGTCGGGCGGCACCGCCTACATCGCGATTCCGGGCGTGACCACGCGCGGCGTCGAGCTGGAGGTGTCCGGCGAAGTCATGCCGGGCTGGCAGATGAACGCGGGCTACACCTACAGCCGCTCGCGCGACCGCGACGGCAAGCGGGTCAGCACCACGCAGCCCGAACACCTGTTCAAGCTGGCCACGGCATATCGCCTGCCGGGCGACTGGCACCGCCTGACCGTCGGCGCGAACATGCTCTGGCAGAGCAACACGTATTTCTCGCAGGACATCGGCGAGAACAACCATCGGTTCACGCAGGACGCTTTCGGCGTGCTGGGGCTGATGGCGGGCTATGACTTCAGCAAGGACTTGCGCCTGACCGTGAACCTGAACAACGTGCTCGACAAGCACTATTACTCGGGAATGGGCAGCTACAACTCGGTCTTCTACGGCGCGCCGCGCAACGTGTACGCGCAGTTGCGCTACAAGTTCTGAGGCGGATCTAGCGCGGGCGGGACGCCCCGCGTGCCGCCTCCATCTCCGCCCGCAACGCCATCGCATCCGGCCGCATGGGCAGCGCCAGCCGCCCCTGGCGGTCGATGGCGCCCCATTCTCCCCCGGTGACGTAACTGTGCTCGCCGTCGCGCGTGCGCTCGATGCGGCAACCCTTGCAGACTGCGGCCAGGCCGCCCTCGAAGCGGTCGACCCAATCGTAGGGCGTTGCCAGCACGCGGTTGAGCTGCTTGTCGTAGTAGGCCATGCCGCCGGCCCACGGGCCGCGCGTCAGGCCTTCCTCGAAATCGTCGGCGCCGTTGTCGTACGTGACCACGGCGACGGCGCGGCCGTCGGGCCGCACCCAGTGCCAGGAGCCGTTCGCGGTGGCGGGCGACAGGCCGTCATTGCTGAAATCCATGCGCGCCATGACGGCGGGACGGAACTCGACGCTGCCGTTCGTGGCGCGGGCGCAGTGTTCGACGCGTTCCAGGGAGCCTTCCGCTTCCTTGTCCGCAAAGAAGCAGGAAAGGTTGTATTCGACGGCGTGGCCCGAGGTCAGGGCCAGCGAGGTAAGCAGGGCGGCGATCAGCATGCGGGGCATCCTAGCATGGTGATCGCCCGGCTATTTCTCCGCCCGCCGCCCCGCAAAGCATGTGGGTCCGGGGGCCGCATGCCCCATCAATTGGCCGTGGCGCCCGAGTCCTTGACCGCCTTCGTCCACGCCGCGATCTCGGCCTGGATAAACTTGCCGAATTCCGCAGTGTTCACGCCGGACGCGCGCGCCCCCTCTTCCAGCAGGCGCTGCTTGACCTCGGGCGATTCCAGCGCGCCAGTCAAGGCCTGGTTCAGCTTGGCCACCACCGCGTCCGGCGTGCCGGCCGGTGCAACGATGCCGTGCCACGACACCGCCTGAAAGCCGGGCAAACCGGATTCAGCCATCGTCGGCACGTCGGGCATCGCGGACGAACGCTCGGGCGAGGTCACCGCCAATGCGCGCAACGTGCCCGCCTTCACATGCGGCAGGACGCCCGGAATGGTGGTGAACATGAAGTCGATCTGTCCGCCGATCAGGTCCGTGATCGCGGGGCTGCCGCCCTTGTACGGCACGTGCGTGAATTCCAGCTTGGCCTCGCTCTTGAACATCTCGCCCGCCAGGTGCCCCGGCGTGCCGGCGCCCGCCGAACCCATGTTGGTCTTGTCGCCCTGCGATCGGATGTACGCGATCAGCTCCTGCACGTTCCTGGCCTTGACGTTGGGGCCAACGACCAGGACGTTCGGCACGGTGGCCAGCAGCGTGACGGGCGTGAAGTCCTTGACCGCGTCGTACGAAATGCGCGAGTACAGCGACGGGTTGATGCCGTGCGTGCTGGCGGTGGCCAGCAGCAGCGTGTAACCGTCCGGCGCGGCCGAAGCCACCTGCTTGGCGGCGATGGTGCCGTTGGCGCCGCCCTTGTTGTCGATCACGATGGTCTGGCCGAGCGTCTTGGCGGCTTCGGCGGCGACCGTGCGGGCCAGGATGTCGGACGTGCCGCCCGCCGAGTGCGGAACGGCCAGCGTGATCGGCTTGGCGGGAAAGGTCTGAGCGTGCGCGGCCGGCAGGGCCGGCGTCAGACAGGCGGCCAGCGCGCAGCGCGCCAGCAGTCGAGTGCGGAACATTGATGTCTCCAGGGTTGTGGGCGGCTGCGGCGCCTCGCGCGGGCGCCGTCAGGCCGGCGGTAAGGCCGGTCCGGTCAGTCCGAACCGAGCTGCAGCTTGTTGGGCTGGCGTTTTTCGATGGACCACTTCAAGAGCGCGGCCGAGCGGTAGATGCCGTGGGCGAACTTGCCGTAGGGCAAGGTCAGGAACAACGCCATCACGACGCCAAGATGGATCGCCAGCAGCAGCGCCATCGCGCTGCCGTCGCGGCCGGCCAGCAGCGCCAGGCCCGTCGCGCTGGTCAGGAACAACAGGACGATGAAGCCCCGGTCCATCGGCTTTTGCGCCGCGTCTCCCTGCAGGGGATGGCGCTTGAAATTCAGCCACAGCAAGCCGGCCGGCCCGATCAGGAGGCCAATGCCGCCCGCGGTGCCCAGCAGCACCGGCGCGCTCAGGATCGGATACGGCGCCTGCTGGTCCAGCAGATAGTGGTAGAGCGTGGCGACACACGTTGCCGCAAAACACAGCATGAAGCCGTAGAACGTGAAGTGGTGGAACCGCCGGCGCCACAGCGTGAAAGCGTCGTCAGCGTTGTTGCAACCCTTGCCATGGCCGCCGTCCAGATAGCGCAGCCGCAGCGCGTCGTGCGCCGCCTCGGCCACCGCCGCGCCGGAGGCCGCCCCCGGGCTGACGTTGCGCCAGAAGCGCGTGACGCCCACCGCCAGCGCCAGCATCGAAAAGCCGAACACCACGCCAAACATCAGCGCCAGCGTGTTGTGCGGGAACACGGCGTAGAAATTGCCTGCCATTGGCTCGTGGAACAGGCCGCCCGCCATCACCACCGCCAGCACCAGGAACAGCGCCAGACCGGCGGCCGTGGCCAGCGACAGCGCCAGGCCATTGCGCTTGTACAGCGAGCCCAGCGCGGCGGGCCAGGCGTAGTCGGTGTACGTCTGCATCCGCACCTTGGCCATGGCCTGCGGCACGTTGACGGCAAACTCGTGCGGCGGCGCGTACTGGCACGCGTGCAGACAGGCGCCGCAGTTGTGGCACAGGTTGGCCAGGTAGTTCAGATCGGCCTTGCCGAATTCCAGGCGGCGCGTCATGGCGGGAAACACCGCGCAGAAGCCTTCGCAGTAGCGGCAGGCGTTGCAGATCTGCATGACGCGCGCCACTTCGGTTTCATCGTCGGTCAGCGTTTCCGTCAGCGGCTTGGCGCCGCGGGCGTGGAAATGCACCGGTTGCTCGGCCGGGGCCGGGGCCGGGCCGGACTGGCTGGTGGAAAAAGACTGCGCCTCGCGGGCCAGGGCTTCAAGCTGCTTCACGTTGTGCTCCCGCAGGGTTCTGGCCGAGCGCCGCGGCCGCGGCGCGGGTGCCGGCAATGCGGCCGAAGGCCGTGCCGATGGACATGCCCACGCCCGCCGTATAGCCCTTGCCCAACACGTTGCCGGCCATCATTTCGCCCGCGACAAAAAGGTTGTCGCTGGGCTGGTCGTTGAACCGGACCGCGGCGGTGTCGTCCACCTTCAGGCCCAGGTAGGTAAAGGTGATGCCGGGCCGCAGCGCATAGCCGTAGAACGGCGCGGTGTCGATCGGCCGCGCCCAGTGCGTCTTGGCGGGCGTCACGCCTTCGGTATGGCAGTCGTCCAGCGCCGTGTGGTCGAACTTGCCCACGCGGCAGGCCGCGTTGTAGTCGCCCACCGTCTTCTCGAAAGTGGCCGCATCCAGCCCCAGCTTTTGCGCCAGCTCGGGCAGCGTGTCGGCCTTCACGCCCGGAAACACCGGCGGCATGAAGCGGCCGATCGCCTTGGCGTCGATGATGGAATACGCGATCTGGCCGGGCTGCATGGCCGTCAGCCGCCCCCAGATGGCGTAGCGCTTGGGCCAGAAGTCCTCGCCCTCGTCGTAGAAGCGTTCGGCGTCGCGGTTGACGACCACGCCCAGCGACACGCAATCGATGCGCGTGCAGATGCCGCCGTCGTACAGCGGCGCGCGGGCGTCGATGGCCACGCAGTGCGATTGGGAGGGGTCGCCGATGCCGTCTGCACCGGCGTCCAGCATGAATTTCAGCAGCACGCCCATGTTGAAGCGCGTGCCGCGGATGAGGAAGTTGTCGGCCGGCCATTCGCCGCGCTCGTTCTGGCCCCAGGCCTCGCGCAGCCATTCGCGGTTGGACTCGAAGCCGCCCGCGGCCAACACACAGGCGCGGGCCTCGATGCGTTCGTCGCCGATGCGCGCGGCCACGAATCGGCCGTCGTCCAGTTCCAGCGCGTCGACCGGCGCGTTGTAGCGGATCTGCACGCCCAGCGCTTCGGCGCTGCGGTAATAGGCGTTCACCAGCGCCTTGCCGCCGCCCATGAAGAACGCGTTGGTGCGCGCCACGTGCAGCGCGCCCGACAGCGGCGGCTGGAAGTTCACGCCGTGGCGGCGCATCCAGTCGCGGCAGGTGGAGGACTCGCGGATGACCAGCCGCGCCAGGTGTTCATTGGTCAGCCCGCCCGTCACCTTGAGCAGGTCCTGCCAGTATTCTTCTTCGGGATACGCGTCCGTCAGCACGTCCTGCGGCGCATCGTGCATGCAGCGCAGGTTGCGGGTGTGCTGGGAGTTTCCGCCCCGCCATTCCTTTGGCGCCGCTTCCAGCAGCAGCACGCTGGCGCCGGCTTCGCGCGCCATCAGGGCCGCGCACAGCGCCGCGTTGCCCCCACCGATCACCAAGACGTCAACCATGCCATCTTCCCCAATTCAAGGGGCAGACTCTACGCAGCGGCGCGCCGCTGCGATATCAGGCAGGCGTCAACGGGTATTCACGATTCGTGAAGAGCAACCACGGCCCACTTGCCTTCGCGGGCCAGCGTGCGGGACACGTCAGCCAGGACCAGCCGGGCCGCCAGCGCCGCGGGCGACAATTCCTCGTCCGACAGGCTGGCCAGCAGGTTGGAGCGGAACAGGTGGGCATCGTCGATGCGCGCCATCTGCAACTGGCCGGGCGCGATGCGCGCGGTGGCCGAGCTGGGCTGGATGGTGGCGGCGCCACCCTGTTGCACCACGTCCATCAGCAGCGACAGGCCGTCGACCTCGGCCACCACGCGCGGCGTACGGCCCAGTTGCAGGAAGGCGTTGTTGACCAGCGCGCGCAGGCCGTGGCGGCCGCTCGGCAGCACCAGCGGCAGGTCGGCAATCGCCTCCAGCCGCGTCGTGTCGCCAGACGGCACGCCCGGCATATCGGGCCGGGCAAAGAGAAACAGGGGCTCGTCCAGCAGCGGCATCACGCTCCACCGGCGTGCGGATTCCGCGTGGAACACGATGGCCAGATCCAGCAGGCGGCCGTTGAGCATGTCGGTCAGGTGCCCCGACAGCGCTTCGACCAGATGCAGCCGGATGTCGGGATAACGCTCGTTCATGGCCTGCAGGAAGGGCGCGCCCAGCACCGCCGCCGTCGTGGACGGCAGGCCGACGCTGACGTGGCCGGCCAGCCGCGCCTGCTGGGCGGCCTGGACGGCGTCGTCGGCGTGGCGCAGGGCCAACTGCGCCTGCCGGAAAAACGCCAGCCCCGCGTCCGTGGGCACCACACCGCTGGCGCTGCGCTGCAACAGCCGCGTGGACAGTTCGCCTTCGAGACGGCTGATCTGCTGGCTGAGCGCCGACGTGACCATGCCGATCGACATGGCCGCGCGGCCGATGCTGCCGGCCTCGACCACGCGCACGAAGTAACGGAGCTGGCGCAGTTCCATCGGTCAGCCCGGAATGGTCAGACCCTTGGCGACCGCGGGCCGCGCGACGAACGCGTCCAGGACGCGCGCGACGTTCTTGAACGACGAGAAGCCGACGAGGTCGCCGGCTTCATAAAAGCCCACCAGGTTGCGCACCCACGGGAAGATGGCGATGTCGGCGATGGTGTACTGGTCGCCCATCACCCAGTCGCGCCCTTCCAGGCGCTGGTCCAGCACGGCCAGCAGGCGCTTGGACTCGTCCACGTAACGATCGCGCGGGCGCTTGTCCTCAAAGTCCTTACCGGCGAACCGATGGAAAAAGCCCAGCTGGCCGAACATCGGTCCGATGCCGCCCATCTGGAACATCACCCATTGCAGCGTCTCGAAACGCCCCGCCGTGTCCGCCGGGATGAACTGGCCGGCCTTGCTGGCCAGGTAGACCAGGATCGCGCCGGACTCGAACAGGCCCAGCGGCTTGCCGTCCGGCCCATTCGGGTCGAGGATGGCCGGGATCTTGTTGTTCGGGCTGAGCGACAGGAACTCGGGCGTGAACTGGTCCTTGGTGTCGAAGGCGACCCGGTGGACTTCATAAGGCAGGCCGGTTTCCTCGAGCATGATCGACGCCTTCACGCCGTTGGGCGTCGGCAGCGAATAAAGCTGGATGCGGTCGGGATGCTGGGCGGGCCACTTCTTGGTGATGGCAAAGGCGTCTAGGGAGGACATGCAGGGTATCTCCGGGGGAGGCGGGGTTGGGTGACGACAATCCTAGCGCAAAACCCGCAGCAGGCCCCACCGCAGCGCGGTTGCAGCGATGGCGATGGGCAGCACCATGCGCCACTGCGCCAGATACAGTTCCCGCGTCGCCTCGCCGGGCGCCCAGGTGTTGCCGAACACCACCGGGGCAGGCGGCGCCAGGTACAGGGCAAGAAGCGCCGCGGCAAACGTCGCCAGGAGACGCCAGGATGACGATTGCCGCAGCCTGGCCGGACGCTGGGCCACGGCCAGCACGATCACCCCCGCCAGGCCGGCCACGACGGCCTGTGAATAGAAGTCGCGCGCTTCATACATGTAGGGCGCAATCGGGATCACCCAGCCGATATCGCCGGTCCGCATCACGGAGGTCAGGCACGCGCCGAAAAGCGCGGCGGCGAAGGACAGGATGGCGAGGTCCAGGGCGCGCAGAAGGAGTTTGGACATGGAGTACGGCAGGGATGGCGAAGGCGCGAGGATGCCACACGTTGACGCGCGGCGTCAGGGCTGCCAGCCGCCGAATCACGTCGCGCATCGGATCCCGCTGCCCAGCCGCCCGCCACGCACCCGGTTTGTGATGCACAATCCGCCTCGCGCTTGCGACGCGGCGCCCTGCTCCCGCAGGCCATCTCCCTTACCGCCGTGGCAGCCCGCCGCGCCCGGCGCCACCGGCAGTCCCCATGAAGCACCCGCAGCAACAATCAGGACAAGCAGGACAACCCGCCTCGCCCACGCTTGCCACCGCCACCTCGCCCGCAGCCTGGCTCGCATCCGCCTCGGCGGCATGCCTGGCGGCCGTGCTGGGACTGGCCGCGCCAGCCGCGCATGCAGCGGCTCCGGCAGACAGCACGGCCGCGCAGGTGTCAGACACCCCGAGCCGCACGCGCAGCCTGACGTTGACGTTGATGGATGGCAAAGGCCCCGCCCCCGCGCCCCATATGCCGTACCGCGTCTTCGTGACCGGCTCGAACGACGAGATTCTCGATACCCCCTCCGGCGACGGCATCCTGCATGGCGTCACCGATGCCGAGGGCCGCACGGCGCAGATCCGGACCACGCTGCCGCACACGGAAGACGACTTCACCCTGATCCGCCGCATCGGCGACGGCCCCTGGGGCCACTTCTTTCAGTTGCAGCGCAGCGGCACCACCGAGCCCATGCCCGCCTGGCCTTACATCATGACCATGCCCCAGCGCTGGGGCGAACAGTGGGTGGACCTGGGCTACACCACGCGGCAGGGTGCGACGGCGTACTTCAGCCACGACGTGCCGGCGGGTTCGGTGTCGCTGCACATCGACGCGGAGGTCACGCGCGACAGCAAGTGCTTTGCGGAGCTGGACGCCGTCAACCGCAAGTTCGCGCAGAACGACGCGGACGGCGCCCGCGCGCTGATCGGCGCCATGCGCTGCACCCGCAGCGCCGAGCAGAAGCTGGATCTGGCGCGGTTGCTGCTGGCCGCCGGCCAGACCGATCTGGCGCGCGACTGGCTGCTGCAGACGAGGAAGCGGCCGTTTCCGGACATGTTCAAGCCGGTCGACGACGCCGACCGGCGCAAGCGGCTGGAGGTGGAACGCCTGCTCGGCATGCCCGATCTGGTGCTGGAGGACTCGAACGCCTTGCAGGCCCGGCAATCGAAAAGGCGCGCCGCCGATGCAACGGACTTGGCGAACAACACCGCCTACTTCCTGGCCGATTTCCCGGACTACCTGCCGCAAGCGGAGGAACAGGCCCGCCGCTCGCTGGAGCGCGTCGGCCCGCGTCCATACAACCAGGGCACGCTGGGCTGGATTCTGGCGCTACGTGGCCAGACCGGCGAAGGTCTGCGCCTGATGCACCTTGCCTACCGCGACCTGCCGCGCGACGAAGAAATGGTGGCCGACTACGGCCTGGCGCTGTGGCGCAGCGGACAAACGGACTTGGCGACGCGGCTGTGGGACGAGGCGCAGCGCGAATGCGTGTGGGGCCTGCGCATGCACGCGGCGTTGCGCGAGGCGGGTTACCCGCACCCATACTTCCAGAAGGCGGATTCCGACCCGGTGAACGAATATCGCGCGCGCTGCGCCAAACCGCGGATCAAGGCGAAGACCGCAGGCCTATAATCCGCCCATACGCTGCGAGCCACGCGCCTGCTGAGGGGCAGACGCAGGAGACCTCCATGACATCCTCCCTGAAGCGCCTGCTTTCTCTTCTTGCCGCCACGTTGCTTCTGGCCGGCTGCGGCGCCGGTCCCGGCGGCCCGCCGCACCCCGGCGCGGTGAATCCATACAGCTCCGGCGGTTTCCGTGATGCCGGGCCCAACTATCCCGACACGGGAAGATAGCGGCAGCCGTTTGTCAGGGGCCGTCTTTCGTTGACGGCCGCCTGGCTCCGGTCAGCCCCCCATCTCAGCCCGGTTGCGCAAGCAGCCGCTGGATCTCCGCCTCGGTTTCCTTGTACCGGCCTTCACCGAAATGGCTGTACACGATCTTGCCCTGCTTATCGATCAGGTAGGCGGCCGGCCAATACTGGTTGCGATACGCCGTCCAGGTGGCGTAGCGGTTGTCCTGCGCGACCGGATACGTGATGCCGAAGCGTTGCAGCGCCTTTTCCACATTCGGGGTGGACCGTTCGAACGGAAACTCCGGCGTGTGCACGCCCACGACGACCAGGCCCTGGTCCTTGTACTTCTGATACCAGCTCGTGACGTACGGCAGCGTGCGGATGCAGTTAATGCAGGTGTAGGTCCAGAAATCCACCAGCACCACCTTGCCGCGCAGCGATTCCATCGTCAGCGGCTCGCTGTTGAGCCATTTTTCGATGCCGGTGAATTCCGGGGCCGGGGCTGCGGTAACCGGCGCGGCCTGCGCGGCGCCTTGCATCAGGCAGGCGCCGATCAGCGCGCCCAGGGCAATCTTCTTGAACGTGGCAAACATGGTTATCTCCTTGAGGGTCAGGCGAAGAGGTTGGTGATCCAGGCATAGGCCAGGACGTCGTACTGGAAATAGATGGCGATGGCGGTCAGGACGAGCAGCACGCCGAAGCCCTGCTGCAGGCGCTGCGTGTAGCGCGACAGGCCACGCACCCGGGTGGCGATGGCCTGCCCGCCGTAGGCGATCACCAGCATCGGGACGCCGGCGCCGATAGCGAACACCAGCAGCAGCGTGCTGGACTGCACGAGGTCCTGCGCCTTGGCCGCCAGCACGAGGATCGAGGCCAGCACCGGTCCCGCGCACGGCGTCCACACGGCGCCCAGGGACAGGCCCAGCACGAAGCCGCCGGCGTTGCCGCTGCCCGTGCCGCCCGCCGCCGCCAGGCGCTGCAGGGGGCCGCCGACCCGGGCAATCAGACGGTCGTAGGGCTCGGGCCAGATCCGCACCAGGCCGAACAGCGCCAGGAGGACGATCGAGGTCGAGCGCACGGCTTCGTGCACGTGTTCATTCAGGTTGGAAATCAGGCTGAGCGCGATGCCCAGACCCGCAAACGCCAGCACGAAGCCGGACACGACGAACAAGGGGCGCAGGCGGCCAGACCGTTCCAGCGAGGTGCCAAGCAGCACGGGAAGCAGGGGCAGCACGCACGGAGACGCGATGGTCAGCATGCCGGCCAGCAGAGCGATGGGGGTGTTGATGAGGTCCATGGGGGTCGTCCTTTGGAAAGTGACCCCATTGCACCCGCGGCACGTATCCGGCATGTGCCGGATCGGCGGATTTTTTCAAGCGCGTGTATCCGCCGCCAGGGCGTATACAGTACGACACACTCCGCGGGCGGCCCGGCGCTATAACCCGTTCACACCCCGCACCGGAGTTCCTCATGAAACGCTTTCTTGCCGTCCTGCTGCTGCTCTTTGGCGGCTTCACCGCCGAGGCCGCCAAGCCCTTCCAATGCCAGCTGATCTCCAACAACCGTCCGCGCCGCGATCCCCTGCCCCCGGGCGAGCGCTAGGCCTATAGAATTCCGAAACCCCGCCGGCGCGCCGGGCGCGCCGCCATCACTTACAGGAAGGCACCCGCAGATGGACCACATAGACCACGTCATGATCGTGGACGACGATCGCGAGATCCGCGAACTGGCCGGCGGCTTTCTGCGCAAGAACGGCCTGAACGTCACGCTGGCGGCCGACGGACGGCAGATGCGGCAACTGCTGGAAAACCTGACGGTCGACCTGATCGTGCTGGACATCATGATGCCCGGCGACGACGGCCTGGTGCTGTGCCGCGAACTGCGCAGCGGCAAGCACCGCCGCATCCCGATCCTGATGCTGACCGCGCGCAGCGACGACATGGACCGCGTGCTGGGCCTGGAGATGGGCGCCGACGATTACCTGGTCAAGCCGTTCGTGGCGCGCGAACTGCTGGCGCGCATCAAGGCCATCCTGCGCCGCACGCGCATGCTGCCGCCCAACTTTCAAGTCACCGAGCCGGGCCGCGAAATCGCCTTCGGCAACTGGCGGCTGGACACCACCGCGCGCCATCTGCTGGATGCGGACGGCACCATCGTTGCGCTGAGCGGTGCGGAGTACCGGCTGCTGCGCGTCTTTCTGGACCACCCGCAGCGCGTGCTGAACCGCGATCAGCTGCTGAACTTGACGCAGGGCCGCGACGCCGACTTCTTCGGACGGTCGATCGACCTCCTGGTCAGCCGCCTGCGCCAGCGCCTGCGCGAAGATGCGCGCGAACCCATGTACATCAAGACCGTGCGCAGCGAAGGCTACGTGTTTTCCGCCGCAGTCGAAGTCTCGGAAGGCGGACAGTGACCGCCGCCGCGCCGCGCCGCCACGCCTGGCCCCGCACGCTGGTCGCGCGGCTGTTCCTGATCTTCGTGGCGGGACTGATCCTGGCCTACGGCCTGTCGTTCGCATCGCTGTTCTACGAACGCTACAGCGCCACCCGCAACATGATGCTGGGCGACCTGGAACGCGACGTCGCCATCGCCATGGACATCCTGGACCGCCTGCCCGCCGGCGAGCGCGCCGCCTGGCTGCCGCGCCTGTCCAGCAACAACCGCCAGTATCTGCTGGGCGACGGCAAGGCCGATCAGCCGCTTTCCCTGGATGCCGCGCGCACCGCCGCGCAGTCGATCGAGGCCGCGCTGGGGCCGGATCGCCCCGTCACTGTCCGCGCCATGGCCGACGATCCGCGCCACATCCAGGCGCGCGTCGTGCTGTCCGACGGCCAGCCCGCCATCCTGGACATCGAACTGTTGCGGATGCGGCCGGCGCCGTGGTTGTTCGGCGTGCTGGGCGTGCAGTTGCTGCTGTTGGCCGGCTGCGCGTGGCTGGCCGTACGCTTGGCCGTGCGTCCGCTGACGCGGCTGGCGCGCGCGGCCGAGGAACTCGATCCCGATCACAAAAGCCCGCTGCTCGACGAAGCCGGCCCCGCCGAGGTCGCGCACGCCGCCGTGGCCTTCAACGCCATGCAAGACCGCATCGCCGCGCATCTGGCCGAGCGCATGCAGATGCTGGGCGCCATCTCGCACGACCTGCAAACGCCCATCACCCGCATGAAGCTGCGCACGGAGTTCATGGACCCGTCCACCGACCGGGACAAGCTGGCGCAGGACCTGAACGAAGTGGAGCGGCTAGTGCGCGAAGGGATCGACTACGCCCGCAGCGCGCACGGCAAGACCGAACAGCCGGCGCGCATCGACCTGAATGCCTTTCTGGACAGTCTGGTCTGCGACTACCAGGACACGGGCAAGGACGTGTCCCTGTCGGGCGATACGGTTCCGCCGCTGTTGACGCGTCCCCATGCGTTACGGCGCATTCTGGGCAATCTCATCGACAACGCGCTGAAGTTCGCGGGCGCCGCCGAGGTGCGCGTGGCGGCATTGCATGATTCGACGTTGTCCATCCATGTGCTGGATCGCGGCCCGGGCATCCCGGCACACGAACTGGACGCGGTGCTGCAACCGTTCTACCGGCTGGAAAGCTCGCGCAATCGGGACACGGGCGGGACGGGCCTGGGCCTGGCCATCGCGCATCAGCTTGCAGAGGCGCTGGGCGGCAGGCTGATCCTCTCCAACCGCGAGGGCGGCGGCCTGTCGGCGGAAGTCAGGATCGCGCCGCTCGCTGCGTAGTTTCGATGGTCAGGCGTCGCGCAGCGCGCCCGACTGCAGCAGCGGTTTCAGGATGCCGGCGGTGTACAGCCGCGCCAGATTCACCAGGAAGTCCGTGAAATCCGTCTTGGCCGCGTGGTCCGCGCTATCGGAAATCACGCGCATCACGGCAAACGGCACACCGAACTCGTGGCACACCTGCGCCATCGCCGCGCCTTCCATTTCCAGGCATAGCGCATCGGGCAGGCGGTTTCGCAGCTCGTGCGCGAGATCGTTGTCGTTGACGAAGATGTCGCCAGTCGCGATCAGGCCGTGGTGAACGCGTGGCTGCGAGGCCGCGCCCGGCAGGCCTCCCTTGGCCGCGAAGTCACGCGCGCTATCCAGCAGCAGTGCACTCAGCGCGGCATCGGCGTCGAAGCGCTCGCGACCCAGCAGGGGGATTTCGTGGCGGCCAAACAGCGGCCGCGCGTCCATGTCGTGCTGCATCAGGGCATCGGCCACGACCACGTCGCCCACGCGCACCTGCGGATGCAGCCCGCCCGCCAGGCCCGTGAACAGCACGCGGGACACGCCGAACTCCTGGATGACGATGGACGCCGTCGCGGCCGCGGCCACCTTGCCGATACGGCTGAGCGCAATCACGCAGGGCGTGCCCCACAGCGTGCCCACCTGAAAATCGCGCATGGCGATGCGGCGCGTTTCCGCGCCGGGATCCATGGCCGCCAACAGGTCGGCGATTTCTTCGTGCAGCGCGCCCAGAATGGCGAGACGTCCCATGTGTGTGCTTTCCGTGATCGTTGCTTGATGCGGCCTGTGCCGCCAGCGCGCAACATACTCCAATGGCTCCGTGTGCGCCAACGGCCGGGTTTTGTATCGCAGCGTATCCGGGCCGGTCCTGGATACGCGGGGATGCCAACCCGCCCTGACGCCGACACATGACCGATACAGCCGCTTGATGCAATGCAGGCTCTCAACCCCTGGCACGGCCCCGCCGCGCCGACCATCCTGGAGTCATCATGGCCAAGCAACTCGAGCAGGTTCTCTACACCGCCCACACCCACACCACCGCCGGCCGCGAAGGCGCGGGACGCAGCAGCGACGGCGCGCTGGACGTCACGCTGAGCACGCCCGGGTCCGGCAAGCCCGGCACCAATCCCGAACAGCTTTTTGGCGTGGGCTACTCGGCCTGCTTCATGGGCGCGATCAAGCGCGCCGGCGCCACCCACGGCATCACCGTGCCGCGCGACATCGCCATCGACGCCAGCGTGTCGCTGGGCAAGGTCGACAACGGCGCCAACTTCGCGCTTGGCGTCACGCTGGCCGTCGCGCTGCCGGGATTGACCGGCGAGCAGAAGCAATTGCTGGTCGAATCGGCGCACCAGCTCTGCCCGTATTCGCGCGCGATTCGCGACAACATCGATGTGCAATTCCAGATCGTGTGAACGGGGGATTGTCCCTGTTTGCAACGGCGGCCTTCGGGCCGCTTTTTTTCGCGTTCTGGATACCATCCACGCACGCTTTGGACGGCTCCTGATGCTGTAGTAAAGGCGTACTCTTGAAAGCGGTACGCCGCGCAAATGCCGCCAGCACGCAACGTCGCGCACGCGGGGCTAGGCACAAAGGTGGTGTACGAACATGCAGCAGGGAAACCCCGCGCCCTGCCTTCGACGCGCCGCGTGCTAGCTTGCCTCACGCAGGCGTTGTCCCAGCCGGCAGCATAGGTATCGCAAGCCTTTATCTGTGTGTGGGGAGACGATCATGGTGAAGAACCTCGCCGTATTCTTCGACGGCACGTGGAACGAACCCAACGACCGCACCAACGTCTACGAGCTCTACAAAGCCGCGCCCGAGACCAGCACGCAGGAAACGTTCTATATCGAGGGCGTGGGGACACAAGGCCAGGGTCTGTGGTCCGCCATCGACAAATTCATGGGCGGCGCGTTCGGCGCAGGCCTGTCGGCCAACATCCGCGAAGGCTACCGCTGGCTCTGTCAGCGCCACGAGCCCGGCGACCGCATCTTCCTCTTCGGTTTCAGCCGCGGCGCCTATTCCGCGCGCAGTCTGGCGGGCATGGTGCGCAAATGCGGTCTGCTCAAGGAACCCACCGACAACAACGTCTCCGAGGCCTACTCGCTGTACCGCGACGACTGTACCCCGTCATCCCTGGAAGCGGCCGCCTTCCGCGAGCGGTTTTCGCGCGACACCGACCTGCACTTCGTCGGCGTGTGGGACACCGTCGGCAGCCTCGGCATCCCCGTCGGCGGCGTCTCGTTTCCCGGCTTTTCCAGCTTCTACAACTTCCACGACACCGAACTGAGCAACCATGTCCTGAACGCCTTCCACGCCATCGCCACTAACGAATACCGCGAGCCGTACTTCCCCACGCTATGGACCCGCCGCGCAGGTTCCCCGCCACGGCCGGCGCATTTGCCCGTGGAACAGCGCTGGTTCATCGGCGCGCATTCGGACGTGGGCGGCGGGTATCAGGATGGGAGCTTGCAGACGCTGCCGGCGGCGTGGCTGCAGGAGAAGGCTCGGCAGGCGGGGCTGGAGACGGGGACGGTGCAGCGGATCTCGACCGATTATGAACAGTGCGAACCGCATGATTCGTACAAGGAGTTCACGGAGAAGGTGCCGATTCCGGTGAAGCGGCGGCCCAGGGTGTGGGATCGGGAGACGGTGTTGAATTTGACGATCGATGATCGGCTGCTCGGGAGGTTCGAGCGGAATCAGGCGTTCTTGAAGGAGTATCCGGATTTCAGGGATGCGTTGGAGAGGTTGGAGGTGGGGAGGTAGGTTTACTCGTCTGAATCAGCGACGGTCCTGCGGAGAATCACTCCGCCACGTACCCCAACGCCACACTGGCCGCCAGCGCCTCGCGCTTTACCGCGGCCACCACCGCCCCGCCCTCGGACACATCAAACCCGCCCGTCGCGCCCAGCGCGGTCAATACCGCGCAGACCCGGCCGGTATGGTCATACAGCGGCGCCGACACGGCGCTGATGCCGCGCAGATTGGTGTCTTTCACCGTGGCGCACCCCGCTGCCCGTACATCGCGCCGCAAGACGCCGATGGGATCGTCGCGATCCAGCAGCGCGCGCTGCTCGGCCGGGGCGCCGGCCAGTTCGGCTTCCGCCAGCGCCCGCACCGGCGCCTCGTCCAGCAAACCCAGAAAAGCCCGCCCCGTCGCCGACCACAGCATCGACAGCACCGACCCGACGCGCACGTTCACGGTGACCGGCAGGCCGGGTTCCTCGAAGCGGACGATGGTCGGGCCTTTGTTGCCCATGACTGCGATGAAGCAGGTGACGGCCAGGCTTTCGCGCAGGCGCACGAGTGCGGGTTCGCCGATGCGCAGGGGATCGGCCTGGCGCATGGCGGCCACGCCGACGTAGAGGGCTTCGAGGCCCAGGTGGTACTGCTGCGTCGCCACTTCCTGGTCGACCAGGCCTTCGGCGATCAGGCTCATCAGGTAGCGGTGGACCTTGGCGGGGCTTTCGCCGACGTGGGCGGCCAGCGCCGTGAGGCTGGCGCGGCCGCCCAGGCGAGCAAGGCCTTTCAGCACCGACATGCCGGTTTCCGCAGCCTGGACCCGCTGCCGGCGTTCGCGCGGCCGGGCGGCCGGATCCTGGGCGGATTCGAGGTCGGATTCAGGCGGCAAGGCGGCTTTGCTCATAGGGGAATACAGCTCCGGGGGCAGACGCTCGCCGGCAAACGAGGGACCGAAAGCCTGGAGCGGCACTAAGGTTAACCCTTCTTCAAAAATTACGCATTGCGTATATGCTTTACGCAAATAAGGAATGCACTTTTGACATTCCACAACGAGGAGACTTGTCCATGCGCAGTGTTAAACACCACTTCCTGGCCGGCCTGATGGCCCTGCCCCTCCTGGCTTGTGCCAGCGCGTCCGCACAGCAGGCGGCTGCCGATTACCCGTCCAAGCCCGTGCGCTGGATCGTGCCGTACGCCGCAGGCGGTGGGTCGGACTTCCTGGCGCGCAGCATCGGGCAGGGATTGACCGGGCGCCTGCACCAGCCTGTGGTGATCGAGAACAAGCCGGGCGGCAACACGGCGATTGCGGCGTCGGAAACGGCGCGCGCCCCGGCGGACGGCTACACGATGCTGTCCGCCGACAACGGCACGCTGGTGTTCAACCCGGCGCTCTACAAGAAGCTGTCGTACGACCCGGCGAAGGATCTGGCGCCAGTCACGCTGATGGGACGGTTTCCGATGATCCTGGTGGTCGGTCCGGCCATGAAGGTCAACTCGGCCAAGGAATTTCTGGCCGAAGCCAAGGCGCGCAAGGAAGGCCTGGACTACGCGTCGGCGGGCGCGGGCAGTCCGCACCACCTGGCGATGGAGTTGCTGAAGGTCGAGGCGGGGCTGACCCTGACGCACGTGCCCTACCGCGGCGCGTCGCCCGCGCTGGCGGACGTGGCCGGCGGGCAGGTGCCGGCGATGATGGTGGACCTGGCCGCTGGCGCCGGCTTCATCAACGGCGGCAAGGTGAAGGCGCTGGCGGTGGCCAATCCGACCCGCCTGCCGCAGTTGCCCGACGTGCCGACCTTTGCCGAAATCGGTCTGAAGAACGTGGAAGCCGCGGCGCAGGTCGGCGTGGTGGTGCCGGCCGCGACGCCCAAGCCGGTGATCGACGCGCTGAACAAGCAGGTCGTCGCGACCATCAATGATCCGGCCACGCGCCAGCGTCTGGTGGAGTTCGGCATCGAGCCGATCGGCAACACGCCCGCGCAGTACGCCGAAATGCTGACCGCCGAGCGCGCCCGCTGGCAGAAGCTGATCAAGGATCTGGGCATCACGCTGGACTGAGCATCACGCTGGAAGGCATCACGCTGAACCCGCATCACCGGCCCGCCGCACGCTGTATGCCGCACGCCATACGCCGCACGCCATACGCGCACCCCGGCGGGCCCGCAAGACGAACACACGGAACGACCTCATGAACCAAGCATCCGCCACCCCGCGCCCCTCGGGCTGTCCCATCGACCACGCCGCGTGGGCTGCGGCGCAGAGCCCGACGGGCTGTCCGGTCAGCGCGCGCGCCGCCCAGTTCGACCCCTTTGGCGACGGCTACCAGCAGGACCCGCCGGAATACGTGCGCTGGGCGCGCGACCAGGAGCCGGTGTTCTACAGCCCGCAACTGGGCTACTGGGTCGTGACGCGCTACGACGACATCAAGGCGATCTTCCGCGACAACATCACGTTCAGCCCGTCGATTGCGCTGGAGAAGATCACGCCGACGGGGCCGGAGGCCAACGCGGTGCTGGCGTCGTACGGCTATGCCATGAACCGTACGCTGGTGAACGAGGACGAGCCCGCGCACATGCCGCGCCGCCGCGTGCTGATGGATCCGTTCACGCCTGAAGAATTGAAACATCACGAACCGATGGTGCGCCGCCTGACGCGCGAATACGTTGACCGCTTCATCGACGACGGCCGCGCCGATCTCGTGGACCAGATGCTGTGGGAGGTGCCGCTGACCGTGGCGCTGCACTTTCTGGGGGTGCCCGAAGAAGACATGGACCTGCTGCGGCAATATTCCATCGCGCACACCGTCAACACCTGGGGCCGTCCCAAGCCCGAGGAACAGGTTGCCGTCGCGCACGCGGTGGGTAATTTCTGGCAGTTGGCCGGGAAGATCCTGGACAAGATGCGGCAGGATCCGTCCGGCCCGGGCTGGATGCAATACGGCCTGCGCAAGCAGCAGACGCATCCGGAGGTGGTCACCGATTCGTACCTGCATTCGATGATGATGGCCGGCATTGTCGCGGCGCACGAGACCACCGCGAATGCGTCGGCCAACGCGATCAAGCTGTTGCTGCAGCATCCGCAGGCCTGGCAAGAGATCTGCGAGGATCCGAACCTGATTCCCAACGCAGTTGAAGAATGCTTGCGCCACAACGGCTCGGTGGCGGCCTGGCGGCGGCTGGCCACGCGCGACGTGGAGATCGCGGGCGTCGCCATTCCCGCCGGATCCAAGCTGCTGATCGTGACCTCGTCGGCCAACCATGACGAGGGCCAGTTTGAAGACGCCGACCTCTTTGACATCCGCCGCGAGAATGCGAGTGACCAGCTCACCTTTGGCTACGGCGCGCACCAGTGCATGGGCAAGAACCTGGCGCGCATGGAGATGCAGATCTTCCTGGAAGAGCTGACGCGCCGCTTGCCGCATCTGAAGCTGGCGGAACAGTCTTTTACGTATGTGCCCAACACGTCGTTCCGCGGTCCCGAGCATCTTTGGGTGGAATGGGATCCGGCGCGGAATCCCGAACGCGTGAATCCATCATTGCTGGACGGCAAGCATCCCGTGCGCATCGGCGAGCCGTCGTCGCACGCCATCACCCGCCCCGTCGTCGTGCAAAGCGCCGTACAGGCCGCGGACGGCATCCTGCGGCTGCGCCTGGTGTCGCCGGACGGCAAGCCCCTGCCCCGCTGGTCGCCCGGATCGCACATCGATGTGGAATGTGGCGACACCGGCCTGTCACGCCAGTATTCGCTGTGCGGCGATCCTGCCGAGACCGGCGTGTTTGAGATTGCCGTGCTACGCGAGGCGGATGGCCGCGGCGGGTCGGCGTGGATGCACGCGAACGCGACGCCTGGTGCACGGCTGCGCATTCGTGGTCCGCGCAATCACTTCCGGATGGACGAGTCGGCCTCGAAGCTCGTTCTGATCGCGGGCGGCATCGGGATCACGCCGATCAGCGCGATGGCGCGGCGCGCGCGGGAGTTGGGGCTGGATTATGAATTGCATTACAGCGGGCGTTCGCGCGGCTGCATGGCAATGGCCGAGGAGCTGGCGTCGCTGCACGGCGACCGCCTGCATCTGCACGTGAAGGACGAAGGCGGCCGCGCCGATTACGCCGCCCTGCTCGCCGAGCCGCGCGCCGGCACGCAAGTGTATGCCTGCGGCCCGCAGGGTCTGCTGGATGCGCTGGCTGGATGCTGCGCGGAGTGGCCGGAGGATGCGCTGCGGGTGGAGCATTTCCATTCCACGCTGGGGACATTGGATCCGTCGAAGGAACAGTCCTTTGAGGCCGTGCTGAAGGATTCCGGCATCGTCATCACCGTGCCTGCGGACCAGACGCTGCTGACTGCGCTGCGCGGCGCCAACATCGACGTGCAGAGCGATTGCGAGGAAGGGTTGTGCGGATCTTGCGAGGTGCGCGTCCTGGAAGGCGACATCGACCACCGCGACGTGGTGCTGACTCGGGGGGAACGCGAGGCGAATAACAAGATGATGGCTTGTTGCTCGCGGTCTTGCGGGGGGAAGAAGGTGGTGTTGGAGCTGTAGGCGGCTGGGGTGGGCTGTTGCCGGTGTCAGACACCCGGGTGAGACCCTGCCGGGCTTGCCGCAGTGGCGCCAGGGTGTCAGACACCTGGTTCAGTGCGGTATCTGACACCTGGGCCAGCGTGCGCATGAGGTGTCTGACACCCTGGTGAAATATCGGAGCAAATGAGGTGTCTGACACCCTGGTGAAATGTCGGACCAAATGAGGTGTCTGACACCCTGGTGAAATGTCGGACCAAATGAGGTGTCTGACACCCTGGTGAGACGCTGCCGGGCTTGCTGCGGTGGAGCAAGGGTGTCAGACACCTGGCAATGCACGCGTCGCAAAAAAAACGCCCCGGCGTTCACGCCGGGGCTATCCCTGCACCACACACTGCTGCTTGCTCAGTCCTTCCCGATCAGTTCGGGAACACCTTGATCTGATCGCTCTTCAACACCTCGGGCGTGAGGCTCTTCTCGATCCACGCCATCGACGTGTCCGTCACCCCCGGCGTGACCAGTTCAGCCGGCACGATGGTGATGTCCGCCAGCACCTTGAACGGGTACTTGTCGCTCTTCTTGGTCACGCCGAACAGCTGCGCTTCCAAGGCCTGCCCGTCGGCGCGGTGCATCTTCACCTCACGCCCGTAGCCCTTGAAGCTCACGTCGTGCATCGCAGCCGCCACCTGTTCAGGCGTCGGCCAGTTGCCGCCGTTGTCCTTGATGGCCTTTTCGTAGCCGGCCTTCAGGCCGTTGATGCCTTGCACCATGTGATAGACCGAGTAGATCGGATAGGCGCCGGTCTTGTCGTGGAATTTCTTCACGAAGGCCTGGTGCTTGGGATCGTCCTTGGTTTCCGGGTGCAGGAAGTAATGGTCGCCACGCGCGCCGACCAGGACGCCTTCCGGCAACGCATTGCCCAGGCGTTCCAGCGAGCTTTCGGCCAGCGACAGCACGAAGGTGGAGTTCTTGAACAGGTTGCGCTGCGAAGCCTGACGCACGAAGTTGTCCAGGTCGCCGCCCCACGAAGTCGAGACGATCACGTCCGGGCGCAGCGCCTGCAGGCGGCTGATTTCGGTGGAGAAGTCGGCGGCGCCGAACTTGGGGAACATCTCGGCGACGACCTTGACGTCGGGCTTGAACTTCTTGAGCGCGGCCAGGAAGATGTCGCGCGAGTCGCGGCCCCAGGCGTAGTCCTGGTTGACGATGGCGATTGTCTTGAAGTCGGGCTTCACCTTCATCAGATACAGCACCTGCGCGACCATCTCGGTGGTGGCGTTGGCCTGCGTGCGCACGACGTACTTGTATTTCTTGCCTTCCAGCGCCTTTTCCGTGCCGCAGTCCCACAGCACGTTCAGCACCTTCAGGTCCTCGGCCACGGGCGCGACGATGTTGCAGTGGCCGCTGGAAATGGCCGACAGCATCACGCGCGTGCCGCCTTCGGCCAGGCGCCGGTACTCGGACAGCAGCTTCTCGCCGCCGCCGCCTTCGTCGATGTAGCTGGGCACGATCTTGACGCCGTCGATGCCGCCGTTGGCGTTGATCTCTTCGATCAGAATGTCGGCCGCGTCGCGGGCCGGCACACCGAACACGGACGCCGAGCCCGACAGGAAGGTCGAGATGCCGACGTTCAATTCCTTGGGCTTATCGGCGGCGATGGCCAGCGTGGTCAGGCCCGACAGCAGGGTGGCGCCCAGGAGGGCCGCCAGTCTTGAGGTCTTCATGGTGTTGTCTCCAGTGTTGTTGGTCGGGTCTGTGCCCTTAGAAAACGATGGCGTCGCGCAGGCTGCCGCCGGTGGCGAGGTGATCGAACCCCTCGTTGATCTGGTCCAGCGAAAACGATTGGCCCATCATCCTGTCCACCGGCAGGCGGCCGGCCTTGTACAGGTCGATGTAGCGGCTGATGTCGATGGCGGGCACGCCCGAGCCCAGGTAGCTGCCCCGGATCTCGCGCTCTTCGCCCACCATCTGCGACAGCGACAGCGGGAAGCTGAACTTGGGGTTGGGCAGGCCTGACGTCACGGTGGCGCCGCCGCGGCGTGTGAGCTTGTAGGCGGTCTCGAAGGCCGGCACGGCGCCCGCCATGTCGAAGCCGAAGTCCACACGCCCGCCCGCCAGATCCATGAGGTCGTCGTCGGTCTTGACCTGCTTCGGGTTGACGAGGTGCGTGGCGCCCAGTTCTTTCGCCAGCGCCAGCTTCTCGTCGCTGAGGTCGATGGCCACCACGCGGCGCGCGCCCGCGGCAACTGCCGCCAGCAGTGCGCTCAGGCCCACGCCGCCCAGCCCCACGATCGCGGCGGTGTCGCCCACCTTGATGCGCGCGCGGTTGATGACCGCGCCGGCGCCGGTCAGCACGGCGCAGCCGAACAACGCGGCCTCGCGGTGGCTGAGCTCGACGTTCACCTTGACGCACGAGCGCCGCGACACCACGGCGTACTCCGCAAAGCAGGACACGCCGGTGTGATGGTTGATGTATTCGTCGCCGATGTGCAGGCGGCGTTCGCCGCCCAACAACGTTCCCTTGGTGTTGGCCACCGCGCCCGGTTCGCACAGCGCGGGCCGGCCTTCCATGCACGGATTGCAGCAGCCGCAACTGGGCACGAACACCATGGCGACGTGATCACCCGCCTTCAGGTCCGTGACACCCGGTCCGGTTTCCACGACTTCGCCGGACGATTCATGCCCCAGCACGATCGGCACGCCGCGCGGCCGGTCGCCGTTGATGACGGACAGGTCCGAATGGCACAGCCCGGCCGCACGGATCCTGACCAGCACCTCGCCGAACCCGGGCGGGTCCAGCTCGATATCCGTGATGGTCAGGGGCCGGGTCTGCGCATACGGTCCTTCGACCCCCACTTGCCGCAATAACGCCGCTTTGATTTTCATGCGTCTTCATCCACAGAAGTGATCCGGACCGCGGGCGGTCGCGGCATCCGGCATGCCGCGACCCCGCGGCAAGCCGGCGTCCAAACCTATACCGTGCGTCCGCCGTCGACGGGGAACTCCACGCCGGTGATGAACTCGGCCGCATCGCTGGCCAGGAACAGCGCGGCCGCGGCCACATCGGACGGCTGGCAGAAACGGCCCAGCGGAATGGTCGACACGAACTTCGCGCGGTTCTCGGGCGTGTCGGGCAGGCCCATGAAAAGCTCGAACATGCCGGTCACGCCCATGACCGGGCAGATGGCGTTCACGCGGATGCCTTCGCCGCCCAGCTCCACGGCCATCGACTTGGACAGCACATTGACCGCGCCCTTGGACGCGTTGTACCAACTGAGGCCCGGGCGCGGACGGATACCGGCCGTCGACCCGATGTTCAGGATCACGCCGCGCTTCTGCTTGCGCATGACGGGCACGACGGCCTGCGCCATGTGATAGATCGACTTCACGTTGATGTCGAACATACGGTCGAAGGTGGCCTCGTCCACGTCCAGCATCGGCTGGTTCTTATGCGTGATGGCGGCGTTGTTGACCACGATGTCCACAGCGCCGAATTTGTCGAGCGCGGCGCGCACCACGTTGTCGATGTCGGCGCGGCTGGACACGTCGGCCTTGACGGCCAGCGCGGCGTCGCCGATCTCGGCAGCCACGCGGTCGGCGGCCTCTTTATTGATGTCCGCGATCACGACCTTGGCGCCTTCCTTGGCGTACAGCTTGACGATGCCCTCGCCGAAACCGTTACCGCCGCCCGTGACGATCGCAACCTTGCCTTGCAACTGGCTCATTTTCTGTCTCCGTATGATGCGCGGCGATCACTCGCCATAGAACTGAATCAGGGTCTTGGTCGTGCTCATCTCTTCCAGCGCGATGAAGCCCTTTTCCCGGCCGTGGCCGCTTTTCTTGACGCCGCCGAAGGGCAGCTCGACACCGCCGCCCGCGCCGAAGCCGTTGATGTAGACCTGGCCGCACTTGATGCCGCGCGCCACGCGCTGCTGGCGTCCGCCGTTTTCGGTCCAGACCGCGCCCAACAGACCGTAATCGGTGGCGTTGGCCAGGCGGATGGCCTCGGCCTCGTCGGCGAAGGGCAGCGCGACCAGCACGGGGCCGAAGATCTCCTGCGTCAGCAGGTCGCTGTCATGGCTGGTGGCGGCAAAGAGCGTGGGTTTGACGAAGTAGCCGCCCTGCGGCACGCCATCGGCAATGCCGCCTTCGGCCGCGACCTGCAAGCCCTCGGACAGGCCCTTGGCGATGTAGCGGTTGACGCGGTCGTACTGCGCCTTGTTGACGACGGGGCCGCAGGTCAGGTCCATGTCCGGCGTGCCGGCGCGCACCTTGGAAAATTCCTCGCCCAGCGCCTTCATGAAGTCGGCGTAGATGCCTTTTTGCACCAGCAGCCGGCTGCCCGCGGTGCAGGTCTGGCCGGTGTTGTGGACGATGCCCTTGACGATGGCCGGGATGGCGAGCTTGTAGTTAGCGTCGTCAAAGACGATGTGCGCCGACTTGCCGCCCAGTTCCAGCACGCACTTGACCGCGTTGAGCGCGGCGGCCTGCTGGACCAGCACGCCGACTTCGTTCGAGCCGGTGAAGGTGATGAAGTTGATTCCGGGATGGCGCGACAGCGCGGCGCCGGCCTCTTCGCCCAGGCCCGAGACGATGTTCAGCGCGCCCGGCGGAAAGCCCACTTCCAGCGCCAGTTCGGCCACGCGGATGATCGACAGGCACGCGTCCTCGGCGGGCTTGACCACCGCTGCGTTGCCCATGGCAAGCGCCGGCGCCACGCTGCGGCCGAACATCTGCGCGGGGTAGTTCCACGGAATGATGTGCGCGGTGACGCCCAGCGGCTCGCGGATGAGCTGCACCGAATAGTCTTTCTGGAAGGGAATGGTCTGGCCGTGCACCTTGTCGGCCGCACCGCCGTAGAACTCGAAGTAGCGGGCCAGCACGGTGATGTCGCCGCGCGCGGTGGACATGGGCTTGCCGGTGTCGCGCGATTCCAGCTGCGCCAGTTCCTCGTGGTGCGCCAGCACGCTTTCGCCCAGGCGCATCAGCAGGCGGCCGCGTTCCAGCGCGGTCATGTCGCCCCAGGCGCCTTCCAGCGCGTCGCGCGCGGCCTGCACCGCCGCGTTGACGTCGGCCTGCTGGCCGCGCGGGATGGTGGTGAACACCTCGCCGTCTACGGGGGAAACGACCTCGATCGTGCGCCCGTCCTGGGCATCGACCTGGCGGCCGCCGATAATCATCTGCGTCATGGGAATGTCTCCGTGGGGTATCAGTTCAGCGTGATCGAGCCGCGCTCGATCGTCCATATCTGGTCGGGGATGTCGCCCAGCAGCTTCACGTTGGATTCGGTGATGACCACACACAGGTCGGGCTGCATTTCCTTGAGCCGGCCCAGCGCCTCGGTGTAGTCGCGCGCCAGTTTGGGCGCGAGCCCCTGGAAGGGTTCATCCAGCATCAAAAGCCGGGTGCCGACCATGACGGCCCGCGCCAGCGCCACCATCTTGCCCTGCCCGCCCGACAACGCGGAGCCGGACCGCTTGAGCATGGGTTCCAGCTGCGGCACCACCTTCAGCACGGTGTCCATGCGCGCCTGGATCTCGGCCTTGGACTGGCCCTGCACTTCGCACGGCAGGTGCAGGTTTTCCTCGACGGTCATGGTCGGGAAGATGACGCGGTCTTCGGGCGCGTAACCCACCTTCATTGCGGCGCGCTTGTGGCCGGGCAGCGACGTGAGGTCGGTGCCGTCGAACGCGATCTTGCCGGAACGGATGCGCGTCAGGCCCATGATGGTGCGCAGCAGCGTGGTCTTGCCCGCGCCGTTGCGCCCGACGATGCCGATGGTGCGCGACGCTTCAAAGCTGGCGCTGACGTCGCGCAGGATTCGATTGCCCGCCAGGTCGACGTTGATGGCCGATAGATTCAACATGGTTCAGGCCCCCAGCACTTCGCTTCTGATCTGCGGATTGTTCAAGACTTCCTCGGGCGATCCATCCGCCGCCACCTTGCCGGCGATCCACGCCGCCACACGCGTGGCGTAGCGCGACACGATGTCCACGTCGTGCTCGACGAACCAGCTCGTCACGCGGCGTTCGTCCAGCGCGTGCATCACGGTTTCCATCAGCGCGAACTTGTCTTCCGACGCGACGCCGCTGGTGGGCTCGTCCATGATCAGCAGCTTGGGCTGCAACGCCAGCGCCATCGCCACGTCCAGCAGCTTGCGCTTGCCTTCGGGCAGCTCGATGCAGGCTTCGTCGGCGTCGGGCAAGAGGCCCACCAGGTCCAGCGTGGCGTCCACCTCTCGCGCGTCGATGGTGCTTTCCAGCGACCGGAACCAGCTCAGTTCCTTGTTGCGGCGCGCGGCCGCAATCTGCACGCACTGGCGCACGGTGTGCTCGGTGAACAGTTGCGGCAGCTGGAACGAGCGCCCCATGCCCAGCCGCACGATCTTGCGCGGCGCCATGGCGGTAACGTCCTTGCCGTCGAAATAGACCTTGCCCTTGGCGGGCGTCAGGTACCCCGTGCAGATGTTGATGAAGGTGGTCTTGCCCGCGCCGTTCTGGCCGATCACCGCCAGGCGTTCGCCTTCGTGCAGTTCGAAGTTGATGTTGTCGGCGGCCACTACGCCGCCAAATGCCAGGTACAGGTCGGTGGTTTGAATGAGGGGTTTCATCGTCAGTTCCTTGCCGCGGCCTGCACGGGCGCCTGCGCGCGGCGTTGCGCACGTTCACGCGACTTGATGCGCTTGGTGATCTGGCCCACGAAGCCGGTGGGGAACATGAAGATGACCAGGATCAGCGTGAGGCCCAATAGGAACTGCCAGAGACCGGGGAAGTAGGCGGCGGACACGAGCTTGACGGATTCAAAGCCCACTGCCCCCAGGAATGCGCCGGCCGCATGGCCCGCGCCGCCCAGGATGGTGATGAAGACGAACTCGCCGGAGCGCAGCCACGAGCCGATTTCCGGCGTGACCAGGCCCTGCATCAGCGCGAGGATGCCCCCCGAAAACCCGCACACCACGGCGGACAGCAGGTAGCCCTTCCACATGATGTAGTAGGCGGAAAACCCCAGGTATTCGATGCGCGTTTCGTTCGTCTTGATGGCCGACAGCGCCTGGCCGCTGCCCGAGCGGAAGTAGCGCTGCACCCACCACGCCAGCACCAGCGACAGCACCAGCGTCAGCACCAGCAGCGCGCGTTCGAAGGATTCGCGCTCCATCACGATGCCGGCCATGGTCGGGCGCACGATGCGCATGCCATCGGAACCGCCGGTCAGCGTGTAGAGCTTGCCCAGGAGCGCGAACAGCACCATGCTGAGCGCCAGGTTCAACATGCCGAAGAAGATGCCGCGGTAACGCACCACGAAAAGGCCGATGACGACGGCGGCGACGAAGCTGGCGACGACGCCGGCCAGGATCAGCACCAGCGCGTCCAGGCCGGGCATGGCCTTGGCCAGGAACGCCACCGTGTACGCCGAGATGCAGGCAAACATGGCGTGGCCGAACGAGATCTGGCCCGCGCGCGCCATCACCGACACGCCCAGCGCGGCAATCGCGTAGGTCAGGCCGATGACGATGGGCGTGATGGTCCAGGGATAGGTGTAGCCAAGGAACAGCGTGAACAGCGCGGCCAGCACGCTCAGGACAGGGACTTTCATCAGATCGTCCTCGCTTGAGCAACGGTGAACAGGCCATGCGGGCGGATGATGAGCACCAGCACCATGATGATGTACGGCACGGCGACTTCCAGTTCCGGCGCGGCGTACACGGCGATGGCGCGGATGATGCCGATGAGCAGCGCGGCGATCAGCGCGCCGGTGATCTGGCCCAGACCGGCCGTGGCGACCACCGCGAACGACAGGACCGTCATGTCGGTGCCGGCGCCCGGCACCAGCGACGTCGTGGGCGACGCCAGCGCGCCGCCCAGCGCGCCCAGGATGGTCGCGATCACGAAAGTGACGTATCCGATCTTCTTGGCATTGATGCCGAGCGACGTGGCGACTTCGCGGTGGTGCGTGGTGGCCACCGTCTGTTTGCCGAGCTTGGTGTGGCGCAGGAAGAATTCCAGGCACACGTAGGCCAGCAGCGCCGTGGCGGGCACCACGACCAGCTGATAGGTGGTGTAGGTGATGTCGCCGATCTCGATGTTGCCCAGCCGGTTGACGACTTCGCTGGCGCTATAGGGCTGCGCGCCCCACAGCAGGCGCTGGATGTCTTCCAGCATCAGGAAGGCGCCGAAGGTGAGCAGCAGCTTGAGGATGGGGTCGTAGTTCTGGGCGCGGCGGATCAGGACGAATTCCATGATGCTGCCAAGCAGCAGCCCGACCGCAATGGCCGCCACGAAAAGGGTTGCGAACAGCAGGATGGGAGAGTCGGTCTTGGGCGCCACGAACATGACGAGGCTGGCCGCGGCATAGCCGCCAAAGGCGTAGAACGCGCCGTGGGCGACGTTCAGGATGCCCATCACACCGAACACCAGGGTTAACCCCATCGATACCAGGAACAGCAGACTGGCGTATGCCACGCCGTCCACCAAGGCGAGAGGCAATAGATCCAAGGTCAAGCGTCTTCTCCCAATACGCTGAGCACGGACGCGACGAGCCCCTTGGACCGCGCGGCGTGCGGGCTTGCGCCCCGGGCGCGCCCGGCGCGCCCTTGTCTCGTTATCAACCTTTCCATGCCGTCTTGCGCAGGCTGCGCGAGGTGCCGGAAGGCCCTTTTATTGCAGGCTGTAGACCCGTCCCGCCACCGCTTTGGGCCTGTCCGCCTGTCTATGTTTGCGAAGTATAGGTAGGGGTTTATTGGCGACCTATTTATCTTTGTGCAAGGCGGGTTTAACAAGCGGTGGAGTGGCGGCGGACGCCCCCAGCGCCGCCAGCGGAGCCCGTGTCTGATAGTCCGGGATAATCCGGATCTGCGCCTCATCCGGCAGGCGTACATAACGGCCTAATCCATCCGGCGCCAGCGCGCCGACATCCAGTTTTGCCAAGGTCGTGCCCGCGGCATCGCGCACGTCGATGCGCAGTTGCGGCGGCGCGAGGCCATAGGTTTCGCCGTCCTGCGGGGTCAGCGTGCGATCGCTGCGGGTCTGCGAAAACAGCGCGATGAAATCGGCCGCGTCAAAGCCTGCCGCGGCGTCCGATGGCGTGGCCGTCCAGCCTTGCGGCCCGCGCGCCAGCTGCACCGTTCCCGCGGGACCAGCCAGCGTCACCTGCACCGCCGTGCCGGGTTCCCAGGCATAGAGCCGGGCGGGCTTGCCGCGATCGTCGTGCAGATGCGTGTGGCCATCGTGGTGCGCCGGCGATTCGGCGGCCTCGTGCCATTGCCACGCCGACAGCACGATGCCCGCCGCCAGCAGCGCCGGCCACAGCGCGCCGCGCGCGTTCACCGGCGCCTCCACCACAGCAGCAACCCCGTCAGCAGCGCGAGCAGCGGCAAGGCTACCGTGCTGGTCCAGAACACCGCGCGCATCTGCCGGTTGGTCAGTTCCACGCGGCGGTTCTCGTAATGGCGGGGCCGAATGGTAAGCAGCGCGTCTTCGCCCGCCAGCAGGGTGACGGCGTTGGTGAACAGCGCGCCGTTGCCCAGCGTGGCGAAATGCCGGTTGATCGCGAAATCGCTGTCGCCCGCGACCAGCAGCGTGGGATGCGCGGCCCCGTCCGCATTGGCCGCCTGCGCGTTGCGCGTGGCCAGCGCCATCAGCGTGTAGCGCGAGGGCGGCTGGCCGGGCACCTGCGCGTCGGCGGAGGTCTGCGCCAGCGGCGTCACCACCACGCCGGGCGGCAAGGCGTCGCCCGCCGGTTCCAGGCCGGCCGCGCCCGGAAAGAAGCTGAGCGGCAAGCCGCGCGTCATCTTGTGACGCGTGTAGTCGCTGACGGCCGGACTGCCGGGATCGTTGCGATAGTGGCTGCCCGCATCGGCCAGCGCGCCCGGCGCCAGCGCGATGCCGAAGTCGGACAGCAGGCCGTCCAGGCCGTGGCGGGTATCGGGTTCCAGCAGCAACAGCGTCTTGCCGCCCGCGCCGGTCCAGCGGCGCAGCGCGTCGGCGTCATCCTTGCCAAATGGCGTGCGCGGGCCGGCCGCGACCACGACAGCGCAGCGCGGCAACGCCTGCGCCAGGCTGCCCGCGCCCACCGCGCGCGTCGAAAACCCCAGCGTCTGCAACGCGTTGCGCGCCATCGCCATGCCGTGCTGCTCATGCACCTCGACACGCGCCACCAGGTTCTCGTCGTGATCGTGGTCTTCCAGATCGTCCAGCGACGTCAGACTGTCGAGCGGGGCTTCGCGATGGCCCTGCGTGAAGCAGACTGTCTGCGCGCCGTTCTGGCTGATGCGGATGATTGCGTTGGTGAAGTCGGTTTCGGTGCCGCCGTTGATGGTGGTCCGCCGCTCGCCCGAAGCCAGCACCGCGCTGCCCGCGAACTGGATGCCGGCGGCGCGCGCCTCGGCCGGGCGCAGCGCGGGGTCCACGCCGCGCACGCGGATCAGCGGGTTCTCGCGTTCGTATTGGCGCAGCAATTCCAGCGCGTCAACCATGCTCTTGTTGCGCAGGTCGTAGAACCACGTCACCTCGACCGGCTGACGCACCTGCCGCGCGACCTCCAGGCTCTCGGGCGCCAGGCTGTACACGCGCTGCGCGGTCAGATCGATGCGGCCCAGATGCCGCGACGCCCACAGATTCAGCGCCAGCAGCAGCGCGGCAACGGCCAGCACCGGCAGCCACAGCGACAGCCGCCGTCCGGCGCGGCGCACGGCGGGGCTCATCGCAGCCTCCAGCGCTTCAGGTTGACCGAGGCCACCATCAACGCCAGCACGGCCACGCTGGCGAGTGTGACGGTGGCAGGTCCGGGCAGCACGCCGCGGATGAAGTCCACGTGCTGCGCCGACAGCGACAAGGCCTGGAAGAACGGCGACAACGCCGGAAACGCATCCAGCGCCGCCGGATAGTCGATGAACCACAGCAACACGAGGATGCCCCACGTCGCGCTGGCGGCGACGATCTGGTTCGAGCAGGCGCTGGACACGGCGATGCCGATCGCCAGGAACAGCGCGCCGTACAGGAACACGCCGATATAGCCGCCCACGATGGGACCGTAGTCCGGCTCGCCGTACCAGGCCAGCGGCAGCACCGCCGACATGGTGCCGGCCAGCATCAGCGCCAGCATGGTCAGTCCCGCCGCGAACTTGGCCGCGACCAGCGTGAAGTCCGACAGCGGCAGCGTCAGCAGCAGTTCCAGCGTGCCCTGCCGCGCCTCTTCGGCAAAGGCGCGCATGCTGACCAGCGGCATCACGAGCATCAGCAGGATGGTCATGTTGTGAAACGCCGTCACCATCTGCCCCGTGCTGACGAAGAACAGGTTGAAGCTGAACAGATAGCCCGACAACGCCCAGAACACCGCCACGACGGCCAGCGCCACGGGCGAGCCGAAGTCGGTGCGCAGTTCCTTGCGGTACAACGCCGCGAAGCCCTTCATGCGCGTCTCCGTAATGGGGGATCGTTGGGCGCCAGCGCCGCCAGCAGGCGGGCTTCGACCGCTTCCTGCGCGGGCAGCACGGCGCGCAGTTCCGCGTGCGCCAGCGCGGTGCGCATGACCGCGTCGCAGGCGGCGGCGTTGGGGGACGCGTTGGTGGTGGCGTTGGTGGTGGCGTTGGTGGTGGCGTGGGTCGCCACGCTTGCCCCCGGGGCGTCCCACGTGACGCGCCACTTGCTGGTGCCGGCATCCAGCAGCGTGATGTCCACGGCTTTCACGCCCGGACACGCGGACAACGCCGCGTGCAATGCGGCATGTCCTGCCGCGGGCAGAGCCAGCTGCAATTGCAGCGCCGCCCGCGATTCGCCCAGCGGCTGATCCTCGACCAGGCGGCCCTGCCGCAGGATCGCGATGCGCGAACACAGCGCCTCGACTTCCTGCATCAGGTGACTGCTGAACACCACGGCACGCCCTTCCGCGCAGCGCCGGATCATCGCGCGCGCCTCCACGATCTGTACCGGATCCAGGCCGTTGGTGGCCTCGTCCAGCAGCAGCACCGGCGGGTCATTCAGCACGGCCTGCGCCAGTCCCACGCGCTGGCGTTGTCCCTTGGACAGGCGTCCGATCACCGAGCGCGCCACGCCCTGCAGATCGAAGCCGTCGATGGCGCGTTCGATGGCCAGGCGCCGCGCGCTGGCGCCGCCCTGCACTTTCACGCCCACGCCGAACTCCAGATATTGCGTGACCGTCAGCGCGTCATAGAGCGGCGCGCGTTCGGGCAGATAGCCGATGTCGGCGTTGCCGCGGCCCGGCGCAGGCTCGCGCCCCCGGATCGTGATGTGCCCGCTGTCGGGTGTGTAGAAGCCCGCCATCAGGCGCAGCGTGGTGGTCTTGCCGCTACCGTTCGGACCCAGCAGGCCCAGGATCTCCCCCGGCCTGACGGACAGGCTGAGGGATTCCAGGACCTGACGGGATCCGAACGACTTGCAGACCTGGTGCAAGGCGACGGCGGGCTCCATGGCGCGCCTTCAGTCGAAGACTTTGGTCTTGGCGTTCTGCGCGTGCTGCTCCGCGTCGTGGCTGTACCAGAGCTGGCCCTGGCGCGCGTCGCGGATCTGCTTGAGACGGTCGATGGCCTGCATGGACGCCGCCGTGTTCCAGGTGATGCCCGGAATGACGCCGGCCTCGTTTTCACCGGTGTAGATGGCGTCGGCCGCCAGCAGCACGACGCCGGTCTTGGGCAGTTTCACCTGCAGCGACTGGTGGCCCTGCGTGTGGCCCTTGGTGTCCAGCAGCACGATGGTGCCGTCGCCGAACAGGTCGAAGTCGCCCTCGACCTGGATGAAGTCATAGTCACGCGTGGTGTCGAAGTCCTTCATCACGTAGGCCGCGCGCTGGAATTTCTCGGGCCACCAGGCGGCGCGCAGCTCGGCCTTCTGCACCACGTGCTTGGCTTTGGGGAACATCTTGATGTTGCCGGCGTGATCCAGATGGAAGTGCGAGTACACAACGTATTTCACGTCGCTGACATCAAAGCCGGCGGCCTTGAGCTGGCGGTCGATGACCTCGTCGCGGCCCTGGATGGAATTGAACGCGCCGCACAGGCCCTGGCCCCAATAATTGGCGCAATTGCCGTCGGCCGTGGCCTGGTTCATGCCGGTGTCGAACAGCACCAGGCCGCGCGGGTGCTGGATCACGTAGGCCGGCACCGGAATCTTGATCTTGGTGCCCACGTCGACCATGGCGGTCATGAAACCCTTGTCCAGCTCGATCTTGCCCACCGACAGCTGCATCAGCTTCACGTCCACCGGCGGCGCATCGGCGGCGTGCGCCCATCCGCCCGCCATGACCGCCACCGCCCCAACCATTGCCTTCCAGCTCTTGCTCATTGTTGTCTCCTCGGACCAACAGGGGGAAGCCGCAGCCCGGACGGCGCGGCCGATCAGCAAGCTCCCGGTGTGTCCCGGGTTCACATCGTCGACAGGGTGTTTTCCGTGCGAAGGCGCCTTGCGGCGGACCACGATCTCAATGCGCGCGGCCGGAAACGGCATCTGGCGGCCGTTTTCTCTGTTGCGCACTCTGACGCAGCCCGGTTTGGCTGCCAATTAAGGATTTGTGAAGCAGGGCTTCGCGGCGCGCGAAGTGGGGGGAACCCTAGTGATCCGGGCGGTCCGGCATGGCAAGATGCGCCATGACCGCTTCCTTCACCCCACCCAGCTACAGCAGCGCCCCCGACGTCAACTGGACCACCGCCGACCTGTGCGACACCTGCATGGGTCAGGCCGATTGGGACCTGCGCGTGCTACCGCCCGTCTTTCGCGCCTTCGGCGGACGGTCCTGGTATTTCGGCCAGGTGGTGGCGGTGCCTTCGCCCACCGCGGACGGCGCGCTGTCGCTGGCGGGGTTGCTGGCGGAACCGGGTCAGGGCCGCGTGCTGGTGGTGGATGGGCTGGATAGCGCCACGCACGCGATCCTGGGCGACCGCATGGCGGGCATGGGCGTGCAGAACGGCTGGAGCGGCGTGCTGGTGAACGGCCACGTGCGCGACACGCCCGTGCTGGCGCGCATGCCGCTGGGCGTGCATGCGCTGGGCGCGATGCCCAACCGGCCCGCGGCCATGGCGCCGGCGCAGGCGGGTGAGCAGGTGCGGATTCAAGGGGTGACCGTGCGGACGGGCGACTGGCTTTATGCGGATACGGACGGCGTCATCGTGCTGGCGCGCCGTCACGCGCCGGTTGGCGGCTGAGGCGGCCAGCGACGCGGTCTACGCCCCGTATCGCGCCTGCAATTCGGCGAACGACGCCAGTTCCCCCGCCAACGCGCTCGCCATGACCGTCGGCGGACTGGCCAGCCACACGCTGCCGGGGCCGGAACGGCCCGGGAAATTCCGGTTGATCGCGCTGATCGTCACCTGCGAGGCCTCGGTGGACGACCCCGGCCCGCAGTTCGCACACGCGCCGCACGACGGTTGCAGGATGCGCGCGCCCACGGCGGCAAAGGTCTTGTCGTACCCCTGCGCCACGCAGTAATCGCGCACGGCCGTGGTGCCGTACTGCAGATATAGCGTCACGCCGTCCGGCAGCCGCAGTCCGCGCGCCACCGCCCACGCCAGCACCTGATGGTAGTAGTCGAAATCCTCGCGCTTGCCGGCGGTACAGGAGCCGCCATACGCAATGTCGATGCGCGGCCGCGCGGTCAGGCTGGACAGCGGCACGCCATTGCCCGGATCGCCGGGCGCCGCCACCAGCGGCGACAGCGCGGCGCAATCCACGCGCAGAACGGCGGCGTAGCAGGCGCCCGGATCGCTGCGCATCCACGGTTCAATGCCGGCGTCCACACCGCGGCGTTCGCGCAGGAAGCGCGCCGTTTCCGCATCCGGCGCGACGATGCCCGTCAGTCCGCCCAGCTCGGCGGTCATGTTGGTCAGCGTGGCGCGTTCGTCGATGGACAGCCCCGCGATGGCCTCGCCCGCAAACTCGAACACCTTGCCCACGCCCGCGCCCGCGCGGATCTCGGGCAGCGCCAGCAGATGCAGCACGATGTCCTTGGCGGTGACACCGGGCGCGGGTGTGCCATCCAGTTCGATGCGCAGCGAGGCCGGCAGCGTCAACCGCACCGCGCCCGTGACGAACGCGTTCGCCATGTCGGTGGTGCCCACGCCAAAGGCCACGCATCCCAACGCGCCGCTGTGCGGCGTGTGCGAGTCGGTGCCCACTACGACCTGCCCCGGCAGCGCGTAGTGTTCGGCCATCATGGCGTGCGAGATGCCGGCCACGTTGGCGCCGGTGTCGCGCGCCGCCTCGGCTTCCGTCAGCGTGCGGTGCTGGCGCAGGCCGTAGGCGTCGGCGAAGTCGCGCTGCGCCTGGCACATGGCGCGCACGTTGGGCACGATCCCCGCGCGGACGTGGTTGGGGCTTTCCTCGACGTAGGACGTGTGGTCCTCGAACACCACGATGCGTTCGGGGTCCACCAAACGCAGGGGCCGGCCGAACCGCGCGTGCAGCATATGGGCGGCCATACCGGAGTAGTACTCATGGATGAAGCGCCAGTCCGCGCGCAGGAATACGCCGTCGCCTTGCTGCGGATTGGCCGTTGTGGCGGACGTCTGCAAGAGATGGCGCAGGACGATCTTTTCGAACAAGGTGCGCGGCGGCTCGGCGGAGGGTGCGGCGAAAGCGTGAGAGCTGGCATCCGAAGCGTCAGCCCCCGGACGGCCGGCCCCCGGACGGCCGGAGCCCGCCGACACATCCCGCAGTTGCGCCTGCCCGAATGCCAGCAATCCGCCCGCCCGGACAATCGCCGCGGCCAGTGCGTCGCGCCCCGCCACGATTTCATCGACCGTGATGCGCTCGCCCCCTTGCAGGCGCGCCACCAGCCCCATGTCGGTGCTGGTGTACAGCCCGATGTTGTCGGCGTTCTGGCGATAGATGCGCTCGAAGCTCTCGGCGATCACCAGCCGCACGCCGGCGGACTTCTCCGCCATCGGACTGTGCTCGCGCGACGAGCCCTTGCCGTACCGCTTGCCCGCGACGACGACGTTGATGCCGGACTGCCGGATCGCGTCGATGCCGATGGGCTGGGTGTCGCCCGCCCGAAAACCCGTGTACGGATAGCGGCCCAGCTTCTCGTCGAAGTGGGTCAGGATCGGCACCGGCGTGATCTCGTCGGTGGAGATGTCGTCGCGCAGCGGCGCGGCCTCGGGCAGCGTCAGCGCCGCGCCGCCCAGTTGCGCGGCCACGCGGGCCGGGTCCAGCGTCAGAAACAGCAGACGGGCCGGGGTGTCGAGTACAGATACGGCAGTCATGGCAATCCGGTCATTCGATGGTGACGCCCGCCGCCTTGACGAGCGTCTGGCTCTTGGTGATTTCGGCGGCCAGCGTCTGCGCCGCCTGTTCCGCCGTGGTGCCTTGCGACACAAATCCCTGCGGCGACAGCGCCTTCAGCACCGCCGGCTCTTGCATGGTCTTGTGCGTGGCGGTTTGCAGCTTTTGCACGATATCGGCGGGCAGCCCGGCCGGCCCGATCAGCGAGATCCAGGCGTCGTACGAATAGCCCTTCACCCCGGCCTCGTCCAGCGTGGGCACGTTGGGCAGGATGGGCAGGCGCTCGGGCGTGCTGACGGCGAGTGCGCGCAGCTTGCCCGCCTGCACCTGCGCCAGTACGGACGGGGTGGCCAGGAAGGCCACCTGGATCTGTCCCGACATCACATCGGTGATCAGCGCGTTGCCGCCCTTGTACGGGATGTGCATCATGTCCACGCCCGCCTTCGACTTGAGCAGCTCGCCGGCCAGGTGCAACACGCTGCCGGTGCCGGACGAGCCGTAGTTGATCTTGCCCGGCTGCGCACGGGCGGCCTTCAGCAGGTCGTCCATCGTCTTGTACGGCGAGTTCTCCGCCACCACGACCACCAGCGGCGTCGTCCCGATGACGGAAATCGGCGTGATGTCCTTGACCGTGTCGTAGGGCAAGCTCTTGTACAGGCTGGGATTGATGGCGTGGTTGGACGACACGATGCCCAGCGTGTAGCCGTCGGGCTTGGCCGACACCAGTTGGCGCGTGCCGGGGATGCCCGCCGCGCCGGCCAGGTTTTCCACGATCATGGGCTGGGCCAGCGTCTTGCCAAGGTTCTCGGCCACGACGCGCGCCACCACGTCGGCGGTCGAGCCGGGCGAGGTGGGGACGATCAGGCGGATGGGGTGGTCCGGGTAGCCGGCGGCGGATGCGGCCGCAGCCGCGCAAACGGCGCCAAGCACGAGCGCACAGCTCGCAAGCAATCTGGTGGGGGGCATGATGTCTCCGTATAGGACGCAGCGGGGTCTGGATGCCCCGTACCGGCGGTGAACGCGCTTTGACTATACGAAGACGGCCGTCAATGGCGAAGTGTCATATCGGCAACCCCGCCATCGCGAATGGCGACGACGCAGCGGCGGCGATGGTGGCCGCGATGGCGATGGCCGGCCGCTCCGGTCGCTGCGCCGCTGCACAGCTTGCAGCGTCCCCGGCCAGCGCGGCCTGTCAGCCCTGCTGCGCCAAAAACCGGACCAGCTTGCTGGCGGTCGCCGACAACTGCGCCTGGTTCGGAAACACGATGCAAAGCTGGCGCCGGGCCCACTCATCGGAAAGGGGACGCACCCCCACGTCCAGCGCCTGCAGATACAGCTCGGCGACCTGCTGCGGCATCACGGCGATGCCGAGGCCCGCATGCGTCATGCGGCACAGCGCGTCCAGGCTGGCCACGCGGATCTTCACGGATAGCGTCTCTCCTAGTGCCGCGGACCGAGCCGCCAGCAATTGCGTCAACGCGCTGTTCTCGCGCAGGCCGACGAAGGTCTCGTCGGCGATGTCCTGCAAGCTGAGCTGACGCGCCGACGCCTTGGGATGGTTGGAAGGCAACATGACCGCAAGCCGGTCGCGGCGGTAAGGCAGCTGTTCCAGCCCGTCCGCGCCCGCGATCTGGTTGCAGATGCCGAAGTCGGCCGCGCGCTCGCGCACCAGGCGCAGGACGTCGGGACTGTGCTGCTCTTCCAGGTCGATATCCACGTCGGGAAACAGGCGCTGAAACGCCGCCACGTCCTCGGGCAGGAACTGCACGATGGCCGACAGGTTGGCCACCACCCGCACATGCCCTTTCACGCCTTCATAGAAGCGCGACAGCTCCGCCCCCATCGCCTCGACGTCGCCGATGATCTGACGCGCGTGACGCAGGACGGTCTGCCCGGCGGGCGTCACCGAGACGCCGCGGGTGTGCCGGGCGATCAGCGGCAGCCCGATCAGCGCTTCCATGTCGGCGATGCGCCGGCTGACGGCGGAAGGCGCGATGAACTCGCGCTCGGCCGCCCGCGCGATGCTGTTCTCCTGGCAGACCGCCACAAAGAGGCGCAGCGAAGTCAGGTCGAGTTTGCGAAGGATGCTTTCCATGGCGGATCCAGCGGGCGGCGGGGACCGGCCCCCGCATTGACGGGGGATCGTACACCACGCCTCCCGCGATCAGGCCGCCAGCCGCGCCGCGTTGCCGCCGCGATACCGCTCCAACAGCGCCGCCTGTTTGCCGCGCGCCTGTTCCACGCTCTTTTCCTTCACATGCCCATACCCGCGGATCGCATCCGGCACGTTGGCCAGTTCCAGCGCCGCGTCGCGGTTGCCGGCGTCCAGCGAGCGGGCGAACTCCTCGGCCAGCGCCAGATAATCCGCCGCAAGCTGGCGTTCCATGCGGCGCTCGGCCGTCCTGCCGAATACGTCCAGCCAGGTGCCGCGCACGCGCTTCATCGGCGCGAGCAATCGGAAGGCCGTTTCCATCCACGCTCCATACGCGCGCTTCTGCGGACGGCCCCGCGCATCGCGGCGCGCCAACGCCGGCGGCGCCAGGTAGTAGCGCAGCGCGTAGTCGCGGCCCGGCTCGCCTTCGAACTGCGCGCGCAGCCGATCCTTGAACGCGGGGTCGGCGTGCAGCCGCGCCACCTCGTACTCGTCCTTGTAGGTCATGAGTTTGGCCAGATTGCGGGCCACGACGCGCGTGACGTCGTGCCGCTTGTCGCCCAGCGCGGCCTCACGCGTGCGCACCGCCGCCACGGCCGCCACATAGCGCTGCGCGTAGGCGTCGTCCTGGTAATCGCGCACGTGCGACGCCAGGCGGTTGACCAGCGCGTCCAGGGTTTCGGGCAGGGCCACCACCCGTTCGGCTGCCGCCGGGCGCAGCGCGTCGGCGCCGCGATGCGCGGCCTGACGGCCCAGTTCGAACGCAGCCAGGTTCTTGTCCACCGACACGCCGTTGATCTCGATCGCGCGGCGCAGGCTGTCCAGCGACAGCGGCAGTCCGCCCTTCTGCCACGCGTAGCCCAACAGCAGCGGATTGGCGTAGATGCTGTCGCCCAGCAGGGCCTCGGCGAGCGGCCCGGCCTCCAGGAAGTCGACATGGCCGCCGGTGCTCTGCGTCAGCGCGGCCTGCGCCTGCGCCCCCGGAAAGCGCCAGGCCGGCTGCGACAGGAACGCGGCCGTCGGCGCGGCGCTGCTGTTGACCACCGCGCGGCCATGATCGGGCCGCAGGCGCGACAGCACCTCGGGCGACGCCGACACCAGCGCGTCGCAGCCGATGACCAGATCCGCTTCGCCCAGCGCGACGCGCGTGGCGTGCAGGTCCTCGGGCCGGTTGGCCAGTTGCACGTGGCTGAGCACCGCGCCGCCCTTTTGCGCCAGTCCGGCCATGTCCAGCACGGTTACGCCCTTGCCCTCGATGTGCGCGGCGGCGCCGATCAGCGCGCCGACCGTCACCACACCCGTGCCGCCCACGCCGGCGACCACCACGCGATACGCGGCGCCCGGCGCGATGTCGGCGCGCTCGGGCAGCGGGGCTTCGGGCAGCGTGGGCTTGCCGCCCTGCTTGCCGGGCTTGCGCGGCACCGCGCCTTCGGCCGTCACGAAGCTGGGGCAAAAGCCCTCCACGCAGGAAAAGTCCTTGTTGCACGATGACTGGTTGATGCGCCGCTTCGTGCCCAGCGGCGTGTCCAGCGGTTCCACCGACAGGCAGTTCGATTGCACCGAGCAATCGCCGCAGCCTTCGCAGACCGCTTCATTGATGAAGGCGCGCTTGGGCGGATCGGGATACTCGCCGCGCTTGCGGCGGCGGCGCTTCTCGGTGGCGCAGGTCTGGTCGTAGATCAGCACCGTGGCGCCGTCGATGTCGCGCAACGCGCGCTGCACGTCGTCCAGCGCCTTGCGGTGGTGGACCTCGATGCCGGCCGGCAAGGTCTGCGCGCCCGTGTACTTGTCGGGCTCGTCGGTCACCACCACCGTCTTGACGATGCCTTCGGCCAGCATCTGCGCCGCGATCTGCGGCACGGTCAGCACGCCGTCCACGGGCTGCCCGCCGGTCATGGCGACGGCGTCGTTGTAGAGGATCTTGTAGGTGATGCGCGCACGCGCCGCGATGGCGGCGCGGATGGCGAGCAGGCCCGAATGAAAATACGTGCCGTCCCCCAGGTTGGCGAAGATGTGGCGCTCGGACGTGAAGTCCTTCTGGCCCAGCCACGCCACGCCCTCCCCGCCCATCTGGCTGAAGGTGTCGGTATTGCGGTCCATCCACATCGCCATGTAATGGCAGCCGATGCCCGCGACCGCGCGCGATCCTTCCGGCACGCGGGTGGACGTATTGTGCGGACAGCCGGAACAGAACCAGGGCTTGCGCTCTTCGACCAGCGTGGGGCGGCTGGCCTCGCGCTCTTTGGCGTCGATCACGGCCAGGCGCGCGGCGATGCGGGCCCGCAGTGCGTCGGACAGATCGGCTTTTTCAAGGCGCGCGGCGATGGCGCGGGCGATCAGCGCGGGCGACAGCTCGTAGCGCGCCGGCAGCAGCCATCCGCCGCGCGGCGTGGACCATTCGCCGCCGCCGTTCTCGCGCTCGTCGAACTTGCCGAACACGCGCGGCCGCACGTCGTCGCGCCAGTTGTAGAGTTCTTCCTTCAGCGCGTATTCCAGGATCTGGCGCTTCTCCTCGACGACCAGAATCTCTTTCAGACCCGTGGCGAACTCGCGCGCGTCCTGCGCGTCCAGCGGCCAGATGCAACCCACCTTCAGCACACGAATACCGGCCTGCGCACAGGCTGCCTCGTCCAGCCCCAGGTCGTTCAGCGCCTGCCGCACGTCCAGATAGGCCTTGCCGGCCGTCATGATGCCGAAGTGCGCGTTCGGCGAATCCAGCACGACACGGTTCAGCTTGTTGGCGCGCACGTAGGCCAGCGCCGCGTACCACTTGTGATCCAGCAGCCGCGCCTCCTGCGCCAGCGGCGAATCGGGCCAGCGGATGTTCAGGCCGCCCGGCGGCATGCCGTCGTCGGGCAACACGATCTGCACGCGCGACGGGTCCACGTCGACCGAGGCGCTGGATTCCACCACATCCGTCACGCATTTCATCGCCACCCACAGGCCCGTGTGACGGCTCATGGCCCAGCCGTGCAGGCCGTAGTCCAGGTATTCCTGCACGTTGGACGGGTACAGCACCGGAATGCCGCTGGCGATCAGCACGTGTTCCGACTGGTGCGCCACCGACGAAGACTTGGCGGCGTGGTCGTCGCCCGCCAGCATCAGCACCCCGCCGTGGGCGGACGTGCCGGCCGAGTTGGCGTGCTTGAGCACGTCGACCGACCTGTCCACACCCGGCCCCTTGCCGTACCACATGCCGAAGACGCCATCGCGCTGCGCGCCGGGAAACAGATTGAGCTGCTGCGATCCCCAGACCGCGGTTGCCGCCAGGTCCTCGTTCAGACCGGGCTGGAACACCACGTCGTTCGCCTTCAGATGGCGCTTGGCCTTCCACAGCGCCTGATCCAGACCGCCCAGCGGCGAACCCCGGTAGCCGGACACATAGCCCGCGGTGTTCAGGCCGGCCTGCTGGTCGCGCTGCTTCTGCATCAGCGGCAGGCGCACCAGCGCCTGCGTGCCGCTCAGGTAGACGCGGCCGGTGGGCTGCGCGTATTTGTCGTCCAGCGACAGGCCATGGGTATCGGCCACGCCGGGGGGTAGAGGGGCGTTCATGGGGGTTGTCTCCTGCAATCTGCGGTGCGGGCATTTACGTGTTTTCCGCAGTGTAGGAAGGCGCGCAGCCATCGTATATTCATATATTCGAGTAGCTGGTATGTGAAAAACACATGGCTAATGAAGTCACGCTCCGCCAACTCCGGTACTTCGCCGCCGCCGCCCGCACCGGGCGGTTTTCCATGGCGGCGGCCGATGAACACGTATCGCAATCGGCAGTCACCAACGCCGTGCTGGCGCTGGAGGCGCAGTTGGGCGTGCGCCTGTTCGACCGCCACGCCCACGGGGTGACGCTGACACCCGAGGGCCACAATTTTCATCAGCGCGCGCGCGATGTGCTCGATTCGCTGGATGACGCGCTGCGCGAGCCGGGGTTTCAGCGCTATGCGCTGCGCGGCTCGGTGCGTATCGCGGCGTCGTATACGGTGCTGGGCTACTTTCTGCCCGATCTGCTGGCGCGCTTTCGGCGGCGCTATCCGGACGTCGTGCTGGACCTCGTCGACCTGGACCGCCCCGAGATCGAACAGGCCGTGGCCAGCGGCGACGTGGAGCTGGGCGTGGCGCTGCTATCCAATATCGACAAGCGCGAGCGCTTCGGCCATCACGTGCTGGTGCGTTCGCGCCGTCAGCTATGGACGGCGGCCGGGCATCCGCTGACGCAGGCGGCCGCGCCGTCGCTGGCCGACATTGCGCGCTATCCGTACATCCTGCTGGAAATGGATGAGGGCGAACGGTCCACGCTGGGTTATTGGCGCAGCCACGGGCTGCAACCGGACATTGCCTTTCGGACGCGGTCGATGGAAGCGCTGCGGGGCCTGGTCGCGCATGGTTTTGGCGTCACCATGCTGTCCGACATGGTCTACCGGCCGTGGTCGCTCGAGGGCCGCAAGATCGAGGCGGTGCCCATCACCGATGCCGTCCCGCCCATGGAGGCGGGCCTGCTGTGGCATCCGCGCGCGGCCATGGCCAAGCCGGCCGAGGCCTTCCGGCAATTCATGATTTACGCGTGCGGAGGGTGACGATGGCCAGCCGTTTGACTGACGCCTTTCGACCTACACCAGCACCGCGCCCTTGCGCCGCGTGAACTGCGCCAGCGACCGCAGCGCCAGCGCGTGCATCGCGGCCACCGACGGCAGCAGGGTCTCTTCCTTGCGCGTCAGCACGCCGACGATGCGCTCGACAACCGGCTCCACCAATGGCACGAACGCCAAGCCACTGCCCGCCGCGGGCCGCGCCAGCACCGGCAACACCGTCACGCCCAGGCCGCCGACCACGCTGGCCAATAGCGATGCGCGGTTGGACACCACGATTGCCGGGTCGTCGATGCCGCTGCCCAGTTGGCGGTTCTTCAGCGTCTCGAAGGTGGCGTTGCCGATCAGGCGTTCGTCCGCCAGCGCCGCCCATGACACAGGTCCCCGCCGCCGCGCGAGCGGGTGGGTCTTTTTGCAGACCAGCCCAAAGGCGTCGCGAGCCACCGGGGTGAAGGCCACCTCGGCCGTGCGCGGGGATTGTCCGGCCACGCCCACCTGCACCTCTCCTGCCAGCACCAGCCGATGCACCTCGGGCGACGTTTCGTCCAACGCGCGGATGCGGATGTCGGGATGGCTGCGCGCATAGCGTTCCAGCAGACGGGGCAGCCATTCGTCGGCCAGCGACGGCATGACGGCCAGCGCCACGGGCCCCTGGCTGCCCATGCCGAACTGCCGCGCCGCATCCAGCACGCGGTCATGGGTGGCCAGCAGCTCGCGGAACAGCGGCGCCACCGCCTGGCCCAGCGCGGTCAGTTGCGCACGCTTGCCGGGTTCGAAGAGCGGCGCGCCCAATTGCTGCTCCAGATCCTGCATGGCGGCGGACACGGCCGCCTGCGACCGGAACGTACCCTGCGCCGCGACGCGGAAACTGCCGTGGTCAGCGGCCATCAGGAACTGGCGCAGGTGCTGGATTTTCAGGGGTGTGGACATGACGGGCGCTGGACTAAATTCGGATTTTCTGAAGTTAGCTTACGTTAATTTGGATTGTCAAAAACGCGCGGGGCGTCGAACAATGGACTCGTCATTCATCCCCAGCTTTCGGAGCAGCGCGTATGTCACTGCAAGTGCGCAAGGTAGTCAGTTACGTCGAGAAAACCCTCATCGAAGGCGGCCGCGCAGCCGAACGCCCGCTGGTGATGATCGTGGCCGCCGCCGTGATCCGCAATCCGTGGGCCGGCCTGCCGTTCCAGGAAGACCTGCGCCCCGGCATCCTGGAAGCCGCGCCGCCGCTGGGCGAACTCTTGGTCAGCGAGATCCTGCGTCAGGCCGGATCGGCGGACACCATCGAGGCCTACGGCAAGGCCGCGGTGGTGGGCACCGCCGGCGAGGTCGAACACGCGTCCGCGCTGATCCACACGCTGCGCTTCGGCAACTTCTACCGCAACGCGGTCGGCGGCACCAGCTATCTCAGCTTCACCAACATGCGCGGCGGCCCCGGCTGCGTGATCTCGGTGCCGCTGATGCACAAGCTGGACGAAGGCCTGCGCTCGCATTACCTGACGGTGCAGACCACCATCAACGACGCGCCGGCGCCGGACGAGATCGTGATCGCGCTGGGCGCGGCCACCTCGGGCCGTCCGCATCACCGCATCGGCAACCGCTATTCGGACCTGAAGGAACTGGAACAGGAAGCGCTGGAGGCGCGCGCAAAATGACCACGCAACGGCGGCGCGCCGGCCGCGGCGAACCTCTGGTCCTCTTGCACGGCGTCGGCCTGGACCACACGCTGTGGGACGATCTGGCCCCTTTGCTGGAGCCGGACTTCGACGTGCTGCGCTATGACCTGCTGGGCCACGGCGCCGCCCCCGCGTTGCGCGGCCAGGCGGACATTCAGGACTTCATTGCGCAACTGGACGCGGAGCTGGACGCCGCGGGCTGGCAAGACGCGACCGTGCTGGGTTATTCCATGGGCGGCCTGATCGCGGGCGCCTATGCGGCGGCCCGGCCCGAACGCGTCGGCCGGCTGGTGCTGCTGAGCACCGTGTTTCGCCGCACGGAAGAAGAAGCCGCGGCGGTGCGCGCCCGGCTGGCGTCGGCCGCCACGCAGGATCCACAGGAAGCCGCCAAGGTGTCATTGACGCGCTGGTTCACGCCGGCGTTTCAAGCCGCGCGGCCCGCGCGCGTGGCGCAGATCGAACAGCGCCTGCTCGACAACAACCGCGAAAGTTTTCTGTCCGCCTATACGCTGTTCGCGCTGGGCGACTCGTTGCTGGCGCAAGCCGCGCCGGACATCGCCTGCCCCGTGCTGGTCATGACGGGCGAACACGATGTCGGCTCGAACCCGCGCATGACGCGCGAGCTGGCGCGGGCGCTGCCGCGGGCCTGCGCTCGCGTGGCGCCCGAACAGCGTCATATGCTGCCGGTGGAGGAACCCGGCACGGTGGCGGCCGCGCTGCGCAGCTTTGTGTCGGCGCATCCGGCGCAGGCGCAATCAATGCAGGCGCAATCAATGCAGACGCAATCCACGCAGGCGAATTCAACGCCGACGCAGTCCGCAAAGGCCTAGCCGACAGCACCGCATCAACCGCATTCCCCCGAACCCGAAATCGTCCGCCCCGACAGAGACGATGCGAGACACCCCGCCACGATGCGGGGACGGAGACAAGACACATGGACCGCAGAACCCTCATCAAGACGCTGGCAGCAATGTCGCTGGCCCCGCTGGGCGCGACCGCCACCCGCCTGGCCGTCGCACGCGAAACGCCCCTGCGCGTGATCGTGCCCTTCCCGCCGGGCGGCGGCACCGACGTGCTGGGCCGCGTCATCGCCGCGTCGCTGGAAGGCGCTCTGGAGCGCTCGGTCATCGTCGAGAACAAGCCCGGCGCCAGCGGCATGCTGGGCGCGGACTACACGGCCAATGGCGCGAAGGACGGCAGCATGCTGCTGTTCGCCGGCCTGGTGCCGTCGGTGCGCTACTACGCCCGGCCGCCCGAAGACGTGCTCAAGCAGCTAGCGCCGGTCTGCCCGATTGCACGTTCGCCTTACATGGTGGCGGTCAACAGTGACCTGCCGGCCAAGACGATCGCCGAACTGGTGGCACAGGCGCGGCGCGAGCCCAAGGGGCTGACCTTCGGCACCCCGGGCAACGCCACGCCGCAACACCTGGCGACCGAGCTGCTGCAGGCCGCATGCGGGATGGAGATGCTGCACGTGCCGTATCGCGGCACCGGCCCGATGATGACCGACCTGCTGGGCGGACAGATCCAGGTCGTGGTGGCAACCGTCGCCGCGGTCGAGCCCTACCTGAAGAGCGGCCGCCTGCGCGTGCTGGCCGTGACCAGCCCGCAGCGTCTGCCCAAGTATCCGGACATTCCGACCGTCGCCGAAAGCGGCTTCGCGGGGTTCTCGGCGCAGATCCAGTTCGGCACGTACTGCGCGGCGGGCACGCCCGAGGCGACAATCGCCGCGCTGAACCAGGGCATCAACCGCGCACTGAAGACCGAGTCCGTGCACGCGAAGCTGGCGGAACAGGGTTTCGAGCCCACTGGCGGCACGCCTGCACAACTACAAGACGCGCTGCTGGCGGAGATCCGGGATGTCGCGGGGCTGGTGCAGGCCGGCAAGGTGCGGGTGGATCTGTAAGCAAGCGTACGGCCAGATTGCGGACGAAGGCGGGGCCTCAATAAAATCGCCGTTCGTCACAACTGGAACCTGCTCTTGTCGATGTCTGGATTCCCATCAGTGCTGACAGCAGCCCTGTCTCTGGCCGTGTTGCTCGCCTGCGGAACGACCCATGCCGCCGATGACGCCTGCCCGCAAGCTGCGGACATCGTTCGCGCGGCATATCCAGAGGCCTCCGCTCCCGACGCGGATGGCCTGATGCGCGTCGCGCAGGCTGACGCCGACATCGAGATCTCCGACTTCCCATTCCGCGGACCGTTCGCGGTGATCTGCAAAACCTGGCCCGCCAATCCTGACCTGCTGCTGGCAGCGATTCCGCTGATGCGGGATGGTCCCAGCCGGGACTACGGCCACGAAGGCGACCTTCGGATACTGGTGCTGGATCGCGCCACGCTGAAGGTGCTTGAGCACTTGCAGCTTGACGGCCTGATGTCGGACGACGCCTTCCGAATCAGCGACGTGTCCTTCGACACAGCCCGGTATGACGTCGCACCTGGCCGCCGCGCATTCGGATTGCGGATTTCCCGCACGGGCTCTTCGCGTGCCAATCCGTCATCCGAGACCAGCCTGCGACTGTTCGACATCGGCCCCAAGGGGCTGAACATGGTTCTGGACGGCCTCATCGCCTACAGTTACGGCGGCGAATGGGACACCAACTGCGCGGGAGAGTTCACGAAGAGCAGCGTCAGCCTCGCCGTCGGCGGCCGTGCCGCCAATGGATTCAGAGACCTTCACGCGACCGAATCCTACGTGACCAGCCGTTCGGCGCTGCAGAAGGGCGACTGCGTGGAGACGCTGCAGGACAGGGGCAGGACGACGCACACGTTAACGTTCGACGGCCTGCGCTACCGGATCCCGGAAACCCTGCGTGCGATGGACCGTGGGTCTGCTGGATAACCCGCATTTGCCGCCGCGTCCGAGCCTCTGCGCACGCCAGGACGCCCACGGCGCGCAACGCGACCAGCGGTTGCTTGCGCCCGCCCCCGCCCGGGGAGTAAATTGTTGACACTTCGACGCGTTGAACGCGCGTTTTTCCGGTTATCACTCCAAAAACGGAACGAATTGTCGACACCATGAGCAAAGTGCTCACCCTGCCGGGCACGCCGCCCCCCGACGGCGAAACCCTGTCGGACCACATCTTCCGCAAGATCCAGTCCGCCATCGTCAAGGGCGAGATCGCCCCGGGCAGCAAGATCTCCGAACCCGAGCTGGCGCGCATCCATGGCGTCAGCCGCGGTCCGCTGCGCGAGGCCCTGCATCGGCTGGAAGGCCAGAAGCTGCTGGTCCGCGTGCCGCACGCCGGCGCGCGCGTCGTGTCCCTGTCGATCCAGGAACTGGTCGAACTCTACGAAATCCGCGAATCGCTGGAAGGCATGGCCTGCCGCCTGGCCGCCGAGCGCATGCCGCCGTCGGAAATCGACGAACTGCGCGGCGTGCTGGACGCGCATGAACGCGACGAGGCCTTCCAGGCGGGGCTGGGCTATTACCAGCAGGAAGGGGATTACGATTTCCACTACCGCATCGTCAAGGGCAGCGGCAACCAGATGCTGTTCCGCATGCTGTGCGACGAGCTCTATCAGTTGGCGCGCATGTACCGCATCCAGTATTCGACGACGCCCAACCGCCCGCGGCAGGCCTACGCCGAGCACCACCGCATTCTGGACGCCATCGCCGATGGCGACGGCGAGCTGGCTGAACTTCTGATGCGCCGGCACATCCGCGCATCCCGCATCAACATCGAACAACAGATCGCGCAAAGCACCCAACAGCGCACGGAGGCATGATGAACAAGTCGTACCGCAAGAACCTGCCCGGCACCCGCCTGGACTACTTCGACGCCCGCGCGGCCGTGGAGGCCATCGCGCCCGGCGCGTATGACGGCCTGCCCTACACGTCCCGCGTCCTGGCCGAAAACCTGGTGCGCCGCTGCGAGCCCGCACTGTTGACCGACGCGCTCAAGCAACTGATCGAACGCCGCCGCGACCTGGACTTTCCGTGGTTCCCGGCGCGCGTAGTCTGTCATGACATCCTGGGCCAGACCGCGCTGGTGGACCTGGCGGGTCTGCGCGATGCCATCGCCGACAAGGGCGGCGATCCGGCCAAGGTCAATCCCGTGGTGCCGGTGCAGTTGATCGTGGACCACTCGCTGGCGGTGGAATACGACGGCAACGACCCGGACGCCTTCGCCAAGAACCGCGCCGTGGAAGACCGCCGCAACGAAGACCGCTTCCATTTCATCGACTGGACCAAGCAGGCCTTCGAGAACATCGAAGTCGTGCCGCCGGGCAACGGCATCATGCACCAGATCAATCTGGAGCGGATGTCGCCGGTGATCTACACGCAGGACGGCGTGGCCTTCCCGGACACGCTGGTCGGCACCGACAGCCACACGCCGCACGTGGACGCGCTGGGCGTCATCGCCATCGGCGTGGGCGGCCTGGAAGCCGAAAACGTCATGCTGGGCCGCGCGTCGTGGATGCGCCTGCCCGACATCGTCGGCGTCGAGCTGTCCGGCCGCGCGCAGCCCGGCATCACCGCCACCGACATCGTGCTGACCCTGACCGAATTCCTGCGCAAGGAAAAGGTGGTGGGCGCGTACCTGGAGTTCTACGGCGAAGGCGCGTCCAGCCTGACGCTGGGCGACCGCGCCACCATCTCGAACATGGCGCCGGAATACGGCGCCACCGCGGCGATGTTCTCCATCGACCAGCAGACCATCGACTATCTGCGCCTGACTGGCCGCGAGGACGAGCAGATCGCGCTGGTGGAAAACTACGCCAAGACCGCGGGCCTGTGGTCCGACAGCCTGACGACCGCGCAGTACGAACGCGTGCTGCGCTTTGACCTGTCGACCGTCGTGCGCACGCTGGCCGGCCCGTCCAACCCGCATCGCCGCCTGCCGGTGTCGGACCTGGCCGAGCGCGGCATCGCCGGCGTGGTCGAGAACCAGCCGGGCCTGATGCCCGACGGCGCCGTCATCATCGCCGCCATCACCAGCTGCACCAACACCAGCAATCCGCGCAACGTGATCGCCGCGGGCCTGTTGGCGCGCAACGCCAACCGCGCGGGCCTCGTGCGCAAGCCGTGGGTCAAGAGCTCGCTGGCGCCGGGATCCAAGGCCGTGCAGCTCTATCTGGAAGAAGCCGGTCTCACGCAGGACCTGGAACAGCTGGGCTTCGGCGTCGTGGCGTTTGCCTGTACCACGTGCAACGGCATGTCCGGCGCGCTGGACCCGAAGATCCAGCAGGAAATCATCGACCGCGACCTGTACGCGACCGCCGTGCTGTCCGGCAACCGCAACTTCGACGGCCGCATCCACCCGTACGCCAAGCAGGCCTTCCTGGCCTCGCCGCCGCTGGTCGTGGCCTACGCCATTGCCGGCACGATCCGCTTTGACATCGAACGCGACGTGCTGGGCGTGGGCGCCGATGGCCGCGAGATCCGCCTGAAGGACATCTGGCCCAGCGACGAAGAGATCGACGCCATGGTCAAGTCGGCCGTCAAGCCCGAGCAGTTCCGCAAGGTCTACGCCCCCATGTTCGGCATCAAGGACGACCGCCAGACGGCCGTCAGCCCGCTGTACGACTGGCGTCCGCAAAGCACGTACATCCGCCGTCCGCCGTACTGGGAAGGCGCGCTGGCCGGCGAGCGCACGCTGCGCGGCATGCTGCCGCTGGCCGTGCTGGGCGACAACATCACCACCGACCACCTGTCGCCGTCCAACGCCATCCTCATGGACAGCGCCGCAGGCGAATACCTGGACAAGATGGGCCTGCCGGAAGAGGACTTCAACTCGTACGCCACGCACCGCGGCGACCACCTGACCGCGCAGCGCGCCACGTTTGCCAACCCCAAGCTCTTCAACGAAATGGTGAAGGACGCCGACGGCTCGGTGAAGCAAGGCTCGCTGGCGCGCGTGGAACCGGAAGGCCAGGTCATGCGCATGTGGGAAGCCATCGAGACCTACATGGACCGCAAGCAGCCGCTGATCATCGTGGCCGGCGCCGATTACGGCCAGGGCTCGTCGCGCGACTGGGCCGCCAAGGGTGTGCGCCTGGCCGGCGTGGAAGCCATCGTGGCCGAAGGCTTCGAGCGCATCCACCGCACCAACCTGATCGGCATGGGCGTGCTGCCGCTGGAATTCAAGCCGGGCGTTGACCGCAAGACGCTGAATCTTGACGGCACCGAAAGCTACGACGTCATCGGCGAGCGCAAGCCGCGCGCGGACCTGACGCTGGTCATCCACCGCCGCAACGGCAGCACCGAACAGGTGCCGGTGACCTGCCGCTTGGACACCGCAGAAGAAGTGTCGATCTACGAAGCCGGCGGCGTGCTGCAGCGCTTTGCCCAGGATTTCCTGGAAGCCGCCTCGGCGACGGACGCCGGCAAGCTGGCCTGACCGGCCGTTGTACAGACCGGCGGGCGTGTGCAGCGCCCGCCGCGCTACTTCGATATCCCAGGACCAATATTTCAGGACCGATACATGGCACATGCTCCTCAAACCAAAATCGCCGCCACCTACATGCGCGGCGGCACCAGCAAAGGCGTGTTCTTCAAGCTGGACGACCTGCCGGAATCGGCCCGCGTGCCGGGCGCCGCGCGCGACGCGCTGCTGTTGCGCGTGATCGGCAGCCCCGATCCCTACGGCAAGCAGATCGACGGCATGGGCGCCGCCACGTCCAGCACCAGCAAGACCGTCATCGTCGCCAAGAGCACGCGTCCGGATCACGACGTGGACTACCTGTTCGGCCAGGTCTCCATCGACCAGCCGTTCGTGGACTGGAGCGGCAATTGCGGCAACCTGTCCGCCGCGGTCGGCCCCTTTGCCATCACCAATGGCTTGGTCGACCCCGCCCGCGTTCCGCAGGACGGCATCGCGGTCGTGCGGATCTGGCAGGCCAACATCCAGAAGACCATCGTCGCGCACGTGCCGATCACCGGCGGCGCGGTGCAGGAAACCGGCGACTTTGAACTGGACGGCGTGACCTTCCCGGCCGCCGAACTGCGTCTGGAATTCATGGACCCGGCCGAAGAAGGCGACGGCGGCTCCATGTTCCCCACCGGCAACCTGGTCGACAACCTGGAAGTGCCGGGCGTCGGCACGTTCAAGGCCACGATGATCAACTCGGGCATTCCGACGATCTTCCTGGAAGCCGATGCGCTGGGCTACAGCGGCACGGAACTGCAGGACGCCATCAACGGCGACACCGCCGCGCTGTCGCGCTTTGAGACCATCCGCGCCCACGGCGCGCTGCGCATGGGCCTCATCAAGGACCTCGCCGAAGCCGCCAGCCGCCAGCACACGCCCAAGATTGCGTTTGTCGCCCCGCCCAAGGAATACGTTTCGTCCAGCGGCAAGAAGATCGGCACGAGCGACATCGACGTGCTGGCGCGCGCGCTGTCCATGGGCAAGCTGCATCACGCCATGATGGGGACCGCGTCGGTCGCCATCGCCACGGCGGCGGCGGTGCCGGGCACGCTGGTGAACCTGGCGGCCGGCGGCGGCGAGCGCGACAACGTGTGCTTTGGTCACCCGTCCGGCACGTTGCGTGTCGGCGCGCAGGCGCAGTTGGTGGATGGCGATTGGAAAGTGACCAAGGCCATCATGAGCCGCAGCGCGCGGGTGCTGATGGAAGGCCGCGTGCACGTGCCGCGCGAGGGGTTCTGACCCCGCTTTCCGCACGTTCCATAACCGCAAACGGGGCAGATTCTGCCCCGTTCACATTTCTGCAATGAAAGCGCCCCGAAAGCGCCGCGATTGATATTGCTCGATGTTCTGATTCGGCCCCCTAAAGTCGCCGCTTCCGCCTGCCGTTAGCGGATTGCGGCCGGGGATTTCCAGGCCGACTAGCAACCCGCCAACCTTCGCGTTGGCGTATCCAGTACACGAGCATGAAGATAACGTCGCTGCGCAACCGCATTTTGCTTATTACCTGCTTTACGGTGGTGGGAGCGCTTACGCTCTCGGGCCTCATCACCTACCAGATCGTGCGCGACAACATGATGTCCACCATCGCCGCGACCCTGGACGCCGTGGCGTCCGGCAACGCCAGCGCCATCGAGCGCTGGTCGGCGGACAAGGCGCAGGCCGTCGACGCCACGGCGAAGGTGGTCGAGAAAGGCGATCCCCGGGGCCTGACCAAGCTCATGGGCGAGACCAACGGCTTTCCCATCACCACCATCGGCTGGTCCGACAAGACCTTCTTTTCAACCACCAAGACCGCGGCGGATTACGATCCGACCGCGCGGCCCTGGTACAAGAGCGCCGTATCCGCCGGCAAGCTGACGATCACCAAGCCATATGGGGATTCCAGCACGGGCGTGCTCTACGTGGCGTTCACCGCGCCGATGATCCGCGGCGGCCAGACGACCGGCGTGCTGAGCGGCGCCGTGCCGCTGGATGGCGTGAAGGACATCATCAAGGCCATCCACCCCACCCCGTCCAGCAGCGCGTTCGTGCTGGGCACGGACGGTCAGGTGATTTCCCACCTGAACGACAAGCTGGCGCTCAAGCCGTCGACCGACATCTCGCCGGCCCTGACCGCCGATGCGATTGCGGTCATGGCCCGCGACGGCGCCGCCCCCGTCGACATCGCGCTGGACGGCGCGCAGAAACTGCTGAAGGCGCGCCGCATTCCCGGCACCGACTGGTATCTGGTCGTGGCGCTGGACAAGACCGAGGCCACCGTCGGCCTGACGCAGGTGTTGAATGCCACCCTGATCTCGCTGGTGGTCCTGACGCTGCTGGCCGTGGGCATCGCCAGCGTCATCACGTCGCGCGCCTTCAAGCGCCTGTCCGCCGTGCGTGACGCGATGGACACCATCGGCTCTGGCGACGGCGACATGACGCACCGTCTGGCCGTGGTCGGCCACGACGAAGTGGCGCAGATTTCGGCGTCGTTCAACGCGTTCGTGGAAAAGATCACCCACGTCATGCGCGAAGTGCGCAGCGGCGTGCATTCGATGAGCGCCGCCACGCGCGAGATCGACATGGGCAACCGCGATCTGTCGCAGCGTACGGAAACGTCGGCCGCCTCGCTCGAGGAAACGTCCTCGGCGCTGACCGAGCTGGCCTCCAGCGTGCGCCAGACCGAGGAAACCGCCGAGCACGCGACGCGCCTGGCCGACGAAGCCAGCGCGGTCGCCGCGCGCGGTGGGCAGGTGGTCAAGGATGCTGTCACCACCATGGACGAGATTTCGCAATCGTCGCGGCGCATTACCGAGATCATCCGCGTGATCGACGGCATCGCGTTCCAGACCAACATCCTGGCGCTGAACGCGGCGGTCGAGGCCGCGCGTGCCGGCGAGCAAGGCCGCGGCTTTGCGGTGGTGGCGGGCGAGGTGCGCACGCTGGCGCAACGCAGCGCGTCGTCCGCGCAAGAGATCAAGACGCTGATCGAGGCGTCGGTGCAGAACGTGAAGAGCGGCACGGAACGCGTGCAGGCCGCCGGTTCGACCATGACCGAGATCGTCGACGGCATCAACCGCGTGCAGCGGATGGTGAGCGAGATCCACGGCGCCATGGCCGAGCAGAGCACGGGACTGGGCCAGATCGACCGCTCGGTCGCCGACATGGACCAGGCCACGCAACAGAACGCGGCGCTGGTCGAGCAGTCGACGGCGGCGTCGGGGATGTTGAGCGATCAGGCGCGTGTGTTGGCCGATGCGGTTGCGCGCTTCAAGCTGCGCGAGGAAGAAGCGGCCGGCGCAGGCCGGCTGATCGCGCTGCCGCAGGGCTGATCCGGAACAGCCGGCGGCCTGTTACGCCGCCGGCGTATCTGCCGCAGGTCCGCCTGCCGCAGGATCGCCTGCCGCAGATTCACCTGCCCTCGGCGCCGGTCCGATCTGCTTGAGCACGGCAACGGCCGTCGCCACGACCTCCCCGTCCGTGCTCAATTCCCCCTGCATGAACACCAGCGACGACGTGGCCCGCACCACGCGCCCGCGCACTTCCAGAAACTGTCCTTCGCGCGCCGCCGCCAGAAAGTGCGTGTCCAGTTGCACGGTCACGCAGGCGCGCCGTCCCAGCGCTTCCCACGCGATCGCGCTGATGCCGTGGTCCAGCAGCGCGGTCAGCAATCCGCCGTGCACCACGCCTGCCGGATTCAGGTGATCCGAGGTGGTCAACAGGCCATAGGCCCAGCCATCGTCCTCCTTGCGCACCCACAACGGGCCGATCAGGCCCGCAAAGCCCGGCAGCGTGCGCTTGCGCCACCCGGGCGGGACGGCGGCGTCGTCAGCGGATTGCGTGGTCATTCGGTCAGCTCCGGGCAGCCATCAGTTGCGACAACGCGCGCGCTTCCCCCTGCAGTTCCGCCGCCAGCGATTCCACGCGCGCGGCATCGAGCTGTTCGGCCAAACCCGCAGCCACCAATGCATGCGTCAGGCGCTGATGGCTGTCGAACACCGGCACCGCGATCACGACGACGCCGTTGATGTAGTTGTTGCGGTCCACGCTGTAGCCCTGCCGCCGCACCGCGTCCACGTCGGCCTTCCACGCCGCGAACTCGGGCGCCTGATCCCAGCGCAGGGCCTTGAAGCGCCGCTCCAGTTCCTTCTCGGACAGATCCGCAAACGCGGCAACCAACCGGCCCGTTGCGCTGATCAGCGCCGGGAAGCGGCTTCCCACATCCACATGCAGGCGGAACGGCGCGTTGGAACGTGACAGCGCCAGCACCACCATGTGATCGCTGCCCGAGACCTCCACGCCGATCGCGGTAACGCTGGCCGCGTTGGCAATGCGGTCCAGCACCGGCTGCGCCAGCGCGGGAAACGGGTTGCTTTCGATCACGCTGCGCGCCAGCGTCAGCATGCCCACGCCCAGGCTGTAGCGCTTGGCGCCGGGATCGACCTTCACCAGGCCTTCTTCCACCAGGACGCGAAGAATGTGCAGGCAGGTGCTGGTCACCATGCCCAGTTCCTGCGAAATGGCCTTCAGCGTCATGGGCTCGCCGCCCCGGCCCAACAGGCGCAGGATCGCGATCGATCGCGTCACGGCCGGCACCGGCCGCACACGCGGGCCGACGGCGGCAAGTTCCGGGGTACTGGTTTCACTCATCGGTTTCTCCGTTTTTATTGCGGCAAGCATACCTTGCACCGCCCGCCTCGCGGGTCGATCCTAATGCCGCGTAATTGTCTATATACAATCAATAAACGTCATTGACAATTTATTTGGCGACGCGCATAGTGGGTTCCACAGGTTGCCGACCCACACAGGTACGACGAAATGACGAAGCTGACCGATACCCTTTCCTACGCGGACGCCCAGGCGCTCTGCTCCTCGGACAAGCTCTGGGAGCTGTTCGACGGCAACCGCGACACCATGAACATCGCGCACGAATGCATCGACCGGCATGCGGACAAGGCAGAGCCGGCGATCATCCTGGTGCGCGCCGCGGGCGGGGACGAGACCTACTCGTTCCGCCAGATCGCCGAGGAATCCTCGCGCTTCGCCCACTACCTGGTCGAGCAGGGCATCCGCGCCGGCGACCGCGTCGCCGTCATGCTGGAACCGTCGCTGCCGTTCTACGTAGCCATGTTCGGCGCCATGAAGATGGGCGCCATCGCCGTGCCGCTCTTCACGCTGTTCGGCCCCGACGGCATCCGGCTGCGCGTGCAGGACTGCCAGCCGCGCATGCTGGTGACCAACGCCGAAAAGGCCCCGCTTGCCGCCGGCGGCGAAGACATGCGTGTGGTCATCGCAGACGACGCCTTTCTCGGCACGCTGGCCGCCTATCCGCCCCACTACGAATGCCGCACGCGCGCCGACGATCTGGCCATCTTCCAGTACACGTCGGGCACGACGCGCGAGCTGCCCGACGCCGTCAAGCACACGCACCGCGCCCTGGTCACGCTGATGCTGGCCGCGCTGTACGGCACCGGCATCCGTCCCGGCGACCGCTACATGTGCCCGTCGTCGCCCGCGTGGGGTCACGGACTGTGGCACGGCACGCTGGCGCCGCTGGCGCTGGGCGTCACCATCGGCGCGTATGCCGGCAAGTTCAACGCCGAACGCCTGCTGCAGGCCTTGCAGGATCATCGTTTCACCAACATCTCGGCCGCCGCCACCCACTACCGGATGATGCGCAACAGCGGCGCGGCGGGACGCTACCGCTATCACCTGGACAAGGTGTCCTTCACGGGCGAACCCATCGACAGTGAAACGTCCGCCTTCGTCGAAGCCACCTTCGGCCGGCCCGTCTGCAGCATGTACGGCACGACGGAAATCGGCGTCTGCCTCGTCAACTATCCCGGGGCGCCGGACTTCACGGTCAAGGCCGGCTCGCTCGGCAAGCCCGTGCCAGGATTGCGCGTTGAAGTGCAGGACGCCAACGGCAAGCCCTGCGCGCCCGGCGAGACCGGCGAACTCAAGCTGTGGCGCCGCGACGCGTGGGTCGCCACCAAGGACCTTGGCCGCGTGGACGAAGACGGCTACTTCTGGCACGGCGGCCGCGCCGACGACGTCATCATCTCGGCCGGCTGGACCATGAGCGCCGTCGAGATCGAGGACGCCATCCTCAAGCATCGCGACGTAACGGAGGCCGCCGCCATCGGCGTGCCCGACCCGCTGCGCGGCCAGGTCGTCAAGGCCTTCGTGGTGTCGGCGCGCGCCGGCGACGACACCTTCGTGCAGGAAATCCAGGACGCCGTGCGCAGCCGCCTGGCGCAGCACGAGTATCCGCGGCAGGTCGTGTTCGTGGCGGAACTGCCCAAGACGCCCGCCGGAAAGATCCATCGCAGGAAATTGCGGGAGCAAGAGCTTGCGACCGCCGACACCACGCCCGCCGGCGCCGCCCACGCCTAGGGCTACCCGGCACAGGCCATCTCTCAAACCCAGGAGACATCATGCTGACCCAGACCAAGACCGAACGCAGCTTTCCCAAGATCACCGAACGCGGGCTGGACGAGCTGCGCGAACGCATCGGCGTGAAGATCGGCGCCACCGCCGAACCGTGGTGCTATGAGGCCACGCGCGACAACATCCGCCACTACGCCCACGGCATCGGCGACGACAACCCGCTGTGGTCGGACCCGGAATACGCGGCCAAAACCCAGCACGGCGGCATCATCGCCCTGCCCAGCTTCCTGTTTGCCACCAGCCGCATCGTGTCCGGTTACGTGGGCGGGCTGCCGGGCGTACACGCCATGTGGTCGGGTGCGGACTGGACCTGGCACAAGACTGTGAAGCGCAACGACATCATCTCCACCGAAGCGCACCTGAAAAACCTGATCGAACACCAGACCCGCTTTGCGGGCCGCGCCGTGCAGCAGATCTATCACGTGGACTTCTTCAACCAGGACGGCGACAAGGTCGCCGAGGCCGACAGCTGGTGCTTCCGCACCGAACGCGACCACGCGCGCGAACAGGGCAGCAAGTACGCCGAAGTCCGCGCCCGCGAGCCGCGCCGCTACAGCCCCGAGGAAATCAAGGAAGCCTACAAGCTCTACGCGCAGGAAGAAGTGCGCGGCGCCACGCCGCGCTACTGGGAAGACGTGAAGGAAGGCGAAGAACTGCCCGTGATGTTCAAGGGCCCGATGACGGTCACCGGCTTCATCGCCTTCGCGCAGGGCTGGGGCGGCCTGTACATCCGCGCCAACAAGCTGGCGTGGCAGCTCATCGACGCGCATCCGGGCGTGGGCATCACCAACCGCTTCGGCATTCCGGATGTGCCTGAACGCGTCCACTGGGAAGAAGACTTCGCGCTGGAAGTCGGCGCGCCCGGCGCCTACGACTACGGTCCCGAGCGCAACTCGTGGCTGACTCATCACCTGACCAACTGGATGGGCGACGCCGGATTCCTGCGCAAGTCCACGTGCAAGATCCGCCGCCACAACCCCGAGGGCGACATGCTGTTCTTCAAGGGCAAGGTGGTGCGCAAGTACGTGGAAGACGGCCGTCACCTGGTCGAGATCGAACAGGAAGCGCGCAACCAGGACGACGAGCTTTCCGTACTGGGTACCGGTGTGGTCGAATTGCCTACCCGCGCCTGACCGGCGGCAACCCCCAAGACGAGGTGGGCGATGTCTGATTCATCGGAACATGCTGCACCAAGCCCCGAGGCCCGTCCGCGGGGCGCGCTGGACGGCCTGCGCGTCATCGACCTGTCGCGCGTCCTGGCCGGCCCGCTGTGCACGCAGATGCTGGCGGACCAGGGCGCGGACGTCATCAAGGTCGAGCCGCCCGGCGGCGACGAGACGCGCACGCTGGGCCCGCCGGTCAACGAGGACGGCGACGCCGCCTACTTCACCGCCGTCAACCGCGGCAAGCGCGCCATCGGGCTGGACCTGTCCAAGCCCGCCGGCCGCGACGTGCTGCTGGCGTTGCTGGCCGACGCCGACGTCCTGATCGAGAACTTCATCCCCGGCACGATGGCCAAGTGGGGCCTGGATTACGAGGCGGACCTGAAACCCCGCTTTCCCCAGCTCATCCACTGCGCCATCACGGGCTTCGGCGATGACGGACCGCTGGGCGGGCTGCCCGGCTACGACGCCGTGCTGCAGGCCATGTGCGGCCTGATGAGCATCAACGGCGATCCGGCCGGCGGCCCCACCCGCGTCGGCGTGCCCATCGTCGATCACCTCACCGGCTACACCGCGCAGTCCGGCATCCTGCTGGCGCTTTACCACCGGGCGCGCACGGGTCTTGGCCAGCGGGTCGAAGTCACCCTCTTCGACACGGCGCTCAGCCTGCTGGTGCCGCATGCCGCCAACTGGATGCACACTGACCAGACGCCGGGCCTCCTGGGCAGCGCGCATCCCAACATCGCGCCGTATGACCGTTACGCCTGCCGCGATGGCGAGATCTTCCTGGGCGTCGTCAACGACCGCCAGTTCCGCCGCTTCTGCGACTACGCGGGCCTGCTGTCGTTGCCGGACGATCCGCGATTTGCCACCAACCGCGCGCGGCTGTCGCACCGCGACGCGTTGCGGGACGCCATCGAACACGCCCTGGCGTCGCGTTCCCGCGACGCGCTGTGCGCGGAACTGATGAAGCTTGGCGTACCCGCCGGCCCCATCAACAGCGTGCCCGAAGCCTTTGCGCAGGCGCACACCGCGCATCGCGGCATGCGCGTCGATCGCGATGGCTATCACGGCATCGGTTCCGCAGTGCGGCTGTCGCAAGCGCCCGCGCGCGTGGACCGTCTGCCGCCAGCCTATGCGCAGCACACCGTCGAAGTCCTCCGGGAGGCCGGCTTCGGCGACTCACAGATCGCGGCGTTGCAGGAACAGGGCATCCTGCCGCGATGGCCGCCTCCCAAGCCCTAGCCGCAGTCCGATGCAGCCACATATAAAAACGAGGAGACCACCATGAAGACCTTACGCCTGATCGCCGCGCTAGCGGCGCCGCTGCTGTTTGCGCAGCCCGCCGCGGCCGCCGACAGCTACCCCTCCAAACCCGTCAAGATCATCGTCCCTTACCAGGCCGGCCAAGGCACCGACGTCGCCGCCCGCTATCTGGCCGAGTACCTGGCCCGCGATCTGGGCCAACCCTTCATCGTCGAGAACCGGCCCGGCGCGGGCGGCAACATCGGCGCATCCGAAGCCGCGCGCGCCGCGCCCGACGGCTACACGCTGCTGATGGGCACCAACGGCACGCACGTGCTGAACCAGTACATGTACGCGTCCACCAACTTCGATCCGGAGAAGGACTTCGCGCCCGTCATGCTGGTCAGCTCGTTTCCGATGGTGCTGCTGACCACGCCGTCCTCGCCCTACGCCAGCCTGGCCGACCTGCGCAATGCATCGAAGGCCAAGCCCGACAGCGTCAACGTCGGCATGCCCAGCACCACCGCGCGTCTGGTGTACGAACTGCTCAAGCAACAGGGCGTCAACAGCGTCCGCGGCATTCCCTACAAGGGTTCGGCCACCGCCACGACGGATCTTCTGGGTGGCCAGGTGCAGGTCGGCATCGACACGGTCAGCGCCGCGCGCTCGTTCATCACCAGCGGCAAGCTGCGCCCGTTGGCGGTGACCTCGTTGAAGGAGTCGGCCCTACTGCCCGGCGTGCCGTCGGTGGCGGGACAAGGGCTGGATGGGTTTCAGGTGATCGCGTGGAACGGCCTGTATGCGCCGAAGGGCACGCCGCCGGCGGCGATCAAGCGATTGAATGAGGACCTGGCCAAGATCCTGGCGCGTCCGGAGGTCCGGCAAAAGCTGCTGGATCTGGGGCATGAACCGGGCGGCGGCACGCCCGAGGAACTGGCCGCGTTTGCACGCAGCGAACGGCAGAAGTGGCAACCGCTGATCGTGCAGGCGGGATTGAAGGCGGAGTGACTTCGGCGCAATTGTCAGGGTTGAGCGGCAACGCGGCGCAGGCCATTCCACTGCGCCGCGGTTGCGACCGGCAAACGCATGAACCAAAATCGCCTTACGACCGGAGTGCAGCAAGCCTCAACCCGCCAACCGCCACCGCTGCCATCGCCAGCGCGCACAACACGGCGGCCGTCACAAACGTCGCGTGCAACCCGGCCGACAGCTCAGCGGGCGCTGCATCGACCAGCACCTTCGCCCCGGCGCCCATGGCAAAGACCGCGCCCATCGCCGACGCACCTGTAATCAACCCCAAGTTGCGAGACAGGTTCAACATGCCAGACACGGCGCCGCGTTCGTTGCCGCCCGCCCCGGCCATGACCGCGGTGTTGTTGGCTGCCTGAAACAGCGCAAACCCGGCCGTCAGCACGCCCAACGCGACAACATATCCCGTCGCTCCGAACGCTTCCGACGCAATGGGCAGCATCGCCGATGCGCCCGTCATGGCCATCAGCGCGGCAAGCGTCATTGGCCGAGCGCCAAAGCGGTCCACGCAGCGTCCCGCCGGTACACCTGCCAGAGCCGCAACGAGCGGACCGCAAGACATTGCCATCCCGACGCGCATTGCGTCCAACCCCAACGCCCCGGCCAGATAGAACGGCCCAACCACCAGGGTCGCCATCATCACCGTCGCGACCAGCGCGTTGGCTGCGAAGCCGCCCGCCAACACGGGATCGGCCATCATCGCCGGCCGCACCAGCGGATGTGCCGTCCGCGACTGCACCCACGCAAACAGGCCCGCGCCGCCCGCCGCCGCCGCAAGCAGGACAACGTTGATCGTGTTGAAGCCGCCGCGTCCGAGCGTCATGGACAGCGCGTAGACCGCCAGCGTCAGCGCCAGCAGCGCACTGCCCAGCCAATCAAAACGTATCGTCTGCGGTGCGCCGCGTTGCGGATCGCGGGGCAGATACCGCCACGCCAGCCAGAGCGCCAGCAGACCCAGCGGCAGATTGACGAGAAAGATCGCCCGCCATCCCGGACCGGCGATCAGCGCGCCACCCAGCGTCGGCCCGAGCGCGGTGCCGGCGGCGGACATCGTGCCCAGCATGCCCATCGCGCTGCCCGCTCTTCCCTTCTGCGTTGCCTCACCGGCAAAAGCCATGGCCAGCGTCATCAGCACCGCCGCGCCCAACCCCTGCGCGGCGCGCGCGGCCACCAGCATCCACAGTCCGGGCGCGGCTGCGCACAGCGCGGAAGCGACGGTGAACCAAGCCATCCCGGCCAGCATCAGGCGCCGCCGGCCGATCAGGTCGCCCAGCCGACCTGCGCTGACCACGGCGGTCGTGATGGCCAGCAGATAGGCCAGCACCACCCACTGCACCGATTGAAACGAGGCGCCGAATGCCTGGGCGAACGCGGGCAGGCCTACGTTGGCGATGCTGGTGCCCAGGGACGCCAGCAGCATCGACAGGGACAGGCAGGCCAATAGCGGGAGACGGGACGGGGATGGCATTACGGGCGAAGTGGATAGCGACATGATGGCGACCGGCAAGAGGGGGAACAGAACCCCAGCGTATGCCTCTCCCATTCCTGGCGGAAGACGCAGCATTTGCAGTAAATACCTGCATGTAACGCCATGCCAAATCCCGGCGCGTTTTTAGCCGGCATGCTACGTTTGCCGCATGTCCGCGCCCGACCTCAACCTGCTCATCACCCTGGACGCGCTGCTCTCCGAAGGCAGCGTGGCCGGCGCCGCACGGCGGCTGCGCCTGAGTCCTTCCGCCATGAGCCGCGCGTTGGCGCGGCTGCGCGACACCACGGGCGATCCGCTGCTGGTGCGCGCCGGGCGCGGGCTGGTTCCCACGCCCCGAGCGCTGGCGCTGCGCGAGCAGGTCGGCGGGCTGGTCAGGGATGCGCAAGCCGTGCTGCGTCCCTCGCAAGACCTGCATCCCGCAACGCTCGTGCGCACGTTCACGCTGCGTGTCACCGATGGCTTCGTCGAGAACTTCGGCGCGCGGCTGCTCGCGCGGATCGACGACGAAGCGCCGGGCGTGCGGTTGCGCTTCATGCAGAAGCTGGACAAGGACAGCGCGCCGCTGCGCGAAGGCGCCGTGGACCTGGAAACCGGGGTGGTGGGCGAATCGGCCAGCCCCGAGCTGCGCACCCGCGCGCTGTTTCAGGACCGGTACATCGGCGTCATGCGGGCCGCCCATCCGCTGGCGCGCGGCAACGTCACGCTGACGCGGTACCTCTCGGCACGCCACATCCTGGTGTCGCGTCGCGGACGGGAATCAGGCCCCATGGATGATGCGCTGGCGCAAGCCGGCCGCGCGCGCCACATTGCCACGATTGCCGGCGGCTATTCAACGGCGCTGGCGCTCGCGCGCGAAACCGACTTGATCGCGACGGTGCCGGAAAGGCACACCACCACGCTGCGCGAGGGGATGCGCAGTTTCTCGCTGCCGTTCACGATGGCGCCCTTTACGGTGTCGATGCTGTGGCATCCCAGAATGGACGGCGATGCCGCCCATCGCTGGCTGCGTGGCATCGTGCTTCAGGCTTGCGGGACGGGCGTTCCCCGATAGGTCCGCCCAGCGAGGAACGCGCCGGCGGTGCGCGCAAATTCCGCCAGCGCGGCGTTATTGCTTGGGCGCGCTCGCCACCAGCGCGTCGAACTGCTTGTCCAGTTCCGCCAAGGAATCGCGGATGTGCGCGCGGCGCGCCTTGATCCACTTGTCCTGCGCGGCCAGCTGCTCGCGCGCCTCCCGGATCATGCGATCCATTTCCTTCGGCTGCGGACCGCCGCTGGTGGCGCGGTTCTTCACGATGGCCACGGGGTCCAGCGTCGAACGGAACTCGGCCTCGCTCATCGGCAGGTCGGCGCCGTACTTCGAGTCCTTCATCGCATCGGCATAGATGCGGCGCGCCTGTTCATACGGAAAATCCAGCGGCTTGATGTTGTTCGCCTTGGCGTACGACACGACCTCGGACGCAAAGTGATGGCCCGCGCGAAATGGCAGCTTGTACTTGTGCATCAGCACGTCCGCCAGTTCCTGCGAGGCCGTCCAGTCGCTGTTCAGCTCTTCCAGCGCGCGATCCGGACTGATGACCATGGCCTTGAGCACGCGGTCCCAGCGCTTGAGCGCCGAAATGCCGCTATCGACCATCGCGGAATTCTGCTTCACGTCCTTGGGGTCGCTCATGCCCGGCGTGATGTTGTGCGTCTGCAGGACAGGTCCCATCGCCAGCGTCACGGCCGTGGACGCGTCGCTGCGCGTGTCGTTCAGCAGGCCCGGATTGCGCTTTTGCGGCATGGCGCTGGACACATAGGTGTTGCCGCCGCCCTCCTCCAGCAGGATCCACGGACGCGACTGCGCGTATTGGGTCATCACGTCTTCGACGAAGTTGCCCGTGCGCAGCGCGATGTTGGTGACGATGGAGGCGACCTCGACGGGCTGGTCCATGGACGAGATCTGCGAGGCATCGTACGCGTTGTCGACCAGCGCCTCGAAGCCAAGATATTGCGCCATGCGCTTGCGGTCAAGCGGCCAGCTCGTGCCGTTCAGCACGGTCGTGCCCATGGGCGAACGGTCAATGCGGACGTAGGCTTCGCGGATGCGCTGCGCATCCCGCGCCAGACCGGCAGCCTGACCCAGCAGATAGTGTCCATAACTGTTGGGCTGCGCGGCCACGCCGTTGGTGTAGTTGGGCACGATGGTGCCGGCGTGCTTGGCCGCCAGTTCCACCAGCGTGGTGGAGGTGGCGCTCAACTGGTCTGCCAGATCCAGGAGCTTGTCGCGCAGGATGGCGCTGCGGTAGGTGGCGTGCATGTCCTGGCTGGAACGGCCGGCGTGCAGCAAGGTGATGTCCTCGCCGGCGGCCTTGATCAGCAGGGGTTCGAAGGTGATGACAGTGGCCGGCCGCTTGGCGCCGGGCTGGTTGCCGTCGTGGATGACTTTCGCGACGCCAGCCGCCAGGCGCGGCGCCATGGACTTGTCGAGCAGGCCTTCATCGGCGTTGATCACCGTGGTGGCCTTGTTGATTTCTCCCAGCCAGAAGAAGGGGTCGCGCGGCGGGGATTGCTGCGCAGAAGCCGCATTGCCGGCCAACGTTAACACCAGGGCGGCGCCCAGGGTCGGAAGAAACTGTCTCATGGCGTTCTCGTTATAGGGGTGACCGGACAGTGTATCGAAGCTGCTTATCCCCGGACATCCTGTATTGCACGGAGACGCCGGTTCGGATATTTCCGCATGAGACAGTGGCTTCCCTGGGTCGGTGTCAGACACCCGGGGGAGATGGCCGTCAGCTTGTGACGGCAATTCCGCGGGTGTCAGACACCTGGCAGATATTTCGTGCGGGCCAGCGGCTCGCACGGAGCGGTGTCGGACACCCGGGGAGATAGTCGTCCACTTGTGACGGCAATTCAGCGGGTGTCAGACACCTGGCGCTCCAGCGGGTGTCGGACACCTTGGCCGGCATGCCATTTCAAGGTGTCAGACACCCGTCAGCGGAGACCGCCGTATTGATACGGTGCCGCGAGGGTGTCTGACACCTTGCCAAACGAAGACAGGTCCACACGAAAAAAAAGCCGGCCTCCAAAGAGGCCGGCTTTCGCATCCGATCGAAACCGGATCGCCTTAGAAGCGCCAGCTCACGTTCACCGTGCCGGTGTTCTGACGGTTGCCGTCGCCGAACTGGCCCGAGTAAGCCAGGCCCAGCGTGGCGTTCTTGCTCATCGCCAGGTCCACGCCCACTTCCATCACGGCCGCGTCACGCGCCAGCGGGTTGCCCGCCACAGTGAACGGCTGGCTGCCGTCGAACGACATCGTGGCTTCCGGGTTGACGTCGCCGTAAGCGTGGCGCCATCCGAGCATGCCGCGCAGGCGGCCTGCGGTGTCCTTCACGTCGAACGTCGTCTGCGCGCGCAGGCCCAGCGTGGTGGTGCCCACGTTGTTGGTGCTGCTCTTGCCACTCAGCGCAGCGTCGCCGCCCGACTCCGAGAAGCCGCGAGTACGCAGGTCGCTGAAGTCGGCGCCGAAGAACGGTTCCAGCGTGACGCGGTCGTTCAACGGAATCGCGTAGCCCACGTCGGTGAAGACCTGGCCCGTGCTGGCGCTGTAGTCCGCCTTCAGCTCCTGGTACTGGCCCGCCGCGTTGATGTTGCGCTTGCTGTTGATGTCATGCCACGTGTAAGCCAGGCCAGCGGTGAAGTTGATCTTGCCCGAACCGGCTTCGAACGACTTGCCGCCGTACAGGATCGCGCTGTAGCTGTTCACGTCCGACTTGGCCGAGCGGTCGTCGACCGTGATGCGGCTGTCGGTGTAGCCGAACGCGCCACCCAGACGCCAACCGTTGCCCACGCCGTGGTCGCCGCCGACGAAGATGCCGACGTCGCGTTCACGGGACTTGGCCACGTTGCCGTTGCCGTCCATCGTGCGCCAGTTGCCGAAGGCCTGCGCCCACAGCGGCTGCGCGTTCGAACGCGGCAGCATCGAGGCGTCGCCGCGGCCGACCTGCGCCGTGGGCGGGCCGGGAATGAAACCGGCGTTCATATTGGCGCGCAGCTGTGCCGTGGGCAGGCTGGCGACGTTGTTGCTGACGTTCTGCATCGCCGACACGCTGCTGCCGAACGATTCACCGGACAGGTCGGCAAACACGCCGGCCGGGGCGCCGTTGGGCAGATTCATGACGCGCGTGTACAGCGAGCTGTTCTTGGGCAGGGTTTGCACCGCGTTCGCCGCCGAACGCTGATTGCTGGTCACGGCCAGGTCGGCGAATTCGATCGGACGGGTGCCGCCGCCGGTATTGCCGCCGTTGTCGATCGGCTTGCTGTCCGGTTCAGTCGGCACCTGCTTCAGATCGACCGTCAGCACCACGTCGTTGCCCTGATGGCTCAGCGTCGGTTGCAGATAGGCCAGGTTGCTGGACAGGCTGTCGAAGTGGCCGTTCAGATTGCCGGCGGACAGGATGGTGTAGCTCGTCGAGGGCGCATACGTGCCGCCCTCGCCGACGTGCACCACGGATCCCGCCAGATTCGCCGTGCCGGTGACGTTCACGCGGTCGCTCTTGCCGTCAATGGTGGCGTCGACACGATAGGTCGAGCCCGGATTGAACGTCAGGTCGCCATTGACCGTCAGCGTGCCGATCTGCGCGCCGGTGGGATTGACCGACATGTTCGCGCCGGGCGCGCCCATCATCATCACGTGGTTCGACGACACGGCGGTGCCCGGCGACAGGGTCGCGCCGGATTCCAGCGTGGTCATGCCGACGCTGCCGGTGCCGGCCAGCGTGCCCTTCACGGTCAGCAGGCCATTCACCTTCTTGCCGGCAAGCGTCAGCGTCTTGCCCTCTGCCACGTTCACGGCGCCGACCGTGATGGAGCCTTCGGGCGTGTAATCGGTGTTGATGTTGACCGTGCTGATGCCGCCGCCGCTGCTGGCCATCAGGCTGTGCTGATTGTCGTCGCCGATGATGGCGCCGATGACGGTGCCGCCATCGATGTTCAGCGTGGAGGCGCCGAGGCGCACGTCGCCAATGATGGAGCCCGTGTTCGTGATGACCATCGGCGAATGGGCGCCCTCGACATCGACCGCGACGCCGTTGGACAGGGTGGAAGAGCCAACAAGGGCGTTGATGTAGCCCGCGTTGACGATGCCGCCCACCACTTCAGCATTGCCGCTCACCACGACACCGCCCCAGATGTTGCCGTTGTTTTCGATGCGGCCGGTGACCACGCTTCCGAGGGAGACTTCAATCCCGTTGCCGCTCGACTGGAAAACGTTGTTGATGCTGTTGGTGGAGATGTTGCCGTTGTTGACGATGTTGCCAATGACCGTGCTGTTGTCGGTAATCGTCACACTGGAACCGATGTTTATGGTGCCGCCTGCCCGGCCGAAGATGATCTCCGGACGGTCGATTTCGCCGTTGTTGACGATGTTGCCGACAGTGCTGCCCGACACCATCACCGCGTAGACCATGCCGTTGCCTTCGTTGCGGATCGCGCCGTTCAGGGTCGAACCCGACTCAATCGTGATGGCGGCGGCGTGATATCCGCCTTTCAACAACGTGCGGTTGATGAAGTCGCCATTGCGCGTCGCGGCGTTCACCATGCGCATATAGGGATAGTTCGTCGACGACGTGTTCTCGAGATCGCCGATGATGGTGGGAAAGTCGACGCCGTCCTGCAAGTAGAACGTCTGCGCCGATGCGTGCGGCACGGCGAAGGGAGCAATACTGAGGCTCAGCAAAACGGCAATGCGGGTAAGCGGAAAGCGGCGAGACATTTTGTGTTGACCAGGTAGATTTCGTGTTTTGAACCGGCCTCCGAAGAGGCCGGCTTTTCCCAAGCGTCGAGGCGGATCGCCTTAGAAGCGCCAGCTCACGTTGACGGTGCCGGTGTTCTGACGGTTGCCGTCGCCGAACTGGCCCGAGTAAGCCAGGCCCAGCGTGGCGTTCTTGCTCATCGCCAGGTCCACGCCCACTTCCATCACGGCCGCGTCACGCGCCAGCGGGTTGCCCGCCACAGTGAACGGCTGGCTGCCGTCGAACGACATCGTGGCTTCCGGGTTGACGTCGCCGTAAGCGTGGCGCCATCCGAGCATGCCGCGCAGGCGGCCTGCGGTGTCCTTCACGTCGAACGTCGTCTGCGCGCGCAGGCCCAGCGTGGTGGTGCCCACGTTGTTGGTGCTGCTCTTGCCACTCAGCGCAGCGTCGCCGCCCGACTCCGAGAAGCCGCGAGTACGCAGGTCGCTGAAGTCGGCGCCGAAGAACGGTTCCAGCGTGACGCGGTCGTTCAACGGAATCGCGTAGCCCACGTCGGTGAAGACCTGGCCCGTGCTGGCGCTGTAGTCCGCCTTCAGCTCCTGGTACTGGCCCGCCGCGTTGATGTTGCGCTTGCTGTTGATGTCATGCCACGTGTAAGCCAGGCCAGCGGTGAAGTTGATCTTGCCCGAACCGGCTTCGAACGACTTGCCGCCGTACAGGATCGCGCTGTAGCTGTTCACGTCCGACTTGGCCGAGCGGTCGTCGACCGTGATGCGGCTGTCGGTGTAGCCGAACGCGCCACCCAGACGCCAACCGTTGCCCACGCCGTGGTCGCCGCCGACGAAGATGCCGACGTCGCGTTCACGGGACTTGGCCACGTTGCCGTTGCCGTCCATCGTGCGCCAGTTGCCGAAGGCCTGCGCCCACAGCGGCTGCGCGTTCGAACGCGGCAGCATCGAGGCGTCGCCGCGGCCGACCTGCGCCGTCGGCGGGCCGGCCACGAAGCCGGCGTTCATGTTGGCGCGCAGTTGTGCGGTGGGCAGGCTGGCCACGTTGTTGCTGACGTTCTGCATCGCCGACACGCTGCTGCCGAACGATTCGCCGGACAGGTCGGCAAACACGCCGGCCGGGGCGCCATTGGGCAGGTTCAAGACACGCGTGTACAGCGAGCTGTTCTTGGGCAGGCTTTGCACCGCGTTTGCCGCCGAACGCTGGTTGCCGGTGACGGCCAGATCGGCGAATTCGATCGGACGGGTGCCGCTGTCGGTGTTGCCACCGCCGGTGCCGCCGTTGTCGACAGGCTTGCCCGGGCTGGGCTTGCTGTCCGGCTCGGTCGGCACCGTCTTCATGTCGAGCTTGAGCACGATCTGGTTGCCCTGCTGGTCCAGCGACGGTTGCAGGTAGGCCAGGTCGCTCGACAGACTGTCGAAATGACCATTGATCGTGGTGGCCGACAGGATGGTGTAGGACGTCGAAGCGGCGTACGTGCCGCCCGAACCGACGTGCACGACGGAACCGGCCAGGTTGGCCGTGCCGTTGACCTTTACGGAGTCTTTCTTGCCCTCAGCGGTCGCGTCGACGCGATAGGTGGAGCCCGGCTTGAAGGTCAAGTCGCCGTTCACGGTGATGGTGCCGATGGGCGACGGGGGAGTGACGACCACCGAGTTCGCAAACGGCACCATCATCATGTTGTTGACCGGCGCCGCGGCGCTGGGCGACAGCGTGGCGCCCGACTCCAAGGTCGTCGTGCCCACGCTGCCAGTACCCGCGAGGGTGCCCTTGACCGTCATCTGGCCGTTCATGTAGCTGTTGTTCAGCGTGAGCGTCGCGGCCGGCGCAACGTTGATCTGTCCGACGTCGAACTTGGACGTCGCGCCGAAGTCGCCATTGATGTTCATGATGGCGTTGGGACCCACGACGGTGCCTGTGATGCTGCCACCGCCGATGTCCAAGGTGGACGTGCCAAGCATCACATTGCCTTGGATGGTGCCGTTGTTCACGATCGTCATCGGCGCGGTGGCGTTCTCAACATCGATCGCGATGCCGCTGGTGTTGGACGAGAGCGTACCGTTGTTGACGATACCGCCGATCAAGCCGCCATTGACGACAATGCTGTCCTTGAGGTTTGCGTCATTGATGATCTTCCCGACGACCGCGCTCCCGGAGAGCACTTCGATGCCGACGCCAAGGCCATACGAGCCGCCAAATTCACCCTTGTTGTGAATGTCGCCTTGGACAATGGCTCCGTTCGTAAGGCTGAGGCCGGCGCGATTGCTGGTCAGTACCTTTCCGGCCTCATTGATGATCGAACCGCTGATGTTCGACGCATCCACCTTGATGCCGCTGAACTGGCTGTTTGGCGCGGGCCACAGCGTACCGTTGTTGATGACACTGCCGCCGACCACCGAGATGTTTTCGATGGTGATGGAGGTGTAGTTTCCGGTGTTTTCGAGATCGGCGGGCTCACTGCCCGCATTCAGGATGTAATCGATCTTCTGCGCAAAGGCCGACGGGGCAGAAAACGGCAGGCTCAGGCTAAGCAAAACGGCAATGCGGGTAAGCGGAAAGCGGCGAGACATTTTGTAGTGACCATGTAAATTTCGTGTCTGAAATGTACCGATCATTGCAAAACGGAATCTGAGCGAATCTGAGCGGTTTGTAAGATCCGAGAACCCCGCACCTCATATCGCCACAATTAGCCAGAAAATTGGGCGTTTTTCCGGTTTTTGAAGCTATCTATTCATCCCGAAAACGGAAACAAATAGATGCTTTTACGCAACAATTGCCCTTTAGCCGGGGGCAAATCTTGCGCCGCCTTCGCCTCAGGCCGCCCCCAATTGAGGCAAATTGAGGCAGAAGCACACCGGCTCGTCACCGCCCGCCGACTCCAGAACCACGGATCCGCCCAGCCGTTCCGCAATCGAACTCACCAAGTACAACCCCAGCCCGGCGCCGGGATGACGCATGGCGTTGTGTCCCCGGTAGTACTTCTGGAACAACCGCTCCTGCTCCGCAAGCGGAATGCCGCTGCCCGGATTCGCCACGGCGATGCGCAACATGGCGCCGTCCTCGCGCACCGATACGCTTACCTTCCCCCCGTCGTCGCAATGCCGGTCCGCATTGGCCAGCAGGTTGCGCAGTGCGATCCGCAGCATGCCCGCGTCGCAATCCAGGGCCTGGATATCGGTCTCATACATGATTTGGATCCGCCCCGCCGGATACTCGCTCGCCAGGTCTTGCAGCAGCGCCGGCAGATCGCATCGCGTCGTGCGCAGCTCGGCGCTGGGTTCGCGCATGCGGTCATCGGTCAGGTATTCGTCCACCAGCGCCAGGAGGCGCGTGGCCGCGTTGCGGATGTTGGCGCAGCGCGCCAGGCTCTTTTCCAGCGGCGCGGCAAGGTTGCGGCCAAGCTGCTGGGCCGACGTCGTGATGATCGCCAGCGGCGTGCGGAATTCGTGCGACACCATGGCGACGAATTCGCGCTGCTCCGTGAACATCTGCCGTTCCTTCTCCAGCGACGTGCGCAGCTCGCCTTCCAGTGCCACCCGGCGTTCGATCTCGCCTTGCATTTCGGCCGTGCGCAGGGCGACCTCGCGTTCCAGCCAGTGGCTGTGCTGGCGCGCCAGATCGGCCGCCAGGTTGGCCTGCTGCAGCTCTCGGACGCGGCGGCGCCGTTCGTAGCGGCCAACGATGAACAGACTGAGCAGCAGCATGTGCAGCATCGTGCCCAGCGTGGAAACGTACTCGGTGAAGGCGTTGACCGGGAACACCCCGAGGTTGCGCAGGAAGGCAATCAGCACGCCCAGGTAGAACACCCCGAACGCCAATGCGAAAAAGCGCGCCGGCCGCCAGCCGCGCTTGAGCAGATACGCCGCCAGCGTCGTGAAGCCGACGATCACCAGCAGCGCCAGCGCCTGGATCGGCTGCATGCCGGCGCCGTAGTGCCCCGTCACGATCAGCGCGGAGCAGATCGCGGCAATGCCCCAGAACAGCCAGTCCAGCCAGCGCACGGCGCGCGGATACAAAGCTTCCAGGTTCAACTGGCGGAACGCGACACGCAGGGCCACCGGTAGGCTGACGGCGATGCCGACGCCCAACAGCCGGTCGCTCCAGGCCACGGGCAGGCCAGTCAACTGCTGGACCAGCCCCAGCGAGAGCACCTCGTTGAAGACGCAATTGCCGATGTAGGCCAGGAACAGGCCGCTCATCGGCGCGCGCGTGACCAGCCAGAACGCCGCGTGCGCGCAGATCAGCAGCAGATAAAAACCGAAGTACAGCCCGAACAGCAGGCCCTCGCGGCGCGACTGGTTGTCGAACGCCAGCCGCTGCCAGACTTCCAGCCGCGTGGCCATGGCGTTCTTGCTCTTCAACCGCACCAGGATCACGTATTCGCCCGGCTGCGACGGATTGAACTGGATCACGGGGCTGCGATAGTCCACCGGCCATTTGCGCCGCGCCAGGTCTTCGCCGCTGCGTCCCAGCATCGTCCAGCCACTGCCGTGGCCCACGTAGATGCGCGCGTCGTCCAGCAGCGCGTTGGTCAGACGCAGCATCCAGCCGCCGTGCATGACCTTGTCGACCTGCACGGGCAGGCGCAGCCAGACCGTCGCGGTCGTGAACCCCGCGCTCAGGCTGCCCGGCAGCGGCGTCCAGCCGTCCGAGCTGGCGGCGTCGCCCACGTCCAGGCCGCCATCCAGATCGATCAGCCGTTCAAGATGGCCGGCCGCGTCCTTGACGGGCTCGGCGCCGTCCAGACGCAGCGGCTCGGCGCGCGCCGGTGCCGCCGCGGCCATCAAGCCCGCGAACAGGCAGGCCAGCAGCGCCAGCCACAGCATCGCCCTGGAGTAACATTCCCGTTTCATCAATCGCAATCTACGCAGCATTTCCGTGCAACCCGGCAGATTACACCAGCCCTCCACGCTGCATTTCGCGGGCGCCTCATGCCTGAAGTGATCCTGCTCGAAGACGAACCCGTGCTGCGTCAGGAGCTCGGCGAATTCCTCGAAGAGCTTGGATACGCCCCCTCGTGCGTGTCCAGCCTGCAGGAATTCGACCAGCGCTTCGACCCCGCCCGCCACCATCTGGCCGTCATCGACATCGGCCTGCCCGACGGCTGCGGCCTGGACCTGATCCAGCGCTTGCGCCAGGAAGGCCAGCAATTGGGCATCGTGGTGTTCAGTGCGCGCCAGACCGGTCCCGACCGGATTTCGGGCCTGGGCATGGGCGCCGACCACTATCTGGGCAAGGGTTGTGATCTGGACGAGCTGGCCGCCACTCTCGCCGCGCTGGTGCGCCGGCTGGGGCTGCCGCAGCCGGGCCAGGATCAGCTGCCGCCGAGCTGGCTGCTGGATATCGGCCCCCGCCGCCTGCACATCCCCGGCGCGGCGGCCATGCCGCTGTCGCAACAGGACCTGACCGTGCTGCAGTGCCTGATGAGCCAACCCGGCGAGAACATCAGCCGCCGGCAGATCGTCGAAGCCCTGGGCGCCGATTACCTGGAATACGACCAGCGCCGGCTCGACACGCAGATGCGTCGGCTGCGCCGCCGCGTCGAAGCGCTGAGCGGCCAGACGCTGCCCGTCAAGACGCTGCGCAGCAGCGGCTACTGCTTCTATCAGCCGGCGCAGGTCAAAGGCTGACTCCGGCCGCGCCGCGCATCAGGCTTCGGCCGCGCGGCAGAACGTGATCTGGAAACTGCCCGGCAATTCGAACGCCACGTGATGCCGCACGCCCGGCTCGATCACCACCTGCTGGCCAGCGGTCAGCACGGCTTCGGTATGCGGGGCATCGTCCAGCACAAAACGCAGCACGCCCGCGTGCACCCTCAACAGGCCCCACGTCCCCGCCTTGGTGGAATGCGCCGCCTTCAGCGCGTCCGGCAGATTGTCGGGCGTGAACACGGGGCTCTCCTTGTAGGCCTGCACGCCGGGCGGCAGGCGATCGGGCAGGCTGGCGAGATCTGCCCGCGCCTGCCACACGGCCCACAGCTTGGCCGCGATCCGATCGGCCATTGCGTCCGCCGTCGTCTGCAATTGCGCATGGCCGAGCGCCGCCGTCGTGGCGTGAAAGAGCGCCAGCCAGCGTTCGAAAAGCGGCCACGACAGATCCGGAATGCGCGCATGCGCCGGGATCGGCGCGCCCTTGAAGCGGCGCGTGCCCAGCACCAGCGACGACCAGAAATCGCATAGCAACGCCAGATGATGGTCCCAGTCCTTCACGCGCGCATTGAAGATCGGACCCAGCACCTCGTCTTCGCGCACCTTGGCATAGAACGTGTGAACCAGCCGGCGGATGTCGTCTTCGGTAGGGGCTGGCGTCAGGGTGGCGGGGTCGGATTGCGGCGTGAGAGGCATGAAAGGCTGGAAGGGCTTGGACGTGAGAACGCCTTCCATTCTCCGCACAGCGCGCGCCGGAACACATGACGCAAGTCATTGGCGCCGGCGCGTTTCAGCCTTTCACGTGGCGCCGCATCCAGGCGCCATGACGCTTCAAAACGGCCGTTTCGCCGTCATCGACAGGCTGGCCAGATGGGCCGGGTCGGTCACCACCCACTGGCTACGCTTGCCGCTGATATAGCCCTGCGCCTGCCAGTCGTTCAATAGCCGGCTCAACGTTTCCGCGCGGATGCCCAGATGCGCCGCAAGCTGCCGCTGGTTCAGCGGCAGCGTCAGCGTGGCGCCCTGCCGCTCCTGCAACCCCATCAGGTAATTCGCCAGCCGTTCCGCAGCGGAACTGGACGTCATCCAGTCCACCTTGTTCACCTGGTCATAAACCGCCTGGCTCATTCCCGCCAGCAGCTTGAGCGCCAGATCGGGCCACCGCCGGCACGCGTCATGCAGCTTCGTGCGGGCAAGCCGCCAGCACTGCACGTCAGTCCGTGCGCGCGCCTGCATGGGATAGCGGCCGTGCGGCATGAACATCGCGGCCTCGGCCATCAACTGCCCGGGTTCGAAAACCCGGAACACGCGCTCGTCGCCGTTGTAGCTGTAGCGCATGACCTCGGCCTGCCCGGTTTCGACCAGCAGGTAATGCCGCGCCTCGTCGCCTTCGCCGAACAGGATGTGCCCGGCCGGCGCCCGCAACACGCTTGCGTCCAGCAGAAGATCGTCGGCCACGCCCGCCGGCAGTCCGGCCAACAGCGGATGCTGTGCAAGCAGGCGGACGGCCGCCGCGCGCGGCTCGACCACATTGATATTTGTCATTCTGGGTCTTTCGGCTTGAGTGTGAGAATAAAACGATAATAATTCGTATTTAGAATAATGACCGCACATCAGCACACCCGCCGCCGCTTTTGCGCCGCGGCGTTGGGCGCCGCCCTCCTGCCGCGCCTTGAATCCGTCCGGGCCGCCGCGCCCGAACGTCGAGCCCAACTGACCCTTGCGGGACCGGGCGCCGTGGTCAGCTATCCGCTGATGCACATGGCGGCCACCGGCGCGCTGGCCGATCACACCGACAAGCTGCGTTTCCGGCTGTGGCAGACGCCCGACCAGCTGCGCACGCTGCTGGTGAACCGCGACGTCGAGTTCAGCGCGGCGCCCAGCACGCTGCCCGCGCTGCTGCACAACCGCGGCATGCCGGTGCGTCTGTTGAACATCTCGGTCTGGGGCATTCTGTGGCTCGTCAGCCGCAATCCCGACGTCAAGACCTTCGCCGATCTGGCGGGGCGCGAACTGGTTGCGCCCTTCCAGCGCGATCTGCCCGCCGTGCTGCTGGACACCCTGCTGCAGGCCCAGGCCGAAAAAGGCCTGGCGCCTGTCTCGCTGCGCCGCACCCGCGACGGCCAGGACGCCATCGCCCTCATGCTCAGCGGTCAGGCTGAAAGCGTGCTGCTCGTCGAACCCATGGCATCGCTGCTGCTGTGGCGCGCGCAGCAGGCCGGCGGCGTGGCGCTGCATCGCGGCCAGAGCCTGGAAGCCGCGTGGCGTGGCAGCTTTCCCGAGCAGCCTTCGCTGCCGCAAGCCGGCGTCATGGCCGGCGCCGGCGTGGCGGACGACACCGCGCTGTGCCGCGCGGTGGACGAGGCGTACGCGGCGTCGGCGCGCTGGTGCGCGGCCAATCCGGAAGCCTGCGCCGACCTCGTGCGCGAACATCTTCCGCATCTGCCCGCGCCGGCCGTCGTGACGGCGATTCGCGGCACGCGGCTCGACAGCCGCAGCGCCCGCGAGGCCCGCCCCGAACTGGAAGCGCTGTACCGCCTGCTGACCAGCCGGCTTCCGCAGGCCATCGGCGGCGAGTTGCCGCCCATCGGCTTCTACGGACCATGAGCGCCCCCGCCGCAAGTCCCGCGCGCACGTCGCGCGGCTGGAGCGTGGCCGGCGTCCTGCTGTTGCTGCTGGCATGGCACCTGACCGCCCGCCATCTTGGCCCCCTGCTCATGGCCACGCCCTGGGACGCGCTGCGCGCCATCGGACCCCTGGTGCGCAGCGAACAGTTCTTCGCCAACGCGGGTGTCAGCCTGATGCGCATCGGCGTGGGCGTGCTGGCCGGCGCGTCCATCGGTTTCACGCTCGGCGTGCTGGCCGGACTGAGCGCCCGCCTGCGCGGCCTCATCGAACCCATACGCTGGCTGCTGATGGCCGTGCCGCCCGTGGTGATGGTGGTGCTGGCCATGCTGTGGTTCGGCATGGGGTCGCCCATGGTCATCTTCATCACGACGCTGATGATGGCGCCCGGCATGTACGTCAACACGGTCAAGGGCATGCTGCACGTGGACCGGCGGCTGGTGGAGATGACGCACGTCTACCGCTATGGCCCGTGGCTGCGGCTGCGCCACCTGTATCTGCCGGCGCTCAGCGCGCCGTTGCTGGCCGCGTTGCTCATCGCCCTGTGCGGCGGCGTGCGCCTGGTGGTCATGGCCGAAGTGCTGGGCGCGGAAAACGGCATCGGCTACGCGCTTGCCAATGCCCGCAGCACGTTCGACACCTCGGAACTCTTCGCGTGGGTGCTGCTGATCTTCGGGCTGGTGGCGCTGCTGGAATTTGCGCTGCTGCAGCCCTTGCAACGGCGCCTGGGCCGCTGGATGGAGCCTAGCCATGCTTGAGATGCAAAACCTTGGGCTGCGCTTCGGCGCGCAGCGGGTGCTGGCCGGGGTCGACTTGCAACTGGCGGCCGGAGAACGGCTGGGCCTTGCCGGCCCCAGCGGCGCGGGCAAGAGCTCGCTGCTGCGTCTGGCGGCCGGCCTGCTCGCGCCCACCACAGGCACGCTGCGCAACACGTTCCGGCATCCGGTGCTGATGTTCCAGGAGTCGCGCCTCTTGCCCTGGCGCAATGCGCGCGACAACGTGGCGCTGCCGCTGCGCGCGGCCGGCCTGCGCCTCGCCGACGCCCGCGCGAAAGCGGATGAATGGCTGGCCCGGGTCGGGCTGGACGGCGCGGGCAATGCGTGGCCGGGTGAGCTTTCCGGCGGCATGGCGCAGCGCGTCTCGCTGGCCCGCGCGCTGGCGCTGGAGCCCGACCTGCTGCTGCTCGACGAACCCTTCAGCGCGCTTGATCCCGCGCTACGCCGGCAACTCTCGGCCTGCTGCCACCAGGAAGTCGCGCGCCTGGGCGCGGCCCTCATCTGCATCAGCCACGACCCGCAGGAACTGTTGGGACTGGTGGACCGCTGCGTCGTCGTGGGCCACGGCCGCATCGAGCCCGTCGCACTCAGCAGCGCCATCGGAACCCCGCAGCGCGCCGCCGACGCCGAACGCCTGCACGCCCTGCTGCTCGATTCAAGGAAGCAACCATGACCTACCTCGCCCTGCACATCGTGCATCTGTTCGCCGCGCTCATCTTCATCGGCACCGTGATCTTCGAAGTGCTGTTCCTGGAACCCGTTGCCAGACGCCTGCCCGCCGACGTGCGCCGGGCGTTGTCGCAACAACTGGCGCCGCGCGTGCGCGGCGTGATGCCCTGGGTCCTCGTTGTGCTCTACGCCTGCGGGCTGGGCATGGCCTGGCACTACCGCGCCGTGCTCGCCAGCCCCGGCAGTTCGGCCTTCGCCGCCTTGCTGCTCTTGAAGATGGCGCTCGCCGGCAGCGTGCTGCTGCATGTCATCACGGCCATGACGCTGGCGCGCCGCCAACGGCTGAATGCCGTGATCCGCTCACGCGTGCATCTGAGCGTGTTCTGTCACATGGCCGGCATCGTGCTGCTGGCCAAGACCATGTTTCACATTTCCTGGTAACGCCCAGGCCCGTCCTTCGTGGAATCCAACTGATGTCTACCCCTGTCCTGCGCCAGCTCGCATCCACCCTCACCCTGAGCGCCCTCGGGCTGTCCGTCGCCGTGGCGCAGGAGGCGCCGTCGCTGGCCCCCGTGGTCGTCTCGGGCGCCGCCATCCCCAACGCGCTCGAACCCAGCGTGCAACGCACGCAGGCCGAACTGCAGGCCGTACCCGGCGGCACCAACCTGATCCAGCCGCAGCAGGCCGTGCGCCTGATCACCCTGCGTGATGCGCTGGATTACCAGCCCGGCGTGATCGTGCAGGAATTCTTCGGCGGGCTGGACCAGCCCCGCCTGAACATCCGCGGCTCCGGCATCCAGAGCAACCCGCTGTCGCGCGGCATCCTGCTGATGCAGGACGGTTTGCCGCTCAATGACGCGGACGGTTCCTTCATCATCAGCCTGCTGGAGCCGCGCAACGCCGGCATCATCACCGTGCGGCGCGGCGCGAACGCGCTGGCCCCCGGCGCCAGCACACTGGGCGGCGAGGTCGACTTCCAGTCGCTCACCGGCACGCAGGGCGACTTCATCCGGCTGGGCGGCGGCAGCTTCGGCATGCGAAGCGTCACGCTGGCCAAGGGTTTCGAGGACGACCGCTTCGACGGCCGCTTCGCCTTCGGCTACGACAAGTCGGACGGCTACCGCCATCACTCCTCGTCCGAGCGCACCAGTTTCCAGGGCAACCTGGGGTTCCGCCGTGGCCTGTTCGAAAACCGCACCTATCTTTCGTACACCGATCTGAAGTTCGACATTCCCCAGCCGATCCCGAAGGCGCGCATGTACGAGGACCCGCGCAGCGTGCTGGGCGACGGCAACTCGCCGCAGGACATTGCCAACAACGTCTACAACCGCGACCCGCACCGCGACACCAACCAGTTCCGCCTGGCCAACCGCAGCTTCTGGGGCACCGAGGCCTTCAACCAGACGGCCGGCGTCTACTGGCAGCACACCAACGACGACTTCACCAACCCGCAGGTCGCCAACGTGACCGACAGCGACACCTATGGCCTGGCCTGGCAGTTGAACGGCAAGATCGGCACGGTGGACTACCGCGCCGGGCTGGACTGGCAGCGCAGCAACATGGACCGCGACCTGTACGCGATCCGCCCGTCCGACGGCCGCCGCCTGCAGCGCTTCGGCGACTATGACCTGCGCGCCGAAAACCGCAGCGCGATGGTTGGCGTGGACTGGCACCTGACGCCGCATTTCAGCATGGTGGGCGACGTCAAATACACCGTCGCCGTGCGCGACGCGCACGAACGCAACAGCGGCAAGACGCTGGACCAGGACTGGCGCTATGCCACGCCGAAGCTGGGCGTGATCTGGCAGCCGGCCGCCTCCCAACGCTGGTACGCCAACGTCAGCCGCAGCAATGAGGTCCCGACCTTCTGGGAAATCGTCAACGGCGAAGTCGCCGCGCCGATGAATCCGGCCACCGCCAGCACGTCCATGAGCAAGCTGGACCTGCAACGCGCGCTCACGTATGAAATCGGCGGAGACGGCGCCTTCGCCGTCGCCGGCCGTGACCAGCACTGGAGCGTGTCGCTGTACCGCAGCAACGTCGACGACGAACTGATGTCGGTCACCAACGAAAACGGCACGCCCGCCGGCACCTACAACTACAACGGCCGCACGCGGCACCAGGGCATCGAAGCCGGTCTGTCCGGCACGCTGCCCTCGCCCGGCGAAGGCATGTTCGACTACCGCATCGCCTACACGCTCAGCGACTTCCGCTTCCGCAACGGCCAGTACCAGGGAAACCGCATCGCCGGCGTGCCGCGCCATCTGCTGAGCGCCGAAGTCATGTACCGCATCGGCGGCTGGCGCTTCGGACCCAACGTGCGCTGGTTCATGAGCGACACGGAGACCAACCACGCCAACGCGCCCGGCACGCAGCAGGAAGCCTACGCGCTGCTCGGTTTCAAGATCGCCTACGAGCACGACGCGCACTGGAGTGGCTACGTCACCGCGGACAACCTCACCGACAAGACCTACGCCAGCAGCTACGCCATCCGCAACACCGCCACGCCCGCCATGCCCATCTTCCTGCCGGGCAATGGCCGCGCGTTCAGCGCGGGCGTGGCGTACAAGTTCTGACCGCGTCCCGTCTTTCTTAGAACTCCGTGCTCACGGACAACAGCACCGTCAGCGGCGCGCCGACCGTCAGGCCTTCGCGCGCCGCGGACTGCCAGTAGTTCTTGTTCAGCACGTTCTCGACCATCGCGCGGATGACGACGGGCTTTCCGTTCGCATTGAACGCATAGCGCGCGCCCACGTCAAAGCGCGTCCAGCCCGAGATCTCCTGCGTGTTGGCAACGTCGACGATCTGCGAGCTGGTGCGCAGCATCCGCGCGGTCAGCGTCAGGCCCGGCACGAACGGCGTGTCCCATTCGGCAGCCGCGTTGAACTGCAGGCGCGGCACGGCGGGCGCGCGATTGCCGTCGTTGACGCCGCCTTCGGTGCGCGTCAGGCGCGCATCGGTATAGGCCACGCCGCCCAAGAGGCGCACGCCATGGGTCGGCTCGCCCTGCACCAGGAATTCCAGCCCGCGGTTGCGCTGCTTGCCATTGGACACGTAGCGCAGGCTGGCAGGATCCAGATAGCTGCTGGGACGCTCGATCTGGAAGGCGCTGAGCGTCGTTTCGAACTGGCCGAAGTCGTACTTGGCGCCCACTTCGAACTGCTTGGAGATTTCCGGGGCGAACACTTCGCCCGCGTTGATGGCGCTTTCGGGCGCCGTCCCGCCCTGGCTCAGGCCCTCGATGTAGTTGCCGTACAGGGCCAGCCGCTCCGTGGGTTTGACGGTCAATGCAAACGCCGGCGTGACGGCAGACTCGTCGTAGTTCGACGTCTGGCGGCCGGTCATCGCGTCGAAGTTTGTGGATTCCACACGCTGGTGGCGCACGCCCGCGATGAATTGCACGCGGTCGTCGGCCATCGAGATCGTGTCCGCCAGTGCGATGCTGACCAGCCGGGAATCGCTGGCCCGCGGCAGATCCGACGGACGCGGGATGTTCGGCTTGGGCAGGTCCGCGGGGTTGTAGATGTTGGAAAACACCGTGCTGGACCGGATCCGCGCCGCCGAATAGTCGATGTCCAGCACGCTGACGCTCAGCGCCGGCTCATGCTTGAGCGGGCCGGTCTGCAAGCGCCCCCGCACGCCGATCTCGCCCGTCTTGCTCAGCAGCGACTCGTTCAGGCGCGCCGGAACCGCGCCGATGTCGCCGGCCTCGTTCAGCATCAGCCAGCTCGTCTGCATGCTCTCAAAGTCGTGCTTGCGCGCGCCGACCGCGCCGTACACGGTCCAGTCCGGCGACACGTCGTACTCGGCGCGCAGCGCGCCCGACCATTCCTTGGTCTTCCAGTAGGTCCACGACGGAAAGAAATTGCGGCGCGCGTCCGGCGCCCGGCCGATGTCCACGCCCGACGGCGGCGGAAACAGCAGGCCGCTGCGCGCATCGGTGGTGCGGTTCTGGTAATTGATGTCGCCTTCCACGCGCAGGCGCTCGCCCTGGTAGTCCAGGCCCAGGGCCACGGCGCCCAGGTTCTCCTTCGCGCCGTCCATCGGCAGGTCTCCGCCGCTGCCTGCCACGTTCAGGCGCACGCCCCATTCCTGGCTGTCGCCATAGCGGCGCGACAGGTCGGCGTGCGCGCCGAACTGGCTGTCGCCGATGTACGAAACGGTAAAGCGGTTCAGGGGATCGGCGCCCGCGCGCTTGGGCACCAGGTTGATCGAGCCGCCCACGGAGCCGTAGGGCGCCATGCCGTTCAGCAAGGCATTGGGCCCGCGCAGCACTTCCACGCGCTCCACGCCAATCAGCGAACTCGAATTGCGCGGCGACACGCCGTACAGGCCGTTGAACGACACGTCGTAATTGAACAGCGTGAACCCGCGGATGTTGAACTCGTCCCGGCCCGCGCCGCGCGAATAGGTATTGCGCACGGTGGGGTCATTGACCAGCACGTCGCCGATGTTCTGCGCCTGCTGGTCCTCGATCAGCTTGGCGGTGTACTGCGTGGCGCTGAACGGCGTGCTCATGTCCTCGCGATCGCCCAACAGGCCCAGACGCCCGCCGCGCGCCACCTGGCCGCCGGGGTACACAGGCGGCAGGCCGCTCGCGAGCCCCGAGGCCGTCACCCTCACGGGTTCCAGCGTGGTGGTCTGGCCGGCGGGCAGGACGCTCAGCCGGTACTGGTTCGGCGCCTCGCGCGTGGCGCGCAGTCCCGTGCCGGCCAGCGCCTGCTCCAACGCCTGATGGGGGGTGTAGCGGCCCCGCACACCGTTGCTCTGGCGGTCGGCCACCAGCGACGGCTGCGCGGCCAGCAGGATGCCGGACTCGTTCGCCAGCCGCGTCAGCACCTGGTTCAGCGGCGCGGGGGCAATGTCGAAGGTCATCAGGTCAGCCACCCCCGTGGTCGCGGGCGCGGCCTGCGCGTGGGCGGGCGGTCCCCAGACGGCGGAAACGGCCATCGCCAGGGCCAACGGCAGGCCCCAGGACGGGATACGCCCGCGGCGGGCGGCCAAGGCGCGTGCGCGGGTCACGGGAAAGGCCGCGGCGGCGGAAGAAGGACGGTGGGACATGACGGGACCTGTGCTCTCGTGCGTAAGGTTCTGGAAGGGAGAGCGGCGCGCCAGCCATGCGGATTGCAAGGCGCGAGCGGCTCTTACTGTCCTTATTCGAACGAGCGGGCAAAACCCGGAACCGTTTCGCTGATTTATTTTCAGGCGCGCGCTTCGAGGCTGATCCACCAGGGCATCGTCCGGCGCACCCGCACCGGCAATACCGAGGCCAGCATGTCCAGCGCGCGGTCGGTCTCGCGGATGGGGTAGCTGCCGAAGACGTGCAGGCGCGCGATCTCCGGCGCCACGGCCAGGTGGCCGAAGTGATAGCGGCTCAATTCGGCCACCACGTCCGCCAACGGCGTGTTGTCGGCCACCAGCACGCCGCGCGTCCAGGCCTCGCGCGCCGGGTCCACCGGCAGGAAGCCGTCCAGCGTGTCCGCCGTGAACCGTGCCTGGCGCCCCGCCGGCACGATGCCGCTGGCGCGGCTGGCGGCCGTGTCGACACGCACGGCCCCTTCGTGCACGGCCACCACCACGCCGTCGTCCTCGCCGCGCACGGTAAAGCGCGTGCCCAGCGCCTGCAGCCGGCCCTGCGCGGTGTCGACAACAAAGGGACGGATCGGCTCCGGGGCGGTCTGAATCAGCAGTTCACCGGCGACAAGCTGCAGACGGCGCAACGCGGCGCCGTAGTCGACATCGAATGCGCTCAAAGCCTTCAGCCAGACCTGCGTGCCGTCCGCCAGCGCGACGTGGCGCGTTTCGCCCAGCCCGGCGCGATGGTCCGCGCCCCAGGTCGAGGCCGCCAGGGGCAATGGCGTCTGCCGCCACGCCGTCCAGCCCAGGCTGGCGATGCTCAGCGCCCCCGCCATCCCCAGCAGCAATTGCCGGCGCGCGCGTGGCCGGGCGGACGCGGTCTGTCCGAACGCCGTCACGGCGGCGTTCCGGTCGGGACTGGATTGCAGGGGAGAAAAGCGGCGGCCGATGCGTTCGACGTAGCTCCAGGCCTCGCGGTGTTCAGCGGCGCGGTCGATCCATTGCTGCCATTGCTGGCGTTCGGCGGCCGAGGCATCGCCGGAACGCAGCAGCGCATACCATTCGGCGGCCTGCTCCATCGCGCGGTGCGATGGCTCGCGCGCCTGCGCGGCGCTCATGGGGTTGCCGCCTGCGGCAGGCCCGACGGCTCGCCCGTATGTCCCGCCGCCAGGCGCGCCTCGAGCTGCATGCAGCACAGCATGGCCTGGGCGACATACTTGCGGACCATGCGCGACGACACGCCCAGCACGTCCGCCACTTCCTGATCGGTCATCTCGCACGCCACCGCCATCACGAAGGCGTGGGCGGTCTTGGGCGGCAGTCCGCGCAGCATCTCGTCGATCTCGCCCAGGGCCTGCAGCACCATGGCCTGATCTTCAGCCGAAGACACCGTGGGTTCGGGCTGCGCCGCCAGGGCGTCCAGCCAGGCCTGCTCCAGGTCGCGGCGGCGCCACAGGTCGATGCACATGCCATTGGCCATCCGGCGCAGGTAGGTCCTGGCATGGCGGGCGTTGTCGAACTTGCACGGGCGCGTCAAGAGGCGCACGAACGCGTCGTGCGCCAGATCCGCAGCGTCCGCCGCGTTACCCAGGCGCCAATTCACCCAGGCCAGCAGCCAGCCGTGGTGATTGCCGTATAGGCTCTCGAAGTCCTGGGATGCCCCTTCCGATCCGCTCACGATCCCGCCCGCACGCGATACCGCCCGCATTGTGTATTAATGCGAACGGTTATCAATTAACAAAGCGCAGATTATGGACCGGGGCGGCGGGATTTGGCAACGGGGGTTTAGGCGATAATCCCGCTGCCCCGACGGGCCTGGCGAAGCCGGCACACAGCCGCGAAGGAAGCGATGAACTGGGACGATGCAAGGATCTTTCTGGCGCTGCAACGGGAAGGCACGCTGCGGCGCGCCGCGCGCGTGGCCGGCGTCGATCAGGCCACGATCGGGCGGCGCATCGCCACGCTGGAACACACCCTGGGCGCGACGCTGTTCCTGCGCAGTTCCACCGGTTACACGCTGACGCCCACCGGCGAGAGCGTGCTGCGCGCGGCCGAGCGCATGGAGCAATTCGCCCATGACCTCGTGCGGCAGGCCCAAGGCACCGACGGGCGGCTCGAAGGCGAGGTCAAGGTCGCGACGACTGACTCGCTGGCCATGGAATTCGTCATTCCGGCCATCGCGGCGCTGCACGCGCAACACCCCGCCGTGCGCGTCCGCCTGAGCGTGTCCACCCAGATGGCCAATCTTGCGCGGCGCGAAGCGGATATCGCCATCCGCAACGTCAAGCCCGAAAACCCGGATCTCGTCACGCGCCAGCTGGCTCGCTGGCCGGTGGGCCTGTACGCCAGCGAGCAGTACCTGGACCTGCACGGTGCGCCGTCGGAAGGCGAGGACCTGCAAGGACATGACCTGGTGTATTACCAACCCTATCTGGAAGGCGGCCGCGCGCCCACCATCGTCGGCGAACCGGCCCAGGCCGGCTGCATCGTGGCCACGGCCAATTCCAGCCTGATGCTGCGCGCCATGATCGCCGACGGCATCGGCATCGGCGAGCTGCCCGTGCCCATGGCCGAGCGCGGGGGACTCGTCCGCCTGTGGCCGGCGCGCGAACGCGCGGGCGGCTTTCCGGTGTGGCTGGTGACGCACCAGGACCTGCGCCACACGGCGCGCGTGCGGGCATTCATCGACGCCGTCGCCAAGCAGTTCGACCCTCCGTCGCAATAGGTGGCGCGAGTCAGCGTCGAATCCCGGCGGAACACCTCGCAACCCCCCAGCATCGACTGCTGCATTTTTGCATTACTTACCATGCAAATTGCTGCGTGATTGCGGCACCAGGGCTTCCTATACTTTTTCGCAGCCGGTCGGTTTCGCCCGGAATTCGAAGCGTGAGGCTCCCCATGTCGCATTCATCCGCCGTCGCCCCCGCCGCGGCGCCAACTCCCGTAGCAACGCCCCCCGTGGCAGGCAACTCTGCCTGGCGTTATGTCCTTGCCGGGTTCGCTGCCAGCCTGGCCAGCATCGGCCTGGCCCGATTCGCCTATGCGCCGCTCGTCCCCGCGCTGATCCAGGCGCACTGGTTCTCTTCATCCAGCGTGGTGTTCCTGAGCGCCGCCAACCTGACCGGCTACCTCATCGGCGCCCTCATCGGCCAGCCCCTCGCGCGGCGCTTTTCCAGCACAGAGGTGCTGCGCGTCATGATGGCGCTCGTCACCCTGGCCTTTGCGGCGTGCAGCCTGCCGCTGTCCATCGGCTGGTTCTTCGGCTGGCGCCTTGCTTCCGGCATCGCGGGCGGCGCCATCATGGTGCTGGCCGCCGCGACGATCCTGCCGCATGTGCCACGCGCGCGGCGCGGTCTGGCGGGCGGCGCAATCTTCCTGGGCATCGGCGTCGGCATTGCAGGCTCAGGCACGGTCGTGCCATGGCTGCTGGACTTGGGGCTGCAGGCGGCATGGCTGGGTCTTGCCGCCATCTCTGCCGCGCTGACGTTGCTGACCTGGCGCGCGTGGCCGGCGCACGGCGCCGCCTCACGCCGCGTGGCGGACGCGGTGCCGGGCACGCCTCCCACGAACCGCCTGCCTTCCGATCACCGTGCCGGCGTGATCCTGCTGTTCGGCCAGTATGGGCTGATGGCGGTGGCGCTGGTTCCCGCGATGGTCTTCCTGGTGGACTTCGTCGAGCGCGGCCTGGGCGCGGGCGCCGCGGCCGGCGCGCGCTTCTGGATTCTCTACGGCGTCGGCGCAATGATGGGCCCCCCGCTCTACGGCTGGTTGGGCGACCGGCTCGGCCCGCGCCAGGCGCTGCGCATCGTGCTCGCCGTGCAGGCAATCGCGATGGGCGCCCTGAGCTTCAGCGGCCACGCCGCATGGCTGGGCGCCGCCGCGCTGGTGGCGGGCACCTTCCCGCCCGGCATCGTGCCGCTGGCGTTGGCGCGCATCCACGACCTGATTCCTCACGATGCCTTTGCGCAGAACCAGGCCTGGAGCCGCGCAACGGTCAGCTTTGCCACCTTCCAGGCGCTGGCCGGCTACGGCTATTCGGCCGTGTTCAGCGCAAGCGGCGGCCAGCACCGGACGATGTTCGTCATCGGCACGGCGGCGCTGATCATCGCGGTCCTGGCCGAGGCCGGCGTGGTGGAAAGGACGATCGGCCGGCTCATCCCAGGTGCTCCACGTTCCCGCACACCGATATGCTCTGCCCGCTGATCATCGCCCCTTGTTCAGAGCACAGGAACACCACCTGATTCGCCACATCTTCCGGACGCGTCATGCGGCGCAGCGACACCTTTTCCACAAGCTGCTCGCGCATCGCATCGTTGCTGACCCCGCCGGCCTCGGCGCGGGCGGCGATGATGCGCTCGACCCGGTCACCCGACACCACGCCCGGCAGCACGGAATTGACGCGGATGTTCGACGGCCCCAGCTCCATCGCCCAGGTCTGCGTCAGCCCGGCCAGCCCGAACTTGCTGGCGCTGTAGGGCGAGCGCAGCGAAAACCCCAGGCGCCCCGCCACGGACGAGATATTGACGATGGCGCCGCCGCCCGCGGCCCGCAGCAGCGGCACCGCGCTGCGCGCGCACAGGAACGTGCCCGTCAGGTTGACGTCCAGCGTGTTGCGCCAGGCGTCCAGCGTGGTGTCCTCGAGTCGGCTGGTCGGCCCGGACACGCCCGCATTGTTGACCAGCACATCCAATGCGCCCCACCGCGCGCCCAGCGCCTCGAACATCGCCAGCACCTGCGCCTCATCAGACACGTCCGTCCGGCTGACGCTCAACGCGGGCAGGCTTTCTTGCGCCGCCTTGAGCGCCTGCTCGTCCACGTCGCAGATATGCACATCGGCGCCCGCATTCACAAACCTGCGCGCGATCGCCAGCCCGATGCCCTGCGCGCCCGCCGTGACCAGCACGCGGGCGCCTTTCAATGATTCGATCATGTCCTTTCCCGATGTATGGGTGGCGGCGGCGCGGCGCCTGAGCCGCGCCGCCAGACGGTTACGTCACAGCGCAAACTCCGGGCGGATGCCGCTTTTCAGCGGCAGGCCCATGATTTCGCGTGCCTCGGCGGGCGTCGCGGGCTCCATGTCCATTTCGCGGATGATGCGCACGATGCGCTCGGTCAGCTGCACATTCGTGGCCAGTTCGCCATGGCGGTAATAGAGGTTGTCCTCCAGCCCGACCCGCGCGTGGCCGCCCAGCAGGAGTGCGCTGATGTTGGCCTCGAGCTGCGATGGCCCGATCCCGCTGACGCAGAACACGCTGTTCTTTGGCAGCAGGTCCACCATCATCTGCAGATGCCGCGGCGAAAACGGCATGGCGTTCTGGAAGTTGCGGTGCACGTTCATGACCAGGTTGATGAAGTGCGGGCCCTCGTCCAGGTCCTCGTTGATGAGCGTCGTCACGTCCTGCAGGATGTGCGTCGGGCTGAACACCTCCCACTCGGGCTTGATGCCGCGCGCCTTCATGCCGGCGGCCAGCTCGCGCCCTTTGCTGAGCGGCGTGTTCATCAGATATTCGCGGTCGCCGAACGCCAGGTTCAGCGTGGTGGCGTCCAGCGTGCACATCTCGGCGCCCGCGCCCATGCCCTTCAGACGCTCCTCCCACAGGATCTCCCACGTGCCGGGCGAGGTCTCGGCGACCATGTCGCCATGCACGCCACCGCCCGTGGAGTTGTTCAGCACGATGTCGCAACGCTCGCGGATAAGCTGGTTCATCTTCCGGTAGACGGCGGCGTCGCACGTCGCCAGATCGTCGGAGCGCCGCGCATGCAGCGCCACCACGCTGGCGCCCGCGTTGTAGCAGCGATAGACATCCTCCGCGATCTCCGCGGGCTGCGTGGGCAGGTGCGGATTCTGGCTTTTCAAGGCCATGCCCCCAGTCGGGGCAATGGTCACGATGACTTTGCGTTTTGCCATGCGAGTTCTCCTAGGATTTCCACAGCGCGCAGCGGCTTTCGGACTGCTTCGTGAAAGCTTCGTTACCGTCGATCGCCTGCACCACCGTGAAGTAATCCCACGGCTCCTTCGACTGGTCCGGGCTCTTGACCTGCAGCAGGTACATGTCATGCACGACGCGGCCATCGGGACGCACCACGCCGTCCTTGATGTACATGTCGTTCAGCTTGTTTTCGCGCAAGTAGGCCAGCACCTTGTCGGCGTCGTCCGTGCCGGTTGCCTTGACCGCGCGCAGGTACTGCAATGCCGCCGAGTAATCGGCCGCCTGCAGCGACGACGGCATGGACTGGCGGCGGTCGAAGAACTTGCGGCTCCAGGCGCGCGTCTCGTCCGACGCATTCCAGTACCAGCTGTCGGTCAGGTACATGCCCTGCGCGGCCGGCAGGCCCATGGCGTGGATGTCGTTGATGAACATGATCATGCCCGCCAGCTTCATCGACTTGGTGATGCCGAACTCGTTGGCGGCCTTGATCGAATTGGTCGCGTCCGCGCCGGCATTGGCCAGCGCCAGGATCTCGGCCTTGCTGCTTTGCGCCTGCAACAGGAACGACGAGAAATCGCTGGCGGCCAGCGGATGCTTCACGCTGCCCACGACCTTGCCGCCGCCCGACTCGACGACCTTGGTGGTGTCGGCCTGCAGCGCGTGTCCGAAGGCGTAGTCGGCCGTCAGGAAGTACCAGCTCTTGCCGCCCGCCTTGACGACCGCCGCGCCCGTGCCGCGCGCCTGCGCCACGGTGTCGTAGGCGTAGTTCAGCGTGTAGGGCGTGCATTGCTCGTTGGTCAGCGCAGGCGCACCGGCGCCCACCACGATGATCGGCTTCTTCTTATCTGCCGCCACCTTGGACATGGCGAGCGCCGTGCTGGAATTGGTGCCGCCGATCAGCATGTCCAGGCCGCGCTGGTCGAACCATTCGCGCGCCTTGGCCGAGGCCACGTCGGCCTTATTCTGGTGGTCCGCGGTCAAGAGCTCGATCTTCTTGCCGTTGATCTGGCCGCCCATTTCCTCGATGGCCATCTTGATGGCTTCCGCGCCGCCAGGACCATCCGGCCCCGAGTAGACCCCGGACATGTCGGTGATGAATCCGATTCGGATCACGTCGTCGGACACTTGCGCGTGTGCGGCCGTGGCGGGCAGCAGCGTGGCGGAAATGGCGCCGGCGATGGCGGTGGCGGACAGCAGGCGTGGCATTGACAACATACCGGTCTCCTCTTATGGTTTTTGGCCCGTGGGCGTCAAACATTCTGCGGTCCGGTTGCCCCTGCGGACAGTCATCACGTTGACAAAGAACCCTAGGGTTTACCTGGGCCGCATTCCACCTCCAGACAGGGAACGAACATGCGCGAATCGCCTGCCCTGGCGGGCAACGACGCATCCGGCGCGAATCGCAGGCCGGCGCGTAGCGCCGTGGACAAGATGCTCGACGTGGTGCCCTGGTACAAGGGGTTGCCCGAACTCGAGCGCGACGTGGTGCGCGCCGAACTGCGCACGGTGTCGCTGTCGACAGGCGAATACCTGTTTCGTGCCGGGTCCCGCTCGCCCGGCTGGTATGGCGTAGTCGAAGGCTTGGTGAAGTGGTCATCGCCCGGCACGGATGGCCGCACGCTGTCGCTGGCCGGATTCAGCACCGGAAGCTGGTTCGGCGAAGCCACCATGATCCGACGCGAGCGCTTCGAATACGAAGTCGTCGCCCTGCGGCCCAGCCGCATCGTGATCCTGCCGCGCGACACCTGCGAGCGCCTCTGGAACAACAACATCGAATTCACCAAGGCGCTGATGACGCACCTGGCGCAGCGGGTGAACTGGCTGATGGGCTGCTACACGGGCAACGTGCTGCTCGACGTCGACACCACCGTGGCGCGCGCCGTCGCGGCGCAACTTGATGCCGAGGTTCATTCGGGCACGAAGGGGCGGCTGCGGATCTCGCAGGAAGAGATCGCCGGCCTATGCGGCGTCTCGCGCCAGCGCTGCAACACCGCGCTGACCCGGCTGGCGCGCGAAGGCATACTGCAGACGCACTACGGCGGATTGACGGTGCTGGACAAGGAGGCGCTGTACCGGTGCGCGAAGATAGATCGGGTCACGAATGACCGCGGCGACGAAGACCTGCCCGACACCGCCCGTTAACCGCCGCGCGCGTTCAAACCCCCAACCGGTCCAGCACCGACCAGCCGGCCCGCGCCTCGATGGCTTCGCCGGCCGCCAGGCACCGGTCTTCGCGGAACCGCCCCGCCACCAGTTGCACACCGACCGGCACGCCGCCAGACATGCCGACGGGCACCGACAGCCCCGGCAGCCCCAGAATCGCCGTCGAGATCAACGGACTCTGCGCCCGCAGGATGTCCGCCATCACGTCCGCGCCCTGCTGATCCCGGTCCACCGGGAAAGGCAGCGCGAACGACACGGGCATCAACAGAACTGGATAGCGCTCGAAGAAGCGGCCCCATTCGCGCAGGATCGTCGTGCGCATCGCCATCGCCTGAATGAAGCCGTCCTTGTCCCGGCGGGGCGTGTGCGCCAGCATGCTTTGGTACGCGTTCTGGATGGCGCGGTCGCCGGCGCGTTCGATCTCGCGCTGCATGGAACCGGCGGCCTCGTTCATCAGCACGTCCAGCCACAGCGCGGCCGCGGCGTCGAACTGCGGCGGCTCGGCAACCTCGACGATGTAGCCCGCGTCCTGCAGCCAACCGGCCGCGCGCTGCAGCGCGTCGGCCACCGCGGCGTCGGCCTTGTGCTGCGCCGTGCCCGCAAACAGCGCGACGCGACGGTTGTCGTTCGCATCGGGAAACGCCAGCGGCGCCGGGACCCACCAGGGATCGCGCGCGTCACCGCCCGACATCGCCGCCAGCCCCAAGCGCAGATCGGCGACGGTACGCGCCAGCGGCCCTTGCGTCGCCGCCATCTGCGAGGCCACCGGACGCTCCGAGCGCTGCGTGGCGTTGTAGCCCGGCACCCGCCCCTGCGACGGCCGCAGCCCCGCAACGCCGCACGCATACGCGGGATAGCGGATCGAGCCGCCCTGGTCGCTGCCATGCGCAAGCGGCCCGACGCCCAGCGCAGCCGCCACCGCCGCCCCGCCGCTGGAACCACCCGGCGTGCGCGCCACGTCGAACGGATTGACGGTGCGTCCATGCAGATCGTTGTCGCTGAACCAGCGCCAGGAAAACGCCGGGACGTTCGTGCGTCCGATGACGATCGCCCCCGCGCGGAGCCAGTTGTCGACCGCCGGATTGTTCTCCTGCGCGACGAGGTCGCGATAGGCGGTCACGCCGTTGGTCGTGGCGGTGCCCGCCAGATCCGCGTTGGCCTTGATCGTGACCGGCACGCCATGCAGCGCACCCAGTTCCTGCTTGCCGCGCACCGCCGCGTCGGCCGCATCCGCGGCGCGCAGCGCCTGATCGGCATAGGTCTCCGTCAGCGGATTGAAGGCGGCGTTGACCGCGTTCGCGCGGTCCAGGCAGCTTTGCACCGCTTCCCGGCTGGATACTTCACCGCTGCGGATGGCGCGGGCGAGGTCGAGCGCGTTCCAGCGCCAGAGTGCGTTCGTCATGTTGTCTCCCTATTCTCAAGTACCCGTTCTGCGCGGACCGTCCCGCAGCGCGCGATCTGCAAGACCTGTTCCGCAACGCGCGTTCAGTCCGCCGACGCGCCGGATTGCTTCACCATCGCGGCCCAGCGCGGAATCTCGGCTGCGATCAGTTCCGCGAATTGCGCCGGCGAGGAAGGCGTGGCGTCGACGGACAGGGTCTCGTTCTGCTTCTGCACCGCAGGGTCCAGCAACGCCTTGGCAACGGCGGCATTCAGCTTGTCGATCACCGGTTTGGGTACGCCGGCCGGCGTCACGATGCCGCCCCACGACACCACCTCGAAACCCTTCAAACCCGACTCGTCCAGCGTCGGCACCTCCGGCAATACCGGCACGCGCTTCAAGCTGGTGGCGCCCAGCACCTTGACCTGCCCCGAACGGATGAAGGGCAGAACGCCCGCGACGTTGTCGATCATCACATCAAGTTGCCCACCCGCCAGATCCACCACGGCCTGCTGACCGCTCTTGTACGGCACGTGCAGCATGGTGGTGCCGGTCTCGCTCTTGAGCATCTCGCCCGCCAGGTGCGCGCTGGATCCCACCCCCAGCGATCCCACGCTGACCTTGCCGGGATTCTTCTTCGCGTACGCGGCCAGCTCCTGCACGTTGTTGGCCGGCAGGCCGTTGCGCGCGATCAGCACCAGCGCGTTGCTGATGGCCAGGCTGACGGGCGCCAGACTGCGCTGCGGGTCGTAGGGCAGCTTGGCGTACATGCTTTTGTTGATCGCCAGCGTGACGATGTTGCCGAAGCCGATGGTGTAGCCATCGGGCGGCGCCGACGCCAGCGCCTGCGTGCCGACGATGCCGCCCGCCCCGCCCCGGTTTTCCACGATGACCGGCTGCCCCAGTTCGCGGCCCAGCGCGTCGGCAATCGGGCGCAGCACCACGTCGGGACCGGAGCCCGCGGCGTACGGGACGATGAGCTTGATCGGCCGTTCCGGCCAATCGGCGCGAGCGGCGCCGGCGGCCGTGGCGGCCAGCAGGACAAGAAACATGGAAACGGCACGGCGGGCGAAGTTCGGCATGGCATGCTCCTGAAGCGCTTTTTCGGGCCAGGCCTCTCGGTCTTGCCGGGCCTGATCGACGATCAGCTTAGGGATGGTCCGCGCTGCATGTAAGGCTACATTTTTGTTAAGGTGACCACCCCAGGTTGTCAGCTGATTAGCCGTCATGAAAGACCATCAACTGCGGGCGTGGCTGAAAGTGGCCGAACTGCGCAGCATCCGCGCCGCCGCGCGCAGCCTGCACCTGAGCCAGGCAGCCGTGACCAAGGCCATCAAGGAACTCGAAACCGAATTGGACGCGCCGCTCTTGACGCGCAGCCCCAAGGGCATCGCCGTCACCGAATGCGGCGAGCATCTGACGGTGCGGGCCCGCCTGGCGCAGGCGCAACTCGCACTGGCGCGCCAGGACATCCGCCAATTGCTCAGCGGCGCGCAGGCCCGGGTGGCGGTCGGCGTGACGCCCATGGTCATGCTCAGCGTCCTGCCCGGCGTGCTGGCCGAATTCCGCGCCAGCATGCCGGCCGCGAAGGTCAAGGTCTCGGAAGGCCTGCTGGCCTCGGTGCAGCCCGCCCTGCGCAACGGCGCGCTGGATTTTGCGCTGGCCTCGCGCATGAACGACGGCGTCGGCGGTCAGGAATTCGAATTCGAGGAACTGCGCCCGCTGGAATTCATGATCGCCTGCCGCAAGGGCCATCCGCTGGCGCGCGCGCGGCGCTGGGACGACATCCGCGGCTGCGAATGGCTGCTCAACGTCTCGGGCGGCAGCCATACCGAAGCCTTTTTGCGCGGCCTGCGCGCGCACGGCCTGCCCGAACCCGGCCGCGTCATCGAATGCGACACCTTCGGCGTCATGTGGAGCCTCATGACCCGCAGCGACGCGCTCATCATCTGTCCGTCCGGCATGCTCGACATCAAGCCCTATGGCGACGAGGCCCGGCGCATCCGCGCGGACGTGCCGATGCCGGTCGCCAGCATCGGCATCATGACGCTGCAGGGCACGCCGCTATCGCTGGCGGCCGCCACCATGGCGGACCTGTTCCGGCGGCGCGTGGCGGCGATGCCGTAAAGCGCGCCGACACAACCTGAATTCAAGGGCCGCATTGCCTGCTATTTTTTTGTATGCAAAAATATACAAAAAACGCGCCGAGACAATCTTGCCCATTCCGAAAAGCAATTCGCAGGCCTTTGCGGCCTACAACGAAATCAAGCGCCGCATCCTGGTGGGCATGTTCACGCCCAGCCACCGCCTGCGCGAAGTGGAAGTCGCCGACCAGCTCGAAATGGGCCGCACCCCGGTGCGCGAGGCGCTCAAGCGCATCCAGGACGAAGGCCTCATCACGCACGAGCCCGGCCGCGGACTGGTGGTCACCACGATGGACCAGCAGGAGGTCGGCGAGCTCTATTCCATGCGCGAAGTGCTGGAGGGCGCCGCCGCCGCCTTCGCCGCGCGCCATGCCACCGACGCCGAGATCGCCAACATGCAGGCCATCCTGGACGAAGGCGACAACGGCGACCCCGTCGCGCAGAACCTGCGCTTTCACCAGGCCATCTACAGCGCCGCGCACAACCGCTACCTGATCCGCTCGCTGCATTCGCTGACCGAGACCACCTATCTGCTGGGACGCAGCACGCTCAGCTCTTCCGAGCGGGCCGGCCGCTCCAACCAGGAACACCAGGCCATCGTCGACGCCATCCGCGCCCGCGACGTCCAAGGCGCGCAAGACGCCGCCCAACACCACATTCACCAGGCCCTGCTGGAACGCCTAAAGATGCTGCGCCAGGGCTGAGCGCGGCCGTCGATCGGAGACAAGTCGATGAAGCAGTTCAACGTATCCCCGCAGCGTCTGCTGGCGGGGCTGGCCCTTCTTTTGCCCGCGATCTGCGCGCCGGCGGCCGCGTCCGCCGACACCTATCCCAGCCGGCCCATCACGCTGGTGGTGCCGTTTGCGGCGGGCGGCGGCACCGACAGCATTGCGCGCGACATGGCGCGCACGCTGGCCGACAAGCTGGGCCAGTCCGTGGTCGTGGAGAACCGCGGCGGCGGTGGCGGCTCCATCGGCGCCGCGCTGGTCGCGAACGCGCGCCCCGACGGCTACACGCTGCTCTTTGCCACGTCGACTTTCGTGACCAACGCCGCCGCCGGCATCAGCACCACCTATGACGTGCGCAAGTCCTTCGCCCCCATCGCCATGCTGGGCCGCGGCCCGCTCTTCGTCGTGACGGCCAAGGACCTGAAGCTGACCTCCATCGCCGGACTGCGCGAGCTCGCCGCCAAGCCGGACGCCGACCTGAACTTCTGCTCGGCCGGCAACGGCAGCATCAATCATCTGGCCGGCGAACTGTTCAAGCAGAAGACCAACGCCGCGATGACGCACGTGCCGTACAAGGGCAGCGGCCCGGCCACCGTCGATCTGCTGGCCGGTCGCGTCCAGGTGTTCTTCGCCACGGTGCCCACCATCCTGTCGCAGGTGCGCGACCAGCGCGTGGACCTGCTGGCCGTCACCGGCAAGACGCGCTCGCCGCTCTTTCCCGACACGCCCACCGTGGCCGAGGCGGGCGTGCCCGACTTCGACATCACGACGTGGTGGGGCGTCCTGGCGCCGGCCGGCACGCCGCCCGACGTCGTCGCCAAACTGAACCAGTCCATCAACGCGGCCGCCGCCGACACGCTGGTTGCCGACCGCCTCAAGCACGAGGGCGCGCAGGCCATCAGCGGCTCGCCGGAAGACTTCGGCAAGGCCCTGGCCGCCGAACTGGAGATGTGGCAAGGCGTGGTCAAGAAGTCCGGCATGGCGCTGGACTGAACCGCCGCGCACTGACTGCGAAGAGACAACAAGGAGACACCATGCAGCATGCTTCCCCCCTGAACCCCGCGCGCCGGCGCCTTTTGCAAGGCGCGGCGGCCGGCACGGCGCTGATGCTGGCCGGCGCGGCACGCGCGGCCGACGCGTATCCGTCCAAACCCGTGACGATGATCGTGCCCTACGCGCCCGGCGGCCAGGGCGACGTCTTCGCCCGCATCCTGGCCGAACGCCTGGGCACGGAATTCAAGCAGACCTTCATCGTTGAGAACCGCCCCGGCGCGTCGGGCGCGGTGGGTTCGCGCATCGTGCTGCGCGCGCCGGCCGATGGCTACACGCTGCTGCTCGGCCAGACCGGCGAAATCGCCGTCAACCCTTACGCCATGAAATCGCTGGGCTACGACCCGCTGCGCGAATTCGCCCCGGTCATTCTGGTGGGCGATTCGCCGCTGGTGCTGGCCGTGCCGGAAAAGTCGCCCTATGCGGACCTGGCCGCGCTGATCGCCGCGGCCCGCGCCAAGCCGGACGCCCTGGCCTACGCGTCCTCCGGCACCGCCACGCCCGGCCACCTGGCCGCCGCCGCGCTGGCGCTCGGCACGCAGACGCGCATGATCCACGCGCCCTACAAGGGCGCGGGCCAGGCCATGTCCGATCTGCTGGGCGGCCACGTCGACTTCTTCTTTTCCAGCGCATCGGCCGTCATGCCCCACATCAACAGCGGCCGTTTGAAGGCGCTGGCGGTATCCTCGCGGGAGCGCCTGGGCATCCTGCCCAACGTCCCCACCATCAGCGAGGCCGCCGTGCCGGACTTCCAATTCAGCCTGTGGGGCGGCGTCTTCGCGCCCGCGCAGACGCCGCCGGCGGTGGTCGAACAGCTCAACGCCAAGCTGAACGCCATCCTGGCCGAGCCCGCGATCAAATCGCGGCTCGAAGGCGACGGCGCCGCCGTGCGCCCGAACACCTCGCAGGAATTCACGGCCTTCGTGCGCAGCGAAGCCGCCAAGTATCGGAACCTGGTGCAAGCCACCGGGGTCCAGGTCGAATAAGCCCGGCCGATCAACCCACAGGAAAACGCTCCCATGAAAATCGTTGTACTCCCCGGCGACGGCATCGGCCCCGAAACCATGGCGGTCGCCGTCGACGTGCTTGAAGCCGCGTCGCGCCGTTTCGGCCTGAACCTGCAGTTCGACCACGACATCGCGGGCCATGACAGCCTGAAAAAGCACGGCGCCACCGTCACGCCCGCCCTCCTGGAGAAGGTCAAGGCGTCCGACGGCCTGATGCTCGGCCCTATGGCCACCTACGACTTCAAGGACGAGGCCCGCGGCGAGATCAATCCGTCGATGTACTTTCGCAAGAAGCTCGACCTGCACGCCAACATCCGCCCCGCGCGGACCTATCCCGGCATGCAGGCGCGCCTGGGCGAATTCGATCTGGTCGTGGTGCGCGAAAACACCGAAGGCTTCTACGCTGACCGCAACGTCGAATCCGGCGGCAGCGAAATGCTGATCACGCCCGACGTCGTCGTGTCGCTGCGCCGCATCACCCGCCAGTGCTGCGAGCGCATCGCCCGCACCGCGTTCGAGCTGGCCATGACGCGCAACAAGCACGTCACGATGGTGCACAAGGCAAACGTGCTGAAGCTGGGCGACGGCATGTTCCTGGAAATGTGCCGCCAGGTCGCGCAGGAGTTTCCGGACGTGCGCGTGGACGACGTAATCGTCGACGCCATGATGGCGCACGTGGTGCGCGCGCCGCAGCGCTACGACGTCGTCGTCACCACCAACATGTTCGGCGACATCCTGTCCGATCTGACCGCCGAACTGTCGGGCAGCCTGGGCCTGGGCGGCTCGCTGAACGCCGGCCGCGACTACGCCATGGGCCAGGCCGCGCACGGCTCGGCGCCCGACATCGCTGGCCAGAACATCGCCAACCCGATCTCGCTGATCCTGTCGGGCGCGATGCTGCTGAACTGGCACGGCCAGAAGACCGGGAACGCCGCGTTCACGCAGGCCGCCGCCGCCATCGAGGCCACCATCGCCGACACCATCCTCGCGCAGGAATGCACGCGCGACGTCGGCGGCAAGCTGGGCACGCGCGAAGCCGGCGCAGCCTTCGTCGCGCGCCTGCAGGCGGGCTGACCATGACGGCGCCGCAGCTACCCGCCGGCGCCTGCGACTGCCACGTGCATGTGGTGGCGCCGCAGGCCGACTACCCCATGCTGGCGGACCGGCATTACACCCCCGGTCCCGCGTCAGCGAATGCGCTGCGCGGGCACATGCAACGGCTGGGCCTCGCCCACGCCGTCATCGTGCAGCCCAGCATCTATGGCAGCGACAACCGCCTGCTCGTCGATAGCCTGTTGGCGCTGGACGGCGCGGCGCGCGGCGTTGCCGTGGCCGATGAAGACATCTGCGACGCGGATCTCACCCGCCTGCACGACGCCGGTGTACGCGGCGTGCGCGTCAACCTGGAAAGCACGGGCGCCAGCGACGCCGCCGCCGTCAGCCGCGCACTGTCGGCGTGGGCCGGCCGTCTGGCGGGGCAAGGCTGGCACATCCAGGTCTACGCCTCGCTCGACGCCATCGCCAGCGCCATCCCTGCGCTGGTCCGGCTGCCGGTGCCGGTGGTGCTGGATCACTTCGCGATGATTCCGGCGCAGCTTGCGCTGGACGATCCGCGCGTTCGGCAGGTGCTGGACCTGGTCGGCAGCGGGGCCGCCTACGTCAAGCTGTCGGCGTCCTACCGGATCAGCGCGGACCCCGATGCCGGCGGCGAGGCCGAGCGCGTGACCGAACTGGCCCGCGCCTTCATTGGCCGCAATCCGGAACGTGCGCTGTGGGCCAGCGATTGGCCGCACACCAATCGCGAGCCAGGCAAGCTTCCCACTGAAGTCAGCGCGTATCGCGACGTCGCACCCGATCGCCTCGCGCGCGAGCTCGAATCCTGGCTGCCGGACGCGGCCCTACGGCGCCAGGTGCTGGCGGCCAATCCGGCGGCGCTGTATGGTTTCTAGTCCTTAGCGCAGCGGAGACCACCGCATGAATCTTTCGCTACGCCACATGAAGGCCTTTACGGCCCTGGCGGCATTGCGCAGTTTCACGCGCGCGGCCGAGCACTGCTGCCTGACCCAGAGCGCGTTCAGCGCATTGATCTCCAATCTGGAAAGCGACCTGGGCGTAAAGCTGTTCTCGCGCAGCACGCGCAATGTCGAACTGACCGCCGAAGGCGAAGCCTTCCAGAACATCGTCGCCCACCTGCTGCCCGAGACCGAACGCGCCCTGGCCGAAATGCGTGACCACGTCGAGCGGCGCAAGGGCCGCGTCGCACTTGCCGCGCTGCCATCGATATCCTCGGGCATCCTGCCGGGGCTCATCGCCCGCTTCAGCGCGGATTACCCGGGCATCAGCGTGCAAGTGCAGGACGTGGCCAGCACTGTGTGCATCGATATGGTCCGAAACCGCCAGGTGGACTTCGCACTGTGCGCGGCCGCCTATCCCAGCACCGACCTCGACATCGAGGTTCTGGCCCGCGACACCTTCCATTTCATCTGCCCCGCCAGCCATCCGCTGGCCACGCGGCGCCGCCTGTCGGTGCAGGACGTGCTGGACTATCCGATCATCGGATTCGAAAGCAACAGCAGCATCCGCCAGCATCTGGACGCCGCCATCTATCCCCGGCAGTGGCTGCGATCGCATCAGGTCAACAGCCTGTCCACGGCCGCCGGCTTCATCGCGGCCGGTCTGGGCGTCACCATTGCGCCCACCCTGGCGCTCTTTCAGTTCCGGCTGGCCGGCTTGAAAGCCGTGCCGCTGACGCTGCCGATCAACGAACGCGACATCTGCCTGGCGCGGCGCCGCGACGCCACCGATTCACTGGCCGCACAGGCATTCTTGGCGCTGCTGCGCGAACACCTGCAGCCTTCCGTGCAGGCGCTGGCCCGCACCCTCGACTGAAACGCTCCTGACGAATGCACGCCTGCGGGCGCGATGGCAGCAATGCCCCGCGCACGCAGGCGCATGCCCATTTCAAGCCCGCGCACATTTATCGATTTTCTCGATTTTCTTATCCAAATTATCCATTCATCGACTAAGACGGCCTGTCTATCATGGGTTCACAACAGCAGAACAAACCAAGGAGACAACCTCATGAAGCGCCTTGCCCGTGTCCTCGTTGGCGGCTGCCTGTCCGCCGCCCTTGCCGCTGCCGCCCCCCTCGCCTTCGCCGAGAACTACCCCGCCAAACCCGTGCGCCTGATGGTCGGCATGGCGCCCGGCGGCTCCAACGACACCGTCGCCCGCCTGGTCGCCGCGGAACTATCGAAGACCTGGCCGCAGCCGATGATCGTCGAGAACAAGCCGGGCGCGAACAGCACCATCGCGACCGGTGAGCTAAAGCGCTCGCCGGCCGACGGCTACACGCTGATGTTGGTGATCTCCTCGCACGTCACCAACACGTTGCTGTACCCCAACCTCACCTACACGCTCAAGGACTTCGCGCCGGTCTCGCTGATCGCCGACACGCCGTTCGTGCTGGTGGCCAATCCCAAATTCGAGCCCAACACCACCAAGGACCTGATCACGCTGGCCAAGAAGAAAGAGCGCGGCATCGACTTCGGCACGCCGGGCCAGGGTTCCACGCAACACATCTCGCTGGAGCTGCTGGACCAGATGGCCGGCATCCGCATGAACCACATCCCCTACAAGGGCGGCGCGCCTGCACAGACCGATGTGATCGGCGGGATGATTCCGCTGATCTTCGCCACGCCCACGCAGAGCCTGCCCTTCATCAAGCAGAACAAGCTCAAGGCGCTGGCGGTGACCTCCAAGGAGCGCCTGCCGCAACTGCCCGACGTGCCGACGCTGGCCGAGTCCGGCGTGCCCGGCTACGAGGCCAACGTGTGGTTCGGCATCATCGCGCCCGCCGGCACGCCGCCGCAGGTCGTCGACTTCCTGCACAAGGAGATTTCTCGCGTGGTCCGCGAACCCGGAATGCAGGCGCGCCTGGACGAAATGGGCCTCAAACCACTGGATGAATCGCCCGCGCAGTTCCAGCAATTGATCGACAGCGAAAAAGTGAAGTGGGCTGGCGTCATCAAGCAAAGCAACATCAAGTTCGACTGATCCCATCCAAACCGGAGCATCCCTGCATATGCCTACCATCGAATCCGTCTCTGTCTGCATTGCCCGCGTGCCGCTTGCGAATCCCGTCACGTTCTCCACACGCCAGGTCAAGGCGCGCGAATACTGCCTGGTGCGAGTGCGCTCCACTGACGGCCAGGAGGGCCTGGGCTATTGCTACGCCGTGAACAGCGCAGGACGCCTGTTGTCCGTGGCCGTGACCGACCTGCTGGCGCCCCGCCTGGTTGGTCAGGAATCCCTACGCGTTGAAGGCCTGTGGAATGAGCTGTACCAAGAGGCGCTGCTGCTGGGCCGGGCCGGCGGCGTGATGCGCGCACTGTCCGCCATCGACACGGCGCTGTGGGACTTGAACGCACGCAGCGCCGGCGTGCCGCTCTACCAATACCTGGGCGCCACGGTGAAGGACCGCGTGCCTGCCTACGCCAGCGGCGGGTACTACCAGCCGGGCAAGACGCCGGACAAGCTGGCCGCCGAAATGGCGCAGCACGTCAAAGAAGGCTTTCGCGCCGTCAAGATGAAGGTCGGCCTGGAAAGCGTGGCTGGCGAGCGCAAGCGCATTGCCGCGGTGCGCGAGGCCATCGGCGACGACGTGCGCCTGATGCTGGACGCCAACAACGCGTGGCGCGACCTGCCCACGGCGCTGGAATACATGCGCGCGTTCGAGCCCTATCACCCCTTCTGGATCGAAGAGCCCTTCTCGCCCGACGACATCGACAATCACGTGCGGCTGGCGCGCGCCACGCCGGTCACCGTCGCCACCGGCGAAGTCGAAGCCGGCCGCTGGCGCTTCAAGGACCTGATCGCCAGCGGCGCCACCACCATCCTGCAGACCGATGCAACGGTGTGCGGCGGCATCACCGAGTGGCGCCGCATCGCGGCCACTGCGGACAGTCATGGCATCACCGTCGCGCCGCACGCGTGGCACGACGTGCACATCCACCTGGCCGCCAGCGCGCCCAATGCGACCTACGTGGAGTGGATGCCGGACGATCACATCGTCAACTTCCGCCGCCTTATCGACCGCCAGCTGCAGGCCGAGGATGGCAACCTGCTGGTGCCTTCCGAGCCCGGCCTTGCCTTCCGGTTCGACGACGATGCCATCGCCGAGTACGGCGTCGTCTATCCCGGTGAACGCGACCGCTGGCAGGTCGTGCGTTGAACACGGCCGCCCCCGCGCTGGGCCTGCTGCTGTCGGCCAAGGTCGACCGCGCGCACGGCCCGCGCCTCGATGCCCTCGCGCAGGATGCCGGCGTGCGCCTGCAACGCCATCCGGTCGAAGACGCCGACCCCGCACGTATCGACGTGGCGTTCTTTTCACGCGACCTGTACGAAGGCAGTTCGCTGCGCAAGCCCGGCCCGCTGTCCGATGCCTTCTTTCGGGTGGCGGATGCAGCACCCGGGCTGCGCTGGCTTCATGTCTGTTCGTCGGGTCAGGACCTGCCGCAGTATGCGCACACGTTGGCGCGGGGCGTCCCGGTCACGGCGTCCACCGGCGTCACCGCCGCCCCCATCGCGCAGACCGCCGCAGCCGCCATCCTGGCGCAGTCGCGCGGCTTCGACCGCTGGCTCGCGTCGCAGGCGCGGCGCGCATGGCAGCCGCTCACCGGCGACGCCCGGCCGCGGGATCTGTCGTCGATGCACGTGCTGGTGCTGGGCGCGGGCGCCATCGGCCAGGAGATCGGGCGCTTGTGCTCCGCGTTGGGCCTGCGCACGACGGCCGTTCGCCGCCGTGCCGGGGCGCTGATCGGCTTTGACGATGTCATCGACATGGCGCAGCTGGACGACGCCCTGCCCCATTGCGACTGGCTGGTGCTGGCCCTGCCATTGAATGCCGAGACCGCCGGCATCATCGATGCGCGCCGGCTGGCGCTGTTGCCGAGCAGCGCGCGCATCGTCAATGTCGCGCGCGGCGAGCTGGTCGACGAGGCCGCGCTGACGGACGCGCTGGCTGCGGGACGCCTGGCGGGCGCTTACCTCGACGCGTTTGCGGAAGAACCGTTGCCGCAGACGTCGCCGCTATGGTCGCTGCCGTCGGTGTGGATCAGCCCGCACAACAGCGCCGCGTCGCTCGGGCACGAGGACCGGGTGGTCGACTGCTTCGCGGATGAATTCCGGCGCTGGCTCGCACGTCATGCAGGGAAGTTGGACGTCGCTGGGGCGCGCTGATTGCGCGGCCGCGTGCGCGCCGTCATTCCCGCCAGCGCGGCCGCTCCAACCAGCAGCACGGCGCTTGCCGCGAACGTGCTCTGGTAACCGCTGTGATCGAACAGCACGCCGCCCACGGTCGATCCCAACGCGATGGCCATCTGCACCACCGCCACCAGCAGCCCGCCGCCGGCTTCCGCGTCGTGCGGAAACGTCTTCGCCACCCATGCCCACCAGCCCACGGGCGCCGCCGTCGCCGTCAGGCCCCACAACGCCAGCAGCCCCACGACAGCCGGCATCCAGTGACCAAACGCGATGAGGCCCATCGCGATCGCCGCCATGAACAGAGGAATGGCGATCAGCGTCTGATAGAACCCCCGCTGCAGCACCCGGCCGATCAGCACCGTGCCGGCCAATCCGGCCACGCCGATGGCAAGCAGCACGAGCGACAACGCCGGCACCTGAATGCGCGTCACGGTCTCCAGGAACGGCCGCACATACGTAAACAGCGCGAACTGCCCCATGAAGAACAGGCTGCTGGCGGCCATGCCGATGGCGACATGACGGCGCTTGAACAGCGTGAAGACCTTGAACACGCCACCCGCGCCGGCGGCACGCGGCGCGGCGGGCATGGACGGCAGCGTCAGCCATTGCCAGGCCAGCGCCATCAGCGCCACCGGCACCAGGCACAGGAATGCGCCGCGCCAGCCGATGACCGCGCCCAGATAGGCGCCCAATGGCGCGGCCACCACGGTTGCCAGCGCGTTGCCGCCATTCAGAATCGCCAACGCGCGCGGAACTCGGGCGGGCGGCACCAGCCGGATTGCGGTCGCCGCCGACATCGACCAGAAGCCGCCGATCACCACGCCGATCAGCGCGCGGCCCGCCATGTAGACCACGTAATTGCCCGCCAGCGCCACAATGGCGCCCGACGCCCCCATGGCCGCCGTCAGGCCAAGCAGCAGCGTCTTGCGGTTCAGACTGCCCGCCAGCGCCGAGATGAACAGGCTTGTCACCACGGCGAATGCGCCGGAGATGGCGATGCCTTGTCCGGCCATGCCCTCCGTCACCTGCAGGTCCGACGCCATGGGCGTCAGCAGGCTGACGGGCAGGAACTCAGAGGCCACCAGCGCGAACGCGCACACAGATAAGGCCAGGACGGCGCTCCAGGATGCAGGCCGGGCCGGCGCGCCGCCCGCGACGTCGAGTGTCCCGGTGGCGGTTTCCATTGCAGTGCTTGTCATTGTTATGGTCCTACGCCGCCAGATGCTGGCGGAAAAACCCGTCCAGCCTGTCCCACGGAATCAGGCCCACTCGGTCATACAGATCCACGTGGCCCGCGCCAGCCACCCACACCAGTTCCTTCGGCTCGGCCGCCTTGGCGTAGGCGTCTTCGCTGAACTCCCGGGAGTGCGCCACATCGCCCGCGATGAACAGCAGCGGGCGCGGCGAGATCGACGCGATGTCGTTGAACGGATAGAAATTCACGAACCGCACTTCGCTGGTCAGCATCCGGTTCTGCGTCTGCGCCAGCGTTCGGCCGTTCGGAATAGCGATGCCGCGCGGCGTGCGATAAAACTCCCAGAACTCGCGCGTCACCGGGTCCGTGTCTGCGCTTAGCCGTGCCGGCAGGTAGTTCAGGAACTGCCCTTCACCGCTGGCGTATTCCTCATACCGCTGCGCCGCCGCCTTCGCCAGCAGCGCCTTGCGCTGGTCCAGCGTCTGGCTATGCTTGAGCCCGTTGCGCGTCACAGCCCCCATGTCGTACATGCTGACCGTCGCAATCGCCTTCAAGCGCGGATCCATCTTTGCCGCACTGATCGCAAAGCCGCCGCTGCCGCAAATGCCCAGCACGCCGATGCGCTCGCGATGCACCAGCCCGCTGGTGCCCAGGTAATCCACCGCCGCGCTGAAGGCTTCGGCGTACAGTTCCGGCGCGACCAGGTTGCGCGGCTCGCCTTCGCTCTCGCCCCAGTACGGCAGGTCGATGGCCAGCGTGACAAAGCCACGTTCGGCCAGTTTCTGCGCGTACGACATCGCGCTCTGCTCTTTCACCGCCCCCATCGGATGGCCGACGATGATTGCGCGCGCCTGGCCGTCGCGCGCCAATTCCTTCGGCGTCACCAGATTGCCGGCCACCGCCACGCGGTACTGCGTCTTGAAGGTGACGCGCTGCACGGTCACCTTGCCGCTCTTGTAGAAGTTGTCCGCGTCAGCCGGCGCGCCGGGCGCCGCCCGCGACGCGCTGCTGCCGCCTGCGCCGCCTTGCGCGCCAAAGGCAGGCGACGCCCCGGCGGAAAGCAGCCCCAGCGCGGCAATGCCGCCGGCGGCCTTGATGAAGGCGCGGCGTCCACCGTCCTCCGTCGCAGGCGTTTGATGGGCGGATGGGCTGAAATCAGTGATCTGGGTCATGGCGGGAAATCCCTTGAAAAATCAATGCCCAGATGTTGACGCAAGCCCTGCCGCCTGATTAGGGGGTGTAATCTTTATGCACCTGTGAGAAAAATTCAGCAATGGCACATCCCAAGATCAATGACCTGCAGGCCTTCCTGGCTGTCGCCCGCGACCAGAGCTTCACCAAGGCCGCGGCCAAACTGGGTCTTACCCCGTCCGCCCTCAGCCACACCATGCGCTCGCTCGAGGAACGCCTGGGCGTGCGCCTCTTGTCGCGCACCACCCGCAACGTCGCGCCCACGGACGCCGGCGAGCGACTGATGCGCGCCATCGCGCCCCTCTTCGATCAGATCGCCATCGAGGTCGACGCGCTGGGTGAACTGCGCGACAAGCCTCGCGGCACGCTTCGCGTCACTTGCACCGACGACTCCATCGAACTGTGCCTGCGGCCGATGCTGACCGATTTTCTGAAGGACTATCCGGACATCACCCTTGAGCTGTACGTGGATTACGGCTTCACCAACGTGGTCGAAGAGCGGTTCGACGCTGGCATCCGGCTGGGCGAAGCCATCAGCAAGGACATGATCGCCGTGCGCATCGGACCGGACTGGCGGCTGATGGTGGTAGGATCGCCTGCGTACTTCGCGCGGCATCCGGCGCCCGCCACGCCGCACGACCTAACCGGACTACCCTGCGTCAACATCCGGCACCGGCCATCCGGTTCGGTCTACGCGTGGGAATTCGAGAAGAACGGCCAGGCCTTCACCGTCAAGGTCGAGGGCCAGCTGGTCTTCAACAGCATCATGCACGTGCTCAACGCGGCCGTGGACGGCATTGGTCTGGCCTACGTGCCCGAACAGCTTGTCGCGCCGTATCTGGCGGACGGACGGCTCAAGGAAGTCCTGGGCGACTGGTGCCCCACGTTCCAGGGCTTCCACCTGTATTACCCCAACAGGCGGCAGGCCTCGCCCGCCTTTTCCGCCTTTGTCGACGCGCTGAAATATCGCTGAGGTATCACCTATCGGGTCCGCCGCACGACCGCCTCGCATTAATTCGTGAATTTGGAGTCTCTGCCTTGTTCCGCAGATTTGAAAGCCAGCTCAACCCGTTCCCTTCCGAGAACGTCCCCCCGCCCCCCAAGGGATTCTTCGCGTTCCTGTGGTTCTGCACGCATGGTTCGCGCCGCTACATCGCCGCGCTGGCGATCCTGAGCGCGGCGGTTTCCATTTACGAAGCGTGGCTTTTCGCCTTCCTGGGCCAGGTCGTCGACATGCTCACCGCCTGGAAAGCCGGCGAGGCCGCGTCGGCGCACGAACGCCAGGTCCTGTGGGGCATCGCCATCGTGCTGTGCGTCAGCGTCGGCGTTGTCGCGCTACGCACGCTGATCCAGCATCAGGTCCTGGCCATCAACCTGCCGCTGCGGCTGCGCTGGGACTTTCACCGCATGATGCTGCGGCAAAGCCTGTCGTTCTTCTCGGATGAATTCGCGGGCCGCGTCACCACCAAGGTCATGCAGACCGCGCTTGCCGTGCGCGAAGTGCTGCTGACCTTCTGCGAAATCGTGCTGGGCATTGCCGTGTACTTCGTCACCATCGTCGCGCTGGCCGGCGGCTTCGACTGGCGCCTGATGCTGCCCTTCATCGGCTGGATGGCGCTCTACGGCCTGGCCATGATGTACTTCGTGCCGCGCCTGGGCAAGGTCGGCAAGGAACAGGCGCATGCCCGCTCGTCCATGACCGGACGCGTGACCGACGCCTACACCAACATCACCACCGTGAAGCTCTTCTCGCACACCAACCGCGAGGCTCGCTTTGCGCGCGCCGCCATGGAGGACTTCAAGGAAACCGGCTACGCCCAAATGCGTCTGGTCAGCCAGTTCGAGATCGTCAACCAGGCGCTGGTGTCGGCGCTGATCCTGGCGGCCGGCGGCTACGCGCTGTGGCTGTGGCACGGCAACGAAGTCGGCACCGGCGCAGTCGCGGCCGTGACCGCCATGGCGCTGCGCGTGAACGGCATGTCGCACTGGATCATGTGGCAGATGACCTCGCTGTTCGAGAACATCGGCACCGTGCAGGACGGCATCGCCACCCTGACCCACGTCCCGAAGGTGCAGGACGCGCCCAACGCCGCCACGCTGCACGTCACGCGGGGCGAAGTCCAGTTCGACGACGTCGACTTCAACTACAACAACGAGCGCCAGGTCCTCGACGGCCTGACCCTCACCGTGCGTCCCGGCGAAAAGATCGGTCTGGTCGGCCGATCCGGCGCCGGCAAATCGACGCTCATCAACCTGCTGCTGCGCTTCTACGACGTGGAGCGCGGACACATCCGCATCGACGGCCAGGACATCTCGCAGGTTACGCAGGACAGCCTGCGCAGCGCCATCGGCATGGTCACGCAGGACACGTCGCTCCTGCACCGCTCCATCTGCGACAACATCGCCTATGGCCGCCCCGACGCCAGCCGCGAAGAGATCCGCGCCGCCGCGGCCCGCGCGCAGGCCGACGACTTCATCGAGCAGCTCAGCGACTCGCACGGCAACACGGGCTACGACACCCTCGTCGGCGAACGCGGCGTCAAGCTGTCGGGCGGCCAGCGCCAGCGGATCGCGATCGCCCGCGTCATGCTCAAGAACGCGCCCATCCTGCTGCTGGACGAAGCCACCAGCGCGCTGGATTCCGAAGTGGAAGCCGCCATTCAGGAGAGCCTGGACGAAGTCATGCAGGGCAAGACCGTCATCGCGATCGCGCACCGCCTGTCGACCATCGCCGCCATGGACCGGCTCATCGTTATGGACCAGGGCCGCATCATCGAACAGGGCAGCCACGCGGAACTGCTGGCGATGAACGGCGTGTACGCGCGCCTGTGGCGGCATCAGAGCGGCGGTTTCCTGGCCGAAGATCCGAGCCAGCCGGTTTGATCTCGTGGCCGGGCGCGCGCCCGGCCATTTCATTGCATGTTTCTGGTGTCCAGATGCTTGCCTACGCATCCGGCGCAGTCGCGGTGGCCGCCCTGGCGGCAAGCGTGTACATCTGCGTCAAGCGGCCCTTCCGGTTCAAGGACAACGGCGCCGGCCCGGATTACCGCCCTTCCGCGGCCGTCGCGGGCGGGCTGATGACCGTTGCCCTGTTGGCCTTCATCCTCGCGTTCACCGTCTGAATAGACAGGTTCGATGACAGGTTTGGTTGCACTTTATTAGGGACATAATAAAGACCCGATCGGATAATCCCCGCGCTATTCGAAAAGGATCTTTATTTTGAAGTTGAAAGCTGCACTCCTCGTTTCCGCACTGGCCGCTGTCGCCGTTGCTCCCGCGCATGCCGCCTCCCCGCGTTCGGTAGACGCCCGCACGTTCGACGTCGCCGGCGTCAAGACGGGCATGGACTTCGACGAAGCCCTCGCCGCCACCGCCAAGAACTTCAATGTTGGCAAGAAAGACATCCGTATTGGCTACGCGACGAACAACCCCGTCACGAACACCAAGATGCCGATGAACTTCAGCTACGACAAAGATGGCGTCAGCTTCATCGTTCACTTCGAACCCCGTGTGCCGGTCGACAAGCAACGTCCGCTGGCGGTTTCCCAGATTCGCTACGAACTGCCGTGGACGCCGGCCAACAAGGACGCGATGGGCAAAGCCGTGGTGGAAAAGTACGGCCGCCAGTCGAACTATCCCAACGACCTGAGTTTGGAGTGGTGCCAGAAGCCCAGCACGAACCCCGGCATGGGCTGCTCGACGGACATGACGCAGGCGGTATTGAAATACAGCGGCGTCAGCATCCAGATGCACGACCCGGCATGGATGAATGCGCGGATCGAGTACATGGAGCGCAGCCAGACCAGGAAGCCGAGCTTCTGACGGGTATCAGTAATTCTGAACGGGGCGCGCTTCGTTTTGACGGGGCGCCCCTTTCCCGGCGCTGGCATCCGGCCGCTGTTGCTGGATCGCTTCCAGCCTGGCCGCGGCCTCGTCTCCCTTCAGATCCGCCACACGGGCTCGCACCCTGGCATCCATGTACTGACGCGAGAAATCCTCGCCCACCTCCCAGGTGGTTCCTTTCTGCACGAAACTGAAATCGCCTTCCATCACCTGCCAGTCGGATCGCCCGATGGCCGACATCAGACGGTCTCGGAATTCCGCTTGCACGCGGCAGGACCATTTCTCCCCACCGAGCGCCTTGCAGTCCCCCACGGGATAGATACTGCGCACGCTGCGCGTATCGGTCTCGGCGGGCTGCCCCATGCGCTGGCGCTGGCGATTCATGGCCGCCAGGCGCTCCGCGCTGCGCGTGGGCGTCTCGAAGGCGGCAGCACCCCGCTCGAATGCGGCGGCCAACTGCGTCGCGCCCACAGGCTGACCAACGTCCAGCATCTTGCCGTTTTTGTCAGTCTGGCCATAGCGGACACGCACCACACGCGGATCCGCCCCGATGATCATCATCTCGCCGTCATCATTCGGCTTGAGGATGTAGGCGATTGCAGAGGACTTGCCAGCGACCGTCAGCGTCGCGCTGCAAGCGCGTGAACGATCGGCGGGAAGATAGCCAACCTCCTTGACGTCCGAGTAGGTCGCCTGGAGCAGGTCCGAAGGAGCCGGCCCGCCGGTCCAGGGATTTCTGGCTATCTGTTGGACCCAGTTGGAGAACATGCTCGTCCGCAGCGTCTTTCGCACGTCGTCATCGCCGCACTGCGGCGGCGTCACGGGCGCGAACAGATACCACGCGGCCGCGATCACGGCCGCCGCCGCCCCGCCAAGCCAGACCCAGCCCGGGCCGGGAAAGGCCGCCTTGAGGCCTTCGTACCCCGCGCGCTTCACATACTCGTCCAGCTTGCGCTGCATCAGCGCATCCATTTCCGCCAGAGCCTGACAGCGCGTCGCATTGCTGGCGAAGGCGGCCTCGGTCACGGACAGTTCGCCGATCGCGTCCAGTTCTTCATCGGACACGATGCCTTCATCCACCAGCCATAACAGGGCCTCGCCCAGCGTGGTGAAGGGCTCGCCGTTCACAGTATCCAGCCGCACCAACGCAGCGGCATGGTGATCGGGCCGAATGACGCCGTCGTCACGCAGGCGATCGAGAAGCGCGATGCAAGTCTCGGTCATGCCGGCAAGACCGATGGAAGGAACGTAGGTTGGCGCAACATGGATTGATCACTCCCCGGTGGCGAAGTCGACGCACAGCGCGTCGGGCCGACATTTTTACCCGACGGCAATGGCCATCCTTATGCTTCGCTGGCTTTCAGTTGATGGAGATCACGCAGGGTATCAATCAAGGCAAGGCGCCGGGTGAACCTGTACCGCGCTATCTCCCGGATAGGCGGCACAGCTTCCGACGCTGCGGGCCAGCTCAAATTGCAAAAGAGGCGATCACTTCGATCGCCCTTTTCTTATTCCGCGTCGTCCCTTCAAAATCTGAGCCGCGCGGGCAGATTCACCACAAGCCACTCGATGAACACGCGCAGCCGATGCGTGACATGGCGGTTATGCGGGTACACCACATGAAAGGGATAAGGCTGGGGCCGCCACGGCTTCAGAATCTCGACAAGCGCGCCGCTTTGCAACGCGGGGCCCGCCGCATAGGTAAACGTCTGGACAATCCCGAGGCCCGCCAGCGCCGCCGCCAGATGCGCGTTGCTTTCGTTGACGCCGACGCGATGCTCGACCTTGATCTCCATCTTTTCCCCATCCCGCTCGAAGCGGAACGGAAAGGCGCGGCCGTTCAGCGGCGACAGGTAGCTGACCAGCTTGTGGCCGTTCTTCAACTCATCCGGATAGGCAGGCGTGCCGAACTGCTTGAGGTATCCCGGCGTGGCGCAGGTGATCAGATCCGCGGCGCCGATCTGCCGCGCCACCAGCGAAGAATCGTCGAGCGGACCGCCGCGGATCACGCAGTCGACGTTGTCGCTGATCAGGTTCACGGGGCGGTCCGACACCCCGAAATCGATCCGGATGTCGGGATAGCGCGCCAGGAAATCCGAGATCGCGGGGATCAGCACGTCACGCGCGGTAGAGCCGCCCACGTCGATGCGCAGGCGCCCTTTCGGCCAGCCTTGCACGGCATTGAACGACCCGTCGATGTCTTCCAGGTCGCGCACGATGCGCAACGTCTTCTCGTAGTATTCGCGGCCTTCCGGCGTGACCGTGACGCGCCGCGTCGTTCGCTGAAGCAGGCGCACGCCAAGGTGCGCCTCCAGATCCTGCACGATCTTGCTCAGCGTGGCATTGGGCATATCCAGCGAATCCGCCGCCCGCGTGAAACTCCCCGCCTCCACCACGCGGGCAAAGCCGCGAATTGCTGTCAATTGATCCATGCCGAAGGCTCCTTGGGATAACGGGATTATCCATGAGCATGCATAGTCATTTCAATTTTGCCGGGTTTATCCATGAACCCGAGGCCCCTAAGTACCTCCATGGCAATGAGAGCCGTGGACTGAACCGGCTCCTCAGGCGCGCCAATTATCCAGGGCATATGAAAGACAATATTTTTTCGTTTTCTTTTCAAAACGGCCAAAATATTAGCATCTTCGCTCAATCTAAACTGCTTAGAGCTAAGCCGGGGAGTGGACTCCAACAGGCTATAGCGCTAATATTCCTCCTCTTTACTGCAAAAAACACCGGAATATTAGCATCGTGGCAAAGAAGACTGCCCCTCTCATGCCCTCGACAGAGAAGCTCCTCGCGGGTTTCGGGGAGCGGCTCAAACTCGCGCGCCTGCGCCGCCGGCTCACAGCCAAGCAAGTGGCAGAGCGCGCCGGCATGTCGCCAATGACACTGAGATCCCTGGAAGCTGGCGGAGCGGGCGTGACCATAGGCGCGTATCTTTCAGTGATGCAGGTGCTCGGCATTGAACGAGACCTGGCCCTGCTCGCCGCCGAGGATGAGCTGGGTCGCAGGCTTCAGGACTCACGCCTCGTAAAGGCCGGCCGACTTGAGCAGGTTCCCCCCATCACCAAGAGGGGTATGGGTATTCGGAAATCTCGGCCAAGCCTGGAAACCAGCAAGCCGCAAGCGCGCAACGCCAGCGGCCAAGTGATGGCCAATCAAGATACTGCATCAAGCTACAGCACCAGTACGGATCCAACACCAGCATCCGCCAAATCCCCTGCGATCACTTCGACAAGCCTAGCCTCACTTCTGAAGGCCTCTTCGAAAAAGACCAAGAAGGGCGCAAAGACATGACGATGATTGCGGTCTATGCAGATTGGAACGGCCTTCAAAAACCGCAACGGCTTGGGTTTCTGAACTCCCGCAGGACGCGCGCGCACGAGACGTTTGAGTTTCAGTATGACCCCGCGGCGCTGGCCGACCCCGTGATTGGCCAATTGGTGCTCGACCCGAAGCTCTTTCTTTTCGAAGGCCCCCAGTACCCAACTGCCCCACAAGACAGGTTCGGCGTGTTTGCCGATTCCAGCCCGGATCGCTGGGGTCGCTTGCTCATGGATCGCCGCCTCGAACGTGACATCCGCGCAGGTATCCAGCCTGCCGGTACACGGCTGTACGAGACGGATTACCTCCTAGGCGTCCACGACCTCTATCGCGTGGGCGCTTTGCGCTACAAGCGAGAAGATCAAGGAGAGTACCTCGACAACTCCAACGGACTTGCTGCCCCGCCCTTCACCGAGATTCGGGCCCTGGAGCAAGCGGCTAGAGCGCTGGAACAGGATCAAGGCAACGTGTCCCAGCAGGGCCAGCAATGGCTCAGGATGCTTATTGCGCCCGGTGGCTCGCTGGGCGGCGCCCGACCCAAAGCGAGCGTGGCCGACGAGCAGGGACATCTATACATCGCCAAATTCCCGAGCACGCGTGATGACTACGATGTCGGAGGCTGGGAAATGGTCATCAACGCCCTCGCTGTTGGCTGCGGACTGAATGTTGCTGCTGCCGAAGCGCGGAAATTTGCGAGTGACCATCACTGCTTCATGGTGCGACGGTTTGACCGGACCGATGATGGGAAACGCCTGCACTTTGCCTCCGCCATGACCATGACCGGTCATGTGGACGGGGAAGACGCCTCGACCGGTGTCAGCTATCTGGAACTGGCGGAGGTGCTGATCAGGCATGGCGCGCAGACCAATGCCGATCTGCGCGAACTCTGGTCCAGAATCGTCTTCAACCTTCTCGTCTCCAACACAGACGATCACCTGCGAAATCACGGGTTCATCCTGATCCCAGGATCAGGATGGCGCCTCTCAGCGGCATACGACATGAACCCAGTGCCCATTGCAGATGGCCTGAAGCTCAACATCACTGAAGCGGACAATGCCTTGGATCTGGAACTCGCTCGCGACGTCGCCGCGTATTTCCGATTGAGCTTGGTTGATGCCGATGAAATCATTGGCGAGTTTCAAGGAATTGTCCGCCAATGGCGAACGCTTGCCAGAAGTCTGGGGTTACCAGCGCGTGAACAAGATCGGATGGCTGAGGCTTTTCGTCTAGCGGAGCACTGACCCACGGGCGCATTCAACACGGACCGGAGATCGACGACGCCTGGCGGCGTACTGAATGCCCGAAACTTCATCGTTGGATTCAAGTTCCAGGCCGGAACTTTATGGACATAAGCAGTGGAGCGGGTGAAGGGAATCGAACCCTCGTATGAAGCTTGGGAAGCTGCCGTTCTACCATTGAACTACACCCGCTCGGGTGTCGTGCCGCAGCCGTGGGCCGGGCAGAGCCGCGATTATAGCGCGGCTTTTTTCGGTCGGGGCGGGTCAAAAAAGCCCGCCCCTTCGACCAAAGAATCGCCGATATCAATTCGCCGTGATGTTGGCGGCCTTGACCACCTTGCCCCAGCGGTCCAGCTCGGTCTGCGTGTAAGCGCCCAATTCCTTCGGGCCCATGAAGATCGCCTCGGCGCCCTGCTCGGCCGCCTTCTTGCGAAACTCGTCGGTCTTCATGATCTTCTGGATTTCGCCCGCGATCTTGTCGACGACCGGCGCGGGCGTGTCCTTCGGCGCGTACATGGCGAACCACGACGAGACAATCAGATCGGGGTAGCCGGCTTCGGCGGCCGTGGGCACGTCGGGCAGCGACGGCAGGCGGGCGTTGCCCGTGACCGCCAGCGCGCGCAGCTTGCCTGCGGCGATCTGGCCCAGGAGCGGCGGCGGCGTGGTGATCGTCATGTCGACGGCGCCGCCCAGCAGGTCATTCAGCGCGGGGCCGGTGCCCTTGTACGGAATGTGCGTGATCTGCGTGCCGGCCATCTGGTTGAGCAGTTCGGTGGCGACCTGCTGCAGCGAGCCGTTGCCCGACGACGCGTAATTCAGCTTGCCCGGGTTGGCCTTGGCGTACGCGACCAGTTCCTTCAAGGACTTGATGGGCAGGTCGGGACGCACGACCACGACTTGCGGCGCGGACAGCACGTTGGCGACCGGGGCGAAGTCCTTGATGGGATCCCAGCCGGCGGCGGGCGTCACGTGCGGGGTGATGACCTGAAAGCCCGAATATTGCAGCAGCAGCGTGTAGCCGTCCGGCTTGGCGCGGGCCACGGCCTGCGCGGCGATGCCGCCCGAGGCGCCCGGCTTGTTCTCGACGACGACACTCTGACCCAGCGCTGCGCCCAGAGGCTGCGCGATCAGGCGGGCGGCGATGTCGGTGGTGCCGCCGGGCGCGGCGGACACGATCAGCGTAACGGGACGGTTGGGGAAATCGGCCTGTGCGCTGGCGGCGCCGGCGGCGGTGATCAGGGCGAAGGCGGCGCTGACGCGCAGTGCGGTGGGCAGGCGGAAAGAGGCCATGCGTTGTCTCCTGGGTATTGTTTTATCTGTGGGTGGTTCGGGTACAGCAGGTACTGCTGGGAAAAGACCAATCAATCAGGCATCGGCCGGAAACCGTTCGGCCAGCCACGCGGGCGGCGCATGCAGTGCCAACCTCGGGCCCGCCTGCAACAGCGCGTTGGAAAGATCGCGCTGGACCAGTCCGGGCAGGCCGCGCACGATGGCCAGCAGCGGCTCCAGCGACACGCCCGTCTCCACGCCCATGCAGGCAAACATGTGGACCAGCTCTTCGGTGTTGACGTTGCCGCTGGCGCCCGGCGCGTAAGGGCATCCGCCCAGGCCGCCGGCAGCGGCATCAAAGCGCGTGATGCCGGTCTGCCAGGCCGCGATGGCATTGGCCAGCGCCATGCCGCGCGTGTTGTGCAAATGAACCGTCAGCGCCGAGGCCGGCAGGCGCGCAGCCGCCTGTTCGCACAACGTGGCCACTTGCGTTGGAAACGCCATGCCCGTCGTGTCGCACAGCGTGATGCCGGCAGCGCCCGCATCGACCAGGCGCGCGACCAGATCCAGCACCGTGTCCGCAGGCACATCTCCATCGAACGGACAGCCGAACGCGGTCGACAAGGACACGTTGCACGGCGCGCCGGCCTTTGCCGCAGCAGCCAGCACCTGAGTCAGCTCGGCAAACGACTGGTCGCGCGTCATGCGCAGGTTGGCGCGGTTGTGCGTCTCGCTGCACGACATGACGAGGTTCATTTCGTCGGTGCCAGCCTCCAGCGCGCGTTCCAGCCCGCGCACGTTCGGGACCAGCGCGGTATAGATCACGCCGGGACGGCGGCGGATGCGGCGCATGACGTCGACGGCGTCGGCCAGCGCGGGAATGGCTTTGGGAGACGTGAAGCTGGTGACCTCGATGCGGGCGAAACCGCAGTCGGACAACGCATCCACGAAGACGACCTTGTCGTCCGTGGGCACCATGGTCTTCTCGATCTGCAGGCCGTCGCGCGGCCCGACCTCGTTGATCTCGATGCGGGCGGGTCCGTGGTTCATGCGATCACTCCCTTGGCGCGCAACGCGGCGCGCTGTTCTTCGGTCAGGCCTGCGGACGCCAGCACAGTGTCGGTGTGTTCGCCCAGGGTCGGCGCGCGTTCGCGCACCGCGCCGGGGTTGGACGACAGGTACGGGAACACAGCAGGCATTTCCACCTGCACGCCCGCGGCGGATTCCATCGACGTGATGGCGTTGCGGGCGCGGTAATGCGGATCCTTGGCGATGTCGGCGATGGAATAGATGCGGCCGGCGGGCACGCCCGCTTCCAGCATCGCGGCCAGCACGTCGTCGATGCGGCGTTCCTGCGTCCAGGCGCCGATGGCGGCGTCGATCTCTTGAACGCGGCGCGCGCGGCCGTCGTTGTGCGCCAGCGCCGGGTCCTGACCCAGGTCGTCGCGGCCGATGCGGGCCATCAGGCGGGTGTAGATGGCGTCGCCGTTGCCCGCGATGAGCACATAGCCGTCCTGGCACGGGTAGGCGTTGGACGGCGCGATGCCGGGCAGCGACGCGCCGGCGGGCTCACGCACCGCGCCGAACACCGAATACTCGGGCAGCAGGCTCTCGCTGAGGTTGAAAAGGCTTTCGTACAGCGCGGTGTCGATCACCTGCCCCACGCCGCCGCGCGCATCGCGCTGATACAGCGCCAGCATCACGCCCAGCGCGCCATGCAGGCCGGCGATGGTGTCGCCCAGCGACAGCCCGGCGCGCACCGGCGCGCGGCCCGGCTCGCCATTCAGGTAGCGCAGGCCCGCCATGGCTTCGCCGATCGCGGCAAAGCCCGGTTCGCGCGCTTTGGGGCCGGTCTGGCCGTAGCCCGAGATGCGCAACATGATCAGGCGAGGATTCAGCTCGTGCAGGGCTTCCCACGACAAGCCCCATTTTTCCAGCGTGCCGGGACGGAAATTCTCGATCAGCACGTCGGCCTCGCGCGCCAGCATGCGCACGATGTCCTGGCCTTCCTGCTGGCGCAGGTCCACGCAGACCGACTGCTTGTTGCGCGACTGCGCCTCCCACCACACCGAGGTGCCCTCGTGCAGCAGACGCCATTTGCGCAGCGGATCGCCCTGACCCGGCGGCTCGATCTTGATGACCTGCGCGCCAAAATCCGCCAGAGTCTTGGCCGCGAAAGGCCCCGCGATGAGTTGTCCCAGTTCCAGCACACGAATGCCGGCAAGAATCTGCCCTGCCATATCGCCTCCCAGGCGCGTCTTACGGTAGTGATGGAAGGCAGTGTGCGCGCAAAGCGCCGGGGAGCGGAATGGACAATCGGGGAAAGGGGCATTCCCGGAACGAGAAACCCCGGGCTAACCCTCAGCCCTCGCCGCGCAGATGGGCCAGCAGCAGACGCGCGGCCACGGTCAGGGTGTCGGCGTCGCGTACGCCCAGCAGCAGCCAGCGGCGCGCCCACTCGTCGGTCAGCGGGATCAGACGGATGGGCATCGACCGCGCGTGCGGCTCGGCAGCGATGCGCGGCAGGATGCCCACGCCGCGCGTGGCCGCCACCATGCGGCAGATGGCATCAAAGCTGCGCACCTGGATGCGCAACCGCATCGCCCGGCCCATGCGGCCGCTCTCTTCCGACAACCGGGTCGCCAGCGACGTCGCGGGCGGCAGGCCGACGTAGTCGTAGGCGAGCGTGTCCGCGAAGGCGACCTGCGGCTCGGCGGCAAGCGGATGGCGCTGCGGCACGATCAGCACCAGTTCGTCCAGGCGATAGGGAAAGGTAGTGAGGCCGTCCGCCGGCGTGCGGTCGGCAAAGACGCCGATGTCCGCGCGGTTCTCCAGCACGGCGGTGACGATGTCGCTGCTGTTCTGCTCTTCCAGGTCGATGCGCACGGCGGGGTGCTCGTCCATGAAGGCGGCCAGGTCCTCGGGCAGGAACTGGGTCAGCGAAGACGTATTGGCGGCGATGCGCACCTGCCCTCGCACGCCCTGCGCGAAGTCGGATAGCGCACCGGCCATCTGCTCGACCTCCTGCAGCACCCGCAGCGCATGTACCAGGCACGCCTGCCCCGCGTCAGTCAGCTCCACGCCGGCGGCATTGCGAAACAGCAGCGGCGAACCCAGCGCGGCTTCCAGGTCCGAGATCCGCTTGCTGGCCGCGCCCACCGCCAGATGTGACTGGCGCGCGCCGGCCGAGATGCTTCCCTGGCGCGCCACGGAGACAAACAGGGCAAGCGTGACGAGGTCGATCCGGGCAAAGTTCATGAAAAGAGTCTACGGCGCAGGGAAACCGGGCTGAAACTATAGCCGCAGGCGACCGGGATAAATGTGTCCCTGTTTTAGTCCCTATGACCGGCTCCGCGCGGGCAGACCTGCCACTACAATCCCGCCTATGAATACGAACAACCCCACGAACAACGCCACGAACACCCCTGCGGACACCCACGCAGACGCGCCCGCCAAGCCGGCCGTGAGTCCTTCCGCCACGCCCGCCGCCGACGCCGCGCCCGCCTCCGTTTCCCCGGAAACCCAGGCGGCGCTGGCCAGCGCCGCGTATGCGCCCAACAGCCCGGGCGCCGCCCACATCCGCAGCTTCGTCCATCGCCGCGGCCACATCACCCAGGGTCAGCTTGCTGCGCTGGAGCGCCTGATGGGCCAATGGTCCATCCCCTACGCCCCCCGCCGCCTGGATCCGGCCGCCGCCTTCGGACGGCAGGCCCCGACGGTGCTGGAGATCGGCTTCGGCATGGGCGAAACCACCGAGAAGATCGCGCTGGCCCGGCCTGGCGACAATTTCCTGGGCGTGGAAGTGTTCAACGCTGGTGTCGGATCGCTGCTGCGCCGCATCGAAGACTCCAGCATCCAGAACCTGCGCATCATCCAGCATGACGCCGTGGAAGTGGTGCGCGACATGATCGCCCCCGACTCCCTGGCCGGCGTGCACATCTACTTTCCGGATCCGTGGCCCAAGAAGCGCCATCACAAGCGCCGCCTGATCCAGCCTACGTTCATTTCGCTGCTGGCCAGCCGCATCGCGCCCGGCGGCTACATCCACTGCGCCACCGATTGGGAAGACTACGCGGTGCAGATGCTGGAAGTGCTGAGCGGCGAGCCGCTACTGAAGAACACCGTCGACGGCGGCTACGCGCCGCGCCCCGATTACCGCCCCCTCACCAAATTCGAGACACGCGGCCTGCGCCTGGGCCACGGCGTCTGGGACCTGATCTTCAAGCGAGCCGCCTGATGCTGTATCCGCCGATCGAACCCTACCGCCAAGGCATGCTGGACACCGGTGACGGACACCAGATCTATTGGGAAATGTGCGGCAACCCCAATGGCAAGCCCGCCGTCTTCCTGCATGGGGGACCCGGCAGCGGCTGCTCGCCCGTGCACCGGCAGTTGTTCGATCCGCAACGCTACAACGTGCTGCTTTTTGATCAGCGCGGCTGCGGCCGCTCGCATCCCCACGCCAGTCTGGACAACAACACCACGTGGCATCTGGTCGCCGACATCGAGCGCCTGCGCACCGAAGTCATGGGCGCCGAGAAGTGGCTGGTGTTTGGCGGATCCTGGGGGTCGACGCTGGCGCTGGCCTATTCCGAGACGCACCCGGCGCACACCAGCGAACTCGTGCTGCGCGGCATCTTCGGCCTGCGCCGCGCCGAGATCCAATGGTTCTACCAGGAAGGCGCGTCGTGGCTGTTTCCCGACCGCTGGGAAGAGTATCTGGCGCCGATCCCCGAGGCCGAGCGCGGCGATCTGGTCACCGCGTACCACAAGCGCCTGACGGGCGACGATCCCGCCGAGCAACTGCGCGCCGCCAAGGCCTGGAGCAAATGGGAAGACAGCACCATCACGCTCTTGCCCAGCCCGCGTCATCAGCAAAGCCATGCCGCGGACCGCGCGGCGCTGGCCTTTGCGCGCATCGAGAACCACTATTTCTTCAACGCCGGCTTCATGGAAGAAGGCCAGTTGATCCGCGACGCGCAGAAGCTGCGCGGCATCCCCGGCACCATCGTGCAGGGCCGCTACGACGTCTGCACGCCCGCGCGCACCGCGTGGGACCTGCACCGCGCGTGGCCGGAAGCGCAGTTTCACCTGGTGCCCGATGCCGGCCACGCCTTCGACGAACCCGGCACGCTGGCGCGCCTGATCGCCGCCACCGACGCCTACGCCAAACAGTGAGGAGTCCTGACATGCACATCACCCTGAACGGAGACGCCCGCGAGTTCCCGCTGGACACCACGGTCAACGAATTGCTCGAAACGTTGGGCTATGCGGGCAAGCGCGTGGCCGTCGAACGCAACGGCGAAATCGTGCCCAAAAGCCAGCACGCGCAGACGGCGCTGTCTGACGGCGACCAGATCGAGATCGTGGTCGCAGTGGGCGGCGGCTGAATTACGGTCCCGCAGCGCTCCGGCGCCGCATCGCGACACCCCCTTGAAGGCCGCTGACACCCAGCGGCCTTTTTGCATGGCGCCCCACGCACGAGGGGGCTTACGCCCCCAGATACCAACGTGCTGCGAAGGTGCCAGCATTGTTGCGTAGTCTGGCAAAAGGCTAGCAACCTGTTACACCACAACCCCTCGTCGTAGGGCAAATGAGCGAGTCATAATCGTTTCTATCGCGCCGCCTTCAACCTGGCAGGCGCCTTCGAGAGCACAGGTTTTCTCACCGCAATATCGATAAAGGAAACGCTATGGGTCTGCTCAATTTCATCAAGGACGTTGGAGAAAAGCTCTTCGGCGCCAGCGAGGCCAAGGCCGCGACGGCAGAGGAATTGAAGAAAGAGCTGGATAAGCACGGCCTGAACGCGGATGGCCTGCAAATCACGGTGGACGGCGACAAGGTCACGGTCGCGGGCCAGGCGTTGAGCACGGAAGACGCCGAGAAGATTTCGCTGGCGCTTGGCAACACGGTTGGTGTGGCCGCGGTGGACAACCAGTTGCAGGTCAAGCAGGCCACGCCGGAAGCCAAGATGTACACCGTGCAGAAGGGCGACAACCTTTGGAAGATCGCCGAAGCGCAATACGGCAAGGGCCAGGGCGCCAAGAACACCCTGATCTTCGAAGCCAACAAGCCCATGCTCACCAGCCCCGACAAGATCTACCCGGGCCAGGTGCTGCGCATTCCGCCGCTGTCGTAAGCGGCACCGAATTCAAACAATCCGGGGGACACCCATGCGTTCTCCGGCTTGTGTCGCGGCGCGGCGCCCCCTGCCTGCCGCGATTGCTTGGCCAGACGCAATGTCTGGCCATTTTTTTGGCTACGGACTTACAGTCCTACGTTAGAACAGCCGCCCCGCCGCCCGGCCGCCCGAAGGCGGGGCAGCCCCCTCGGGGGGCAGCAAGCGAACAAAGCGAGTGCGGCGTGGGGGCCGCTTACTTCATTCCAAACCGGCCCAGTCCCTTCATGCCGCCCATGGCGCGCATCATCTTGGCCATGCCGCCCTTTTTCATCTGCTTCATCATGCCCTGCATCTGCTCGAACTGAGCCAGCAGGCGGTTGACCTCCTGGACCGGCACGCCGGAACCGGCGGCGATGCGGCGCTTGCGCGAGGCCTTGATCAGTTCGGGCTTGGCGCGTTCGGCGGCCGTCATCGAATTCAGGATGCCTTCCGTGCGGCGCAACTGCTTTTCCGCCTGGCCGCCCTGCAACTGCCCGGCCGCCTGCTGGAACTGAGCCGGCAGCTTTTCCAGCAGCGAGCCCATGTCGCCCAGCTTCTTCACCTGGCCAAGCTGGTCGCGGAAGTCGTTCAGGTCGAACTTGTTGCCCGACTTGATCTTGGACGCAAGCTTCTGCGCTTCGGCGATGTCGATGTTCTTCTGCGCCTGCTCCACGAGCGAGACGATGTCGCCCATGCCCAGCACGCGCTGCGCCATGCGGTCGGGGTAGAACGGCTCGAGGCCATCCAGCTTTTCCGACACGCCGACAAACTTGAGCGGCTTGCCGGTGACGTGGCGCACCGACAGGGCCGCACCGCCGCGGGCGTCGCCGTCCAGCTTGGTCAGGACGACGCCGGTCAGGGGCAGCGCGTCGGCAAAGGCGCGCGCGGTGTTGACCGCGTCCTGGCCCTGCATCGCGTCCACCACGAACAGCGTTTCCACCGGCTTGACCAGGTCATGCAGCGCGCGGATCTCGCGCATCATGGCCTCGTCGATGCCCAAGCGGCCCGCCGTGTCCAGGATCAGCACGTCGTAATGATGGCGGCGGGCGTGATCGACCGCGCCGCGCGCGATGTCTTCGGGTTTCTGGCTGGGGTCGGACGGCAGGAAATCCACGCCGACCTGCGCGGCCACGCTCTTCAACTGGTCGATAGCGGCCGGACGGTACACGTCGGCGGACACCACCAGCACCTTTTTCTTGCCGGTCTTGCGGCCGTGCTGCGTGTGCTGTCCTTCGCTGAGCCAGCGCGCCAGCTTGCCGGTGGTGGTGGTCTTGCCGGCGCCCTGCAGGCCCGCCATAAGAATGACGGCGGGGGGCTGGACGGCCAGCGACAGTTCATTGGCGTCGGCGCCCAGGTCGCCGCCCATGAGGGCAGTCAGTTCCTTGTTGACGACGCCGACCAGCGCCTGGCCCGGGCTGAGGCTGCCGGCGACTTCTTCGCCCAGCGCCTTTTCCTTCACCCGCGCGACAAAGTCGCGAACGACCGGCAGCGCGACGTCGGCTTCCAGCAGCGCCATGCGCACTTCGCGCAGCATCTCCTGCGTATTGGCCTCGGTCAGGCGGGCTTCCCCGCGCAGCGTCTTGACGACACGCGACAGGCGTTGAGTTAGGTTATCGAGCATGAGAGGCGTTTCCGCTTAAACTAGTTGATTGAACGGTGGCCGCAGGCGCGGATTCTGCGCTTTCGGGTGACGCGCACCCCAAGGCCCCATCCAGACAACGGTTTCTATGTCACTCGGCATTGTATTTCACACAGCGGCTGCCTTGGCGTACGCGGTGCTCGGGGGGTCGCTTTGGATCCGCCTGGCCGGCGCCGGGGAAGTGGAACAGACCGGCAAAATCGCCCGTCTGTGCCTGCTGGGCGCGCTGGTTCTCCATGGAATCGGGCTGCAACAAGCGATGCTGGGATCCCAGCATCTGTTCATTGGATGGGCGCTGGCCCTGTCCGCCGCCATCTGGCTGGGCATGGTGGTCTTCTGGCTGGAAAGCCTGCTGGTGCGCATCGACGGCCTGCAATTGCTGCTGTTGCCCGCCGCAGCCATCGCCAGCGGCCTTGCCGCCATCTTCCCGCAGGGGCAGTTCGTGCCCCATGCCGACGACCCCTGGCTGCGTGTTCACCTCCTGATCGCCCTGGCGGCCTACGGCCTGATCACCATCGCCGCCCTGCACGCCATGATGATGGCCCTGCTTGACCGCCACCTGCATCGTCCCCTGGATGCCCCCGCCGAACGCAGCATCATCGGACGCGTGCTCGATTCGCAGCCGCCGCTGCTGGTGCAGGAACAGCTGCTTTTCCGCATCATCTGGATCGGCTTTGTCGTGCTGACGCTGGCGGTGGGCTCGGGCTCGGTCGCCTCCATGAAGCTGACCGGCAAAATTCTGCCGTTCGACCACAAGACCGTCTTCACTCTGCTTTCCTGGCTGACGTTCGGCGTGCTGCTGGTCGGCCGGCACATCTGGGGCTGGCGCGGCCGCGTCGCGCTGCGTTGGACCCTGACGGGTTTTGGTTTTTTGATTCTGGCCTACACCGGCAGCCGGTTCGTGCTGGAAATGATTCTGCATCGAGGCTGACGTGGGCAAGTTGCTGTTCTGGATCGTTCTGATCATCCTGGTTCTGTTTGTCGCCCGCATTGCCGGCCGCATGGCCGCGCAGCGCCAGGCCGACGCGCAAAGCGGCCAGAAGAAAAAGGCGCAGGGCGCACAGCCCCCGCCCTCCCTGGAATCCATGGTGCGCTGCGCTCATTGCGGCATCCATCTGCCCCGCTCCGAGGCCCTGCTGCAGAACGGCCAGACCTGGTGCAGCGCCGACCACGCCCGCCTGGGCCCGGCAAAGCGCTGACCCGTCCATCCGGGGCGCCGCCCCTCCCGGCGGATTGCCGGATAGGGCATCCAGCGGCGGCGCGGCATAATGGGTGCCGGAATTCTCACACGCTCCCTCCCTATGCCCTTGCTCCTGGATCGACATGGCTGGCTGGCGCCGGCGCCGGGCGTATCACTTCTGCGCTCACCCAACTGCGACGCGCGCCCCGCGGACGCGCAGGTCTCGCTTCTGGTCGTCCACAACATCAGTCTGCCGCCGGGCCAGTTCGGTGGACCGGAAGTCGCGGGCCTCTTCCTGAACACGCTCGACTACAGCTCACACCCCTGGCTGGAACGCCTGCGCGGCCTGCGCGTGTCGGCGCACTTTTTCATCCGCCGCGACGGCCGCATCGTGCAATTCGTCTCCACCGACCGGCGCGCCTGGCACGCCGGCGTGTCGCGCTTCGCTGGCCGCGAGCGTTGCAACGACTTTTCCATCGGCATCGAACTGGAAGGCACGGACACGCTGCCCTACACTGGCGAGCAGTACGCGTCGTTGCGCCGGTTGGCCCACACCTTGCGCGCGCGTTATCCCCTGGTGGCCGCTCAGGGACACGAACACATCGCCCCGGGACGCAAGACCGACCCCGGGCCGGCATTCGACTGGACGCGCTTCGCGCGCGATAGCGGCTTTGCGCGGCGGCACCTGCCGCCGGCCTGACCCTTAGAAGGATTGGCTATGTTGAAGATCTGGGGACGCCTGACTTCCGTCAACGTTCAGAAAGTGATGCTGGCCGTACGCGAGCTGGCCCTGCCGCACACCTTTGTTCAAGCTGGCGGCCCGTTCGGCGTGGTCGACACCGCCGATTACGCGGCCAAGCTCAATCCCAACCGCCTCGTCCCCGTCATCGACGACGGCGGCTTCATCCTTTGGGAATCCAATGCCATCGTGCGTTACCTGGCGGCGCGCTACGGCGTGGGCTCGCTGTGGCCCGAAGACGTCTGCCTGCGCGCCGATGCCGACCGCTGGATGGACTGGCAGGCGACCGAATGGCAGCCCGCGATGGGACCGGCATTCCTGGGCCTGATCCGCACGCCTGAAGACCGCCGCGACAAGGCTGCCATCGACAGTTCGATCAAGCGGTCCAACGATCGTGCGCTGATCCTGGACCAGGCCTTGCAGGGCCGCGAATTCATCGCCGGGCGCCACCTGACGATGGGCGACATCGCGCTCGTCGCCGCCGCGCACCGCTGGCTTGCCCTGCCCGTCGAACGCCCAGCCACGCCCGCACTGTCGGCTTGGTACCGGCGCGTCATGATGCGCCCCGCCCCCCAAGGCGTACTGACCCTGCCGCTGGAGTAGTCGCGCGGCGGGTCACGCAACGCCACAGTCGGGACAGTTTGCAACATTCCTTCTGCGCGATTCGTGCAATTATCTGAAGCCTCTAAGGCGCTCTGGCCCTCGCGCTGAGCGCCTCGTTTCAATCCCCCGCGCTTGCCGGGGGACGGCCGCCGCCGCGGCGTCGCACGAAGAAGAGATGCACCTTGCGCCCGGCACTCACGCATGCGTCCTGTTGACCAGCCCCGCTCGCGTCACCGTCGGCGACGCCTATTACACCCATCTTCCCGCCTTGATCGCCTGCCCCCTGCGCGGCCTGCCGATGCACGAGGCGCTCTTTGCGTCTGACGACCCGGCAATCCGACGAGACAACCCAGTCGAATGCCACGACATCGAGCAAGCGACGACGTGGGCCGAGTCCTGGCGCGCCATCTGCCGGGCCAACAGCATTCACGCCTGCCACGCGCGCGCGGCGCTGGCGCCCGACGGCGCGCCGGTCGGCTGGTTTCTTCTCTGCCTGCCGCAGGTGCGCCATTGCACGCCGTGGGAACAACGCGTCGCCGAGTTCGGCGCGCTGGCCCCCAGCATCGTCGTGGAACGCGACCGCGTCGCGGCGGCTCTGCGCAACGAGGTAAACGCGCTATCCCGGCCGCAGGCACTGAGCGCCGAACTTGTCGGCCCCGGCGAATTCGAACCGCTGCTCAAGAAGATCCTGGCCGCCGCCGACATTTCCGGAACGGAGAAAGGCAACATCCAGATCTACGACCCCGCCAAGAACACGCTGCGCATCGCCGTCCACCAGGGGCTGAGCGCACGCCTGGTCGAGCATTTCGCTGAAGACGGCTGGGTTGCAAGCTGCGCCGAAACCGCCCAGCACCTGGAACGCCGGTCGTGCCCGATGTCGAGCAACTGACGGATCTGCAAGGCACGCTGGGGCTTGAGATCGTCATGGCAGACAACATCCGATCGATCCAATGCATTTTGGCGCTCAGCGGTTGGGGGCAGGAAGAAGACCGCCGGGCATCGATGGAAGCCGGTTTCAATGCGCATCTGGTCAAACCGGTGGATATGGACGTGCTGCTCGAGATGCTGTCGACCATCGAGCACCGCGGCATCTCAAGGTAGCGGTGCGCGAGGGCCCGTAAATCCGCGCCGAACACGCATAGTGCAATGCCATGTTGCAGACCCGGGCCGACATCATCGCGCCCGGCTGTTTCCGCGCGTTCTGAGCGCCGTTTCCGACAAATATAAGAACGGTTCGATACCCAGAAATTGGCCGCTATGACGAAATGGCAGCGCATGCCATGCGAGTCCACTGCATTCCTCTGATTGCAGCGGACGCTTGCCTATAGGCGGACCTGACGCTCACCGTTGAAAGGAAAGGTCTGTCGTTGCGGGAGCACGTCATACCTATCCAATCCGATCTTCAGTTCACCTTTGCCGTCGGCGACACATCCTTCGAGGTCGTCGAATTCACGCTGCAAGAAGGCCTGTCAGAGACCTTTCTGCTTGAAGTGGAACTGGCCAGCAACGACCCTGCCATCGACTTCGGCAAGGTGCTGGACCGCGCCGCGCTGCTCACCCTCTGGCACGGTGACACCCCGGTGCGCTATGTCCACGGCGCAGTGTCGTCATTCGTTCAAAACGACACGGGCTTTCGACGCACCCGCTACCGCGCAGTGGTCGAGCCGCGGCTGGCGCGCTTGAAACTCAGTTCCGACTGGCGCATCTTTCAGGCCCTCACGGTTCCGCAAATCGCCGAAACGGTGCTCAAGGCGCATGGTCTCACCCACGACTACGAGCAGCGCAACACCACCGAGCATCAGGCCCGCGAATACTGCGTGCAAGCCGGCGACACCGATTACCACTTCGTGGAACGCATCATGCGCGAAGAGGGCTTTTTCTACTCGTTCCGCCATAGCGCCGAAGGCCATCAACTTGTCCACAGCGACCGCCTGTTCATCCACGGCCGCGTGGGCGACGAGCCTGTTCAATACAACCCCACGCCCGGCGGCGATCGGCCTCAGCCCGCATTGCACCGATTTTCCTACGCCGAAAACGTGCGCACCGCACGCCAGACGCAGCGCGATTACACCTTCCACCATCCCCGCTACACCCACCAGCACAGCCGCGACGGACGCGACCTGGATCATCAGGGCCGGCGCTACGAACGCTACGACTACCCGGCACGCGCCAAGTTCGACGAGGCCGGCAAATCCTTCACCGAGACCCGCCTGCGCGGCCACCGCCGCGATGCTCGCATCGCCCTGGTCGAAGGCGACGATCCACGCCTGCAGCCCGGCATCTCGTTCACACTGGCCGGCCATCCGCGCGAGGACTTGAATCACGGCTGGCGGCCGATTCGCATCGTCCACCGCGGCACGCAACACACCAGCCAGGCCGAGGAAAGCGCCGACGCTCCGCGAGGCACTCATTACCACTACGAAGCGGAGCTAGTGCCGGACGATGCCGAATGGCGCGCCGAGACGCTGCCCAAACCCCGCATCGACGGGCCACAGAATGCCGTGGTCGTCGGGCCGC